>NZ_LLZG01000233.1 GCF_001509475.1 Streptomyces regalis
CGCCTACACCGCCGGAGCACTCACCCTCGACGACGCCGCCAAAATCGTCACCCTCCGCTCCAAAACCCTCCTTGAACTGGCCGGCACCGGCGGCATGGCTTCTCTGCCGCTATCGGCCGACGACACCCGCACCCTCCTGGCCAACCACACCGACCTCCACATCGCCGCCCTCAACGGACCCACCACCACCGTCATCGCCGGCGACACCGACCAACTCCACCACCTCGTCACCACCCTCAACGAGCGGGACGTGCGGGCTCGCACCATCCCCGTCGACTACGCCTCCCACACCCCCCACGTCCACGCGCTGCGAGAGACCCTGCAAGAACTCCTCGCCGACATCCGCCCGAAGGCGAGCACCATCGCCTTCTACTCGACGTTGACGGGCGCACCCCTCGTCACCACCGAGCTCACGGCTGACTACTGGTACGACAACCTCGCCAACCCCGTCCTCCTCCACCCCACCATCCAAACCCTCCTCGACGACGGCCACACCACGTTCGTCGAGACACATCCCGGCACCGAACTCGACGCCGTGGCCAAGGTGTTGGCCGACGGCCGCGCCCACCTCGACCACCGGGCCGTCCTCACCGCGGAGAA
>NZ_LLZG01000234.1 GCF_001509475.1 Streptomyces regalis
CGGATGGTTCTCAGGAGGAGGAACGGGATGGGGCGGGTGCGGACCGTGCTGGTCAGGCCGTGGGTGGTCGGGTTGCTGGTGGTGGCTGTCGCGGGGGCCGGGTTCGGGCTGTACTGGTTCCAGCCGTGGAAGCTGTGGCAGGACGAGACGGTCCAGGAGGCGCTGCCCGAGGCCGTGAGCGCCTCGAAGTCGCCTGTTCCGGCGCCGTCCGGGGAGTCCTCCGCGCCGGCTCCGTCGGGACCCGTGACGCTGGCGAGCGGTGAACTCGTCAGCCACGAGCACGCGACGTCGGGCAAGGTCAGGCTTGTGCGGCTGGCCGACGGCTCCCATGTCGTGCGGTTGGAGGACCTCGACACCAGCAACGGGCCGGATCTGCGCGTGTGGCTGACGGACGCGCCGGTGAAGGAAGGCCGGGCCGGCTGGGGGGTCTTCGACGACGGCGAGTACGTCAGCCTCGGCAAGCTGAAGGGCAACAAGGGCAGCCAGAACTACGTCGTGCCCGAAGACGTCGATCCGGCCCGGTACAGCAGCGTCAGCATCTGGTGCGACCGGTTCGACGTCTCCTTCGGCGCCGCCGAACTCGCCCGTGCCTGAC
>NZ_LLZG01000235.1 GCF_001509475.1 Streptomyces regalis
GGTGCGTGCCGCGATCGGTGTCACCGGGCAGTTCTCCGCCGTCGACGGCCTGATCACCGGCGAGGAGAACATGCTCCTCATGGCGGACCTGCACCACCTCTCCAAGCGCGAGGGACGGCAGGTCACCGCCGAACTGCTGGAACGCTTCGACCTCACCGACGCCGCGAAGAAGCCCGCCTCCACCTACTCCGGCGGCATGAAGCGCCGCCTCGACATCGCCATGACCCTGGTCGGCAACCCGCGGATCATCTTCCTCGACGAGCCCACCACCGGCCTCGACCCGCGCTCCCGGCACACCATGTGGCAGATCATCCGCGAGCTGGTCACGGGCGGCGTCACCGTCTTCCTCACCACCCAGTACCTGGAGGAAGCCGACGAACTCGCCGACCGCATCGCCGTCCTCAACGACGGCAAGATCGCCGCCGAAGGCACCGCCGAGGAACTGAAGCGACTCATCCCCGGCGGACACGTCCGCCTCCGCTTCACCGACCCGGGCGCATACCAGTTGGCCGCCTCCGCCCTGCGCGAGGTCACCCGGGACGACGAG
>NZ_LLZG01000236.1 GCF_001509475.1 Streptomyces regalis
CGGTTCGAGCAAGGAGTTCCCGTGAACATCGGTGAGATCGCCCGGCGGGCCGGTGTCTCGCGGAGCACCGTGTCCTACGCGCTGAGCGGGAAGCGCCCGGTGTCGGAGGACACGCGCCGGAAGATCCAGCGGGTCGTCGACGAGCTGGGCTACCGGCCCAGCGCCAGTGCACGCGCCCTGGCCAACGGGCGGACCAGCACGATCGGCCTGGTCTTTCCGCCGGCCGGGAACCACTACACGGGCATGCAGCTGGACTTCATCGGCAGTGTGGTGGAGGCCGCGGCAGCGTATGACTACGACGTGCTGCTGTCGCCGAGCGGTGTGGACAGCGACCGTTCCTTCCAGCGGCTGCTGGGGGAGCGTCGGGTCGACGGCGCGATCCTGATGGAGATCAGGCTGGAGGACGACCGGGTCGATCACCTGGCCGCCCTGGACTTCCCCTCCGTCGCCATCGGCCGCACCGTGCATCCGGAGCGAGGCTGGTGGGTGGGCCTGGACCACACCGCGCTGGCGGCCGCTTGCGTCCACCACCTCGCGG
>NZ_LLZG01000237.1 GCF_001509475.1 Streptomyces regalis
GGGCAGGGGGGCAGGGGACGGATTGAAACCGGGACAGCCTCAACGCCGTCCGGAACGATGGAAAGCACGCCGAGTGGCACGCCGACCGGGCATGGCCAGCCCCTGGCCGTAGGTTTCAGCGGCGCTGCGGTGCCCCTGCCCGAACTCCGGCGGCGGCGCCTTCGCCCACGCCCGCGTGGAACTCTCCTGGCTGTGGCCGCCCAGGTCGCCTTCATCCGCGGCGAGCCCCCGCACCTCACGAACGACCTGCTCGCCCACTCCCTCAGCGAGGCACCCGGGCTGTCGGTGAGCTATTCGGGAAGAGCCGCGCCCCCCATCCCGAGCCAGGCTGCCGATGCCGGACCGATCCGGAGAATCTCCGCCTCGCGCCCGGCTACTCCAGTCGGCCCACCACCGGCCGCGCCTCCGCAAGGCCGGCTGCGACACGATCAACGGATCCCCGCAGCCCTTAACCGAATTCGTCCCCTCCCCATGATCCGACACGCCGCCTGACTCCCCATCAGAAGCAGAACCCCCCATTCAGCGGCACCCCACCC
>NZ_LLZG01000238.1 GCF_001509475.1 Streptomyces regalis
CCCTGGGAGTGCCACCTCAAGCTCCCCAACGACCCCCGAGTCCTCTCGATCGCCCGCCACACCATCCGCACCGCACTCCTCGGATACGCCCACACACCCGAACTCGCCGACACCGCCGAACTGTTGACCTCGGAGCTGGTCTCCAACTCCGTGAAGCACTCGGACGGCCCCGTCACCGTCAGACTCCGTTCCCGCGGCAGCGCCGTACGCATCGGCGTCATGGACAACCACCCGGAACTCCCCGACCCCCTGCCCTGCACCCCGGACCAGGACTTCGGCCGCGGCCTGTACCTGGTAGAAGCGCTGGCGGACGCGTGGGGCCGCTACCCGGTGATCCCGGCGATCAGCCACTCCCGCGCGCCCGGCTGGAAGGTCGTGTGGTTCGAGCTGTCCGATGCCGTACGGGAGTGAGGTCATTCCGAGATGGGCAGATCCGTTCCACCCCGCACCGCCATGACCTCTTGCTGCACGAGCTGCCGGTGGCACAGATCTGCCGACTCTTCCCAACGCGCCCCG
>NZ_LLZG01000239.1 GCF_001509475.1 Streptomyces regalis
GCTCCATTCGTCAGGCCGAGCCTACGGTGAGGGCGGCCTCGATGTCGGCAAGGTCGGGACGCTGCTGCCAGCTTCCGACGCGAACGACTGCGGGTCGCCGCAGTCCGTGGAGGGTGACCGGGTTGGACGCGTAGATGACGTCGCGAGGCTGGAGTCCGGTCTCGCGGCAGTACTGCTGAGCCTCGGCGGTGGTTCCTGCGATGAGCACGATGGGTGCAGTGCTCACGTGGCCCCCTCGGCGTCGTTCTCGGCGCGGATACTGACGCGGCGGGCGAAGAGCGTGAGGGTGACGCGGACGAGCTCGTCACCGCGGGTGCTCATCTCGTGGACGATGACCGGATCGTCGGCGGACGCCAGGAGCGACTGGCCATTGATTCGGACGTCGTTGGGGACGATGACGCTCCGACCGGGCTCGTCGCCGGTGGTGGCGCCCCTCTCGATGATCTCGATGACGGCGCCGCTCGGCCGTGCTT
>NZ_LLZG01000240.1 GCF_001509475.1 Streptomyces regalis
GCCTGCGGGTGCGTTGTGGGTCGGGGCCGTGCCGGGGGGTGTCCGTCCTCGGTCCGGCGGCTCGGTCGCTCAGGAGCGTGCCGTGTGTGGACGCCGGCCGCTGCGGGCGGACACCCCCCGACACGTCCCCTTCCCGCCGCGGGCGACTGCGGCGCCGCAGGAGTACGCGCCCTCCCCGCAGGCCGCGTCGCCAATTCCGTCACTACCGCACCAGCCGCGGCAGTGACCCGGCCCCGACACGCAGCCCCGCCCGCCCAGCCGCGGGTACCTCGTCCGTCCGCCAACCGGGGGCAGCCCCGCCCATCTGCCAAGCCCGCGGGCACCGCCCGTCCAACCAGCCGCGGGCAACCTCGTCCGTCCGGCTAAGACGTCATCTCATTTGGTGAGCCTGCGGTAGCAGATCAGGGTGCAGGCGATGCTGGTGAAGGCGAGGAAGTGGTCGGCTTTGCGTTCGTAGC
>NZ_LLZG01000241.1 GCF_001509475.1 Streptomyces regalis
AGGGCGGCGTCCGTGGGCGACGGGCCCATGTCGATGCCCTCGGCGTCGATGTTCAGCTCACGGGCGAGACCGAACAGCTCGACCAGCGTCTTACCGGCCGACGCCATGGCGTCACGCGGACGCATCGCCTGCTTGGTCTCGACGTCGACGATCAGCTTGTCGAAGTCGGTGCGCTGCTCGACACGAGTCGCCTCGACCTTGTACGTGACCTTCAGCACGGGGCTGTAGATGGAGTCGACCGGGATACGGCCGATCTCCTGGCCCACCTGCTTGTTCTGCACGGCGGAGACGTAACCGCGGCCACGCTCGACCGTCAGTTCCATCTCCAGCTTGCCCTTGCCGTTGAGCGTGGCGAGGACGAGGTCGGGGTTGTGCACCTCGACACCGGCCGGGGGCGCGATGTCGGCGGCGGTGACCAGACCCGGGCCCTGCTTGCGCAGGTACATCAC
>NZ_LLZG01000242.1 GCF_001509475.1 Streptomyces regalis
TTCGGTGTCATGGCCGCGTGGCGGATGAGTGGCGTTTGTCCGCCTGTCATGCTTTCGGGTGAGAGTTGCGGTCGAGGGGAGTGGTCGCTTCGATGACGTCGGTAGCGTGGCGGTGTTGGTGAGGCCGGAGCGGATTCCGGCCTCGTTGAGAATCCGCCCCGTGCCCAGGAAAGCGACGCGGGGTCCCCGCCCCGCCCGGGTCCACACCGGAGCGGAAAGCGTCCGGCGGGGCGGATACCCCAGCTTCCGAATCGCCGCAGCCGACGGCGCCAAGGCGGCAGGTACCGCACACGATGAGCACCCGCACCGCAGCCAGCGGCGACGGTCCGCGGCCCACCGGCAGGCATCCATCCCCTGCCCAGCACCACCGGCCGCTTTCCCGGCATCCAGGAAAACCCAGGTCCGCCCAGGAAACCTCAGCTCATCTGCGACGCT
>NZ_LLZG01000243.1 GCF_001509475.1 Streptomyces regalis
CCCCTGGGGGCGGGGGCCGGGGTGGCCTTCGCGGCGCGGGTGGCGACCGGGGCGTTTGATTCCTCCGTGGGTTCGGAGGTCTCCGACTGGCGCGAGGTGGGCTGCGGTTCGGGGGCGGCCTCGTCGGCGGATGCGTCGGGATTCGTGCTCGGTGCCAGGGTGTCGGCGGCAGGGGCCTCCGCGGTGTCCGGCCGGCTCGGGCCGGGGGCGAGGCCCTCCGACTCTGTGGTGGCGGTCGCTTCGGCGGCGGGGCGCGGCTGGCGGGGCCGGGGGACCGCGGCGGCTGTCTGGCGGACGGCGCCCGCGCCGCCGAGGGCCTTGGCCTGGTCCACGGAGGTGGACACGGTCTCCGGAGCCGAGGGTTCGGCCGCGGGGTGCGGGGCGCCCTCTCCTCCGGCGGAAGTATCGCTTCCCGGTTCCGCCGTTTCGGGGTCAGGGGTGGTCGGCTCCGGAGTGGTGTCCTCCGGGGCCGGGCTCGTGTCGCGAGCGCCGCCTTCGGTCTCGGGGGCCGGGGTGTCCTCGGGAGCCGGGCCGATCTCCTGGTCGAGGGGCTGCTCGTCCTGCAGGTCACGGGTGGCCTGCTCGGCCGCTTCGTCCGGGAACGCGGCGTCGCTGACGTCCGCCTCGGCGTCCTCCTGGGCGGTTTCCGCCTCCCGCTGCTCCTCGACCTTGTCGGCCTTGGTGGGCGGTGGAGCCGGGAAGCTCGGGGCCTGCTGCTCGGTGCTGGATCCCGGGGTCAGCTCGTCGGCGGTGGGGACGCCGGAGACGTCCAGGTCGGAGCTGGGGAGGAAGTCGTCGGGCTTGAGTTCGACGTCCCAGGCGCTGTTCTTCTTGGGCTCCGCGTCCTGGGCCCCTTCGGAGCCGGGATCGGCGATGTCAGTCTCGGACATCGCGTCGGGGTCGAGGCCGAGGGGGAGCTCGTCTTCGGCGGGTTCGTCGGACTCCCCGCCCTGGGCGCTCTCCTGGTCGCGGGTCGCGGCCTCGTCCTCGGCCTCCGTTTCCTTGCCCGGGGTGACGGATTCGGACGGGCCGTCCTGTTCCTTGTCCTCCGACTCCTGCTTCTGCTCCTCCTCGCGGGTCCTGCGCTCCTCGCGTGCGTCCTTGTCCCCCTCGGCGTCCTGCTCCTCGCTGGCCGCCTCGGACTCGGCGCTCTGCCCGGCGGACTGACTCTCCTCAGCCCGACGCTGCCCCTGCGGGGAGGCGGAGGAGGCCGAGGACGAGGGTGCGGGGACTGCGCCCCGCGCGGTGGCCTCGGCGGACTCCCGCTCCTGCTCCTCCTCTTCCCCGGACTGTTGCCGCTCGTCCTGGGCCTGCTGCTCGGGCTTCTCCTTGGCGGGCTTCTCGCGCTCGGGCCACTTGGGACGGGCCGCGTACGCCTCGCGGTAGTACTCGATCAGTTCCAGGGCGTCCGGCAGCGGCTCGGGGACGTCGGCGGGCTCGAGGTCGTGCGGGAGCGGGTCGGCCTCCTGCTCGGCCAGCCGCTCCAGCAGGCGGTCGTACTCGCTGGTGAGCAGCCGTACTTCCAGCCGGTCGAGGACGAGCTCCTGCAGGTACGGGGACATGCGGGACAGCTCGACTCGAACGCGGCCGGAGAGGTCGGCCGGGTCGCCGCGCAGGGAGCGCAGGACGCCGTTGGTCAGCCGGTCCACCAGGGTGGCCGGGTCGAGCTGTTCGGCGCGGATCCGGTCGGCGTCGACCGTGGCGTAGCGGAGCCAGCCGGGGGTGGTCTGACCCGGGTCGATGTCGGGGCCGAGGGCCGGGCTCTCGCCGCGTACGGTCTGCTGGGCGGTCTGTTCGGCCTCCCGCTCGATGGGTTCGTGGGGCAGGCTGACCGCGCCCGGGTCACGGCCGACCCGCAGCGCACCCAGGCCGTGCGGATTCTGCAGGGTGTGCAGGACCTCGTGGGCGACAAGGCGCCGGCCCTCGGCGGTACCGGGGGCGTAGGCGCCCTCCCGGAAGAAGATGTCCTGGCCGACGGCGACCGCGTCAGCGCCCAGCAGCTCGGTGAGCGCGCCCGCGTCCCGGTCGGTGTGCAGCCGTACCCGGCTGAGGTCCTGGCCGAGCTGTTCCTCCAGCTCCCGGCGCTCGCCGGGGTCCAGCGGCAACCCGGCACCGCTGACGATGTCCTTGGGCTCCGGGGTACGGGACGCGGCGGCCCGCTCCTGCTCCCTGCGCTTGCGGCGCTTGGCGGCCGCCGAGGACGTACGGGCGTTCTGGCCCGCGTCGTGGGTGCTGCTCATCGGCGCCGCCCGGAGCGGTCGGCGGCGGTGTCCGGCTCCCGGCCCTGGCCCGACAGACCCGCGTGGACGGCCCGGGCCAGGGCCTGGCCGATCCTGACCGGCGAGGTGGTGGCGGGCAGGGGCGGCAGGTGGGTGAGGGCGTCGATGACGCGATCGGTGCCGTCCGCCACCAGCGGAACACCCTCGTCCCGCACGAGCCGGGTGAGTTCGCTCTGGAAGACCGCCGACACCAGGTCCGGGTCGGTGCCGGGGCCGAAGCCGCCGAGGGCCAGCTCGCCGATCTCCACTCGGACGGTGCTCTGCTGCTCGGGTGCGGGTGTCCGCGGCTCGTTCAGACCCATCCGTGCACCTCCGAGGGCGTCAGAGAGCGTTCCAGCTTCAGGTATTCGGTGCGGGCGGCGGCGAGCATGTGCCGCATCTGCAGGCGGTCGCCCTCTTCGGCGGCGAGGAAGGCACCGGACAGCGCGATGTTGCGGATCGAGCCGCCCGCCACGGTGAGCCGGGCCAGCAGATCGGGGTCGAGATCCTTGGTGGGGGCCTGGGCGGGCAGCACCCGCCGCCAGATCTCGGCGCGCTCGTCCACGCCGGGGAAGGGAAAGTCGACGACGAAGCGGATGCGGCGCATGAAGGCCGGGTCGAGGGCCTTCTTCATGTTGGTGGTGAGGATGGCCAGGCCCCGGTACGCCTCCATCCGCATCAGCAGGTAGCTGACTTCGAGGTTGGCGTAGCGGTCGTGGCTGTCCTTGACCTCACTGCGGCGGCCGAAGAGCGCGTCGGCCTCGTCGAACAGGAGCAGGGCGCCGCCGCGTTCGGCGGCGTCGAAGACCTTGCGGAGGTTCTTCTCGGTCTCGCCGATGTATTTGCTGACCACCTGGGAGAGGTCGATGATGAACAGATCGAGGCCCAGTTCCTTGGCCATCACCTCCGCGGCCAGCGTCTTTCCGGTGCCGGAGCCGCCCGCGAAGAGCGCGGTGACGCCGAGGCCGCGGCGCAGGGTCCCGGCGAAGCCCCACTCCTGGTAGACGGTGGCGCGCCGGCGGACATGGGCGACGATCTCGCGCAGGACGCGGGAGTGCCGTTCGGCGAGGACGAGGTCGCCCCAGCCTGCCTCGGGCTCGATCCGCCGCCCCAGCTCGTCCAGGCCGACGCGGGCCTCGGTGAGCCCGGCCTGCCACAGCAGTTGGGCGGCGTCCGGACCCTCCTTCCCGGCACCGGCGGTGGGCAGGTCGCGGCGGACGGTGGCGGCGGCGGAGCGGACGAGGTGCGGGGGGAGCTGGAACTGGGCTGTCAGGGTGCGGAGTTGGGCAGGCAGCACATCCGGTACGTCGGCGAGGGCGTCCTGCCAGAGGGCGAGGTGTTCATCCTCGCTGAGAGCGGGGACAGGCACGCGCTCGCCACGGGTGTGGGCGCTGGGAGCCGGTTCCTGGCTGGAAACGGCGAGCGGGACGCCGGCCGAGGCGATGAACGCGTCGGTGGCGGCGGCCTGTTCGCGTTCGAGTCCGCCGGTCTCCAGGAGGAGCGCGGCGGGCAGGAGGATCGCCTCTCGCTGCCACAGGCGGGCGAAGCGGTCGCGTTCCGCCGGGTCGGTGGGTACGTCCTCGGCCGCCATCGTGTACAGGCCGAGGCCGGTGCCGGCGGCGGCCGCGGCCGCGATGTCGGCGCGGCTGCGGACGTCGCCGCCGACGAGCTCGACGCGGAGCGGGGCGTCGGCCCGGGGCGCGGACCAGCCCGCCGCGACTCGTTCGGCGGCCCGCTTGTAGGAGACGGGGAGACTGTCCGGCGCCGGGGTGCGGCGCAGCATGCCGTGCAGGCGGGCGTCGAGGTAAGGGGAGCCGAGCAGGAAGTGCAGGATGCGCTCGTCGAGCCGGAGCCGGGTCGTCGTGAGCCGGGACTCGTCGTCCAGCTCGATCAGTCGCCAGCGGCGCAGCGGGGCGACGGGGGTGAGGGCGCTCCAGTGTGGTTCGGTCAGGGCGGCCAGGGCCAGGGCGAAGGTGGGGTGAGCACGGCCTGGGTCCCCGGTGGCTGCGGCGCACCGGTTCGCGGTGCTGGGGTCGAGCTCGGCGGCGGCGGTGAGCAGGATGACGTCGCGTTCGAAGGAGCTCAGGCTGAAGCAGGCGGTGAGGGCTTCCAGAGTGGGCGGTGCGGGGGCGGCCGTCCGAGGCCCGCCTTTATCGTCGCCATCGCTGTCGCCGTCGCTGTTGCCGCTGCGGGCGGCCAGCCGGTCGAGGCGTGCGAGGACGGCGCGCACGGCCCCGGCCAGAGCCGTGCCGTCCGTCCCGGGCCCGGTTGTCCGTGCGGTGCCCTGATGGGTGTTCATACCGTCTTCTCCCCCGCTGTGCGCACTGTGCTTCAGCTCTCCTGGTCCCCGGCCGCATCGGATACGGCCGCGTCGGATCCGGCCGCATCGGATCCACTGGTCCCGGACGGCTTGCGGGAACGAGTTGAGCCGGCCGTCTTCCTGGCGGTGGCTGTCTTGGCGGCAGCCTTCCTGGCCGGTTCAGCCTTCTTCGGCGGTTCGGCTTTCCTGGCCGCTTCAGCCTTCTTCGCCGGCTGTGCCTTCTTCTCCGGCGGCGCCTTCTTGGCAGCGGCGGGCCCCGCCGTGTCCCCCGTCCCGTTCCCGGCAGCCTGCTGTGGAACGGGGGCGGTGCCCGCCGGAGCAGGGCCTGGCGCTCCCGGCGGCGCCGGGGCGTTTGGGGCGCCGAAGGGCAGGGCGCGGACGGTGTGTTCCTCCACGGGTTTGGCCGGGACAGGCTTCTCCCGGCCCTCGATCAGCACCAGTGACCCCTGGTAGGCGACCGACAGCGAGTACGGCGTCTGGTGGAGCATTCCCCAGAGCTTGGAGGTCTCGTCGATGTCCAGCTGAGTGGGGGTGAACCGCACCCGCTGCTCCGAGTCGGCCAGGTCGCTTCCGGCCAGGTACGGCCGTTCGCCCGCCGCCGCGATCACATCGGCCGGGAGGATGGGGATCTCATGCAGCGTTCGTACGACGCAGCCGATCAGCCGCTGGCCGACCAGCTCGTTCTCCTCTCCATAGGCGCTGATCACGTAGTGCAGGTCCATGGCGGCTGCCGGGCGCTTGACCAGGGTGCCTTGGGAACTGCGGGTGGGCAGGTCGTTGTTGCGCAGGGAGGCGTTGGGAGTGACCTGGTAGAGAAAGACGGTGATGGTCGGGTCGGTGGGCGGCTCGGCCGGTGGCTTGCGGGTCTCCACGGAGACCGCCATGTCGATCTCGGGCCGCAGGTTGTTCTCGATCAACAGCGCGAGAGCCTGGGTGACATGGGCGATGGCGAGAGCGTTGCTCATGGCGTCGGTTCCTCGGTCCCTCTCGTCCTGCTCATCCGTCTCGTCCGTTCGGTACGGCTGTCCGTGCCGCTCACTGGCGTCCCCGTCCCAGGTACTCCGCCAGGCTCACCGTGGTCTCCGGCCGCCCTGTGGTCCGCGGCCGCTGCCGGCCGCCGCCCTGGGGCGTTCCGGCCGCCGTCACCTCCAGCCGCCCGATCTGCACCTGCACCACCCGCTCGGTCCCGCGTCCGGGGCGCCGGGCCGCGACCTGCCGCGCGGCGTCCCGGGCGGCCGCCGTGTCCGCGCTGCTGGGCAGTAGCGCCGACACGGCCGCTGGTGAAGCGGCGCCCGTGCCCGGGGGGATGGACACGGGCGCCGCGCTCGGGGAGGTGTCCCGCTCCGTGATCCCCCGTACTGCCGTGCGGCGCGCGGCGTCGGGGACCGGCCGGGGACCGGGCGTGATCGGCGTGGCGGGCCGCAGCAGTGACACCTCCGGCAGGGCGGGCGCATCCGGGCGGGCTGCGGCGTCGTGCGGCGCCGGGTCCCGCTCCATCCGTACGACCGTCCGCTCCCGCTCGGTGCGCACCTCGTGAACGGCCGGGTGCGCCGTGCTCTCCCGCGGCGCGGGAGAGGGGGTGGAGACGGGCCACAAGGGCTCGGTGTCGTTCGGATCCGGGGCCGCGCCCCGGACCGCCTCGATCCGTTCGAACGGCCCCGCCAGCCGAGGCCGGACGCGTGCCACGCCCGGGCGCGGCGCGGCGGCCGGTGCGTGCCGGGCGAGCAGCCGGTCGAGGAAGTCGGGCGCCGGGATGTCCCCCGGCCGGTCTCCGGAAGGGTCAGACATCCGCACACAGCTCCAGGTAGTAGCGGCGCCGCAGCGGGCTGAGCGCCAGGATCTCCGGCTCGCTCCAGCCGTACGCGGTGGCGAGCAGATGGACGTCCAGGAGCAAGTCACGTGCCCAGGCGTCCAGTTCGGTCCACAGGTAGGAGGCGATGTCCAGCTCGGCCCGGGTGGCCGCGCCGCACTCGGGGCAGGCGATGCTGAGCGTCACGTCGGCGCCCGGGTCCGCCGCTTCGACCGCCTCGGCGATCCGGCGCTGCACGGCGGCGGGCAGTTCCTCGGCCGGGACCGGGACTCCGTCCCGTGCAGCCGTCACGAGGCATCGGACGAGCAGCGCCCTGCGCGGGTCGTCGGCCCGGGCCGCGGCTGTCAGGTCGGCGACGCCGGGCACCCGGAACTCGGCCTCCCAGCCGTGCTCGGTGATCCGCACCACGGGCTCACCGCGTACGGCCAGGCTCCGGGTGAACTCCCCGGCGTCCAGCTCGAACTCCATGTCCTCGCCGCACGCGCCGCACGCCAGGCGCACCTGCATGCGCTCGCCGAACAGGGCCCGGCGCAGTGCGAACAGGTCCGCCTCACGTTCGCCCACCGGCAGCGACAGAAGCGCCTCCGGCTCGCCGCCCAGCTCCGGGCGGGCGGCGCGATGCAGCAGCAGGGCACGCCCGGCCGGTGCCCGGCCGAGCCCGGCCTCCCAGGTGGCCAGGAAGTCGGCCGCCCGAGTGATCGCCATGTCCTCCCCCGATTCCCACGTTCTTCGTCAGATCGCCTGCCGCAGATCGCCCGCCGCCAGGTCCTGTTGCGAAGATCCCGAACGCCCCGCGACGCGCTTGACCGGGTCATCCGGCTTCGCGCGAGCGGGCAGTGCCTCGACAGCACTGCGGGACCTGCCCCAGCGCCGCGGGGACCTGCCCTCCGGGTGGAGGACAGGCCTTCCGCAACAGGCCCTACGCCGGATTCAGGAACGACGGCTCCTCCGGCTCCGGCACCTCGTAGTCACGCTCCCAGCCCTCGCACTCGAGCTTCAGCGACTGGATGGCCACCGCGTTGGCGTTGGCGTCCAGCTCGCCGAGGACCTGGTACTCACTGGGCCAGGTCCGGTACAGCTTGTGTGAGACGGCGACCTGACCGGCCTCGTTGAGGACCTGGATGATGATGTCCTTGCGGAAGTCGGCGAGGGACACCTCGGAGCCGAGCCCGGCGCCGACCTGCCAGACCTTGTTGGCCCAGCGGTCGAACTCGGGGTCGTGGGTGACGCCGCGCTCCAGGGTGACGCCCTCGAACTCGGAGCGGCCCGGGGACAGCCGCGGCGAGCTGGGATCGCCGCCGTGCCGGTGCTTGACGACCTCGGTGGTCCGCTTCAGCGGACTGATCTTGCTGATGCCGGCGACCGTACGACCGTCCCACAGGACCAGGAACTTGAAGTTCTTGTACGGGTCGAAGCGATGCGCGTTGACCGTGAACTCAGCCATCGGATTCTCTCAGTTCTCCACGATTCCCCGCGCCTAGAGCGCGAACTGCCCGGACGTCTGCTGGATCTTGACGATCACGAACTCCGCCGGCCGCACGGGTGCGATGCCGACGAGGACGTTGACGATGCCGTTCTCGATGTCCTCGGCGGTCGTCGTGTCGCTGTCGCACTTGACGAAGTACGCCTCGCGCGGGGTGCCGCCCTTGAAGGCGCCCTGACGGAAGAGCGTGTGCAGGTAGGACGAGGCGGCGAGCCGGATCTGCTGCCACAGGTTCTCGTCGTTGGGCTCGAAGACCACCCACTGCAGACCGCGCTGGAGGCTCTCCTCGACGTGCAGCGCGAGCCGTCGCACCGGCACGTACTTCCACTCGCTGTCGAGCGCGTCCGAGCCCTCCAGCGTGCGCGAGCCCCACACCACCGGGCCGGTCACCGGGAAGGTGCGCAGGCAGTTGACGCCGAGCGGGTTGAGCAGGCCGGTCTCGCGGTCGGTGAGGTTGACCGTGAGCGAGTGCACGCCCGCGAGCCGCGCCTCAGTGCCGGCCGGGGCCTTCCACACACCGCGCTCGGAGTCGGTGCGGGCGATGACGCCGGCGACCGCGCCGGATGGCGGGAAGGAGCGCAGCCGGCCCGTGAGCGGGTCGGTGAGCTGCAGGTGCGGGAAGTACAGGCCCGCGTGGTTGCCGCGCACGGCGTCGAAGGCGGCGAGCCCGGCGCGTGCGGTGTCGACGCTGACCCAGGTGCTGGGCGCGTCGACCAGCAGGAAGATCCGACGCTCGGCACACAGCCGCTGGGCGGCCGAGATGACCGTGAGCGCGTCCTCGGTCTTCTCGTACGCCGCGAGCTCCGGCAGCGCCAGCAGGTTGACGTCGGCGACACCGCGCAGGGCCTGGATACCGCTCTTGTCGCCCTCGGAGCCGATGAGGTCGCGCGGGCCCGGCGCCTCGCCGTCCTCGCCGCCCTCCAGCGGGAACACCGGCGGGTTGACGGAGGCTTCCAGGCCGAGATCGTTGGCGCACTCGCCGAGGAAGCGGACGACGTCCTCGGGGTCGGTGGAGCCGGCGACGACCTGGATACGGCGGCCGAAGGCGGTGACCTCGGCGCCCGCGAAGGCGTGCTTGCCGGGCGCGTCGGGCAGGGCGCGCAGCTTGCGCTCCAGCAGCAGCGCCAACTCGGCGACGCTGCACGGGGCTTCGCCGTCGCAGTCGGGGTCGTAGAGCGTGAACTCGCGCTCCACCTCGCCGATCTTGACGGTCAAGTCGACGGCCAGGTCGGGGAGTTCGTCACCGAAGGGCTTGGAGACGGTGCCGGACGGGTCGGGGCGGCCCTCACCGACGACCTCGACGCGGATCAGCTTGGAGCCCGCGTTGATCACGGTCTGCGCGTAGCGGCCGTTGGCGGGGTCCATGGACAGGCCCGTGAAGCTCTCGCGGGCGTCACCCTTGGCGTCGTAGACGCGCAGGTTGAAGGTCTCGTCGGGGCACGGGGTGTCGTGGTCGACGGCGACGCGCAGGCCGTTGCCCCAGACGCCGGGCTCCTTGGCGTGCACTTCGAGGACCGGGCCCTCGCTGTGCCCCTCGGTGGACTTGAGGGTGACGCAGGCGGCCTTGCCGCTGCCGGCCTTGGCGACACGGACGATCACCGCGACGGTGCCGCCGTTGCCGAAGAACTGGTGAACCGCGTAGCCGACGGCGCTCTGCGCGCTCAGGCCGCCGAAGCGGCGCTCGAACTCCGTGAAGCTGGTGACGCGTACCGGCTCGTTGAGCGGACCCCGTCGGGTGTGGCCCACGAAGGCCGTCACGGACGTGGTCAAGGTCGAGATCGTGCGGGTGCTGCTGGGAAGTTCTTCGACGTAGACGCCGGGATACGTCGGCTTGGCGGCGCTGACCGCGCTCATCGGCATTCCCCCTCCTACTCCCTGTCTCGGGTACCGGACAAAGACACCAAGAGATGGCAGAGGGAGGCATTCCCGACCCGGGGCACGAAACGTCACCTATACAAGGGCGACGTCGACACGTGCACCGCACCAGTTCCCCCGTCATCACCGTGGGCGATCGACCGCACGGCTCAAGCAGCGCGCTTGTGACTCCTGATGCTCAAGTGCTCAACCCACCTTGCTGTGTTCGAAGTTGACCGAGCAAGGCGCCTTCAGGCCAGCCCGGGAGGCAGTTCGGTGAAGACCTCTTCCCGGCATCCGCACATCACGCCTGCGCGCCCCGGCCAGCTGGTTCACATTTCCCACACAGGGGGTGCCGCGACGGAGCGCCGGACGGGCCCAACCGCTCGCCGGAAGCCCCTTACACCGCCGTTCGACTGGCCGCACACTCGTGCGACCTCCGCGAGTCGTACACAACGTGCCGTGGCCGGTCTTCCGATGGTGACGCGAACTCACCCATCCACGCCCGCCCTTACAGGGCCGGTGAAATCCCGCCGCCATGTCTTGACATACGGCTGAAACGATTCGTAGCTTGGCCCATCATTTAGATGCGTGAAGTGAGTTCATGTATATGAACTCCATGGAACCATGGAGTGTGCCCATGCGGGATCGCCGACGAAGTCGCCGCCCGGCCGCCCTGCTCGCCGCCGCGGCGCTCGCGTTCGGAACGGCCGCGTGCGGCTCCGGTTCCGGCAGCGCGCGCAACGACGACCCGAACACGCTGGAGGTGTGGACCCGGAGCAACCCGGATCCCGCCGCCACCTACGAGCGGGTCTTCGCCGCCTTCACCAAGAAGACCGGCATCAAGATCGACTACCAGCCGGTCATCAACTTCGACCAGCAGCTGCAGAGCCGGGCGTCCACCAAGGACCTGCCGGACGTCATGATCAACGACACGGCGCTGATGGGCAGCTACCAGGGCCAGGGCCTGCTCAAGCCGATCGACCCCGCCTCGATCGCGGGCCACGACCAGATCACCGGCAAGACCTGGTCGTCCACGGTGGGCATCGACGGCAAGCACTACGGCATCCCGTACTCCCGCCAGGCCCAGACCCTGATGATCCGCAAGGACTGGCTGCAGAAGCTCGGCCTGAAGGCACCGACGACCTGGCAGGAGATGCTCTCCGTCGCCAAGGCCTTCGCCACCGAGGACCCGGACGGCGACGGCAAGGCCGACACCTACGGCATGGTCGTGCCGGGCAGCGCCCAGAACGGCTACGCCGCCTGGTGGGGCGCGAGCTTCCTGTGGCAGGGCGGCGCGCAGATCATCGAGCCGGACGGCAAGGGCACCTACCGGGCGGCCATGGACTCCGCCGCCGCGGTGCACACCGTGACCTGGATGAAGGACAACCTCTTCTGCGGTGACAACGGTGTCACCCAGCCCGGCGCCCTGACCGCCGTCACCTCGACGGCGACCAACTTCCAGGACGGCAACGCCGGGATGTACATGACCGGCCCGTACAACATCGCCACCTTCGACACCACGCCCGGCAAGGACAAGTACGAGGTCGTCCCCGCCCCGGCCGGCCCCGCGGGCGCGGACGTGCTGGCCGACGGCGAGAACATCTACTTCGGCGCCAGGACCGGGAAGACGAAGCAGGAGCAGGCCCTCGCCGCCTTCCTGATCTCCCCCGAGGGCCAGAAGCTCGCCATGACCGGCAAGAACCAGCCCGTCGTCCGCATCCCCGTGAACTCCACGCTGGACGCGGCGAAGGTCCGTGACGACGCCCGCTGGAGCGTCGTACAGAAGGCGTACGAGGACGCCTCGCAGCAGTTCCCGAACGCGCCGGACTTCGCGCCGATCAAGCAGGACACCGCCGACGCGCTCAACGCGATCTTCACGTACTGCGGCGGTGACGTCCGCTCCCAGCTGGGGGAGCTCAACGAGACCCTCGCCGGTGACCTCAAGGACCAGGACTTGCTGACATGACCGCTACCGTCCCCGCCCCCGCGGCGCGCAGAGTCTTCGGCGTCCTCGGCAAGAAGGCCGTCGTCCCCTGGCTCTTCCTGGCACCGGGTCTGCTGCTCGCCCTCGTCTTCAAGTTCTGGCCGATGGCCAAGGGCATCTGGCTCAGCTTCTTCGACGTACGGCCCTTCCTCGGCGACCAGTGGATCGGCCTCGACAACTACACCCGGGTCCTGGCCGACCACCGCTTCCAGGACGCCATCGGGCACACCCTGGTCCTGGGCCTCGGCCAGTCGCTCGGCGCCATCCTGCTCGGCTTCGCCCTCGCTCTGCTCCTGGAGGGCCAGGCCCGCTCGCTGAAGATCCTCCGTACCGCCGTCTTCCTGCCCGCGGTCACCGCCACCGCCGTCGTCGGTGAGCTGTGGCGGCTGATGTACTACCCGACCTCCGACGGCCTCCTCAACAGCGGCCTGCACCTGCTCGGGCTCGGGCCAGTGCAGTTCCTCGACAACCCGGACATCGCGCTGTACTCGACGATGGCCATGGGTATATGGATCTGGGCCCCGTACAACATGGTGATCCTCCTGGCCGGTCTCGCGGGCGTGGACCGTTCGCTGTACGAGGCGGCGGCCATGGACGGGGTCTCGCTGTGGCAGCGCCTGCGCTACATCACGCTCCCCGCGATCCGTCCGGCGCTCATGATCGTGCTCACGCTCGCCACGATCCGCGGACTGCGCGTCTTCACCGAGGTCTACGTCCTCACCGGCGGCGGCCCGGCCGGGTCCACCGACGTCTGGATGACCCGCGCCTACACCCTGGGCTTCACCCGCAACGACATCGGCGGCGCCTCCGCGGCCTCGGTCGTGCTGCTCTGCGTGACGCTGCTCCTCACCGTCATGGTCAACTACCTCCGTAAGAGGGGAGAAGCGCGATGAGCGCCCCCGTCATCGACCCCGTCCGGCCGACGGCCCCCGACACCCCGGCCGGACGCAGCACCAAGGCGCAGCGGACCACCCCGGCCCGCTTCGACACCGCCCTCGGCTGGAACGACAAGCCCTCTCTCGCCTGGGCCCTGCGCATCCTGCTCTGCCTGATCGCCCTCGCCGTCTTCGCGGCCCCGTTCCTGACGATCTTCTCGGGCGCATTCACACCCAACCCCAGCGGCTCCTCGCTGTCGTTCCTGCCGCACGACAGCACGCTGTTGAACTTCAAGGTGGCGGGCGAGCGCGGCATCTGGGACTACCTCGGCAACTCGCTGGTCATCGCGGGCGGCGGGCTCCTGCTCCAGCTCGTGGTGTGCACCCTCGCCGCGTACGCGCTGGCCCGGCACCGGTTCCGCGGCCAGGCGCTGATCATGATGCTGTTCATGATGACGCTGATGCTCCCCGAGGAGGTCATCGCGATCCCGCTGTCGCTGGTCCTCGGCGACGTCCCCGTGGTCCACCTGGACCTCAAGGGCACGGTCTGGGGCGTCATCCTGCCGCTGGGCGCCTGGGGCTTCTCGGTGATGATGCTGACCGAGTTCATGCGGGACATCCCCACCGAGATCGAGGAGGCCGCCCGCCTCGACGGCGTCGGTGAGCTGCGGATGCTGTGGCAGGTCGTCCTGCCGCTGTGCAAGCCGGCTCTCGGTGTGGCCGGCGTGCTCGGGTTCATCATGATCTGGGACCAGTACCTGCTGCCCCTGATCGCCGCCAAGGACCCCACCGACTACACGGTCACCGTCGCCCTGTCCATCCTGCGCACCGACCCCGAAGTCGGCTCCGGGGTGGTGCTGGCCGGTGCGGTCATCGCTCTGATCCCCAGCCTGATCGTCTATCTGCTCCTCCAGCGCTCGCTGGTCACCGGCATCGCCGCCGGGGCCACCAAGGGCTGAACCAACCCCCCACGTTTGAGGGAGACATGAAGTTCCAAGGAGTGCTGTTCTTCCCGGTGACGCCGTTCGCCGCGGACGGGTCACTGGACGAGGAACGGCTCGCCCAGCACATCGACAGCGGCGTCGCGGCCGGTGCGGGCGGCGTGTTCGTCGCCTGCGGCACCGGAGAGTTCCACGCGCTGACGCCCGACGAGATCGAACGGGCCACGCGGGTCGCCGTCGAGACGACCGCCGGACGCGTCCCCGTCCTCGCGGCGGCGGGCGGCCCTCCCCCGGTCGCCCGCGACCAGGCCGCCCGCGTCGGACGCGCCGGCGCCGACGGCATCCTGCTGCTGCCGCCGTACCTGGTGACGGCGCCGCAGCAGGGCCTGGTGCGGTACGTCGAGGAAATCACCGGCGCGACCGAACTGCCGGTGATCTTCTACCAGCGTGGCACCGCCCGCCTCACCGAGACCACGGCCGCCCGGATCGCCGCCCTGCCCAAGGTCGTCGGTCTCAAGGACGGCATCGGCGACATCGAGCGGATGCACCGCATCGTCCGGGCCGTACGCGCCGTACCCGGCGCCGAGGACTTCCAGTTCTTCAACGGCCTGCCCACCGCCGAAATGACCGCGCCCGCCTATCGCGGCATCGGCGTCGACCTCTATTCCTCCGCCGTGTTCGCCTTCGCCCCGGAGATCGCGCTGGCCTTCCACCGCGCACTGGCCGAAGGCGACGAGGCGGTGATCAGCAGGCTCCTCGACGAGTTCTACGGCCCCCTCGTCGAACTCCGCGACGAGGTCCCCGGATACGCCGTGGCGCTCGTTAAAGCCGGAGTGACCCTGCGCGGCCTGGACGTCGGCGGCGTACGTGCGCCGCTGCTCGACCCCACGCCGGAGCATGTCGCCCGGCTCGCGAAACTCATCGACCACGGCCTGGAGGCGGTCCGCGCATGAGCACCACCGTCGGCACCCGGATCCGCGAGCTGATCGTCACCCCGATCGCCTTCCGCGACCCGCCCCTGCTCAACTCGGGCGGCGTCCATGAGGCGCTCGCCCTGCGTGTCATCCTCCAACTCGTCCTGGAGGACGGCACGGTGGGCCTCGGCGAGTCGCCGGGCGGCATCGCCCGCCTGGAACGACTTCAGGCGGCCGCGAAGGTGGTCGTCGGCATGGACGTCTTCGACACGACGGCCGTCGCGGCCGCGATCGACGCCGCCCTGCTGCCCACCGTGCCCAGCTCCCACGAGCGCGGCTGGACCACTTCGGCGGTGGAAGTGGCCTGCCTCGACGCACAGGGCAAGCTGCTGGGCCGTCCGGTGAGCGATCTGCTCGGCGGGAAGGTCCGCGACTCGGTGCCGTTCGCCGCGTACCTCTTCTACAAGTGGGCCGAACACCCCGCCCTCGACGGCCGCCCGGCGGTCGGCGACGACTGGGGCGAGGCGCTCGACCCCGCCGGGATCGTCGAGCAGGCCCGGATGATGCAAGAGCAGTACGGCTTCCGTTCGTTCAAGCTCAAGGGCGGCGTCTTCCCGCCCGACGAGGAGATCGCCGCGATCAGGGCGCTGGCGGAGGCCTTCCCCGGGCAGCCGTTGCGCCTGGACCCCAACACGGCCTGGACGGTGGAGACTTCACGGTATGTCGCCCGCGAACTGGACGGCGTACTGGAGTACTTGGAGGACCCCACCGCAACCATCCCCGGCATGGCCGAGGTGGCGAAGGACTCGCCGCTCCCCCTCGCCACCAACATGTGCGTGATCGCCTGGGAGCACCTGAAGCCGGCGATCGAGCAGAACGCGATCCAGGTGCTCCTCACCGACCACCACTACTGGGGCGGACTGCGCCGCACCCGTGAACTGGCCGCGGTCTGCGAGGCGTTCGGCATCGCCCTGTCGATGCACTCCAACTCCCACCTGGGGATCAGCCTCGCCGCCATGACCCATGTCGCGGCGGCCATCCCCAACCTCGACCACTCCTGCGACACGCACTACCCGTGGAACTCGGCCGACGACGTGATCGTCCCCGGCGTCGTCGAACTGCGGGACGGGGCGGTCGAGGTCCCCTCGGGACCGGGCCTCTGCGTGGAGCTCGACCACGACGCCCTCGACCGGCTGCACCGGCTGTACGTGGAGTCAGGGGTGCGCAGCCGCGACGACACCGGGTACATGCGGCGGATCCATCCCGAGTACGAACTCCGCCTGCCCCGGTGGTGACGGACGGAGGATCACGACGACGGCAGGGTGCGGCCCAGCAGATCGAGCAGGGCCGCCCAGTGCCGCTGCGTCGCCTCGGCGTCGTACATCGCGGTGTCCGCCTGGGTGAAGCCGTGGTGCGCGCCGGGGTAGACCTCGCCGCGGTGGCGCACGCCGGCCGCGGTGAGGGCCTTGTCGAGGCGGTCGATCTGCTCGGCCGGGTTGGTGGAGTCCCGGTCGGCGTGGCCGAAGTAGAGCTCGGCGGTGATGCGGTCGGCGAGGAGGTGAGGGCTGTCCGGGGCGTCCGTCGCGAGGTACCCCCCGTGGAAGCCGGCCGCGGCCGCCACTCGGTCCGGATGGGTCGCGGCTGTGCGCAGGGCGAGTGCGGCGCCCATGCAGTAGCCGGTGACGCCCACCGGGCCGTCGAGCGTGAGCGGGGAGTCGGCGAGCCAGTCGAGGTAGACCCCGGCGTCCCGCACGGCTGCCTCGGGGGTGAGGGTCTGCGCGGCCGGGCGCAGACTCTGGAAGATCTCCGGTCGCTCGGCCGGGTTGATGAACTCGGGCAACTCCACGACGGGTGCCGGGCTGTGGCGGTAGAAGACATTGGGAACCAGGACGGTGTAGCCGGCCGAGGCGAGCCGGTCCGCCATCCCCTTCAGGTGCGGGCGCAGGCCGAAGGCGTCCATGTACATCAGCACCGCCGGGTGCGGGGCGCTGCCCTCGGGACGGGCGAGGTAGGCGTCGGCGGTTCCGTCCGGGGTAGGGACGGTGACGAGTGTTCCCTGCATGGTGGCCTCAGTTCTCGATGGTCGTGGCGTCGATCAGTTCCTTGACGCGGTCCGCGGAGACGGGGACGCCCGGCGTCTCGAAGAACCAGCGGTGCCCCTCCTCCTGGCTCAGCCCCTCGGGCCGCGGCGCCATGTACGGATGGACGTAGACCGGCGTGCCGGGCTCGCTGCGCCGGCTGTCGGCGAGCGTCCCGATGTCCACGGCGTCGTAGCCGAGGGTGTCCAGCAGCCGCGCCACGTCGGCCTTGGCCCCTGGGTCGTCACCGGCGATGGGCAGCGCGCTGCGGTCGGGGGCGCCGGAGGGGCGGGCGGACGTCTCCAGACGCCGGAAGTCGATGTTGTTGAACGCCTTCACCACGCGTGAGCCGGCCAGGTGCCGCTGGACCAGAGCGCTGGAGGTCGGTTCACCTGCGTCCAGTTCGGCGAGGCGGCCGTCGCGGTCCGGGTAGTAGTTCATCGTGTCGATCACGGTCTTTCCCGACAGGGCGGCGACCGGGAGTCGGTCGTAGGCCTTCAGCGGGACGGTCGCCACCACGAGATCACCGGATTGCGCGGCCTCCTCGGTCGTGGCCGCCCGTGCGTGTGGGGGAGGAGCCACGTGGGCGGTTCGGCAACGCGGCTGGGGGTCCCCCCTCTGGGGGAGTGCGTGCCAGGCGTCGCGGGGCAGGCGGGAATTGTCAGGCCGCATCACGTCGCGGCAGAACGCACCGACCCCGTCCGGGTCGTCGATGAACTGGTTCGGCTTGATGCAGAAGGTCTTGAAGCCCTGTTCCCGTTGCTCCGGGATCGACGCGAGCGCCGCGCCGAGGTCCGCCGGGGAGCGGTCGTCGGGGAAGACGGCCGGTGTGCCGCCGATCATCTCCAGGTCGGCGGGGTCACGCCCGGCCGCGGCCAGGGCCTCCTCGAGGAGCCGCATGTCCTCGGGCGTCGGCCGGCCGAGCGGATGGAATCCGTGGCCGTGCCGGACGAGCCGGCGCAGGACCGGACCGTGCAGGCGCCGTCCGCCGAACCACAGCCGGGGACCTTCCGGACGGTAGGCCTTGGGTTCGAACCAGACGTCCTTGAAGGAGTAGTGCTCGCTCGCGTGCGAGATCGGTGACGGACCCCAGGCCTTCGCCCAGATCTCCAGGTGTTCGTCGAGCAACCGGCCCCGGTCGCCGAACGGCACGCCCAGAGCGTCGTACTCGTCCCTGCTCCAGCTGACCGTGGGCTGCACCACCAGTCGTCCCTCACTGAGCAGGTCGAGGGTGCCCAGCTCCCGTGCCATCAGCAGGGGATGGCGCAGCGGTGCGAGGACGGCCGCGGCGGCCAGGCGCAGCCGCTCGGTGACGGAGGCGATGGCGGCGAGCAGGAGCAGCGAGTTCGGCCAGGGCGTGTTCGGGTCCTGGTTGCCCGGGAGGGCGTAGTCGCGGCGGTTGCCCATGAGGCCGGCCGCGGCGGCGTCGGGCCCCAGGACGATGTGTTCGCT
The DNA here is from genome assembly GCF_001509475.1 of Streptomyces regalis. Lineage (GTDB taxonomy): Bacteria > Actinomycetota > Actinomycetes > Streptomycetales > Streptomycetaceae > Streptomyces > Streptomyces regalis. The sequence continues at coordinate 17,973 of NZ_LLZG01000243.1, forward strand.
GACCATCACCGCGTCGAAGCCCGCGTCCTCGGCCTCGCGGGCCCACCGTACGGCCCTGGGCAGATCGGCGCGGCCGCCGGTGAGGGTCCAGTTCTCGCTGAGGACGAGCAGCATGCGGGGTGTGGTGGCCGTCATGCGCATCCTTGCCTTTCGACGAAGCGGGAGACGTCCTCGGGGGCGGGCCGCAGGAGGCCGTCGCGCACCGCGAGCGCCGTGGCCTCGGCGCGGGAGGCGCAGCCGGTCTTGCGCAGGAGGTGCTCGACGTGGCTGTGCACGGTCCGCGGGGAGAGATAGAGGGCTGCCGCGATGGCCTGGTTGGTCTGCCCCATCGCGGCCCGCGTCAGCACTTCCAGCTCGCGCGGACTCAGTCCGTACGGCAGCTCGACGGGTTCCTCGTGGACGACGACCGCCCGCCGGACGAGCGCCGAGCCCGCGGTGCACCGGCGCAGCACGACGCGGCGCCACGCGCGGCCCACCGGCCACAGCACCCGTAGCCGCAACCCGCCGGACTCCTCGAACGCCCGCACCAGGCAAGCGAATTCATCGTCCTCGAGGACCTGGGCAGGTCCGTGTCCAGGGAGGTCGACGACACCTCCGCCGGCGACGAGGTTCGCCCCTGCCTCCTCCGGCAGGTCGTACAACTCGCCCGGCCGGGCCGTCGGGTCGGCGATCGCGCCCAGGGCCGGGAGCACCGAGGCGAGCAGCCGGCGCGCCTCGGTGTCGTAGGCGTTCGCGCCCTCCGCGGCCAGATGAACCAGCCCCACGAGCCGGCCCTCGTGACGCAGCGCTCCCGTCACGCCGTCCCGGAATCCGGCCGGGCGGACCCGCTCGGCGTAGAACCAGCCGTGCCGGAACCGCTGCCCGGCGTCCTCGGCGTCCTCGGTGATGGACGGCGGGAGCTCCTGCCGTACGACGTTGCCGTACCACGGGGTCGCCACGAATTCGGCGGCCAGCGCCTCGGCGTCGCCGGGGGCGTAGCCGACGCCGGCCACCTGGACGTGGGCGCCGGTCAGCGGGTCGATGGCGAGCAGGGTGGCGGCGTCGAGCGGCAGGGCGGCGCCGAGTTCGCTCAGCGCCTGCGCGCAGGCCGAGGTGGTGTCCCGCTCACGGGTGAGCATGCCGATGCGGGCGGCTGCGGCGAGATGGTGGTGGCTGATCATGCGGGCCTCCGGGGGACCGACGACCACGGGGAGGTTGTTTGGGCCCTAACGATATGGCGGGCGGGGGCGGTCCACAAGGCGTTCGGTGTCGCGGGGCGGTCTCGGATGCGTGGCGGGCGGCCTGCGTGCGGCGGTATCGGGGCCGGCCCGGTCGTCTTCGCCCCCGCCGCCCCTACGGCCCAACGGTCGGTATTTGTACGGATGGCGGCGCCACCTGCCCGGGTCTTTCCTGTTCGGCATGCACCGACGCCCGGCACCCACCGGGCCCCGTCCCCCGAAGGGCACCGCCATGACCGCATCCCCCTCATCCGCCTCCCCGGCCTCAAGACGCCGGTTCCTCGCCTGGTCCGGCGCGTCCGTCGCCACCGCCGCGCTGGCCGCCGCCGGATGTTCGGCGCCGGACGACGGAGCGAGCTCGGCTCAGGCCGCACCGACCGGCGGCGCTTCGGGCGACCTCACCAGGATCGGCCTGGACTACCCCTTCACCCAACTCCCGCTCTACTCGACCCTGGTGAAGCTCTCCACGGCCGCCGCCAAGCGGCACGACATCTCGCTGCTCACCACCAGCGACGCGGGCAACGCCGACACCCAGGCCACCAACCTCCATGCCTGGGTCGCCCAGAAGGTCCCGGCCATCGTGTCGTTCCCGATGGTCTTCGAGGCGACGGGGTCCATCGCCAAGGCGGCGCTGGACGCGGGGCTGATCTGGGTGACCTACGGCGGATCGCTGGAGCACCAGAGCGCCGACATCCGGTTCAGCTTCGTCGAGGGCGGGACCCTGCTCGGGGAGGCCGCCGCCAAGTGGGCGGGCGAGCGGCTCGGCGGCAAGGGCAAGGTCGCCTTCCTCACCGACGGCACCATCCAGTTGGGCCGCGAGCGCACCAAGGGCATGATCGACGCCTTCACCAAGAACGCGCCCGGTGTGGACGTCGTCGCCGAGGAGCAGGCCATCGACCCGGACACCGGCCTGTCCAAGTCCCGCGCCATCCTCGCCAAGCACCCCGACCTCAACATCATCCTCGGCGTCACGGACGCGGCGGCGTACGGCGGGTTCAAGGCGCTCCAGCAGACCGGGCGGGCGAAGGACGACGCCAAGACCTTCGTCGGCGGGCAGGACGGCTCGGCGCCCTCCCTCCTCGCGATCAAGCAGGGCACCTTCTACCGCGCCTCCGCCGCCCTCGCGCCCAAGGACATCGCCGCCGCCATCGTGGACGTGCCGCGCGCGGTCGCCGCGGGGAAGGCGAACCCGAGCGCGCAGGTGCCGATCACGCTGGTGCAGCGTGCGGACGCGGCCCGGATCGACGCGCTGCTCGCCCAGAACGCGTAGGGCGTGTCATGACAGCGGTCACCAATCTCCGCATCCGGGGTCTGACCAAGTCCTTCGGCGGCGTACGGGCGCTGGACGGCGTGGACCTGACCGTCCCGGCGGGCCAGGTGCACGCCCTGCTCGGGCACAACGGCGCCGGCAAGTCCACGCTCATCAAGTGCCTCGGCGGTGCCTTCCCCCCGGACGCGGGCACGATCGAGGTGGGCGGGAAGGCATATCCACGGCTGACGCCGCGCGAGTCCATCACCGCCGGTGTGGCGATCATCTTCCAGACGCTCAGCGTCGTGGACTCCCTCACCGTGGCCGAGAACATCTTCCTCGGCCAGGAGTGGACCCGGTACGGCCGCATCGACCGTCGCGCCCAGGAGGAGGTCGCCGACGTGCTGCTGCGGCGGGTCGCGGCGAGCTGCTCGCCCCGCGACCGGGTCGGTGAACTTCCCATGGGACAGCGGCAGTTGGTCGAGATCGCGAAGGCCCTCAGCCGAAGCGCCTCGGTCCTCGTCCTCGACGAGCCGACGGCGGCGCTGTCCGGCGCCGAGAGCGACGCCCTGGCCGAACGGGTCGAGGACCTGCGCACCCAGGGGCTGGCCATGGTCTACGTCACGCACCTGCTGGCCGAGGTGGAACGGCTCGCGGATGCGGTGACCGTGCTGCGGGACGGACGCGTGAGCCATCGCTCGGAAGTGGCGGGGCAGACGCGGGGGGAGCTGATCGACGCGATCGCGGGACGGGCGCACGCCCCGCAGGGCCTGGCTTCCGGCGTCGGGCCGGGCCCCGCGTCCGTCCCCTCGCAGGCAGCCCGTCCGGCGATCCGGACCGCCGCCTCTCCGCGCCGTTCCCCACCCACTGCGCGTCTCACGGTGGACGGCCTGCGCGGCCCCGGCTTCGGCCCCGTCGACGTCCGCGTGGGCGCGGGCGAGATCGTCGGACTGTACGGGCTCATCGGTTCCGGTCGTACGCGTCTGCTGGAGACCCTGTTCGGCAGGCGCCGTGCCTCGGGAGGAACCGTGCGGGTCGGGGAGCGGGCCGTCGTGGCCGCCCGGCCGGCCGACGCGCTGGCCGCGGGCATCGCCCTCGTACCGGCGGACCGGCGCAGACAGGGCCTGTTCCCGTCGCTCAGCGCCCAGGACAACACCCTCCTGCCGACGGTCCGTTCACTCGCCCGGCATGGTGTGCGCGCGCTCGGCGCCGAGCGTCGGGTCTTCGGCGCGCTGTCCGCCGCGGTGGGCCTGCGTCCGGCCCGGCCACGGCTGCCGGCGGCCGCGTTCTCCGGCGGTAACCAGCAGAAGCTGGTCCTGGGGCGGTGGATCAACGCCGCGCGCACCGTGGACGTGCTGCTCCTGGACGAGCCGACGCAGGGCGTCGACGTGGGCGCGCGCCAGGAGATCTACGGTGTCGTCTCCTCACTCGCCGAACAGCAGGACACCGCTGTGCTGTTCGCGTCCAGCGACCCCGAGGAGGTCGTCGCGCTGGCCCACCGCTGCCTGATCGTCTCCGGCGGCCGGGTCGTCGGCGAGCTGAGCGGAGCCGAACTCACGGAGACGGCACTGCTGTCGGTCGTACACGACGCCACGTCCAACCCCGCCGAAGAAGCCGCAGCGCCTGCTTCCCCCGCACCGCCGGACGAACCCACAGCACCCGCCTCCCCCACACCGCTCGAACTGCCCACCCCCGCCGACGCCCCCGCACCACCCGACAGGCCCGCCGCACCCGAAGGAGCACCATGACCACCGCTACCAAGGGCCCTGCTCCCAGCCCCGCGGGTCCCGCGACCACGCCCCTCACCAGCCGCCGACTGCCCTCCCCGGGCGCCCTCGCGGGGACCGGCCTGACCGCCCTGCGGCGTCGCCCTCTGCTCGCTGTGCTCCTCCTGATGGTCCTGGTCTTCCAGCTGACCACCGGCAGCTTCCTCGACACGGGCAACCTGCGCGGGATCGCCACCGACGCCGCCACGCTCGCCGTCGTCGCGGTGCCGCTGGCGCTGCTGGTGATCAGCGGCTACCTCGATCTGTCGGTCGGCTCCACGCTCGCCCTGGGCGGGCTGGTGGCGGGCTGGCTCGCCGCGTCGCAGCAGCAGTCACCGGTCGTCGCCGTGCTGGGCGCGCTGGCGGCGGGTGCGGCGGTGGGCGCCGTGAACGGCGTCCTGTGCTGCTACCTGGGCCTGTCCGCCTTCATCGTGACGCTGGGCATGCTCACCGCCGTACGGGGACTGGCGCAGCAGCTCTTCCCACTGCCGCTGAGCGGCTTCGGTTCCGGGTTCGCCTGGCTGGGCGGGTCGCGGATCGCAGGCATCGACGCGCCGGTCCTCATCGCGGTGCTCGTGCTGGTGACGGGCGCCCTGTTCCTGGCGCTCACCCCGGCGGGGCGGCACGTCTTCGCCATCGGCGTCAACCGGGAGGCCGCCCACCTCTCCGGTATCGACGTCCGCCGTACGCCGTTCACCCTGTTCGTCGCCACGGGCGTCGCCGCCGCCCTCGCCGGGGCCATCAAGGCATCGGTTCTGGACAGCGTCGTCGCCGGAACCTCGGGCGCCGGGTTCGAGCTGACCGTGCTGACCGCCGTCCTGCTGGGCGGGGTCGCTCTGACGGGCGGCTCGGGCTCCGTCTTCGGAGTGCTGCTCGGCGTGCTCTTCCTCGGCTGCCTGCAGAACGGCCTCACGCTGCTGAACGTGCCCACGTTCTGGCAGCAGATGGCCCAGGGCACGGCCCTGGTGGCGGGCGCGGCACTCGCCTGCTTCGGTCCGCGGCAGACGCGATGACCACCAACGACTCGCCCCGCCTCACAGAAAGGCCTCGCGTGAGCGACAGCACCCCCACCCTCGTCCTGACCGGCGGTCAGGTCCTCACCGTCGACGCCGGTTTCACGGTCGCCGAAGGCGTGGCCGTGCGCGGCCGCGACCTCGTCGCCGTCGGCAGCGATGCCGAGATGCGCGCCCTGGCCGGACCCGACACGCGGATCGTCGAGCTCGGCGGCCGGACCGTGCTGCCCGGCATCAACGACTCGCATCTGCACGGGGCCGCGTACGGCCTGGCCAAGCCGCCCTTCGCCCTGGACGTCGGACATCCGACGGTGGGGTCGATCGCCGACGTCGCCGCTGCCGTCGAGCGGGCGGTGCGCGCATCCCGTCCCGGTGAGTGGGTCGTCGGGCTCGGCTGGGACGCCGGATACCTCGCGGAGTGTCTGGCGGATCCGCAGCGCTTCCCCCACCGCCGCGATCTGGACGCCGTGGCGCCCGAGAACCCGGTCTGTCTGACCGACTTCTCCCAGCACATGGTGTGGGTCAACAGCACGGCCCTGCGCCGCTGCGGCATCGACGCGGACAGCACGCCCCCGCCCGGCGGTGTCATCGACCTCGATGCCGTCGGGGAACCCACCGGCATCCTGCGGGAGGCGGCCGGAAAACTCGTCCAGGCCGCGCTCCCCTCCCCCACCGTCGCCCAGCGCCGCCAGGCGATCCAGGCGGTGGTCCGCGAACTGCACGCACGCGGTATCACCAGCTACACCGAGCCGGGCCTCGGCCCCGGCGGCGCGCAGACCCTGTTCGGCGGCCTGAGCACCGACAACTGGACCGCGTACACCGAACTCGTCGAGGACGGTGAACTCGACGCGCGGGTCAGTGTGTTGCTGCTGCCCGCACCCATGGGCGGCTCCGCGGACGACGTACGCAAGGGGCTGGCCGAACTGCGCCGACCGGAGTCGGCGGACCCGCGTCTGCTGGCGGCGATCGGTGTGAAGATCTTCGGCGACGGGGTGCCGCCGAACCGTACGGCATGGATGAATGAGCCGTACGCCGACGGCGGCCACGGCGCGTTGTGCGTGCACGGCACCACCCCGGCGCTCCAGGTCGCCGAGTTGCGCGAGATGATCCGGCTGGCACACGAGGCCGGCTTCCAGCTGGGCGTGCACGTCACCGGGGACCGGGCCATCGACACGGTCGTGGACGCCTTCGTCGCCGCGAACACGGCCGCGCCCCGCCCGGACGCCCGGCACTACGTCATCCACGGCGACTTCATCGGCGCGGACAGCCTCGCCAAGCTGGCCGCGCACGGCTACGGGGTCAATATGAACCCCGCCATCAAGTGGACCATCTCCGACCTGATGGACGAGGTCATCGGCACCGAACGCTCCGCCTACCAGTGGCCCGTGCGTACCGCAGTCGAGGCCGGGATCGCGGTCTGCGCCGGCTCCGACGCGCCGATCACCGCACCCGACTGGCGGCAGGGCGTGGCCGCGATGATGCTGCGGGAGTCGAAGGCGAGCGGGCGGCAGAGCGGCCCGGAGCAGTGCGTGGACCTGGCCGAGGCACTGCGGGCGTACACGATCAGCCCGGCCCGGCAGGACTTCGCCGGGGAGTGGAAGGGTTCCGTCGAGGTCGGCAAGGTCGCGGACCTGTGTGTCCTGGACCGTCCGCTACTGGACCTGGACCCGCACGCGATCACGGACGCCGAGGTGGTGATGACGGTGTTCGACGGGCGGATCGTGTACGAGCGCTGAGGGCTCCGCCGGTGCTGAAGACTTCACCTTGAAGGCATGGCCGTGCACCGGTGCCGCCGCTACCGTGATCGACCGGCTTCCGCGTGGGAGAAGGAGTGACGGTGGGCGCAGTCGGTTCGAAGACCGTGTTGGTCACCGGTGGCAGCGGGTTCGTCGGCAGCCATCTGGTCAAGCGGCTTCTGGAGCGGGGGTACGAGGTCCACAGCACCGTGCGGAGCATCGCCGACCCGGCGAAGGTGCGCCCGCTGCGGGAGATGCAGGAGGCGCATCCCGGCCGACTGTCCCTGTTCGAGGCGGACTTGCTCACGGAGGGCTCCTTCGACGAGGCGATGAGCGGCTGCCGGGTCGTGTTCCATGTGGCCTCGCCGTTCCGTATGCCGGAGAAGATCAAGGACGGCCGCCGGGACATGGTCGACCCGGCCCTGCTCGGCACGCGCAACGTGCTGGCGGCCGTCGAGCGGACGCCCACGGTCGACAGGCTCGTCCTCACCTCCACCGTGGGCGCGATCTTCGGCGACTACGCGGACGTCCTGGCCATGGACGACGCCGTGCTGTCGGAGCGGTACTTCAACACCACCAGCACCGTGGCGAACAACCCCTACCACTACGCCAAGACGGTCGCGGAGCGCGCGGCCTGGGACGCCGAGGCCGCCCAGGGGCGCTGGCGGCTGGTGACGGTCAACCCCGGCCTGATCCTCGGCCCTTCCCTCACCCCCGCCTCTGAGTCCGGCAGTCTGTTCCTGCTGGAGGAGCTGTTCAAGGGCTACTTCTTCTACGGCGCCCCGGACTTCAGCTTCACCACGGTGGACGTCCGCGAGGTGGCCGACGCGCACATCGCCGCCGCGGAGAACCCGGACGCGCAGGGCCGTTACATCCTCGCCGCCCCGACCATGACGTCCTTCCACGAGATGGCCCGCATCCTCCGGACCCGCCACCCCCGCGACCTCCGCCTCCCGCGCACCGCGCTCCCGCACTGGCCGGTACGCATCCTCGGGCCGGCCTTCGGGCTGACCCAGGACTACATCCGGGGGCACCTCGGCATCCGCTTCCGGGTGGACAACAGCCGGAGCGTGAGCGAACTCGGCATCAGCTACCGCCCGATCGAGCAGACGGTCCTCGATCACTACGCGGCGTGGCGGAGCCAACGCGCCGCGAAGTGAATCCGGCCACCGGTCCGCTCCGAGCGTCGAAGGTCACAAAAACGTATCGGACATTTCACACGTCAACCTTCACGCGAGTCACACAAGTTGGCTAGGTTACGCCTAGGCCGCACGACGACCTCCGGCGAACCCCGTCGGGACGTGCGGCCTCCGCCGAGTCCGGTGGACCCCCAGGGGCCGCTGGAGCCGGGGACCCAACCGAAACTTGGGGTGAATCGGCCCAACCTCCCTTCGGGGCAAGGGCCGTAGGGCACACCTTCCGGAACCGACCGCCCGAACCCTCCCCCAGTGCCTGAACGGCCTGGGGGGACCCCCACCGCTAACTCGGTAGGCGGATTACGGAAGGAGTACGTCGCCCATGGCGCCGGAACGCACCGCGCGTCCGGGAGCTTTGAGCCTCCCCGGTATGCGCAATTCCGCACTCGCGTCGGCGGCCCTCACCTCTGTGGCCCTGCTCGCCCAGACGGCCAACGCCACCCCCTCCGCAGGGGACGAGGCCCCGAGCCGCGAGGAAGTCAGCCGACGGGTCAGCTCCCTGTACGACCAGGCCGAGTCCGACACCGGCACCTTCAACGCCACCCGCGCGGCGACGACAGGACCGCGCAAGCGCGCCGGCGGGCCTACGGACCCCGGACGCAGGCCCGCCGGCGAGGCCGCCAGTGCACGGAGCGAGGAGAGCAGGCGGAGCGACCCCGCACTCGACCATGTCGCCCGGCAGTGGTTCGACGACGCCCGCTCGAAGCTGGGCCCGACCGTCCCGGCCACGCTGCCGAGGGACAGAGTGCCGGACCGTCCCACCGTGGCACGGCCCGCCCGGTCGGCGGAGCGCACGCTGGAGGGCCTCACCGACGGGGGACGGGAGCCGTCCGGCCGCGCCGCCCTGGAGCTGCCCGCTGGAGCCGTCGCCGCGCTACCGGCCGCACCCGTCGCCAAGCTCCCGGCAGCCGGGGCCGGAACGGCACCCATGGCGGAGCTGGCCGCCGGCCCGATCGCCGCCCTGCCTCCCGCCCCCGAAGCACTGCCTGCCCCGCCCGCCCCGACGGCCGACCCTCAGCGGTCCCCCCTCCGGACGACCAAGGAGCAGAACCAGCGCAAGCTCGACCGCGCCCGCGAGCTGCTGTCCGCGTACACCGTGCGGCAGAACACGGAACTCACGCCCCTCGAGACCCCGTTGGGCCAGGCCCCGGCCGCCGACACCTGGAGCGCCACACCGGCCCCGGTCCAGCCCTCGGCCGAGACACAGTGGCAGGCACTGCAGGACCTCGGCGCGTCCGACCTGACCCCGGTCCCGGCGGGCACAACAGCCTGGTCCGGCACGGCAGTTCAGCCCGCCTACACCCCTTCCGCCACCGCCGACCAGACCGCCGCCGCGAGTCAGGTCCTGGACACCGGCCAGACCTACACCACCGGTCAGTCCTTCGACACGAGCACCGCCCTCACCACCGTCACCGCCACCACCGCCCCTCAGGACACCCGAGCCACGCGGGCACTGGACTTCGCCCGCGCCCAGATCGGCAAGCCCTGCGTGTGGGGGACGACAGGCCCGGACGCGTACGACGGCGGGGGCCTCGCCCAGGCCGCCTGGAGGGCCGCCGGCATCACGCTCCCCCGCACCCCGCAGGAGCAGGCGACCGCAGGCCGGGGCATCGCCCTCACCTATGCCGAGCCCGGCGACCTGGTCCTCTTCCACATCGGCCACGTCGGCATCTACTCCGGAAACGGCATGATGATCCACGCCCCCGGTCCGGGACGGGTCATACGCGAGGAGCCGATCGACTACGCCGGTGAGTCGGCGATCCACAGCGTGATACGCCCGGCCTGACCGCTCGGAACGCATCCTGACCGAAGCGTCGGTCGTCCGCCGCCCCGCCTCCGAGAGGCGGGGCGGCTTCGCGTTTCCCCGACGGTGAAGCCGATCGCGACGCCGTTGGCGACGCCCACCGCGACGCCCACCGCGACGCCCCTTCCACCTCGGCTTTGTCGATACGTCCTGACAAGCCCATTGACACCCACCTCCGGGCGACCGCATAGTACGTGCCACTAGAGCGCGCTAGTAACGCGCTCCAGCCGTATCCGACGGGCGGTGACCCGTGACCCTCCCCCCACCTGAAAACCCGCCCTGATCAGCACAGCGAGGTGCATGGGACATGCGCAGACACCACCGAGCCGCCGCTCTGACCGCCACCGCCGTGGCCGGCGTCCTGTTCGCCGCGGGCTGCTCCAGCAGCTCCGGCGGTAAGGACTCCGAGGAAGGCGCCGCGGACGCCTCGGCGGGCAAGGCCACCACACCCCGGATGACCGTGGCCATGATCACCCACGCGGCCCCCGGCGACACCTTCTGGGACCTGATCCGCAAGGGAGCCGAGGCCGCCGCCGCCAAGGACAACATCAAGCTCGTCTACTCCAACGACCCCAGCGCGGGCAACCAGGCCAACCTGGTGCAGAACGCCATCGACCAGAAGGTCGACGGCATCGCCCTCACCGCAGCCAAGCCGAGCGCCATGAAGGCCGTCGTCGCCAAGGCCACCGCCGCCGGCATCCCCGTCGTCGGCTTCAACTCGGGCCTGGACAACTGGAAGGACCTCGGCATGCTCGAGTACTTCGGGCAGGACGAGAACATCGCCGGCGAGGCCTTCGGTGAGCGGCTCAACGAAACCGGCGCCGAGCACGCCCTCTGCGTCATCCAGGAGCAGGGCCATGTCGCGCTGGAGGCCCGCTGCGCCGGTCTGAAGAAGGGGTTCAAGGGCAAGACGGACATCCTCTACGTCAACGGCACCGACATGCCGTCCGTGAAGTCGACGATCACCGCCAAGCTGCAGCAGGACTCCTCCATCGACCAGGTGGTCACCCTCGGCGCCCCCTTCGCACTGACCGCCGTGCAGTCGGTGTCCGACACGGGCGCCAAGGCCAAGGTCGCGACCTTCGACCTCAACAAGGCGCTGGTCTCAGCCGTCCAGGACGGCAAGGTCGAGTTCGCCGTGGACCAGCAGCCGTATCTGCAGGGCTACTTGGCGGTCGACTCGCTGTGGCTGTACAAGACCAACGGCAACTTCAGCGGAGGCGGCACCGCTCCGGTGCTGACCGGGCCCGCGTTCATCACCAAGGACAACGTCGACGCGGTCGCGGAGTTCGCGGCCAAGGGCACGCGCTAGGCGCATCCATGGACAGGCGGGGTCGGCCGTGGCCGCGACGGGGCGCGGCCGACCTCGCCGCTGTTCGCTGCCAGGCCGGTTCCTCGCCGCTGTCCATTCTCACGCCGGCTCCTGCGGGGCCGGCCCGCTGCTGCCCCGGACGACGAGCTTGGGGTCCAGTACGGCCTCGCGGGGCTCCAGTTCCGGGTTCTGAAGCCGGTCCACGGCGAAGCGGACCGCGTTCTCGGCCATGAGGACCGCGTCCTGGCGGACGGTGGTCAGGCCGATCGGCATCAGGTGAGAGAGATGACTGTCGTCGTAGCCGACCACGGACAGGTCGCGCGGGACGTCGACGCCCGCCCGCGTCAGGGTCATCAACAGGCCCATCGCACAACGGTCGTTGCCCGCGAGGACCGCCGTGGGCAGGGGCAGCCCCTGGTCGCGCTCGGCCAGCAGCAGCCGGCCTGTCTCGATGCCCGAGTCCTCGGTGTGCGCGCCGGGGATCACCCGCTGCTCGGCCTCCAGCCCGTGCCGGCGCATCGCGGCCCGGTACGCGCGCCGCCGCTCGGCCGAGCCGGGGCCGCGCCCGCCGTCGATGTGCACGATCCGGCGGTGGCCCAGTTCCACGAGGTGGTCCATGGCCTGCCGTGCGCCCTTGCCCTCGGCGCTGTGCACGAAGTCCACGCGCGCCTGGGGCACCCGGCGGCTGACCGAGACGGTGACGGTACGGCGTCCGAGTTCGTCGAGGTAGGCGGGATCCGCGTCGGGGCCGAGCAGGATCACCGCCTCGCAGCGGTGGCCGAGCAGTGCCTCGACCGCCTTTTCCTCGCTGCGGCCCTGGGCGGCGGCGGAGAGCAGGACGTCGTAGCCGAGCCGCTCGGCCTCGGGGTAGATGCCGGCGATGAGGTCCATGTGGAAGGACTGGTGGACGGTGAACATCACGCCGAGGGTGCGGCTGCGGCCGCGGGCGAGCAGCCGGGCCGCGTTGTCGGGGCGGTAGCCGATCTCGTCGGCGACGCGCAGAACCCGCTCGCGGGTCTCGCGGCCAGCACCCGGCAGGTCGCGGAAGATGATCGAGACGAGCGCTCGGGACACGCCCGCCTTCTCGGCGACGTCCGCCATCGTGGGCCGCTGCCTGCCCGAAGCATCCACCTGTGAACCCACCCTTCGACGCGGATCACCTTAGCCCGGTCTCGAAATCTCCCGGCAACAAGCTATTGACATGACATTTGGATCAGGGTCATCGTACTCGCACTAGAGCGCGCTAGTAGAGCGCGACAGACGATGTGTGGATACGTCCACTGACTTCCGTCCCCATCCCGAAGGACACGTCATGGCAACGGTGCCAACCTCGCTCCGCACCACCGCGGGCAACCTGTGCCTGGGCTCGGCCCCCGACTCCTGGGGCGTCTGGTTCCCCGAGGACGAGCAGCAGGTCCCGTACACCCGCTTCCTCGACGAGCTGGCCCGGGCGGGTTACCGGTGGCTGGAGCTCGGGCCGTACGGCTACCTCCCCACCGACCCGCAGCAGCTCAAGGGGGAACTGGAGGCCCGCGGCCTCCAGGTCTCCGGTGGCACCGCCTTCGGCGCCCTGCACCGGCCCGAGGCGTGGGACGGGATGCTCGCCCATGTCCGCCAGGTCGCGGAGCTGACCGCCGCCGCGGGCGCCCATCACCTGGTCCTCATCCCGCCCATGTACCGGGACGAGAAGACCGGCGCGTTCACCGAGCCGCCGGAGCTGACCGCCGAGCAGTGGGCGGGCTTCGGCAAGTCCGCCGACCGGCTCGGCAGGCTGCTCCTCGACGAGTACGACGTACGCCTCGTCATCCACCCACACGCCGACAGCCACCTCCAGACCCAGCCGGAGATCGAGCGGCTGCTCAACGAGTCCGACTCCCGCTACACCAACCTGTGCCTGGACACCGGGCACGTCGCCTACGGCGGCGGCGACAACCTCGATCTGATCCGGCGCTTCGGCGAGCGCGTCGGGTACGTGCACATCAAGCAGATGGACCCGGAGATCCTCGCCCAGGTCGCCGCGGAGGGCCTGTCGTTCGGCGAGGCCGTCAAGCGCGGCGTGTGCGTCTCGCCCCCGGCCGGTGTGCCGAAGCCCGCCGATGTGGTGGCCGAACTCGCCCAGCTGGACGCCGAGTTGTTCGTGATCGTCGAGCAGGACCTGTACCCGTGCGCGCCCGACACGCCGCTCCCCATCGCCGTGAGCACGCGTGAGCACCTGGCGGGCTGCGGCCTTACGGGGACCCGGCGCCCCACGCTCACGACGCGCGACCAGTGAGGAGACGGCCCATGGACGTCAAGGACGACGCGACACAGACCCCCTCCCCCGTCACGGACGACGCCCCGCCGGCTGTCTCCCGCAGGCTGCGGCTCATCACCGTCATCGCCACCTTCGGCGGACTGCTCTTCGGCTACGACACCGGCGTCATCAACGGCGCCCTGCCGTACATGACCGACGACCTGGGCCTGACCCCGGTCACCGAGGGCATGGTCACCAGCTCGCTCCTCCTCGGTGCCGCGCTCGGCGCGGTGACCGGCGGGCGGCTGTCGGACGCGCGCGGACGGCGCCGTACGATCCTCACGCTCGCGGTGCTGTTCTTCATCGGCGCGCTCGGCTGCACGCTGGCACCCACGACCGCGGTCATGGTCGTCGCCCGGTTCGTGCTCGGCCTCGCGGTCGGCGGCGCCTCGGTGACCGTGCCGGTCTACCTCGCCGAGGTCTCGCCCGCCGAGCGGCGCGGCGCACTGGTCACCCGTAACGAACTGATGATCGTCAGCGGTCAGTTGCTGGCGTTCACCTCCAACGCGATCATCGCCCAGGTGGGCGGCGAGTCCGGCGGGGTGTGGCGCTGGATGCTGGTGATCGCCACCGTCCCGGCCGTCGTGCTCTGGTTCGGCATGCTCATCATGCCGGAGAGCCCGCGCTGGCTCGCCTCCAAAACCCGCTTCACCGAGGCCCTGGACGTGCTCAAGCAGGTCAGGTCGCAGCAGCGCGCCGAGGCCGAGCTCGCGGAGGTGTCCGCGCTCGCCGTGAAGGAGGACCAGGAGAAGCTCGGCGGCTGGCAGGACATGAAGGCCACGCCCTGGGTGCGCAAGCTGATGTTCATCGGCTTCGGCATCGCCATCGTGCAGCAGATCACCGGCGTCAACACGATCATGTACTACGGCACCCAGATCCTCACCGACGCCGGCTTCGCCGCGGACAGCGCGCTCACCGCGAACATCGCCAACGGGGTGATCTCGGTGCTGGCCACCTTCGTGGGTATCTGGCTGCTCGGCCGTGTCGCCCGCCGCCCCATGCTGATGACCGGTCAGATCGGCACCACGGCAGCCCTGTTGCTGATCGGGATCTTCTCGCTGGTGCTGCCGTCCGGCGACGGCCGGGCCTACGCCGTGCTCGCCATGACCGTCACCTTCCTCGCCTTCCAGCAGGGCGCGATCTCGCCGGTGACGTGGCTGATGCTGTCGGAGATCTTCCCGATGCGGATGCGCGGCTTCGGGATGGGTGTGGCGGCCGTGGTGCTGTGGCTGACCAACTTCGTGATCGGACTGGTCTTCCCGTCGCTGGTCTCCGGTATCGGGATCTCCCACACCTTCTTCCTGTTCGTGGTGGCGGGTGTCTTCTCGCTCGCCTTCGTGAAGCGCTACGTCCCCGAGACGAAGGGCCGCTCGCTCGAAACCCTCGAGGCCGAACTCCGGGCGCGCTTCTCCTGACCCTCTGCTTCCACTCTCCCTGTTCTAAGGACTCCAACATGACCGTACGTGTAGGCGTCATCGGCGCCGGCTGGATCGGCAAGGAACACATCCGGCGCCTCACCGACACCGTCACAGGCGCCCGCGTCACCGCGGTCACCGACATCGACGCCGCCCGCGCCGCGGAGGCAGCGGCGCCGGTCGGTGCCCGGGTGCTGCCCGACGGCGCGGCCCTGATCGCGGCGGACGACGTGGACGCCGTCCTCGTGACGTCCTGGGGCCCGACCCATGCCGAGCACGTACTGAACGCGACAGCCGCCGGCAAACCGGTGTTCTGCGAGAAGCCGCTCGCCACGACCGCCGAGGACTGCCTGAGGATCGTCGAGGCCGAGACGGCACTCGGTCGCCGCCTGGTCCAGGTCGGCTTCATGCGCCGCTACGACACCGGCTACCGGAAGATGAAGCAGGTCATCGACTCCGGTCGCATCGGTGAGCCGCTGATCGTGCACTGCGCCCACCGCAACCCGACCGTCCCCGAGTCGTACACCTCCTCCATGGCCGCCCTGGACACGGCGGTGCACGAGGTGGACGTGCTGCGCTGGCTGCTGGACGACGAGATCGTCTCCACCCAGGTGGTCACCCCGCGCGCCACGAGCAAGCGGTTCGCCCACCTCAAGGACCCGCAGATCATGCTCTTCGAGACCGCCAGGGGCGTCCGCATCGATCTGGAGGTCTTCGTCAACTGCCAGTACGGCTACGACATCCAGTGCGAGGCGGTCGGCGAGGAGGGGCTGGTCCGGCTGCCCGACCCGGCCTCGGTCGGCCTGCGCAGCGCGGGACAGCACAGCACGGAGGTGCTCACGGACTGGGTGGCCCGTTTCGCGGACGCCTTCGACACCGAGTTCCGCGAGTGGATCGCGGGCGTCGCCGCCGGCAGCGAACCCACCGGACCCTCGGCGTGGGACGGCTATGCCGCCACCGTCATCACCAGCGCGACCGTCGAGGCCCTGGAGTCGGGCCGCGTAGTCGCCACCGACCTCAAGCCCCGCCCCGCACTCTACGGAGGTGCCGCGTGAAGATCGCCCTCGACCCGTACATGTTCCGCGCGCTCCCCATCGACGCGATGGTGCGCACGGTCGCCGAACTCGGCTACGACTACATCGAGTTGTCGCCCCGCGACGACTTCATGCCGTTCTTCCTGCACCCACGGGCGGACGACGGGCGGATCGCCGAGCTGAAGAACTCCCTGCGCACGCACGGCGTACAGCTGTCCTCCGTGCTGCCGCTGTACAAGTGGTCCTCGCCGGACGAGACCGAGCGGCAGGCCGCCGTCCGCTACTGGAAGCGGATGATCGAGATCACCGCCGATCTCGGATGTCCGTTGATGAACTCGGAGTTCAACGGCCGCCCCGAGCGCGCCGCCGAGAGCGAGGCGGCCTTCTGGCGCTCGCTGGAGGAACTGCTCCCGGTGTTCGAGCGCGAAGGCATCGCTCTGAACCTGGAGGCGCACCCGGACGACTTCTGCGAGGAGAACACCCCCGCGGTCGACCTGGTCCGCGCGATCAACAAACCGTGGGTGAACTACCTCTACTGCGCCCCGCACTCCTTCCACCTGTCGGGCGCGGACCCGACGGCGGACATCGCGGCGATGATGCGCTACGCCGGCGACAAGCTCCAGCACGTGCACATCGCCGACTCCTTCAACCACAAGGGATCGTCGGGCCTGCGCTACATCCTCAACCCGCCCGGCACCCCGGCCCGCATCCACCAGCACCTGGACATCGGGCAGGGCGAGGTCGACTGGGACGCGTTCTTCGGCACCCTGCGCGAGCTGAACTTCGACGGCGTCGCCACGGCTTGCGTCTTCGCCTGGGAGGAACGGGCCGAGGAGTCCTCGGCATTCATGCTGGACCGCATCCGCAAGGAGCTGGCCGAGTAGGGGAGTTCAGGCGGCCTTCAGGGCGAGTGGCAGTGCGCTCGGGCCGCTGAGGAAGTTGGAGTAGACGGGCTTCGCCGGGCCCGTCTGCTCCATCTCCGCCACCAGGTCGCGCAGTCCCGCCAGTACGGCGCCGATCTCCGCCCGGGCCAGGTAGGCGCCGAGGCAGAAGTGCGGGCCGTAGGCGAAGGTGACGTGCTTGTTGGGGGTGCGGTCCAGGCGCAGTTCGCCGGGGGCGTCGAAGATCCTCTCGTCGTGGTTGGCGGAGGCGTTCCAGACGGTGACGATCTCCCCCGCCTTGATCGGGTGGCCGCCGACCTCGGTGTCGGTCGTCGCGGTGCGCCCCGAGTGCAGGGCGGGGGTCGTCCAGCGCAGGATCTCCTCGACGGCGGTGTCGATCCCGGCGTCGCCGCGCTTGAGAGCCTGCCACTGGTCGGGGTGGTCCAGCAGGGCGAGGGCGGCACCGACCATGGACAGGCGGGCCGTCTCGTCGCCACCGAGGATCAGGCTGTAGCAGTTGAGCATGATCTCGTCGTCGTCCAGCGGCAGCCCGTTCACCTCGCTGCCCGCCAGCAGCGCGATGATGTCCGCGTGGCCGCTGTCGCGCCGGTCACGGGCGAGGTTGGCGAAGTAGAGCAGGATCTCGTTCTTGGCGATCCAGGCATCGGCGGCCGTACTGTCCGCCTCGTGCGAGCCCAGCGCCGACGACGTGAGGCTCAGCACGTAGGCCCGGTCGCGGTCGGGTACGCCGAGCAGGTCGCAGATGGAGCCCAATGGTATGCCGGCCGCCACGTCGGCGGCGAAGTCGCAGGTCCCCTTCTCCAGGGCGTCCCCCAGCAGCCGGGTCACCGTGCGCCGCACGCTCTCCACGATCGGCTCCAGGACCCGCGGCGAGAACGCCGACATCAGGACGCGGCGCAGCCCGGCGTGCCTCGCCCCGTCGGTGATGGCGAGCATCCGGCCGGCCGCGGAGTCGCCGCCGGCGAGCAGCGTCTCCAGGACGTTGCCGCCCTCGGAGGTGAAGCGTGCGCTGTCGCGGTACACGGAGGTGACGTCGGCGTGCCGGGTCACCGCCCAGAAGCCGGGGGCCGTGTCGGTGGCCGGGTTCCAGTGGACCGGCCGGTGCTCCCTCAAGTGGCGCCACACGGCGGACAGGTCGCTCTCGGCGTGCAGCCGCGGATCGGCCAGGTTCAGCGTGTCGAGCTCTTCCGGCGCGATCGTCCGCCGTGTGGTCATCCCGTTTCCTCCCGTGCTTCCGCTGTCCCTATGCGCCCATGGCCCGGATGAGGCTCTTCGGACGCATGTCGGTCCAGTGCCTCTCAACGTAGTCCAGGCAGGACTGGCGTCCGGCGGCACCGCGGACGACGGTCCAGCCGGCCGGCACCTCGGCGAAGGCGGGCCACAGCGAGTGCTGTCGCTCACCTTCGACCACCGGGTGCGCGACGGCGGCACCGCGGCCGGATTCCTGCGCCATGTCACCGACCGCCTCGTGAGCGGCTCCGGCGACTGACGACGACTGACTCACCGGCGGCTCTCGGGAGAGCGGCGGTCCGCCCTGCGCTGTGCCAGCCACAGGGCGACCTCCTCCGAGATCGGCTGCCCGGTCTCCAGTTCCACGAAGCCGAACTGGCCGCCCTGGTTGCACTCCAGGAACCACCAGATGCCGTCCTCGTCCTCGGCGAAGTCGAAGGCGGCGAACGCCAGTCCGGCGAGGGTGACGTACTCGTGCACCGACTTGCCGATGCGCTCGGGGACCGGGACCGGCTCCCAGGCGTGCCCGGTGTCGCCGTAGCGTCCGTCGACCTGCCCGGGTTCGGCGGTCTTCCGCGCGGCGAACAGCCGGGTGCCGACACTGGTCAGCCGGATGTCCGCCCGCTTGGGTACGTACCGCTGCAGCAGCGCGGGCCCGGCCGCGACGGCGGAGAAGTCCGCGCCGGGGCCGACGAGGGTGGTGGGCAGGGCCAGCCCGGGGTCACCGGGCGGCGGCCCTGACGCCGACTTCACCACCACGTCCCGGTACTCCTCGGCGAACTCCCGCGCCAGCCGGGGTGACGTGGTGAAGACCGTCGGCGGTACGGCGAAGCCGCTGAGGTGGGCGACCCTCAACTGCCAGGGTTTCAGCCGAGCTTGGTCGGCGTTGCGCGGATGGTTCATCCATCGCGCGGCGGCGGAGTGGAGCATCCCGTACAGCGCCTGCCTGGTCTCGGCGGTCAGCCACGGTGAGGAATGCTCGGCGTACGCGGCCGGTTCGCCGGGCCTGCGCACCCATATGGAGCGCAGGCCTCCCATGCTGAGCACATGTCCGTTGACCGACAGGTGCCCGTCGAAGTCACCATGGGCGAAGTCGGCGGACAGCACGGCCTTGCCCGGCAGGTCGGCGGGGTCCAGCCGCATCACGGGAGTCCCTGTCCCATGCAGCCTGGCCACCACCATGTCGGCGGTCACGTCCTCTTCGGACGTCAGGATCAGTACGGTCATTCGCGCACGGATCGTCAGTCGTCGAAGTGGGTCGCGGATCCGGCCGTGGACGTCGTCGTGCCGACCGCGAGCAGGAGGTCCGGGTCACTGACGGCGGGGCGGCCGTCGGGCAGCACGTTCAACTGGCGGGCCGGGTCGAAGTGATACGGCGTCACCGCGTTCGGAAGCCCTCGGGGAAAGGCGTAGTTGAGGGTGAACGGTCGCACTCGAAACCTCCACGGACGTTGTCTGCATTACCGTCCCTTACGCGCTTCTTGCGTAAGGAATTCATCACTTTCAGCCACATCGGGGTGAAGGTCGTCACATCAACTGCACGACTCGCGTGCACCTTCCCCACGAGCCATCCATCGGATGGACCGTCACATCTGTCACACGAGCCACAGGAGGTGACCGCACCCTCACGCTCGGCCCCTCCCGTGCACACGCGACTCCTTGACGCTGAACCGTTTCATTGCTTCTCTCAGAAAGCCGTTCTTCATGGGAGCGCTCCCAACCCCCACACGTGAAAGGGATCCCCTGTGCAGACCACCACCCCCCACCCCCTCCTCCTACGCCGCCCCAGACGCGCCCTTTCCGCCCTCGTCACCGCCGCGCTCGTCGCCTGCCTGCTGTCGCTGTCCTGGGCGGGCGGCTCACCGGCGCGGGCAGCGGCCGGTGACGGCTCGGTGTCCGACCCCAACATCGCCTACGTGGGTCGCTGGGACACGAGTTCAGGCACGGGCGCCGTGCCCCACTGGTCCGGCGCGTACCTCCAGACGGCCTTCACCGGCACCACGGTGAAAGTCAGGGCGAGGGACGCGGTCAACTTCTACGCGAGCATCGACGGCGGAGCCGACGTCTTCCACGCGGGCGTCCGCGGGACGGTGAACCTCACGCCCCAGCCCCTGTCCCCCGGCACCCACACCCTGCGGATCTCCTACCGCTCCGGCGACACCGTTTTCCAGGGCCTGGTGCTGGACTCCGGCGCGCGGACGGTCAGTCCGACCATGCCGTCAGGGCTGGTCGAGTTCGTCGGGGACTCCATCACCGCCGGCGCCCTCACCGACCGGCTGGCGCTCGACTCGTACGCCTGGAAGACCGGCGAGCGGCTGGGCCTGCGGCACACCCGGATCGCCCGGGCGGGCTACTGCCTCGTCGCCCAGTCCGGTTGTACGGGCCTGAGCAGCCAGTACTTCAGGACCGGCAGCACCGGCGACCAGGGCTGGGACTTCTCCCGCTACGGGGCGAGCGCGGTCGTCATCAACCTGGGCACCAACGACATCGGCCACGGCGTGTCCGGCTCCGCCTTCCAGTCGGCGTACACCAAGTTCCTGAGCGACCTGCGCGCCAAGCACCCCGAGGCGCACCTCTTCGCCGTGCAGACGCTCAAGAAGCGCTACGTGACGGAGACCAGGGCCGCCGTGAGCGCCCGCAACGGCTCCGGTGACGCCAGGGTGCACTACGTCGACACCACGGGCTGGCTCACCGACGGCACCGACTACGAGGACGGCAACGGCCACCCCAACGAGGCGGGGCACACCAAGTTCGCCGGCCGCCTGGCGCCCGTCATCGCCGCCCAACTGCGCACCGCCACCCCCGTGTCCACCAAGGCGGCCGCTCCCGGCCAGCCCGGCGACCCCAACATCAAGTTCGTCGGCCGCTGGGACACCCGCAGCTCCAGCACCCTCTACACCCCGTACTGGGCCGGCGCGTACTACCGGGTCGGGTTCACCGGCCGGACGGTCAAGCTGAAGCAGCGGAACACCATCGACTTCTGGGCGCGCATCGACAACGGGCCGGTGAAGTTCTACGACGACGTCAAGGGCACGGTGGACCTCACCCCGTCACCGCTGGCTTCCGGCAACCACACGCTCCAGGTCAACTACCAGGTGGTGGCCGGCTCCTATCGCGGTGACGCCGTCTTCCAAGGGCTGGCCCTCGACAGTGGCGCGACGACGTTCGCGCCGCAGGCACCGGCCAAGCTGATCGAGTTCGTCGGGGACTCCATCACCGTCGGCACCACGACCTCGCAGAACGCCCGTACCGCGTACGGCTGGCTGATCGGCGAACGGCTCGGTACGGAGCACACACAGATCGCCCAGGGCGGCGCCTGTCTGGTCGCCGCGGCGGACGGATGCGTGGGCCTGGAGCAGCAGTTCACCCGGCTCAATCCCAACGCGCCCACCCCGGACTGGGAATTCTCCCGCTACCAGGCGGACGCCGTCGTCATCAACCTGGGCACCAACGACGTGGGCCACGGCGTCAGCTCCGCACAGTTCCAGTCGGCGTACACCAGCCTGCTGCGCAAGGTCCGAGCCGCCTACCCCAGGGCCTGGATCTTCGCGTTGGAGACCTTCCGCGGCCGCTACGTCCCGCAGACCGAAGCGGCCGTCAAGGCGGCCGTCGACGGCGGCGACACCCGGGTCTCGTTCGTCGACACGACGGGCTGGCTGGGCTCCGGCGACCTGACGGACTCCGTCCACCCGAACGACCAGGGCCATCGCGTCATCGCCGACCGCCTGGCACCGATCATCGCAGCGAGAATCGGCAGCTGACCTCAGGCCATCGGCATTCCTCCCCCCTGGAGCCGTTCCAGGTCGGAGCGGCGGACCTGGATGACGAGGAGGGCGATCACCGCGGCGATCGCGGTGAAGATCGCGGCCATGATGAAGGCGGCGGAGACTCCCGCGGTGAGGATCTCGTCGGCATAGGGCGCCGGGAGCTGCCCCGTGCGCTCGAAGCGGAGCCGCTCCACGGGGGTCGCCTGGGACAGGAAGGCGGGGATCTGCTGGTCGGCCTCGTTGCCGCTGGCCGTACCGAACACCGTGACCAGGATGGACAGCCCGAGGGAACCGCCCACCTGCTGGGTGGCGTTGAGAAGCCCGGAGGCGGCGCCCGTCTCCCGGATGGCCACGTTGGACAGCGCCATCAGGGTCAGGGACACGAACTCCATGCCCATCCCGAGGCTGAATACGAGGATCGGGCCGAGGATGCTGCCCGCGTAGGTGGAGTGGACGTCGGTCAGGGTCAGCCAGGCGAGGCCGGCGGCGGCCAGTATCGCGCCGGTGACCATGAAGGGCTTGGGCCCGTACTTCGGCAGGAGTTGGGAGGCCAGCCCCGCGCCCACCGCGATGACGGCGCTCACCGGGAGGAAGGCAAGGCCGGCCTGGAGCGGGCTGAAGTCCAGCACGTTCTGGACGAAGAGGGTGAGGAAGAAGAACATGCCGAAGATCGCGGCGGCGAGGCTCAGCATCATGCCGTAGGTGCCGGCCCGGTTGCGGTCCGCGAACATGTGCAGGGGTGTGATCGGCTGCCGGGAGCGCCGTTCGATCAGGATGAACGCCAGCAGGACGACGACGGCCGCCCCGAACGCGGCCAGGGTGAGCGGGTCACGCCAGCCGTCCTGCGCGGCCCGGATGAACCCGTACACCAGCAGCACCATGCCGATGGTGGAGGCCAGCGCGCCCGCCAGGTCGAAGTGACCGGGGTGCCGCTCGGACTCCCGGATCCAGCGCGGGGTGGCGAGCGCGATGAGCAGCCCGATGGGCACGTTGACGAACAGCACCCAGCGCCAGTTCAGCCACTCGACCAGGATTCCGCCCGCCAGCAGCCCGATCGCGCCGCCGCCCGCCGAGACCGCGGCGAAGACGCCGAACGCCCTGTTGCGTTCGGGCCCTTCAGGGAAGGTCGTACTGATCAGGGCGAGGGCGGTCGGGGACGCGATGGCGCCGCCGACGCCCTGGAGGGCACGAGCGGCGAGCAGTTGCCACTCGTTCTGGGACATTCCGCCGAGCAACGAGGCGAGTACGAAGAGCAGCACGCCGAAGATGAAGACGCGCCGTCTGCCGAGGATGTCGCCCATTCTGCCGCCGAGCAGCAGCAGTCCGCCGAAGGTGAGCGTGTAGGCGTTGATCACCCAGGACAGGCTGGTCGTGGAGAAGTCGAGGGAGCGCTGGATGTCCGGCAGGGCGATGTTCACGATGGTGATGTCGAGCACCACCATCAGCTGGCAGGACGCGATGACCAGCAACGCCATACCACTGCCACGGCCCTCGCCCCGCTCCGTCTCCTGCGGGGTGGTCCGCGCTTCGGGTGTCGGCTCCGGGTTGCTCATCGCATCGCGCCGTCGGCGGGGGGCTCGGTGGCTTCCCGCCACCATTCGACCGTACGCCGCTGTGGGACGGGCCTCCAGTCGATCACGGGGCCGGGCCATGGCGCCCTTGGCGGGGCCCTGGTAGGCCCCTGGTCAGCGACCGGGGCGGATCAGGCCCGTGAGATAGCGCCACAGCGACGAGCGCTGCCGGGCGGACTGGTCCGGCAGCACCGGCTCGGCCGGCTCCGGCTCGGACTCCTGCACCGTCTGCAGCGCCGATGCCCGCTCCGGTGCCGACGCCGGCGCGGATGCCGAGGGTCGCGCGGGCAGGGAGGCGAGTTCGTACCGTACGGGCAGTGAGCGCAGGCCGCGCATGAAGGGCGAGGAGCGCCACGGCAGTTGGTCGGCCGGGAGGGCGAGGTCCAGATGGGAGAACCGCTCGAAGAGCCGGCCCACACCTACGGCCGCGACGGTCGACGCGAGCTCGCGCGCCGGGCACTGGCGGGGCCCCGCGCCCCAGGACAGGTGCGCCCGGGTGCTGATGGTGCTGCTCGCCGCCACGTGATCGGCGAAGAGCGGGTCGGCGTGCGCGGCGGCGGAGGAGACCCACACCGGGTCGCCCGCGCGGATCGTGTAGTTGCCGAGCGGGGTGTCCTTGGCGGCGAAGCGCGGTACGAAGTTCACCAGCGGCGGCTTGCGCATGACCACCCGGTTCATGGTCTCCCTGATCATCCCGGCGGACAGGCTGGCGCGCACGCTGCCGTCGCCGTCACCGGAGATGACCTCGACCACGGTGTTGGACATGAGGATCCCGACGTGGTCGGAGGTCATGCCGAGCAGCATGAACAGCTCACGGGCCAGCTCGTCGAGCGACAGGTCGGGGTGCGCGGCCAGAAGGTAGGAGGGGAAGTCGTCCCCCGGCTCCTTCAGCTTCACGGCCACCAGTTCCGCGAGCGTCGCCAGCAGCCGCTCCAGGGCGGGCTCCGCGTCCGGGCCCGCGTCCAGGACCCGCCACATGTCCATCAGCGCGTCGTCGCCCTGTGAACCGGGGAAGCCCAGCAGATGGCTGGCCACCATCAGGGGCAGCGGCCGGGAGAACTGCGCGGACAGGTCCGCCACGCCCGTGCCGCCCCCGTGCCCGACCAAGGTGATCAGTTCGTCGGCGTAGGCGGTGACGGCCGCCTTCAGCCGCTTCGCCTGGGGGTGGCCGGGATCCTGGAACGGTTTGAGTGCTACGTCCCACGCCGTCCGCAGCGGTTTGTAACCGGGACCGCCTTGGATCAGCACATGGTTGACCTCCAGGGACGGCCCGAGCGGCCAGTCGGCGGGCACTTCGCCTTCCGCGCGGGCCCGCCAGTTCTCCAGCCCCTTGGGCCAGCCGTCGTCGTCCTGGAGAACCTGCAGCGCCTCCCGGTAGCCGAGGACCAGCCACGCGGGCACACCCAGCAGGTCGACCGGCGCGACGGGTCCGTGCTGCTGCCTGAGTCGCTCGTACACGAGCGAGGGGCGCGTCTCGTAGTCGCGGGTCAGCAGCGGTTCGGGAGCCAGCTCCTCCAAGCGGGTGCCGTCGGCGCCCACCGCTCCGCTCTCACCCCACTGGGATTCCATCTGCCCGCCGCCCTCCGACACTCCCCGCACCGGTGCACTACCAGTCAGTAGCCGACAACGCCGGTGACCCTACCCCAGGGGGCACTTGCGGGTGAACGACGGGTGCGGTGGCTGTCCGCCGGGCGCCGGCGGGGTTCCCGGTGTTCCCGGTCTTACCCCTGCCTCGGCGGCCGCACGTCGGCCGAGGGCGTCGCCCGCCCGGCCCGACGTCAGTCCCCGCCCGACGCCGATCCCCGCCCACCGTCAGACCAACTCCTCGGCGGACTTCGCTCCCTGCTCGCGCAGCCACGTGACCAGCGTGGGATGGCCGGAGCGGTGGGCGGCGTCGAGTGGAGTCAGCTGGTCGTAGCCGACCCAGTTGACGTCTCCGCCCCGTTGCAGCAGGTAGCCGGCCGTCTGGCGTTGCCCGCCGTGGCAGGCGCACCACAGCGCGGCGGTGATGTCCTCCTCGGTGGGCGGGTCGGACTCGGACGTGCAGCAGGCGGATACGCGGTCGGCCTCGCCGAGGGCGGCGGCCTGCCACAGGGTGGTGCGGGCGCCGCGTTCCAGCAGCCGCCTCGCGCACCCCCACTGTCCGAAGGCCACCGCGTCCGCGAGCGGCGTGCCGTTGCCGATGACCGCGCCGTCGGCCTCGATGTCCGCGCCCAGGTCGAGCAGAGCGTCCAGGACGGGCACGTCGTCGGTGCTGGCCGCCCAGTGCAGCGGGGTCTCGCGGTGCGCGCCGGTGAACCGGGCGTTCACGTCCGCGCCCGCGGCGACCAGCGCGGTCACCGTCGCGGGACCGTTGGGCACGTGGCCGGGCCAGTCCGTGGCGACATGCAACAGGGTCCGCGTGGTCTTCGTGTTGCCCAGCCGTGCCGTGGCCAGCCCCGGATGAGCGGTAAGCAGGTCCTGCAACGCGCCCACGTCGCCGGTCCGGATCGCCTCGATGACGGCACGGGCCGGCGGGGCGGTCGTATCGATGAGCATCGGTCCACCTCCCAAGTCCCCACCTGGATAACACGGCGCACTGACAACGCCCCCTCCCGCGGGCCACGGCGCCCCTGTCCGGCCGCCCCCGAACCCCTTTCTGTTACGCTCCCCGGGCCTCCCGCGGGGGAAGTCCGGTGAGAGTCCGGCGCTGACCCGCAACGGTGTGCGCGGGGACCATGTGGTCCGTCGCGCGAGCCCGATCGCCCGTGGTGGGTGCGACCGTTGAACTGCTCGCCGTGGACTGCGAGAGGGGACCGCGCGGCCGGCACGGTCGTACGGGCTGTCTCCCTGATCGATGCTCACAGGCGGCCCCAGGCGAAGGACCGCCGCCCGTGCACCGAAGTCCGACCCGGATAGTGAGACCGAAACCCAAATCCGGAGCGTCCCGACTGCCCGGTGCCTCGCGCGTATCCGTGGTGTCGCTCGTCCTCGCGCTGGGGCTGCTCCTGCTCGTCTCACTCGTGTGCGGTGTGGGGCTGGGAGCCGCCGGGATCGGCTGGGGCGATGTCTTCCGGCTGCTCGGGGCCGGGCTGACCGGCGGCACCATCGACGCCGGGGACGTCGCCGCGTACGCCATCGTCTGGGAGATCCGGCTGCCACGCGTCGTGCTCGGCGCGGTCGTCGGGGCCGGGCTCGCGTCCGTCGGGGTGGCGGTGCAGGCGATGGTGCGCAACGCGCTCGCCGATCCGTTCGTGCTGGGCATCTCCTCGGGCGCCGCGGTGGGCGCCAACGCCGTGATCCTGCTGGGGGCGTTCGCGGGGCTCGGGGTCTGGGCGCTGTCCCTGTCGGCCTTCGCGTCGGCGCTCGCGGCGACGGCGCTGGTGTATGCCGTGGCGCGGTCGCCGCACGGCCTCACCCCGCTGCGGCTGATCCTGACCGGGACGGCACTGGCGTACGGCTTCGAGGCCGTCACCACCGTCATGGTGTTCGGCGCGGCCCGGGGCGAGGCCGCCCGCTCGGCGATGATGTGGCTGCTCGGGAGCCTGGGCGGCGCGACCTGGGCCCAGGTGCCGCTCGCCGCGGTGACCGTGGCGGCGGGCTGGGTGTGGCTGCGGTGGCGGGCCGAGGCGCTGAACGCCCTCGCCATGGGGGACGAGACGTCCGCCGCCCTCGGGGTCCAACCCGCATGGCTGCGCAGGGAGTTGTTCCTCGTCACTGCCGCCGTGACCGGGACCGTGGTGGCGGTCAGCGGGGCCATCGGGTTTGTCGGGCTGATGGTGCCGCATGTCGTACGGATGCTGGTCGGCGCCGATCACCGGCGGGTGCTGGCCGTGGCGCCGCTCGCCGGGGCCGTGCTGCTGGTGTGGGCGGACCTGCTCTCCCGGCTCCTCCTCGCCCCCGCCGAACTGCCCGTCGGCGTGATCACCGCCGTGGTCGGGGTGCCCGCGTTTCTGCTGCTGATGCGGCGCGGCGGTTATGCGTTCGGGGGGCGGTGAGCATGCGGCTCGACATCGAGGGGATCACGGTCGAGGCGGCCGGGGCGCGGCTGGTCGACGACCTTCGACTGACCGTGGACAG
The DNA here is from genome assembly GCF_001509475.1 of Streptomyces regalis. Classification (GTDB taxonomy): domain Bacteria; phylum Actinomycetota; class Actinomycetes; order Streptomycetales; family Streptomycetaceae; genus Streptomyces; species Streptomyces regalis. Next base: position 45,537 of record NZ_LLZG01000243.1, read on the forward strand.
CGGGGCGTTCGTGGGGCTCGTCGGCCCGAACGGCAGCGGCAAGTCCACGCTGCTGCGGTGCGTGTACCGGGCGCTGCGTCCGGCCGACGGCGTGGTGCGGCTCGACGGGGACGACGTCCACGCGATGGCGCCCCGGGCCGCCGCCCGGGTACTGGCCGCGCTGCCGCAGGAGTCGTCGGCCGAGTTCGACTTCACGGTCGCCGAGGTGGTGGCCATGGGGCGCCTCCCGCACCGGGACCGTACAGCTGCGTCCGACCGGGAGATCTGTGCTGCGGCCATGGACCGCACCGGCGTCGCCCATCTCGCCGACCGCGGGTTCCTCGCCCTGTCCGGCGGCGAGAAGCAGCGCGTGCTCATCGCCCGGGCGCTCGCCCAGCAACCGCAGGTGCTGGTCCTGGACGAGCCCACCAACCACCTCGACATCGCCCACCAGTTGGACGTGCTGTCCCTGGTGCGGGCCAGCGGCCTGACCGTGCTGGCCGCCCTGCACGACCTCAACCTGGCCGCCGCGCACTGCGACGTCCTGTACGTCATCGAGGGCGGCCGGGTCGTCGCCTCCGGCGCCCCGCACGACGTCCTTCAACCCGCCCTGCTCGCCGAGGTGTTCGGGGTCCGTGCCCATCCGGTACGGCACCCGGAGACCGGCGTCGTCCAGCTCCTGTTCGACCTCCTGCCTCAAGGAACAACCACATGCGCAAGCTCGTAGCCACCGCCCTCTGCCTCGCCGCGACCGTCACCGCGACCGGCTGCGGAGCCACAGTTCAGAAGTCGGCGGACTCCAAGTCCTCCGCGGTCACCCTCACCAACTGCGGCCGCAAGGTGACGTACGACAAGGTGCCCGAACGCGTCGTCACCAACGACGTCGGCATCACCGAGCTGATGTTCGCCCTCGGCCTGGAGGACCGCATGGCCGGGTTCGCCATGCCCGACGACAAGGGCGATCTGAGCGGCGTGCCGTGGAAGGACGGCTACGACAAGGTGAAGTGGCTGTCGAAGGACCAGCTCACCAAGGAGAACGCCCTCGACGCCCGCGCCGACCTCGTCTTCGCCGGCTGGAACTACGGCTTCCGCGAGGACAGCGGCTTCACCCCCGACGCCCTGAAGAAGCTCGGCATCCCCTCGTACATCCTCACCGAGTCCTGCCACAACGGCCGTACGGAGACGTCGCGCGGCATCATGCCGCCCCTGGACGCCCTGTACGCCGACCTCACCAACCTCGGGAAGCTGTTCGGCGTCGAGAAGCGGGCCGCGGCGCTGATCGCCGACTTCAAGAAGCAGGTCGCCGAGGTACACACGAAGGCTCCTACGGGCGCCGACCGGCCGAAGGTGTTCCTGTACGACAGCGGACAGGACCAGCCCTTCACCTCCGGCCGCTACGCCGCCCCCGAGCAGATCATCAGCGAGGCCGGCGGGACCAACGTCATGCACGATGTCCAGGACTCCTGGACCACCGTCGGCTGGGAGAGCGTCGTACAGCGCGACCCCGACGTCATCGTCATCTGCGACTACGGGGACGTGAGCGCCGAGCAGAAGAAGAAGTTCCTCCTCTCCTACGCGCCCCTGCGGAACGTCTCCGCCGTCAAGCACAAGCGGATCTTCGTCCTCGACTACGTCGACCTGGTCGAGAGCCCGCGCAACCCGTCGGCCATCGCCCGGCTCGGCACCTATCTGCGGAAGGTCGCCGAGGAGCGCTGACCGTCGGCGCGGGGCATGAGGGTCCAGCTGCAGGAACCACGTTCACGATGTTCATGTCGAGCATCGCCACGAACGACAGCGCGCCCGCCACGGCCACGGGAACCCAGCGGCCCCTCACTTCTGAGTTCCCGGGCGTGGTCGACGATTTGCTCGATATGGAGCCGGTGCCCGCTACGGCGTCAGACCGTGCTGATGCCGTCCAGCTTGCCGGACTTGGCGTCCGCGACCAGCGACGAGAACTGGTCGGCGCTCATCTGCACCCGCTGCCCGAAGTCGTCCGTGAGGATCACCCGGCGCTCGGCCGGGGCGGCGGGGTCGACGAACAGTTGCGGACAGCCGCAGTCGCAGTTGCCGCAGAAGGTCGCCACCGGGGCCAGGCCTTCGATGTCGCTCATGGTTCACAACCTTTCGGTTCGTGGGCGCTCACCGGCGTGACCGCCCGGGACCAGCCCCCAAGACACCGCTCGGGGCCGACATAGGGATACCCGTACCGGCTGGCCCCACCGGCCCGCCGGGCGACCACGGCCGCCGGTACGCCGAACACCTTGGCCAGCAGGGCGGGTTGCAGCACATCGCGGGGGCGACCACGTGGCCGCGACATGCCGGGGCGCCTCGGCGGGGCTCAGCCGGCTCGTACGGCCGGCGTACGCGACGTGCAGGCCCTCGATGTCGATGCTCGTGGCGGCGCAGGCCGTGGACTTCAGGAAGGTGTGCTTGATGCCGGCCGCCCTGAACTCCTCCTCGGTCGGCGCGTCCCCCGTCCCTGTGCCCATGTTCATCGGAGTACCTTCACCTGCCGTGCCTGCGCGCCAAGTTCACGCGGCAGGGTCCCCTTTCCGGGCGGGAAGCCGGCGGCCGTCGTACCCCGCCGCACGAGAACGCATCGAAACTCCCCACGATCCACCAGATGCCCGATCCAGTAGTCGGGGCGAGGCCGGTGTCAGTTCCCGGCAGAGGGAACCGAAACTGACACCGGCGTTCCCGTCAGGCGGCCACAGCCGCCGGTTCCGCCATGGCCACGGCGTCGGCCGCGGCCTCGGACTGCGCCCCCGTCTCCGCCTCGGTCAGCAGCTCGACGAGGGTCGCTCGGGCGCGGGCGACGCGCGAGCGGACCGTCCCGACGGGGCAGTCGCTCCTCTCGGCCGCCTCCGCGTAGGGCAGGCCCACCAACTGGGTCAGGACGAACGCCTCACGGCGCTCGTCGGGCAGCGCGTCCAGCAGGTCGAGCAGCGCGATGCCGTCGTCGAAGCCGGGCAGGCCGGTCGGCTGTGCGCGTTCCGCCACCAGCGTCCAGTCGTCCGAGTCGCTCAGCCTGGGCCGGGCGGCGGCGTACCGGTGACTGTCGATCACCGCGCGGCGCGCGATGGACAGCAGCCACGCGCGCGCCGAGGAGCGGCCCTCGAACCGGTGCAGGCTGCCGAGCGCCCGCAGGAACGTGTCCTGCGCCAGATCGTCGGCGGCCTGCGGATCGGCGGAGAGGTGCGCCACGTACCGCACGACATCGCGGTGCAGGGAGCGGACGAAACGATCAGTGGCGTCCGGGTCACCGCCGCGGGCGGCCAGCGCCCACGCGGTCGTGGACTCGTCACAGGAGGCCGTTTTGGAGGTGTTGTCTGCCTTCGTGCAACTCACGCGGGTCGCGCGTGGGGAAGGCAGGGCAGGAGTGATCACCTGAGTCCTTCTCGGGTAGTCCGGGCTCCGGCACGGCGGGCGGCGGACGGCGGGCACTACGGCGTGGCCGCCGGGCGAGCACCAGGGCACGTGTACGCGTCGCGAGACGTACGGGCACGCCGTACCGGAGGAGTCCGGGGATGCAGGGGATACGGCCGCACGGCAGGTGCGACCGAGGCCCGAGGCGCGGCCGGCGTCGACGACTCGACGCCCGTGCGGCCTCGGGGAACCGGCTGTCTCAGACGACAGCGATCCCCGCCGGAGGCCCCCGAGAGGTGATCGTGTGAACGAGCGGCAGCAGTCGCGGCGCCCGGTCGGAACGGCCGCGCCGCAGACGCAGACACGGGCAGTGCGGCGGTGCCGGCAGGGCGAGCGCCACCCGCAGCGGGGCGGCCAGCCAACCGGCTACGGCCCGCAGGATCCGGAACGCGGCACGCTCACCGTGACCCAGCCACAGGCCACACAGCAGCGCGGCGAGGGTGTGGGCGGCGAACATGCCGAACGAGGACGTGGCCGCCATGTCATGCGCCATGCCCGTGTGGCCCGAGCCCGTGTGGCCCGAGCCCATGTGGCCCGAGCCCATGTGGCCCAAGCCCATGTGGCCCAAGCCCATGTGGCCCAAGCCCATGTGGCCCAAGCCCATGTGGCCCAAGCCCATGTGGCCCAAGCCCATGTGGCTCGCGCCCATGTTGCTCGCGCCCATATGCCCCATGGACATAGAGCCCATGGAGCCCAAGTCGTGCGCGGGAGCAGCGGAGGACTGTGCGAACTCGAAGGCCGCGTGCAGCCCACCCTGGGCGACGACCACGACGGACACGACCAGCGGAAGTCCGCGCTCCCGGCCTGCCAGGCACCAGCCCGCGCCGCCCGTGAGGACGGCACCGGGCGCCAGCGTCCACCAGGGGACGGTCGCGCCCGACATCAATACGTGGCCGAGGGCGGCGAGCAGCACACAGACGGACGCGAACACCGCGGCCCGTACCGTGCGCACACCCCACCCAGCAGTCATGACGGCCCTCATCCTCGCATCCCGGGCCCACTCGTCACGGGTGGGTACGCACAACACCCCAGTCCCACACTCAAGCCCAGAAGAGTGACACAGGACACATCAGTGAGAGGGAACTGAGCGCGCGTGCCTTCACATCCAGGCCGAACTGCGCCATGGCGAGGCTGCCGCCCCGGGACGCGGGCCGAGTCGACCGTCTGCGCGTACGCCATCCAGCTTCGCGAGCGGCGCAGGTCATCCCACCGACGGTCAGGTCCGTGGTCGTCATCGGGGGTGCCGGTTCGATGGCCATCAGCCGCCGCCCCTCGTGCCGCATGTCCATGTCCTGCATGTCCCCCACGTCCGTGGCGCCGCCGTCGTCACTCGTTCCGGAGCGGTGCATGCCGGCCGCGACAGGACGCGCGGCGGCTCCCCGCCGTCTTAAGAAACCGCGCCGCGACGACTCCTGAACCACCACGCCCCGGCGCCGAGCGCGACCCGACTGGTGGGCGTGCGCTTCCAGCCCTTCCGGCCCTCCTTGCAGGGGGACGCCTCAGCGCGAAGGCCCCTCGCGCTGAGGGTGGCGGAGACAGGAGGCGACGACCACGAAGGGCCACAGGGACTGAAGGGCTGTCACAAGGCGTTCGGCGACCCCGTCGGCACCGTCCTGATACATCTCGATCATGAACCAGGCCGCGCTGGCGACCATCAATGCGGTCGCCGTGAAGGAGGGCACGGGCCGGAGTCCCCACGGTGCGGCGCCGCCGCGGTCGGCGGCCAGCACCGGCCACACCGCCAGGAGCGCGAAGCCGACCGCGACAGCCGAACCGTGGCGCAGGGACCCCCCGCTGCTCGGCGGCGGGAGCAGCGCCACCACGAACGCCGCCACTCCACCGGCGCCCAGCGCCACACGCCCGGGGAGTGCGGCCGGGTGCAACCCCCAGGCGGTGACCAGGTGGCAGACGCCCAGGGTGGCCAGCGCCGCGGTCATCACCCAGAATCCCGCGGCGCCGTAGGCCGCGAGGACGCTGATCGTCTGCCTGGCGGGGTCGTAGGCGGGCCCTTCGAGCAGCGCCGCGATCGTCCATCCTCCGATCAGCACGACCGGCGCACATCCCGACGAAAGCAAGGCCCATCTTGGGACAGGTCGCATCAAGCCACCGTAGAACGCCCCTTCGGCCACCTGCCGCGCACACGCCGCACCGTCGGACCACCGTGCACACAAGGGCCCCGGTGCGTATCCGGGGGTTCGCGCGGCCCGTGTGCAGCGAACAGTCGAGCGTCCGTCGAACGGAACGACCGTAAACGCCAGGCCACGCCACCCCTTCCGGCCCATAGAAATATCCACCAGCATGAAGGGCCCTGAAGGGCCGGCGGGGCAGACAGTGCTGGGGGTAGGAAATGCAGCGCACCATGGGGAAGCATGCCGTCGAGTGGCTGGCCGCGGCTGCCACGGATCCTCGGGCGTGCCGACAGCAGTGGGACGACGGTGCGGATGCGGTCCTGCTGGAGGCCGGACGGCTCTGGGACGTCCTCACCGTCCCCGAGCACCTGGGCCTGAGCGCCCTGGATCTCTTGAGGCGTGCGCAGGTGCGGGCGTCCGGCCCCGTCCTCGTGAACTGCGGGGCGCGCAGGGTGGGTTTCTTCCTTCCGCCCGATCCGGCCACCGAGTGGGTCGGGCCCGGCGTACGCCACGCCGGCAGGGGATCATGGGTTGCCGTACCACCGCCCCACCGGTCCTCCGGATGGCGCCTGGAGTGGCTGCTGCCACCCGACGGCACCGGCGCCCTGCACGACCCGGCCGTCGTGGAGCTGGCGCTGCGCGAGGCCGGCGGCACACTTGACGTGCTGGCGCGCGTCAGTCGGCCATAGGCGGAGCGGTGACGCTGACGCGTCCGCTGCTCCCGTCCCACTCCCACACGGCTGCCGGTCCGGGAAGACCCCGGGGAACGACAACGGCCGGTACGCGCTCGGTCGCCTCGACGCGCCGCTCACCGGCCGGTTCGGCGTCGACGACCCGAGCCGGGCCGGTCCACCGGCCGACCGCCCAGGAGGTGACGGCCTGCCCTTGACCATCGGCGGCGGCAACGGAGTGCCACGCTGTGTCGCGGCGCCCCGGAACCGCGCGGCCGTTGGCGCGCCACTCCGCGACCAGCGCCGCATAGATCGACGGCCGACCCGGAACACCGGTGGCCGGTACGACGTACGACATGGGTGCGTCATCGTTTCCGAGGACACGCCGCGCCGTCTCAGTGCTGTCCATGTCGGGGAAACGCCGAGGCGTGCGCCGGTGGTACGCCCGCCGCCCCTGCCGCCACCCAGTCGAGTGAGACCATCCCCCGGATGGAGCCATGGTGCGCTCGACACACACGGTCCGCCCTCGATCGAGACAGGAGCCGCTTCCATGGACCGACGACACCACCTCCCCTCCCTCTTCGGCATCCGCGACGACGCCGACGACACCCCCGACTGCCCGTGGTGCGCCGCGTTGCGTGAGGCGAGCCTGCCGCGGACGGCACAGCCGTCCGAGTCACCGGGACGACGGCATGACCCGTACGTCTCCGGAGCCCCGTACGACGACTGGTGATGGGCGGCGATGGGCAGTACCGCTCAGCGCCGCGCGTCGTGGGTGTCCGGGGTGCGCTGGTGCAACTGGGCGGCGAGTACGGCGACGTCGTCCTCGGCATGCCGGGCGTCGAGGCGGGCGAGGACCGTGTCGATGACGTCCTCGACGCCCGCGACGGACGTGAAGCCGACGTCGACCAGCCGGTCCAGGGACTGGTCGATGTCCTCGCCGCGGTGTTCCACGAGTCCGTCGGTGAACAGCAGCAGCGTCTGGGTCGGGTCCAGCCGATAGGTGGCCGGCTCGTAGCCGCCGAGGCCGGTGCCCAGGGGCGGGCCGACCGGCACCGGCAGCAGTGAGGTGCGCCCCTCCGCGTCGATCACGGCCGGGGGCAGGTGGCCGGCGCTGGCCAGGGTCACCTGCCCGCGGTCGGGGTCGAGGCGAGCGATCAGGCAGGTGGCCGGGCGGCGCTCCGGCTCCGCGGAGGCGATGTCGTCGAGCTGGCGCAGCACGCGGTGCGGCGGAAGGTCGGCGGAGGCGATGTAGCGCAGGGCGGAGCGGTAGGCGGTCATGTCCACGGCGGCCTCCAGGCCGTGCCCCATGACGTCGCCGACGACGAGCAGCGTCCGGCCGAAGTGCAGGCGGACGGTCTCACACCAGTCGCCGCCGACCACGGTGCTCTGCCCGATGGGCAGGTAGCGGATGGCGACGTCGAGGTTCGGGTGGGGGCGGCCGGGTTCGGCGAGCAGGGCCCGCTGAAGCTTGCCGACGAGGCCTCTTATCCGTTCATGCTCCCGGGCGTGGCGGATGTGGGAGGCGGCGCGGTCGGCGAGGAGGGTGAGAAGCTCGGCTTCCTCGCGGGTGAAGGGTGCCGGGTCGCGGGCGCAGACCAGCACGCCGTAACGGTGCCCGCTGGTGGCCAGCGGAACGCAGAGCGCCGGTCGGGCGCCGCCGGGCGCCGTGGCCAGGGCCCACGAGGCGTCGCCGGGCAGCACTGCCGGGTCGCCGTGGACGGCCTCGTACTCCGCCCCGGCTTCTCCCCTGCCCCTACCCAAGCCCCTGCCCCTGCCTATCCGCCGCAGCACCGCCGCCGTACCGCCCACCTGACCGGCGGCCTCCCGGGACAGCACGCCGAGGTCCTCCTCGGGTAGGCCGCCCGGCGCGGCGGGCTCCACCGTCGCCGGCCTATGGAACGACTGCAACCAACGCACCACATCAAACACCCTAAAAGGGTGAAAAAGCATCATAGGTAACGCACAGAATATCCAGCGCCCTGACACGCACCCAACAGCTCCCGCCCCCGCCAAACGCGAGCACAGACAGCGTGCGGATGGTGACACGGCGGGGTCGGGCAGGCCTGGCGCCCCGATCAGCTCCGGCGTACTCCGCTGCCGTGGGGGCGCGTGCCCTGCCATCTGCCTGTTTGGAGCGCGGGCGCTCGCCCCATACGGGGAATTGAGCTCCGGCGTATGGCCGCGACACCTGGCACCCGGTGCACTAGGGCATCGCCCGGTCACGGCCGTCTCGGGCGTCTGCGCACCACTGAGGAGGCTTTTGTTGGCACTCACGGAGTGGACGAAGTCAATGGAATGGCTGGCCGCGGCGTCGGAGGACCCCGGCGCCTGCAAGCAGGAGTGGCAGAACGGCAGTACCGGAGTCACGCTCCTGGCGGCCGGACGGTTCTGGGACGTGTTGATCGTGCCTGAAGAACTCGGGCTGCGCGTCGCCGACCTGCTGGAGGAGCTGGCGCTGCTCGACTCCGGCCCCTGCCTGCTGGACACCCGGCGCCGTCACGTCGGATTCCTGCTGCCCCCGGAGCCGCAGACCGTGTGGATCGGCACCGGCGTACGCCTCCTCGGCGCGGGAACGTGGATCGCCGCTCCCGCCCCGCACTGCCGCTGGGGCGCGCTGCGCTGGCTCGTTCCGCCGGACGGCACCGGCAGGCTGACCATGCCCGAGGTCCTGGAAGTGGCCCTGCAGCGCTGCGCGAGCGAGCTGTCCCGCCTCCAGGGCCACCCCGGCCGCCCCGCAACCGCCCCGCTCGGCCGGACGACACCGGACGAAGGGCAGGACCACGACCGGCAACTGGTCCGCCAGTACGTATCAGGGGGATCCGTGTGGCCGTGACCGGGCCGGCCGGGGTGGACCTGGAGGCGGCCCGGTGAAGCGGTTCATGCCGGCGAAGTCGCGGGCGGCTTCCGCTCCTTGGGTGCGCCTGGCCATGATGTCCCGCACTGGTGGGGGCAGTTGTTCCCAGTCGAGGCGGAAGAGACCGCTGACCGTCGCGACCACAGCGACGCGCGGCTCCAGCGCCGCGGCCCGGCCGCGAAATAGTCCCCCCAGGCTGAGGCCGACGACTCCGATGCGTGAGGCTCCGAGCGCTTCGACGACCCAGCCCACGACCTGGTCGTAGTCCGGCCCGAGCGTCGTCGTGGCCGCGCGGACGCCAGACCGAGGAAAGGGGCGTCGGAGGGGCCGCGCAGCCGGCCGGTGGACCCCTCACCGCCGCCTGCGCCGCGCAAGCGGGCCTGCTCCGATGGATGGAGTACGACCCGGCACGCGACCGGCTGCCCGAACCTCCCCCGAACACGTGACGTCGGCCTGCACGATCCGATGCTGATCGTGCAGGCCGACGTACCGCCGCAGGCCGCACGCGCCGACTGTCGTGGGCCTCTGGGCGGCGGGGTTACTTGATGTAGACGAGACCGTCGGTGGTGACGGTGGGACGTCCGCTGGTGCCCACCATGACGATTTTGACGGTGTGCTTCGCGCTGCTGGACCAGGTCTTGGTCCAGATGGCCTGCCGGTAAAGGGTGGTGGACGACTTCAGGTCGACAGTCGAGACCTTGACGCCGTCGACGTAGACGTACGCCTGGCCGGATGCGGCGGCGCGGGAGACCACCCAGGCAGCGGAGCGGCCGGTGAAGGTCCAGGAGAGACTGGCTCCCTTGGAGCCGCTGGAGTAGGACTTGCCGCCGAGGTAGCTGGTGGAGGAACGGGTCGTCCAGCTCCCGGACTTGACGGCGGAGGTCTCCTGCAGGATCACCGGCGTATAGGAGGGGGACGAGGTGCGGTAGTTGCCGGCGTAGTCGTAGGCCCGCATCGACCAGGTCGTGGAGGTACCGGACTTGGCAGTGCGGCTGGAGCTGGTGCTCGCCGGGCCGAACGTGGCCGTGGTCGGGGACAGCAGCTTCACCTCGCGCAGGGCGGCGTTGTCGGCGGCCTTCCAGCCGAGCGTGACCGGGACGGCGGTGGTGTTGACGGTGCCGGTGCGCAGGGAGAGCTTCGGGGCGGTGGTGAAGGTCGGTGCGGTCGTCTCCGCGACGACGTTCATCGCGGCGGTGGTGGCCGTCTTGCCGGGCATCATAGGGAAGCGACGTACGGTGATGCAGATCACTGCGACAAGTGCGTCCCCTGCGCGGGTCTTGGGCCCCGCACGGTCGTGGGCTGCGTGGGCGCCCCGCGGGAACCGGCATCGCACCCAAGTCCTCGACACGTCCGAGCGGCAGTGAACCGGTCTCGGGGTGCTCCGCTCATTGTGCGGCCGTTCTCAGCCGATGAGGGCGTGGGTGATCTGCCGGGTGGTCTGCGCGGCGACCCGTGGGTTGACGGCGGCGTAGGAGGTGTAAGCGTTCAGGCCGGTGGCCAGGGCCCAGCCGCGCCCCCGCATCCAGGTGGTGTCGTCCACGCCGAGCGCATCGCGGAAGACGGCTCGGCTGTCGGCCGACATCAGGGTGAAGGCGATCACCAGGTCGCAGGCCGGGTCACCGGTGCCGAGCCCGCCGAAGTCGATGACGGCGCTGAGGCGGCCGTCGACGGTCAGCAGGTTGCCGGTGTGGAAGTCGCCGTGAAACCAGACGGGAGAGCGGTCCCATCCAGGGGCGCTCAGCGCCGCGTCCCACAGTTCGGTCATCGCTACGGCCTCGAAGACGCCGTCAACCTCGGCGATGGCGCCCCGCGTCGCGCGGTCCCGGTCGGACAGCGGCCGACCGGTGAGGTCCTCCCGGGTGTTCCCGGCAGGGATGTCCTCGGGTGCGAACCGCTGCAGGGCGGCCAAGAACTGAGCCAGTTCAACGGCGGCGCTGGAGGAGTCGGCCAGTGCCTCGACGGTCGCCACCTCGCCGTCCAGCCAGCGGGACACCGCCCAGGGCCATGGATAACCGAAGTCGGGGTCACCCACCCCGACCGGTACCGGGATGGCCAGGGGAAGGTGCGGGGCGAGTCGGGGCAGCCACTGGAATTCCTTCCTGGCCTGCCCGATGGCTCCGGCATGGCGGGGCAGCCGGACCGACAACTCCTCGCCGAGCCGGTAGATCACATGGTCGGAGCCGGCCGGGTTGAGCAGCTTCAGGGGCAGCCCCGCCCACTGCGGGAACTGAGTATCGACCAGACGCCTGACCAGTACCCCATCGATCTGGGGGCGCGTGTCCGCAGTTCTCGCGGTTACCAAGAGCAACTCCTGTGGCCGGCCCGCTCCGTGCGGCGGGCAGTCTGAGCCATCACAGTGGTTCACGGCTCCGCCTGTCGACGGAATTTAGGGACGCGGAGGGCGGGGCCCGACCGATGAACGCCGGCAGTTCCGTGAGGGCATCCGGAAGACGCCCGCCGAACGGTTCGCCGATGGCGAGTCGAGCTCGGCGATCGCGAAGGATCAAGACCGTGATCGGCCACCGGTTCCAAGAGTTACGCCCTGCAACGGGTGCGCAAGCTGCTGCCCCGACACGGCGTCTCCTGCCAGGTCCCGGCCAACTGGCCGTCGGACGACGCGACGAGGGCCGGGTCACCGGCTGAGTGGGACGTCCCTCCGGTGCAGAGCACTTTTCCGTAGCTTCCCGCCGGCCGAATAGGCGGATTTGGTGCACGCGGATGCGCTGACGAAACGCCATCGTGACGCCTGGATGCTTCCCGTGGAGGTCGCCCTCCGTTTGCGGCCGCCGCTCGCCGGTGCCGTTCGTCCACCTGTCCACGGCCGTGCACTCCCCCGCCGCTGCATCTAGGGCGTTCAGGGCTCGCGGTGGCACGAGGGCGCCGTTGCCGACCTATGCGCCACGACGGACCCGGGCGGCCTTGCGGGCCTCGGCAATCTGACGGGCCTCAGCGGACCGGCGAGACTCACCACCGCCGCCGACCCGCCCCGGGCGGGTGCCCAGACCGCGGAAGGGGGCACCGCCGCGCTTGGGGCGCTCCGCGACCGGCCCGGTGCCGCCGACGGGGACATCGGAGGGAGCCTGGGCTCCGGTGATGCGGCTCAGCTCGGCCTCGCCTGAGCGGACCTGCGTGATCTGCGGCCTGATGCCTGCGTCGGACATGAGACGGACCATGTCCCGGCGCTGACTGGGGAGGACCAGCGTGACGACACGGCCGGACTCGCCGGCGCGGGCAGTACGGCCACCGCGGTGCAGGTAGTCCTTGTGGTCGCTGGGCGGATCGACGTTGACGACGAGATCGAGATCGTCGACGTGAATGCCCCGGGCCGCGACGTTGGTTGCCACCAGCGTCGTGACGTCACCGGTCTTGAACTGTGCCAGGGTGCGGGTGCGCTGGGGCTGCGACTTGCCGCCGTGCAGCGCCGCGGCCTTTACGCCGCTGTTCAGCAGGTGCCTGGTGAACTGGTCGACCGCATGCTTGGTGTCCAGGAACATGATCACGCGCCCGTCGCGGGCAGCGATTTCGGTGGCGGTGGCGTACTTGTCGGCGCCGTGCACCTGCAGCACGTGATGCTCCATCGTGGTGACCGCGCCCGCCGACGGGTCGACCGAATGGACCACCGGGTCATGGAGGTAACGACGGACCAGGAGGTCGATGTTGCCGTCCAGTGTGGCCGAGAACAGCATGCGCTGGCCGTCGGGACGTACCTGGTCCAGCAGTTCGGTGACCTGCGGCATGAAGCCCATGTCCGCCATCTGGTCGGCCTCGTCCAGCACGGTGACGCTTACTCGGTCCAGGCGGCAGTCCTTGCGCTCGATGAGATCCGCGAGGCGGCCAGGAGTCGCGACGACCACCTCGGCCCCGGCACGCAGTGCGCCGGCCTGCCTGCCGATCGACATGCCGCCGACCACAGGGGCCAGCCGCAGCTTCAGCAACCGGGCGTACGGGGCGAGCGCATCGGTGACCTGCTGGGCCAACTCGCGCGTGGGGACGAGAATCAGGGCCAGGGGCTTCCGCGACTCGGCACGCTGCCCGGCCGTACGCACGAGGAGCGCCAGGCCGAAGGCGAGTGTCTTTCCCGATCCGGTGCGCCCGCGGCCCAGGACGTCGCGCCCTGCGAGGGCGTTCGGCAACGTGGCGGCCTGGATCGGGAACGGCTCGTTCAGGCCGCGACTGGTGAGCATCTCCAGCAACTCGACGGGCATGTCCAGTTCACCGAAGGTCGCAGCGGCGGGGAGGGCCGGGGTGACGGTGACGGGCAGCGCGAACTCCCCCTGTGGTGTGGAGCCCCCTGGGCGGAAACGGTCGTTCGTGCGAGCTGAACGGCTCATGGAGAACCTTCCTCAACAAGGCGCGCATCGAGGAATCCCCGACACGAATGAGCCGGATAAATTGCAAGAACGAGCCGAATGTGAATCAAAAAGAATTCCAGCGGGATAAAGAAAGCAATGAGCTGGGGCCCCACCGCAAGGCGGGACCCCAGCCATCTCATACGCTTCGACGTCAGGCGGGAGTGATGTTCTCCGCCTGCGGGCCCTTCTGGCCCTGCGTGACGTCAAAGTTCACCTTCTGGCCTTCCTGGAGCTCACGGAAGCCTTGGGCGGCGATGTTCGAGTAGTGGGCGAAGACGTCCGGGCCGCCGCCGTCCTGCTCGATGAAGCCAAAGCCCTTTTCCGCGTTGAACCACTTGACGGTGCCAGTAGCCATATCACATCTCCTTGGGGGCAGTACCCGGGGACTCACACCGCGTGAACCCCTGCGTTGTCACAATGAGCCCCGTCCGGATAAGCACCGGAGATACAGAAATGCCCGACGACATACAGTCGCCAAGTCACTTTGAAGTTTCGGGAACCACAACTGCAACCATCATCAATTTTAGCACGGTGTAAGGGTCCCCGCCCCACTTACACCCGCGACGTAAAACCTCGGCCTGGCGGGGAGGCACGGCTCAGTACGCGAGCCGGCGCAAACTCGACCACATGCGGAAGGTGAATTTCTGGATTACACAAAGGTGCGACCAAGGAGAACTCGCCCTCTTCAGTGACGAGCCCCGTCGGGACGGGAGCGAGCAGCGGCCCCCAGCCGCGGTGTGCCGGCTGACACGGCAGGGACCCGTTCATCGCCGGGGTGATCAGTACTCCAGCTCGGGGCGCAGGCGCAGCGGGCCGCCTACCTCATGGAGGTGCCGCAGTACCTGGGCGTAGGAGTCGAAGAGCCCGGTCTCGTGGTACGCGATGCCGTGCCGGGCACAGTAGGTGCGCACGATTTCCTGGGCATGGCGCAGGCTGGGCCGCGGCATGGAGGGGAACAGGTGGTGCTCGATCTGGTAGTTGAGCCCGCCGAGCGCGAAGTCGGTGAGTCGGTGACCCCGGATGTTGCGTGACGTCAGTACCTGCCGACGCAGGAAGTCGACCTTGTCGTCCTTGCCGAACAGGGCCATGCCCTTGTGGTTCGGGGCGAACGAGCACCCCATGTACAGGCCGAACAGACCTTGGTGCACGGCGAGGAAGACCACGGCCTGCACGGGAGTCAGGACCAGGAACAGTGCGGCGAGATAGCCGCCGAGATGCACCGTCATCAGGCTCGCCTCGGCCACCTTGGTCGTCCGTGAGGTCGCCGAGCCGGTGCGGTCGAGCAGGGCCCGTACGCCGGCGACGTGCAGGGCGAGTCCTTCCAGCAGCAGCATCGGGAAGAACAGCCAGGCCTGGTGACGGGCCAGCCACGCGTACGCCCCGCTGCGGACGCGGGCGTGGTCCTCGGTGAAGGCGATCGCGCCGTCGGCGATGTCGGGGTCGCGGTCGACGTGGTTCGGGTGGGAGTGGTGCCGGTTGTGCTTGGCGATCCACCAGCCGTAGCTGAGGCCGATCAGCAGGTCTGCATGCACGCGGCCGAGCAGGTTGTTGACGCGCTTGGAACCGGCGATCTGGTGGTGTCCCGCGTCGTGCCCGATGAATCCGGTCTGGGTGAACATCACGGCGAGGAAGGCGGCGGTCAGCAGCTGCCACCACGACTGCCCGATCAGGGCGAACGCGGTCCAGCCGGCGGCCAGCAGAAGGAGGTTCGCGCCGACCTTGACGGAGTAGTAGCCGGGCCGCCGCTTCAGCAGCCCGCGCTGCTTCACCTCACGGGAGAGCGCGGCGTAGTCGCTGCCCCGGGCTCCGGAAGGGGGTTTTGCCGTCTCGGCGTGCCGGGCCGCCGGATCGGCGCCCCAATTGATGATGTCAGTGCTCAAGGTTTGCCTTTCGGGACACGCGGGCCGGTACCACCGGCGCGGGGACAGAGTGCCGGGCGCGGGAAGCCCGTACGGAAACAGACGGATGCGGCACAGGGCAGGCCCGCACCGCGGGCCTGCCCTGACGCGAGGTCCTCAGAGCGCGCGGACCCGGTCGGCCTGCATGCCCTTGGGGCCCTGGCCGGCGGTGAACTCCACCCGCTGGTTCTCCTCCAGGGAGCGGAAGCCGTCGGTGTCGATCGCCGAGTGGTGGACGAAGATGTCGGCACCGCCCTCGTCAGGGGCGATGAAGCCGAATCCCTTCTCCGCGTTGAACCACTTCACGGTTCCTTGAGCCATGTGATGTCTCCTTCGAGATGGCGAGTAGGTCGGGTAGGCACGCGCTCGCGCGATCCCGGGCTGTTGGTCGCCAGCCGTCGAAGAAAACCCCCGAAACGACAAAAACGCCCGCTGTCAGAACTCCGCGGGCGCTTCCACGTTCGCAAACTTCAACTACAACCACTCGCCACAACGTCCGGTGCGCCGGGAATGTTCCCGCTTGGGCCGACCAGGGCCCGGTGACGCTCCCGGCGGGCGGTTCCGGAGCCCGGACCTGGCACATACGGGGGTCCGGAGGGGAGTACGGTTGCGGCACCGAGCGCACCTCGCACGCCGTCACCCGCTTCGGCGTCGCCCTCGGAGAACGGCACAGGCCGGCGCACATCGGATCCGGCCGGAAAAGAGCCGCACCATGCCTTCTGGCTCGTACCGCCACGCCCCCTCCCGTATCCGGTCCCGCGCAGCGCGGTAACGGATTTCCCGGCTACCGGGATGCCGCCGAGGCATTCCGGCACCTGGCGTACGCCCCTGAACCGACCAGTACGTCTGAAACCGACCCGTACGTCTGACTCGATCAGTGCGGCTCCGAACCGATGAGCACAGCCCTGAAACGATCAAAAGGACGCGGACGCATGTATTCACAGGACTCGATCGCCGGCCGCCGCCGCGGCCGCCCCGAACCGACCCCGGAGACGCTCTCCGGACTGGCCTGCCTCATCTGCGGCACCGACTACCGGAACGCTCCCGATCCGGAAGTGGTGGTGGTCTCCCACCGCGACGGCAAGCAGCTGCTCGCCTGCCAGGGCACGTGCGCGCGCATGGCGAGCGGGTCGGTCAACGGTCTGGACGAGACGCCCCTCCCACTGGCCGAGCGCGTGCGCAGGCACGGGGACGGGGCAGACGGCTCTTGACCCGCCGGATCTCGGGGCAGCCACGACAGGCACGCCAAGAACGAAGCGAACGAAATGACGAGGAAGCGTATGAGCCTGATGAGTCTCGGAGTACTCGCCTCCTCCCGCAAGGAGAACGAGTTCCGTCTGCCGTTGCACCCCGCCCACCTCGACCGGATCGCCCCGGACGTACGCGAGAGGATCTTCCTCGAACAGGGCTACGGCGAACGGTTCGGCGTCGCCGACGATGCGCTAGGACCGCTCGTGGCGGGCTTGCGCTCCCGCGAGCAACTCCTCGAAGAGTGCGACGTGTTGCTGCTGCCCAAGCCCATGCACGAGGACATCGCCGCGCTGCGCCAGGGCCAGGTGCTGTGGGGATGGCCGCACTGCGTGCAGGACGAGAGGATGACCCAACTCGCCATCGACCGTCAGCTGACCCTCATCGCCTGGGAGGCCATGAACCACTGGACGTCCACGGGCGCCTTCAGTGTCCATGTGTTCCACAAGAACAACGAGCTCGCGGGCTACTGCTCGGTGCTGCACGCCCTGCAGCTCGGCGGGCTGACCGGCAGTTACGGGCGGCGCCTGCGCGCCGTGGTCATCAGCTTCGGCGCCACGGCGCGCGGAGCGGTCACGGGCCTGGGCGCCATGGGGGTTTCCGACGTCACAGTGCTCACGCAACGCGCCGCGGCCGCTGTGGCCTCGCCGATGCCGTCGGTCGTGATGAGCCACTTCGAGGAGGACGAGAACGATCCGTCGCGTCTGCAGGCACTCACCCCGGCCGGACCCGTGCCGCTCACGGAGTACCTCGCCGGGTTCGACATCATCGTCAACTGCGTCCGGCAGGACACCGACGCGCCCTTGACGTTCGTCAACGCCGAGGAACTCGCCCGGTTCCGGCCGGGCTCCTTCTTCATCGACGTCTCCTGCGACGAGGGCATGGGCTTCTCCTGGGCCCGTCCGACCACCTTCGGCGATCCGATGCCCACGGTCGGGCCGGGGTGCCACTACTACGGGGTGGACCACAGTCCGTCCCACCTGTGGAACTCGGCCACGTGGGAAATCAGCGAGGCACTCCTCCCCTATCTGCGCAAGGTCATGAGCGGCCCCGCGGCATGGGACGCGGACCCCACGGTCGGAAAGGCCATCGAGATCCGCGACGGCGTCGTCCTGAACCCGAAGATCCTCTCCTTCCAGCACCGGACAGCCGCCTACCCTCACACCCCCGAGATCCCGCCCCTCGCCCTCACCCCCGTACTGCACGCCGCCCTCAGCTCCGCGAAGAGTTCCCCTGCCTGACGCCGAACGCACCGAGGCCCGGTCGTGGAGCGAGAGCTCCCGCTCCACGACTCTGCGGATCGTGGGCAGGTCCAGCCCCCAGGTCCCGCAGGGTACGCACAAGGTCCAGGCGCGCGACGGCGGCGACGTTGTGCGGCGCAGCACCGATGAGCTGGAGCCGCACTCAAGGCCGTTGGGACGCGGACACCGGTCTGGCGGCAGAGCAGGAGCCTGCGCCCCTGGCCCCCAGAGGGCGTCCATGGGACCGGCCTGACCCGCGGAGGGGGCAGGGTCGGGCGGGTCGGCGGGGTGTTGGTGACGGTCACTCCGACGTCGTAGCCGTCCCGCCCCAGCCCGACCGTGGCCGTGGCGCCAGCTCCGCCAAGCCCGCGGAGGCTTTCCCGCGCCAGTACGTCCGGGCCGACCAGGGCCACCGCGGCGCCGATTTCAGGCGGGGATCCGAGAGGCCGCGGGGATCACCGTGCCATAGTGCAGCGCCGGGACGACGGCTTCCGCCACACCTGGGCAAAAGCCGAAGCCCCGGCTCGTGAGGTCCCCTCCTTCGCGGTCTCGACAACGATCCGCTGACCGCCTTTTCAGACGCGCTCCAGTCGTGCCGTGAACGGAGTGGGGCTCTCTGGTCTCGCCGACGGTGCCTTACATACGGCCGACGTACCGAAAGGTGCTGTAGTGGTCGATCGACACGAACACGTCACCGGTGTTGATCGCCCGTACGATGCGGAAGTTGCCGGTAGAGATGTGGGACCTTTCCGGGTTGCTCGGGTACACGGACCCGTAATACTCCTGGAAAGTCCCCTGGTAGTTTTCCGCTCGCCCCCCGTAGCCTATGTTCAGGAAAGTCCGCAGGCGGTCACCGTGGTCCTGGTACTGGCCACCCGTCTCGATCCAACCCTCGTGATGGTTACCGCGTTGGTCGTGGTAGTTCTCGACCTGGAACGCCGCGCCGCGTTGGCCGACGTTCCGCCAATTCGGCCAGCTCATCTGGCGCCAGTAGTTCAGGGCGGCCTGGACGCCCCGGGGAACAGCCGCGGGTGCCCAGCCCGTGCCCTGGAAGCCGGGCGGCGGATTCACGTTGCACTGTTGGCTGGTGCCGCAGTCGGCTGCGGCGGCCAGGACGACGGTGGCCGATGTGGCCACGCCCCCGGCCAGGAGGCTGAGCAGAACGGCTGACACCGTGACCGCCCGGCGGCGGCCCCTTGCACGGGACGAGGCAGGCCGCTCATCACGCGCCGGCTCCACAAGCCGGGGCGAGCATGTCTGAGTTGGGGACACTGTGACTCCTAGGTTTTGCGGTTTCCGCCGAGGCTGTGCGCCTCGACCGACCGCAAGGAGAACCGCTGCGCGTGTCAGTGGCCTGGCAGCCGGATCACAGCTGCACGACAGAATCCACACTGGCCCGGCGACCACACCGGTAGCGTCGTCACACGTTCGGTACGTACAGGCGCACGCTCTCCGCATCCAATGCCCAGTCAGGGGCGGGCGTCCGCACCGGGACAAGGACGGCATGGCTGTAGTACGCCGCGTACTGACGCCTCACCAGGCCGTCGAGGACGAGGCAGACGGGAATGAACCGCCCACGCGCCGCAGCCGCTGCCTTCCCGTATCGCAGGAGAGCCAGGCTGTGCTCAGGGGTGGGCATTGATTGAGCAGGCGGGGAATGTGACGGGCCGCCGTGGCTGCTGTCGCGGGAGGGTCGCTGCCCCCGGCTGAGTCGACGTCGCCGCCGGAGGCCTGGATGCCCTCGAGGCATCTCCAGGACGGAGGCTGGTCGAAGGCGGACAACTGGCACAGGAGATGAGGCGGCACATGAGAGATGAAGCGGCCCCAGTGAGAACCAGCGGTGGGTCCTCAGCACCTCTCAGGGCTGAAGCAAGCTCAGCAAAGCTTCCCGACACTTTCCGACCAAGGCGCATGGCGGCAGCAGGTGGTGACGGCCGCCTCCCCCGCTCAGGCGCGTAGCTTGTAGCCGAAACCGCGGACCGTTTCGATGCGGTCGCGGCCGATCTTGGTACGCAGCCGCATCACCTGGACGTCCACGACGTGCGTGTCGCCGGACCAGGCGCAGCCCCAGACCCGCTCCAGGAGGATGTCCCGGGTGAGGACCGTGCCGGGTGAAGCGGCGAATTCCCGCAACAGCTTCAGCTCGGTCGTGGTCAGGTGGACGGCTTTCCCGTCCTTGTACACCTCCAGTGAGACGGGGCAGTACACCAGGTCCCCGAACCGGACCGCACGGGTGTCGGGCCGCCGGTCCGCGGAGACGGTTCGACGCAGCAGGGCGCGCACGCGCGCGAGCAGGACCGATCCGTCGAAGGGCTTGGCCAGGCAGTCGTCGGCTCCCGCCTCCAGGCCCGTCACCACGTCCGCCGGGTCGTCGCGGTCCGACATGAGCAGAATGGGCACCCCGGACTCCTCACGGATCCGCCCGGCCAGACTCACCCCGTCCAGGCCGGGCAGCCGGCCCGCGAGCACGGCCACGTCCGGAGTCTGCTGACGGAACAGGGTGAGCCCGGTCACGCCGTCGGCGGCGGTACACACCCGGTAGCCGCGCTCCTCGAGGACGAGCCGGGTGCTCTCCCTGACCGTCCGGTCGTCCTCGACCAGCAGCACCTCGCATACGCGGCGTCTCTCGTCGGGCGACGGCGGCTCCGTATGTGCCGTGGCAGGCCCGTGCTGCCTGCGCATTGCGCATGGTGCCGTCTCCTTGGCATCGATATCACCGTCGACACCGGTATCCCCATCCCATGCGGTGGCGGCGTCGGACTCGGCGGCCAGCGCGAAGTCGACGGCCCGGCCCGGGGTGCGGCGGATGCCGCCTTCGGTGAACGCCTTCCTGTACGACGCCTCGCCCAGCGCACCGATGACAACTTGCTCACATCGTGCGTGCTGCTCGGCCATCTGCGGTCCGAACGCACAGATCGAGCTGCCGGCGTCGTTCCACAGGGCATCGGCGAGTCCGAGCAACCGAGCAGCCCGCTCGGGAGCGCCGTCGGCGGCGGTGGCCCAGGCGGGCAGTTCCACCATCCTCGCGACCATCGCATGGTCGTTGAAGCCACGCATGCTCTCCAGCGCAGACCTGACCCGCGTACGGGTCGTGTCCCGGTCACCGCGGGCCCAGGCTTCGTGGCCCAAGGCCATCAGCATCTGAGCACGCCCCCACCGCTCCCCGCTCGCCTCCGCGGCAGCGACGGCCTGCCCGCCGGTCTCCACTGCCCGCGGGTCCCCGGCGTACGCCTGGCCGCAGACCAGCGCGAGGAGCCAGGAGGCCGCCTCACGCTCGTCACCCAGCGCCGTCGCGGCGGCCCGGGCCTCCTCGTACCGGCAGATGCTCTCTTCCGGCCGGCCCCGGTAGTGCGCAGACACCCCACGCAGGCCGCCCACCTGATTTCGCACCCACGGGTCCCCCAGCCACTCGCCCAGCGCGTCGGCCTCGTCCAGCCAGCGGTCGGCCGTCGCCAGGTCACCCTGCATCTGCGCCACCCAGGTGGCGGCAAGGAGCGCGCGGGCGCGTTCCACGCTGGGCTCAGGCGCGGCGGCGAGCGCTCGCTCGAACTGGCGGCGAACATCGCTGAGGAAGCCGCCGACGCACCAGTGCCAGCACAGGGCCGCGGCCAGCGCGAACCGGGGCCGGGGATCACCGTCGTAGTCCAGGGCGACCAGCAGATTTGCGTGCTCCGCGCGCAGCCGGGCCAGGTTCTCCACCTGGCCCGGGCCGTACCAGTTCCGGTCGATGCGGTGGGCGACGGCGAGGTGGAAGTCGTGGTGCCGTCGGCGCACTTCCTCCTGCTCGCCCGAGTCCGCGAGCCGCTCCCGGCCGTACTCCCGGACGGTCTCCAGCAGCCGGTAACGCGGCAGACCGTCGATCTCGCAGGTCAGCACGACGGACTGGGCGACCAGCCGGTCGAGGAGGTCCAGCACCTCGGTCTCGCCGATTCCCTCCCCGGAGCAGACGCCCTCGGCACCCTCCAGGCTGAACCCGCCGGCGAAGACGGTCAGGCGGTTCCACAGCAGCCGCTCGGCCGGGGCGCACAGTTCGTAACTCCAGTCGATCATCCCGCGCAAAGTGCGCTGATGGGCCGGTGCCGTCCGGCAGCCGCCGGTGAGCAGCGCGAAGCGGTTCTCCAACCGGTCCGTCATCTGCCCGACGGTCAGCGTGCGCAGCCGGGACGCGGCCAGCTCGATCGCCAGCGGCAGCCCGTCCAGACCGGCGCACAGGCGTGCGATCTCGGTGTGGCCGGCCTCGTCGACACGGAACTCAGGCCGGACGGCGGTGGCCCGGTCCCGCAGCAGTTCCACCGCCTCGTCCTGCGCAAGCGGCGCGAGGGCGAAGACCTGGCTCGCCCGTGACACCCAGGGTGTGGCGGCTCGTGGCGAGGATGCGCAGCTCCGGAGCGGCCGACAGGAGCGTGCCGGCCAGCTCGGCGCACGCGTCGACCAGGTGCTCGCAGTTGTCCAGCACCAGCAGCGCGCGCCGCCCCGCCAGATAGCCCGTGAGCTGATCCATGTAGGGCAGGGCCCCGAGGTCGGGCACCCGCAGTGCGCCCGCCGCCGTGGTTGCCACCGCCGACGGGTCGGACACCGGGGCGAGGCCCACCAGCCACACCCCGTCCGCGAACGCCTCCCGGGACGCGGCGGCCACCTCCAGCGCCAGCCGCGTCTTGCCCACACCGCCCATGCCCGTGAGCGTCACCAACCGCCGTATGCCCAGAAGGCGGCGGATCTGAGCGGTCTCCTGCCGTCGGCCCACAAAACTCGTGAAAGCGGAGGGCAGATTCCCGCATTCTGCGGTCACCCTTGTCACGTCGTCCCCTGTCTCCCGCACCGGACTCGGAACCGTGCTGAGGTTCTCACCATTTCCTTACGGACATCCGCGGTCGGCTGTATTGACGGACTTGTGCGGCTCAGGGATTTACGAGGTGGGCTTCCTGCCGCGCGCCGACGAAGACGGCCGCCGTGACATTTCGGTTGCCCCAGGAGTTCGGTCTCCAGCCTTGCGTGTCCTACCTCACATCAGGCATCTCGTATCAGGACGGAAAGCATGACGAGGCCGACGCGGCAGTCACTGCCGCCCTTATAAACAGTCACGGATGCGTCCGTCATGTGACACGTCAGCCATTGATCGACGAACTGAGCCTGCTCTTGAGATGACTCACATCAATTGATTGAGAGCCTGGGATTGATTGATGCAATGACTCGTGTCGGTGATCAAGCGCCTAGCTCCGCAACAGCGGCTCCGGCAACCGTGCCAACTGATTGCGTGACCTCCGCAGAGAGACG
Source organism: Streptomyces regalis (assembly GCF_001509475.1). Lineage (GTDB taxonomy): Bacteria > Actinomycetota > Actinomycetes > Streptomycetales > Streptomycetaceae > Streptomyces > Streptomyces regalis. The sequence goes on from NZ_LLZG01000243.1 coordinate 68,612, forward strand.
GCGCTGTCGCCCGGCGCGAGCCGAGGCCATGCCCCATCCGTGCCCGTAAGACCGGACAACCACGGTCAACAGCGGTGCGACCGGGCGCGCACGACCGCCCAAGGAGACGACATCTGCGCTGGTCAGGGCCGTGGAGCGGGTGCGAGCGCCGTCGCTTCCCAAGCTGAGAGCGCGAGTTCGATCTAGACCATTTTTAGGGCTCCGTGCCCTCCACTTGCCCTAAGTCGCGCAAATGTGCCACCAGCAGGGGTGCCGGTAGGCGCTTCCCGATGGCACTTCAGTCGATCGCCTCGAATGGCGAGACGCATTTCCTGTGACCTGCGCCACTCACAGGCGTCGGGGCAGTGAAGTCACACACGCAAATCGGCAGTTCGCGTGGCTGCCGACAGGGCTGATGTCGGCCGTCGGATCAAGCGGGGCCGACCTTGGAGACGAGGGCGCGGATCTGGCCCACCGTTGGCCGTGTTTTCGGCGCCGCGTCGCTGATCACGCGCAGCCGACTGGTCCGCGCAATGGCCGGAACGCCCTCGGCCTCTGCGAGCTGCTCAGGGTCTGTGAGTCGGTCAGCGGAAGTTGTCCGGCATCCCGACTTTGGCCCGTGCCAGGAAGTCGATCTCCGTTTCAATGATTTGCGCCCGTACCGCACTGGGCTGAGCAGGTCAGTCGGAATCGCGCAGGCCGAGGCGGAGGTGCTCGATGTGGTGGACGGCCTGGTCGAGGAGTTGGGCGACGTGGTTGTCGTAGAGGCGGTAGACGATGCGGCGGCCGTCGCGCTGCCCGGTGACCAGGCCCAGGGCGCGCAGCAGGCGCAGCTGGTGGGAGACGGCGGACTGCTCCATGCCGATGGCGGTGGCGAGTTCGGTGACCGAGTACGCGGACTGGCGCAGGGTGGTGAGGATCAGCAGGCGGGAGGGTGTGGCCAGTGCTTGGAGTGTGGCGGCGACGGAGGCGGCGGTTGACTCGTCGAGGTGGGCGGCCGCGATGACGTCGCGGCCGCCCACGCCGTCGCCGGGAGGCATCGGCTCACCGGCGTGCACGGAGCCGGGCCTCGCGCGGTGGGCGGATGAACTGCAGTTCCAGCGTGGCCGGGGGCTTCGCCGTGCCGGGACCGCCGTCGGCGGCCCAGCGCAGGACGTCGTCGGTGCAGTCGTCGTCCATGGCGAAGCCGATCCAGGTCGCCCGGCCGCCGGCTTGGCGTCCGGCGGTGGAGGGCTGGACGACGATGACGTTGGCCTGGTCGCAGGGGCCGAGGCAGTCTGTCGTACGGACCTGGAAGCCGTGTTCGGCCGCTGCGGCGCGCAGCCGGTCCAGCTGCCAGGCGTGGTCGGTGCCGATGGGGGTCCCCCCGGTCGAGCGAAGCCGAGACTGGGGGAGCTTGCGCGGGTTGCCGCAGCAGCAGCCTCGGCACACGACCAGCGTGCACGGCCGGTTCGCCGCACGGATCACTGCCCGGTTCACAGGGCGGTCCGTGAAGGCAGGCCGTATGCCCGGACGCGGCCGTCGCGGTGGGCGGTGATCAGCAGGTGAGGTCCGGCCCAGGCCAGCGCGGCGACCGCGGAGTCGACGTCGTCGAGTGTGCGCACCGGGCGCAGCCGGTTGGCCGGCTGTCCGGCGGTGGCAGACCACAGGGCGACCGTGCCGTCGTGGCCGCCGCTGGCGAGGTGTCCGGCGGGGCCGGGCCGCCAGGCGAGCGCGGTGATCGTCTCGTGGCAGCGCAGCTGGCGTGGTGTGGTGCCGGCGGGGCCCTTGCCGGAGAAGTCCCAGACCGTCAGGTCGGGGGCGCCGTCGGCGGCGAGCCAGAAGCCGGTGTCGTCGAAGGCGAGGCGGGAGACCTTCTCCGGGTAGCCGGACATGGTCAGTTCGCTGCCGTCGCGGGTGCGCCAGATGTGGATGGAGGCGTCCTGGTTGCCGCTGCAGATCCACTTCTCGGTCGGGGCGACGGCGAGCGCCAGGTGCGAGCCGATGTAGGGATAGGTGACCACTGGCTGCGCGGTGTGCCTTTCGTGGCCGCGCACGGCTCCGTACGCGGCCACGGCCAGCCGGCGCCCCCGGCGCAGCCAGGCGAGGTCGGTGACGGTGGACGCGGCGGGCTCCGTACGCCACAGCTCATCGCCGTCCGCGTCGAGTACGAGTGTCACGCGTCCGGAGGCGATGGCCACCCGTTCGTCGTTGGCCCAGGCGGCGGAGGAGGACCAGGCGCCGGATTCGCGCACGATCACGCGCCCGTCCGTGCGCCGCCACAGTGCGTACCCCCTCGGTCCGGTGGCCGCCAAGTGACTGGCTGAAGGGGAGAGTTGGGCCTTCAGGGCGCCGCCGGGAAGGTCAAGTGCGCCCATCTCGGCGCCCATCGCGGCATCGAGGACCCGTACTGTTCCCTCGGCTCCGGCGACGGCCACGAGGTCGCCGCTCGCGCTGAGGGCGACGGGCGCGTCGTCGATGGTGATCTCCCAGGCAACGGAGAGGGCCTGGTCGGGGGTGGTGATGCTCACGCGGCGGCTCCCGCCGTGGCCAGGCAGTCGGCGAATCCTCACTCCAGCTCGTCGCGGTCGAGGTTGCGGCCGATGAAGACGAGCCGGTTGCGGCGGGGTTCGCCGGTTCGCCACTGGGCTCCTTCCTCGCCCATCAGCAGCATGTGGACGCCCTGGAAGACGTACTGCCTGCCCGAACCCGCGATGGCGAGGATGCCCTTGGAGCGGAAGATGTCGGCGCCCTTGGTGCGCAGCAGGTTGCCGAGCCAGGCGTTGAGGCGGGTGTCGTCGACCTCGCCGTCGAGTTCGATGCCGACGGAGGTGACGGTGGTGTCGTGCTGGTGCTCCGTTTCGGTGAGGAAGGACGGGTCGTCCTTCAGGACGCGGTCGAGGTCGAAGGCGCCGACGTCGAGGATCTGCTTGAGGTCGACTTCGGCGTTGCGGGCGCGCAGGATCTGCACGGGTGCGTTGATGGCCTTCACGCGTGCCTCGACCTCGGCGATGGTCGCCTCGTCGGCGAGGTCGGTCTTGTTGAGCACGATCCGGTCGGCGAAGGCGATCTGCTCGACGGCCTCGTTCTCCACGCCTTCCGTCTTGACCTCGTCCAGGTGCTGGAGTACGTGGGCGGCGTCGACGAGGGTGATGATGGCGTCCAGGCGCAGCTGGGCGGCGATCTCGTCGTCCATGAAGAAGGTCTGGGCGACGGGCGCGGGGTCGGCGAGGCCGGTGGTCTCGATGAGGATGTGGTCGAACTTCTCCCGGCGGCGCATCAGGGCGCCGAGGATGCGGATGAGATCTCCTCGGACGGTGCAGCAGATGCAGCCGTTGTTCATCTCGAAGATCTCTTCCTCTGCGTCGAGGACGAGGGCGTCGTCGATGCCGATCTCGCCGAACTCGTTCTCGATGACGGCGATCCGCATCCCGTGGTGCTCGGTGAGGATCCGGTTGAGGAGAGTGGTCTTGCCCGAGCCGAGGAAGCCGGTCAGTACGGTGACAGGTACCCGCTCGTCACGGGGCTCCTCCGGCGTGGTCGCTTCGGTCATCAGGGTCAGGCTCCTTCAGGTGCGGTGGCGAGCAGGACGGCCTTGAGGTCGTTCTCGGTGATCTCGTCGGTGGGTCGGTGCAGGGTCCAGCGGCGGGCCTTGCCGTCCATCGGCAGGACGGCGACCACGGTCTCCCGGGGCGGGCAGCCCGGTTCGGTGCAGGCGAGTTGGCGGATCATGACGGCGGTGTCGTCGTCGAGGTCCAGCAGGGTGCGTACGGTCTCCTTCAGCTCGCGCAGGTGCGGGCTCGGTGCGGCGGGGTTTCCTGGTCCGAATCCCAGTGGCATGGCGGCAGTTCTCCTCACTCGGTGGTGGGTTGGCAGCCGGTGCAGACACCGGTGAGTTCGACGGTGTGTTCCACCGCGGCGAATCCGGAGTCGGCGGCGATTCGTCGGGCCCACTCCTCGACGACCTCGGAGTCCACCGGTCGGCTGCTGCCACAGGCGCGGCAGATCAGGTAGTGGCGGTGTTCATCGGTGGGCCGCCACCGGTAAAGCCGTTCACCGGCACTGGCTTGGATGACGTCGACTGCGTCCGCGGCCTCCAGGTCACGCAGTCCTCGGTAGACGGTGGTCAGCCCGATCCGTGTGCCGTCGGCCGTCATGCGCGCGTACAGGTCCTGCGCGGAGACGAAGTCGTGACAGTTCGCGAGAGCTTCCACAAGGGCCGAGCGTTGCCGGGTGGGTCGCTGTTGGGTCAACGGGTCGCTCACGCCGACGTTCACCCCCTAATGCCGTACCGAACCCGAGCTAATGAAAATGAAATCCATCACCACATGAACGATAGCTCATGTATAGCTGGATGTGCGAGGCACCGGTGGGGGCGTCTCGCCGGTCAGGGGAGTTCTCCGACTGGCGGTATGCGGGGTCAGTGCACGCGCCGCTCCTCCAGCGGTGCGGCGCGCAGTCGTCCGGTGGCGTCGCGGCCGTTGGCGTTTGCCAGCGCAGACCCGGAGGCGGCCGAGGCGCGGGGAGTGCCGGTACGCACACTGTCGTTCGCCTTCATGATCGTGCTGGGACTCGCGGTCGCGCTGTCCGTGCAGATCGTCGGCGCGCTGCTGGTCCTCACCCTTCTGGTCACTCCGGCCGCCGCCGCGGCCCGGATCACCGCCTCACCGGTGCTGCCGCCCGCGCTGAGCGTCGTCTTCGCCGTGGTCTCGATCGAGGGCGGGATCCTGCTGGCCCTGGGCAGCAGCATCCCCATCAGCCCCTACGTCACCACCATTTCCTTCTCGATCTACCTCGTGTGCAGGTTGGTGGGCACCTACCGGACCCGACAGTGGGGAGCCGGACGAATCGCTCCCGAGCCCGGCTGACCAACGCTTGCGCCTTCCCTCCTGGCGTCTGATCCCCGCGTCAACAGCGGGTCGGGGTTCACCTACGGCTCCCCTGCGTCCCGCTAGGCCGTTCACCCCCGGACATCACGGCAATCTCATTGCCAAAGCTTGATGAAAATGATTATCGTCTTGTACGTGCCCGAGGGGGCATGAACATGACCCATGGGGGGTTCCTCTTGCGTACCCGCAGACGCCTGCTGACCGTCACCGGCATCGCCGCCGCCGCGCTCGCCACCGCCGGTCTCAACACCTCCGCCTTCGCCGCCACCACCCTGAGCAGCGGACACGTCGACGTCCTCGACGCCGAATGGGACGGCACCGACCTGCACCTCCACGTCCACGACGAGGAGACGAACACCGAGTACGAGCCCGCCGATGTGACGCTGTCGGTGCCGGCAGCCGGAAAGGTGACCAACCCGGGCTGCGGCTTCCTCGGCTCCGGCAGCCAGGTCTGGCTGCTGCCGGACACCGAGGTCGAGGCCGACGCCGCCGGGGTGCTCTTCCCGGGCATCTCCACCGAGCACCTCACCACCGGCGTCTTCGCCAACAACAACGTCACGTACACCCTGGTCAGCGCCACCCGCAACAGCGCCGCCACCGAGGACTTCAGCATCTACGCGGGCAGCTGCGCCCGCTGGTTCGACAGCGACACCAGCACGACCAGCTTCAAGTCCAGGACCTTCGGCGTCGGCACGCACAACCACGCCAACTGGGCCTTCGAAGAGGCCGGCACCTACCAGCTCACCTTCCGCGTCCAAGGCACGGTCGGCGGCGTGACGGAGTCCGCCACCGAGACCTTCACCTTCAACGTCACCTCATGATCCGGGCCCTGACGCGCGACAGACGCGCCGTAACAAGCGCGGCGCTCATCGCGGCGGCCGCGGTGCTCGCAGGCGCGGCAGGGCTGGTCGCCGGCGGCAGCGGGAACGCCCGCGCCGCCGGCGGTGCCGTCGTCCTGGACGAGGGCGAGCTCGACTTCACGCCCCGACTGGCCGACGGAAAGCTCGAGTTGCAGATCGACGACCGCGGCACCGGTACGACGGTCGTGCAGGAGCCGTCCCAGGTCGTGCTGCACGCTCCGGCGTCCTCCCTGCAGTACACCGCGGACCCGGTGGCCACGGCGCTCGGCACGACGAACATGGACTCCTGGCAGCTCAACGGCTGGGAGGCGGAGAACATCTTCGCGCCGAAGCCTGGCTGGAACGGCTCCGCAGCGGGAGGCGACACCGAGGTCACGCTGTCCGGGTACGAAGGTCCCGGGGACTTCGGTCTGGCCCTGTACACCCGCGAGATGGACAACGCGAATGCTCCAGCGACCGCCTATCTCGGCAGTGCGGCCTCCGTCCAGCGCACCTTCACCCTGCCCGGCGACGAGGAACGGCTGCTGCCCATCTGGCAGTTCACCGCGGAGGGCGTCTACCGGCTGACCTTCACCGTGACGAGCGGCGGCTCCTCGGACACCGAGACCCTCGCTGTGGTCGTCGGCGACGACGTGGACCCGGCCGACGTCCTGCCCGGTGACGGCTCCACTCCGACGGCCTCCCCCACGGACTCGCCGACCGGCTCGGCGACTACGAGCCCGTCGCCCACCGCCCCGGCGGCGCACGTCATCGCCGAGGGCCACATCGACCTGGCGGCCCGCCCGGCAGACGGCGACCTGGAGTTCCGGATCAAGGAGGGCACCGAGCTCAACCACCAGTGGTACGAGCCGGATGAGGTCGTCATGCATGTACGCCCCGCCGCCAAGCGGAAGATCCCGGAGGGGTACGACTTCCTCGGCATCCCGGGCGACGCGGTGTGGTGGCTGCCGCTGCAGCAGAACGCCGGCATCGTGTGGCCGGGCTGGAACACCACGGAGTTCGCCAAGGCCGACCTCGACGGCCGCGTCTCCTTCCGGCTGGACTCCGTGCAGGGCCCCGGAAACATCGCGATGTTCCACAACAACGCGATGGGCGTCCCGGTCGTCTCGCTCAACAGTGGTGACGGTCTGCCCGACGCCCACACCCTCGGTGCGGGCACGCACAGCCACTTCGACTGGGTCTTCAGCGCCGAGGGCGTCTACCGCACCACCTTCACGGTCAGCGCCACTCTCGCCGACGGCACGAAGGTCAGCGACACGGAGACCATCGCCTGGGTGGTCGGGGACGACACGGATCCGTCGACCGTGGTGCCGGGTGAGGGCAACGAGCCGACGGCGACGCCGACGGCCACCCCGTCGGCGTCGGCCTCGCAGACACCGACCGCGACGGCGTCCCCGTCAGCGTCCGCGTCCGACTCGCCGAGCGCCTCGGCCCCGGCGACAGGCCCGGGTTCCGGCTCGTCCGGTACCGGCGGAAGTACGTCGACGGGCGGCAGCGGCACTTCGGCGACCGGCGGCCTGGCCTCCACCGGCGCGCAGGTCGGTGTGATCGCGGGCATCGCCGTGACCGCCCTGCTGATGGGCGGCGGCGCGGTGTTGTTCGTACGACGTCGCCGTACCGCTCAGTGAAAGCTCCGCGTACGACGGACCGGTGCCCGGCAGCCACCCGGTCCGTCGTACGCGGCATTGTCGTGTTGAAGAGAAGGAGGAGCCCCATGTGGGGCCACCCCAGACGCACCACCACCGCCGCCGCGCTGATCGCGGCGAGCGCGTTACTGTCCGGGTGCAGCGGGCTTCAATCCGAGTCGTCGGATGCTGAGTTGAGGGTGTCGACGACCACCGGGATCATCGCCGACCTGGTCGAGCAGGTCGGGGGCGAGCGCGTCGACGTCACCTCGATCGTGCCGCACCACGGCGACCCGCACTCCTACGAGCCCAGCCCCGGCGACGCGGCCAAGGTCGCCAAGGCCGACGTCGTGTTCAGCAACGGGCTGTTGCTCGAAGAGCCCGGGATCATGAATATGGTCCACACCAACGCCCGTAAGTCCGCCCCGAAGATCGAGATCGCCGAGAAACTGGAGCAGTACGGCGGCACGGTCATCAAGCTGGAGGAGGACCTCGGGCTGAACGTGCTGTGGCTCGGCTGGGCCGTGGAGGGCAAGGTCGAGGGCGACGGCTCCCAAATCCGTACGACCGCCACGAAGCTGGAAGGCCCCGGCGAGCTACGCGTGTATCTCACCGACACGCTCGGCAAGCCCAAGGTGTACATCGACTCCGCCGACGGCCTCGACGACGCCGACTCCTTCACCCTGCCGCCCGAGGCACACACCCACGTCAACTGGGCCTTCAGCAAGCCCGGAACCTACCGGCTGACCGTCCAGGGGCAGACCGAGACCCTCGACGGCAAAACCGAGGACATCGGCAGCGGCACCTTCACCTTCACCGTGGGCGATGACGCCGAGGCGCCCGCGGGAGCCGGAGTGCTCGATGGCGGGCACGCCGACGTCGCGCTCAACGCCGAGACCGGGAAGGTGTACGTCCGCGCCGACGACGACAAGAGCGGCGAGCCTGAGCGTCTCCCGGCCGACGGCGTGGTGCTGAACGTCCCCGACCGGGCGAAAGAGGCCGTGCCGAAGGAGGAGCCGTACGCCTTCCTCGGCAAGCCCGGCGACGAACTGTGGGTGCTGCCGCAGGCCGTGATCGGCAAGCACGTGCACGGCGACATGGACCCGCATGCCTGGGCGGACGTCGCCAACGCCGCCGCGTACGTGCGGCGGATCGAGGCCGAGCTGATCAAGGCCGACCCGGACGGGAAGGCGACGTACGAGAAGAACACCGCCGCCTATCTGAAGATGCTCGGCGCCCTCGACGAGGAGGTCGCCAAGAAGCTCGCCACCGTGCCGGAGCAGAACCGCAAGCTGATCACCACGCACGACGCCTTCGGCTACCTCGCGAAGGCGTACGGCATGGAGATCGCGGGCTTCGTCGTGCCTTTGCCCAACCAGGAGCCGAGCGCCGCCGAGGTGGAGGAACTCGGCGACACCATCCGGGAGAAGAAGGTCCCTTCCGTGTTCCTCGAGCCGAACCTCGCGGCACGCGCCGACGTACTGCGCCGGGTCGCCGAGGACGAGGAGGTCGGCATCTGCACGATCTACGGCGACTCGTTCGACGACAACGTCCACGACTACGTATCGATGATGCGGCACAACGCGACCGAGCTCGCCAAGTGCCTTGGGGAGGACGCCTGATGAGGGGCATGCGAAGGGTTCAGCGGGTCGCCGTGGCGGTGGTGCTCGCGGCCACCCTGGCCGGGGGCGGGGTCGCTGTCGCGGACGACGGTACGGCGCGTGCGGCAGAGTCCGGACTCGGCCGGATCGCCTACGCGGACGGGGCGCTGACCCTGGACCCGGCCGACGGCGCCCATGTGATCGAAGTCCGCGACTCGGGGGTGGCGGAGGCCGCGGCACCCGGGTGGGACACCACCGGCGTACCCGAGGGCGCAGTGGCCGGGGACACCGTGCGGTGGTCGCTGACCGGGCTCGACGGGCCTGGCGAACTGAAGGTGTACTCGGCCGACGGCGAAGACGAGGACGCGGGCGACCGCGCCGAAGACGCGCTGCTGTTCGACAGCGCGGACGACCTGCGTGACGAGCACGAGCTGCCGGTGGGCCAACAGGGCAACACGCGTTGGGAGTTCAGCGAGGACGGAACGTATCAGGTCATCTTCACCGCCGAGGCCACGACGACGGACGGGCAGGAACTGTCCGTCGGGACCGTGTACACGGTCGTGGTCGGGGACACAGCGGACGGGGAAGGCACGGGCAGCGCGGAGCCGGTCGCCGAGGAGCCTCCCACCGAGGAAGCCTCCGAGGAGGCGCAGACGCTGCCGTCGCCCGGGAAGGCCGTGGCGGAGGCGGAGGCGGCCGAGGCCGAACGGCGCACCGCCCTGGCCGCCACCACCGCTGCCACCGATGTCGTGTCCGACAAGAAGGTCCTCGACGAGGGCCACGTCGACTTCGCCGCCCGCGTCGTCAACAAAAAGCTGCAGATCCACATCAAGGACGGAACCGTCTCGGGGAAGACCACCTGGCGCGAACCCTCCTCCGTGGTCCTGCACGTCAAGCCCGCGGCCAAGAACACCCTCCCGGCGGGCGACGAGTTCGCGTTCCTCGGCAAGGGGGGCGATCCGGTGTGGCTGCTCGACCAGGTGCAGCAGGAGGGACTGCTGTGGCCCGGATGGTCGACGGACAACATCAAGGCCGGGGCGACCAAGGGAGGCGTGGAGTTCTCACTCACCAAAGTCGACGGTCCGGGCACCTATGCGCTCTACACCTACGACGCCATGTCGGGCGCGAACGTCCTGTTCAACAGCAAGGACGGAGTGCCGGACTTCTTCGACGTGCCCGCCAACACGCACGCACACGGCGGCTGGGCGTTCACCAAGCAGGGGACGTACCGGCTGACCTTCAAGATGAGCGGCACGCTCGCGAACGGTACGAAGGTCTCCGACACGGAGACGGTGACGTTCGTGGTCGGCGACACCGACCCCGGCACGGTGGCGCCGGGCGACGGCTCGGGCAAGGGAACCTCCGGAACGGCCGGGTCCTCCGGGACGTCCGGTTCTTCGGACACGTCAGGCTCCGCGTCCGACTCCGGCTCCACGGGCGGCTCTTCGACGGACGACTCCGACGGCTCGATGGCCTCTACGGGCGCCGGTCAGGCCGTACTCCTGGGCTCCGGGGCGGCCGCGCTCACCGCCGTGGGCGCCGTGGCCTTCCTGGCCGCACGGCGCAGGAGGACCGCGCATGGCTGACAGCGCGGACCCGCTGCTGCGGGTCACCGGCGCGACCGTCGTACTCGGCGGACGGACCGCCCTGGAGAAAGCCGACCTCTCCGTCGACGCGGGTGAGCTGGTCGGCCTCATCGGCCCGAACGGCGCCGGGAAGACGACCCTCCTGCGCGCCGTCCTCGGCCTTGTTCCCCTGGCCGCGGGGGCGGTGACCGTGGAGGGAGGGACCGGACGCCGGGCCGGGCGGCTCATCGGGTACGTGCCGCAACGGCACGAGTTCGCCTGGGACTTCCCCATCGACATCGCGGGCGCGGTCCTCACCGGCCGTACCCGGCAGATGGGCTGGCTGCGCCGCCCGGGCGCGGCGGACCGGGAGGCCGTGCAGCAGGCGCTGGAGCTGACCGGGCTCACCGATCTACGCCGGCGCCCGATCGGGGAGCTCTCCGGCGGCCAGCGGCAGCGGGTCCTGGTGGCCCGCGCCCTGGCCGCCGGCCCGCGCATCCTGCTCCTCGACGAGCCGTTCACCGGAGTCGACGTACCCACCCAGGAGTTGTTGAACGAGTTGTTCGGCCGACTGGCCGCGGAAGGCAGGGCGCTGCTGATGACCACCCACGACCTGGCGGCCGCCGCCCGCACCTGCCACCGGGTGGCGCTGATCAACCGCACAGTCGTCGCCGAGGGCGGCCCCGACCTCCTGGCCGACTCCGACCAGATGCTGCGGGCGTTCGGCCTCGACCGTGCGATCGGAGCCGTAGCGTGATCGAGTTCCTCACGGACCCTTGGCAACTGCCCTTCATGCAGAGGGCGTTCGCGGTCGCCGCAGTCATCGGCCTGGTGTGCGGCGTGATCGGCGTGTACGTCGTGCTGCGCGGCATGGCGTTCATCGGCGACGCGGTCGCCCACTCCGCCTTCCCGGGCGTCGCGCTCGCCTACGCCTTCGAGGGCAACCTCCTGCTCGGCGGCGCCGCGGCCGGCATCACCACGGCCGTCCTCATCGCCTTCGTCTCGCAGAACCGGCGGCTGAAGGAGGACACCGTCATCGGCGTCTTCTTCGCCTTCGCCTTCGGACTCGGCATCGTGCTGGTCTCCACGCGTGACAGCTGGACGACAGACCTGTCCTCCTTCCTCTTCGGCCAGGTGCTCGCGGTCAGCGCGGCGGACGTGTGGACCGTGGCCGCCATCGGTGCCGTACTCGTGCTCATGGTCCTGGCGATCGGCAAGGAACTGGTCGCCGTCAGCCTGGACCGCGAGACGGCACGCGCCGCGGGCCTGCCGGTGTTCCGCCTCGACCTGGCGCTGTACGTCGTCGTCACCACGACGATCGTGATGTCCCTGGAAGCGGTCGGCAACATCCTCGTCCTCGCCCTGCTCATCACCCCCGCAGCCACCGCCCGCATGCTCACCGAACGGCTGTGGGCGATGACCCTGCTGGCCTCGCTCATCGGCTGCACGGGCAGCGTCGCGGGCCTGTACGTGTCGTACGCCTACGACCTCGCCGCGGGCGGCTCGGTGGTCGTGGTCCTCACCGGCCTGTTCGTCCTCACTTGGTGCCTGGCGCCCCGCCACGGGCTGCTTGCGAAGCTTCTCCAGCGTCCGGACCCCTCGGCTCTCGCGTCCGCCGGCCGATGACCGCTGTCTCGGCCGCCCGCGCGTAGCGAGGGCGGCCGGCCTTCTCCGCACCCAAGAAACAGGTCCTTGTCCCAACCCAAGAAACAGGTAAGGAAACCTCGAACAACACATGCATGAATCGCCATATGTTAATGTCGCCATGCATGACCTGCGGAGCATGAGCCACAAGCGACCGAAAAGCACGCCCAGGAGCACGACATGACGACTGCCGCCGAACACCGCACCCACGACGGCCACACGCACACCCACGGCGAGGGCTGCGGCCACGTCGCCATCCCGCACGGCGACCACACCGACTACGCGCACGACGGCCACATCCACCGGGCCCACGAGGACCACGTCGACGAGTGCGCCGGCGCCGGACACACCACCCATGAGGGCCACGACCACCAGCACGGCGAAGGCTGCGGCCACGTCGCCGTCCCGCACGAGGACCACGTCGACTACGTGCACGACGGCCACCGTCACGCGGCCCACGACGGACACTGGGACGACCACTGATCCGGGCCGGCGTTCAGTAAAGGGAACACCAACCGAAAACCATTGCCACATGCTAATGTGTGCATATGGCAACCACCCCGCCCCCTTCCACGGCCGTGACGGACGAGCCGCTACGCGACCTGCAGGCCGCCAGTGACCTGCTGAAGGCTCTGGCGTCCCCGGTCCGCCTCGGCATCGTGCGCGAGCTGTCCCAGGGCGGAAAGTACGTCCACGAACTGGTCGCCGCCCTCGGAGTGAGCCAGCCGCTGGTCTCCCAGCACCTTCGAGTGCTGCGCAACTCCCGGATCGTGACGACCCGGCGTCAGGCCCGCGAGATCCAGTACTGCCTTACCGACGACCACGTCGCCCACATCGTGCTGGACGCCATCCGGCACGCACAGGAGTAGCCCGGCACCGTCACACGCGGCGGGGCCGGGCACCTCTTGTTAATGGGATCCGTTTTCATATAGCGTCGTCCCCACTCACGCGAGCCGGGGAGGCGGTCATGGCGCAGCGCGGCGCAGACCTGGGCACGATCCAGGAGACCCTTCTGATCCCGCTGTACGGCCGGGCGGTGGAAAACCGCAAGAAGGACCCGATCCTCACCGACCCCCGCGCCGAAGAGATCGTCGCGGCGATCGACTACGACTTCGCCCGCTTCGACCATCTGCCCAGCCTGACCGGCACGGTACTGCGCACCAGCCTGTTCGACCGCTGGGCGGCGGACTTCCTAACCGCCCACCCGGACGGCACTGTGGTGGAGATCGGCACCGGCCTCAACACCCGATTCGAGCGCACCGACAACGGCCGGGCCCGCTGGTTCGAACTCGACCTGCCCGACGTGATCGAGCTGCGCCGTACGTTCTTCACCGACACCCCACGGCGCACGACACTCCCCGCATCGGTCACGGACGAGGCATGGGCGACGACCGTCGCCGCGCACTCCGGCGGCCCGTACTTCTTCGCCGCCGAAGCCGTCCTGCCCTTCCTGACCGAGGCGGACGTCCACCACGTCGTCGACCTGCTGGCCACCCGCTTCCCCGGATCGACACTGGCCCTCGACACAACCGGACCCAGCTTCGTCGACGCCCAGGACCAGCACGACGCGCTGAGCAAGGTGGACGCCCGGATGCAGTGGACCTGCGCCGACCCGACGCAGCTCGCCGAGTGGCAACCGGGAGCTCGGATCCTCGCCTCCCACACGCTCAGCAGCCTGCCCACCCCGATGTACGGCGCACTCCCGGCCGCCACCCAGGAGATGCTGACCGGCCTCGCCGCGCAGCGGCTGCCTCAGGTCGAGGAGTACCGGCTCAGTCTGGTCCAACTGCCCTGAACTGCACGGTTATCTCATACAGAGACTGCCGAGGAGCGGGGCCGCGTCCAGTGCGTCCCGGGTCGCCGGCCGACGAGGTCGACACCGGTCAGGGCGATCCCGTTCCGGCTCCCGAGTTCGGTCCCGGCGCGGCTACAGCCGTAGCGAACCCGATCGGGTTCGCTACGGCCCACCGAGTCGTCACGCTTCTGCGGCCGGCCTTTCCGCCTCCTCTGCCTGGCGCAGTTGCTGCCGCACCTCGGCATCGATGCCCTGGGCGAGCTTGCGCTGGTGCTTCGCCGTCGAGTGCTGGTAGATCAGCTGGGCTCGCCCCGAGGACTGGCCGGCCCGGACCATGAGGTCCTTCAGCTTGGCGCCGGTGTCGGCGGCGAGGGTATTGCCGGTGTGGCGGAGGTCGTAGAAGCGGAAGTTGTCCGGCATACCGACCTTGGTCCTCGCCTTGCGCCACTTCCGTCCGAAGGTCGAGCGGCGGAAGGGCGCTCCCTTCTCGCCCACGAACAGGAGGCCGTCCGGCTCTTTCTCGGCGAACCACTGCAGGTGGCGGCGCAACTCGGGCTTCAGGAAGTCCGGCAGGTAGACGGTGCGCTTGCCCGCCCGAGTCTTGGGATCGCCGGTGACGCGCCTGCCGTTGGTCAGCTCCGGGGAAGCCTGTGTGACGCGCAGGGAGCATTCGTCGAGATCGACACTGCGACGGCGCAGTTCGGCCAGGACCTCAACCGGCTCCGCACCACCCCCGGCCTTCTGCCCGCCCTCCAGGCTGCAGGCCGCACCAATGCCGCCCGCTACCCCCTGACCGCCACCGCCGCAGCCCTGACCGACCTCGGCAAACAGCTCGCCTGACCACGCACGCCGCAACGGGATCCGCGCCCGGCTCGTCACTACGCTGAGCGCCGGGACACCGCACGACACGACCCACGATCGATCGGGAGACCATGGCGCTCGACCTCGACACCGCCCGCATCCACCAGCTTCTCCACGACGGCGTCCGCGACGAGGTGTACCCCGGCGCCGTCTGGGCCGTTGGCGACAGCCTGGGGACCGCTGCCAGCGGGACCGTGGGCGTCCTGGATCCCGAGCAACCCAGCGAGCCCATGCGGCACGACACCGTCTTCGACGTCGCCAGCCTCACCAAGATCCTGGCCGTATGGTCGACCATCGGCTGCCTCGTCGAGGACGGCAAGCTGCAACTCGACACTCTCCTCGGCGATTACTGGTCCGAGGTGAGCGGGCACCCTCTGGCGCAGGTGACCGCTCGTCATCTGCTCACCCACACCGCCGGTGTCCCGCTCCGGGCCAACCTGAAGAACCTGTACGGCACCGATCCCCAGGACGTCCGCGACGGCGTCCTCCGCGAGGCCCTGCACCGGCCGCCCGGCGAGGCGGTCGAATACACCGACCGCGCCGCCCTCATCCTCGGCTACCTGGCCGAACACCTCTCCAGCCAGAGCCTCGACGCACTCGCAGCCAACCGTGTGTGGCAGCCCCTCGGCATGACAGAGACAAGCTTCGGGCCCTTGCCCACCGACACAGCCGTGCGCTGTGCGCCCACCGAACTCGACGACGGGACGCGGACCCATCTTCGGGGAACCGCACACGACTTCTCCGCCCGCTTGCTCGGCGGGGTGTGCGGCATCGCAGGCGCCTTCTCCGTTCTCGACGACCTCGCCACGTTCCTGCGCTACCTGCTCGCCCCAACCCGGTCAAGCGAGGCACCCGGATTCGGCCCAGACTGGATCAAGGAATCCCTGCAGATCCACACAGGGGAACTGACCCCGCCTCGTGGACTGTTCTGGCACCCGGCCCCCGACACCACGCCCGAATCCGACGACATCTGGGTCCACTACGGCTTCACCGGCACGGGCGTCTGGGTCTCACCTGGCAAGGACCGATGGGCGGCCCTGCTCACCAACAAGCTCTACTACAGCCGCGACCGCGAGCCACTCACCCACGTCCGCAACACATTCCGCTCACTCGCCTTTGCGTGAGCTGAGCCGGTTTCGGACTTCGGCCAAGCGGCCGGGACCGGACCTCTTTGCTTGGTCTGTGTCTGCAGCCATCCCATCAGCGTCTGACGGAAGCCGCGGCCAGGACACCGGCACCAGCCGAGATTCCGGCAAGAAGCCCGAAGAGCGCCGGATACCCCCCGAGTTCTCCCGCGAGGGCCGCTCCTGCGAAGGGTGCGAGTGCGCTGGCGGTGGTGACGGGGGCTGCGAGAAGGCCGGAGAGGTGGCCGTAGTGGGTGGTGCCCCAGCGGTCGGTGACGGCGGTGGCCTGGAGGAGGGTGAGGTTGCCGCGGACCATGCCCGCGATGATGGCCAGGAGGAGAAGCAGGGAGTAGGGGCCCGGTGTGATGGCGAGGGCCGCGGTGGTCGCGCCACCCGCAGTGATCAGTGTGACCGTGCGGGTGGTGACGCCGGTGTGGCGGGCGAGGGTGGCGTAGAGGGTGCGGCCGAGGGTCTGGCCCGCTCCGCCGAGGCCGAGGGCCCAGGCGGCCGCGGTGGGGCTGGCTCCGCGTTCGGTCAGCAGCGGGACCAGGGCGATGACGACGGCGTACATCGCGAAGCCGTTGAGGGTGAGTGCGGCGCCGAGCAGGAGGAAGGGGCGGCTGCGGGCAACTGCCCTGACCTCGCTGGTCGGTTGGTTCTGCGGCCGGGGTGCAGGTGGCCAGGGAGCTCGGAGTGCGAGTGCGTGGGCGGGGATGGTGACAGCGGCGAGGATTGCCGCGAGGACGGCGTACGTGGCACGCCAGGTGAGGTGCTCGGCGAGGGCTGCCGTCAGGGGTGCGAAGACGGTGGAGGCCAGGCCGCCAGCGAGGGTCACGATCGTGAGGGCGCGGACGCGGTCCTTGCCCCACCAGCGCGTTACGGCGGCGAAGGCGGGGTGGTAGAAGGTGGCGGCCATGGCCGCCCCTGCCAGTATCCAAGCGGCCGTGAAGGCAAGGAGGTTGGGCGCGCACGCGATGCCCAGTACGGCGGTGGCGCCGAGCAGCGAGCCGGTTGTCATGACCGCGCGCGGGCCGCTGCGGTCGAGGATGCGGCCGACGGGGATGCCGGCGAGCGCGGAGACGATCAGGGCGGCGGAGAAGGCGCCAGTCGTGGCGGTGGTGGACCAGCCGGTGTCGGCGGTGATGCGGGAGTTGAGGACGGGGAAGGCGTAGTAGACGATGCCCCAGCTGGTGATCTGGGTCAGGCAGAGGGCGGGCAGGACGGCGCGGGGCCGCGACCGGTCCCCGGTTCCGGTCGCGGCCTGGCGGGCGTGGAGGTCGGTCACGACGGTCAGCAGCCCCCGGAGGAGGCTGGGGCGCCCACGCCGATCTGGAGGGTGGTCGGGGCCGCGCAGCAGCCACCGCCGTCGCCGCCCTGCGCGGCGTCGGGCTCGTCGAACAGGCCCGCGCCACCGCAGACTCCGGTCTCCGGGAGGGTGAGTTCGACGCGTTCGGCCGCCTCGCGGTCTCCGGCGAGGGCGGCGGTGATGGAGCGGACCTGCTCGTAGCCGGTCATGGCGAGGAAGGTCGGTGCGCGGCCGTAGCTCTTCATGCCGACCAGGTAGACGCCCTGCTCCGGGTGGGAGAGCTCGTTCACGCCGTGCGGGTAGACAGTGCCGCAGGAGTGCACGTTCGGGTCGATCAGCGGGGCCAGCGCGGTCGGCGCCTGGAGACGGTCGTCGAGCCCGAGCCGGACCTCGGAGAGGAAAGATAGGTCCGGGCGGAAACCGGTCAGGACGATCACCTCGTCCACCTGGTCCAGGCGGCGGCCGTCGTCGGCGACCAGGACCAGCCGGTCGCCGTCCTGCTCGACGGACTCAGTGCGGAAGCCGGTGACGGCGGACGCGTGGCCGTCCTCCACCGCGGCCTTGGCGCGCAGGCCGAGGGCGCCGCGGGCGGGGAGTTGGTCGGCGTCGCCGCCGCCGTAGGTGTTGGCGCTGATGCCGCGGCGCAGGATCCACACCGCGTGCGTCCCGTCCTCCTCCTTCGCGAGGTCCGCGAGGTAGGCGAGGGCGGTGAAGGCGGAGGCGCCCGAGCCGACGACGGCGGTGCGCTTGCCCGCATAACGGGCGCGTACGGACGGGTCCTTGAGGTCGGGGACGCGGTAGGAGATGCGGTCGGCGGCCGTCTTCTCGCCGAGGGCCGGCAGGCCGTTCGCGCCGATCGGGCTGGGCGTCGACCAGGTGCCGGAGGCGTCGATGACGGCGCGGGCGGTGATCCGTTCCTCGCTTCCCTCCGCCGTGCGGATGTGCATGGTGAACGGCTGCTCCTCGCGCCCGGCGTCGACGATGCGGTCGCGGCCCGCGCGTGCCACGCCGGTCACGGTCGCGCCGTAGCGGACCTTGTCGCCGAGCACGTCGGCGAGCGGCTGCAGGTACCGCTCGGCCCAGTCACCGCCCGTGGGGTAGGTAGCGCCGTCCGGACGTACCCAGCCGGTCGGGGCCAGCAGCTTCTCGGCGGCCGGGTCGGTGACCTCCGCCCACGGGGAGAAGAGCCGCACGTGCGACCAGTCCCGGACTGCCGTGCCGACTGACGGTCCGGCCTCCAGGACCAGCGGTTCGATGCCGCGCTCGATGAGGTGGGCAGCGGCGGCCAGGCCGATCGGGCCGGCTCCGATGACCACGACGGGCAGCTGGTCGGTGGTGGACGCGCTCACGACGATTCCCCTTTGCTTCGACATCCGTCGATCTCTTGCGCAGCCAGCATGGCACCTGATTCGATGTGCGTCAACATAGACATTTATCGAATCTGGAGATCTGGGGGGCTCTCGCATGGAACAAGTCGACGTTGCAGTGATCGGCGGTGGCCAGTCCGGCCTGGCCACCGCATACGCCTTGCGCCGGCAGGGACTGCAGCCGGTGATTCTGGAGGCGAGCGACCGGACGGCCGGGTCGTGGCCGCTGTACTACGACAGCCTCACCCTCTTCTCCCCTGCCGGATACAGCTCACTGCCGGGGGTGCCGTTCGATGGAGACCCGGACCGCTACCCGCATCGGGACGAGGTCGTCGCCTATCTGCTGCGCTACGCCGACCGCCTGGACGCCGATATCCGCACGGGAACGCGCGTACTGGAAGTCCGGCCGGACGGCGACTCCTTCGCCCTCACCCTGAAGGGCGGCACACAGCTGTCCGCACGGGCCATGGTCTCGGCGTCCGGCATCTTCGGACGTCCCCATCGCCCGGCACTGCCGGGCCTGAAGAGCTTCGCCGGCGCCATGCTGTACGCAGCCGAGTACCGCGCGCCCGAACCCTTCGCGCGACAGCGTGTCGTGGTCGTCGGGGCCGGGAACTCCGCCGTTCAGATCGCCGCCGAACTCGGCGCCCATGCCCAGGTCACCCTGGCGACGCGGCACCCAGTCCGCTTCGCCCGGCAGCTCACACTCGGCAGGGACCTGCACTGGTGGCTGACACGCACGGGGATCTACGTCCTGCCGGTCGGCCGTTTCCTCCGCACACCACCGACCCAGCTGGTCATCGACGACGGCCGCTACCGAGCAGCCGTCACGGCCGGCGCCCCGGACCGGCGCCCAGTGTTCACCGGCGCCGACGGCTCCAAGGTCACCTGGGCCGACGGGAGCGCCGAGGACGTCGACACCATCCTGCTGGCCACCGGCTACCGCCCCGACCTCGGTTACCTGACCCCGCTCGGCGCCCTCGACGAGCACGGGCACCCGCTCCACCGGGAAGGCATCTCACTCACCCATCCCGGTCTGGCGTACGTCGGGCTGGAGTGGCAGCGCAGCCTGTCGTCGAACTCCTTGCGCGGGGTCGGCCGGGACGCTGCCCGCATCGCGCGCCACCTGGCCGCTCACCCGACCCGGAGCTGAGCCCGGTCGCGCTCGACATCCCCTCCCTGGTTCGACATGTGTCAACATAGACGTATGTCGAACGTCAAGGCGCTGCCGCTGCTGGAACCCGAGGCCCACGAGGCCGTGGCGCCTTGCTGCCCGCCGCTGACCGAGCGCCCCTTCACCGCCGAGGAGGCCGAGCGGACGGCACGGATGTTCAAGGCGCTCGGCGACCCGGTCCGCCTCCGGCTGTTCTCGGCTGTTGCCTCGGCTGAAGCCGGTGAGGCATGCGTGTGCGACATTTCCGACGTCGGCGTCTCCCAGCCGACCGTCTCCCACCACCTGAAGAAGCTCAAGGAGGCGGGCCTGCTCACCTCCGAGCGGCGCGGCACCTGGGTCTACTACCGGGTCGAGCCGTCCGTACTCGCGGCGATGAGCAAGCTGCTGACCACCACCGCAACACCCTGACCGATCCGCCCCGGCGGCGGTGGCGGCTGATGGTCTCCTCCGGTCGGTCTGCGGTGGAATCGGCGGATCGTCCAGTGCCGAGGCTCCGATCGCTGCGGGAGACTACCCGGCATGACCGAAACCGCGCCGCCCGCCGACCAGAGAGCCGTCGACCAGGAGAAGTGGCTGACGCCGGGTGTGCGGGGCATCGGCAGTGCCAGTTTCCTGGCCGATGTCGGCCACGAGATTCCCACCGCCTTGCTGCCGTCGCTGCTGACCTCCACTCTGGGTGCCCCGGCCGCGGCTCTCGGAGCCATCGAAGGGGTCTCCGACGCTCTCGCCGGTGCGGCCCGGTTCGGGGGCGGCGTGCTGGCCGACGACCCGGGCCGACGGCGCAAGGTCGCCATCGGCGGCTACACCACCACCGCCGTGCTCGGCGCGGCCACGGCCGGCGCGACGGCTGTATGGCAGGTCGGCGTGCTGCGGGCCGCCGCGTGGACCGCTCGTGGGTTGCGGGTTCCGGCCCGCAACGCGCTGCTGGCGGACATCGTGCCGGCGAAGGCGTACGGGCGGGCGTATGGCTTCGAGCGGATGATGGACAACCTCGGCGCGATCTTCGGTCCGCTCCTCGCACTCGGGCTGGTCGCCTGGGTGGGCGTGCAGTGGGCGATCGGGCTCTCGGTGATCCCCGGCCTGCTCGCCGCCCTGGCGATCGCCTACGCGATCCGCCACACCCCGCGCCCGAGCCGCCGCGACAAGGTGCTGTTGCGCATCCGGCTGCGGCCCGTGCTGCGGGGCGATCTGGGCAGGCTCATGGCGGCCGTCACAGCGTTCGAGGTCGGCAACGTGGCCGCCACCCTGCTGATTCTGCGCGCCTCCGAACTGCTGACACCCGAGCACGGCACGAAGGCAGCCACGACGATCGCGCTCGGCCTCTACACCGCCTACAACGTCGCCGCCACCCTCGCCTCGGTGCCCGCCGGACGCCTCGCCGACCGGCTCGGTGCCCGCGGCCCTCTCCTCGTGCTGGCCGGGGGTGCGGCCGCCTTCGCCGCCGCGTACGGGCTGTTCGCCGTCACCGGCGCGGTCGCCACCGTCCTGGCGATCCCGTTCCTGCTCGCCGGTATCGGCATCGGTGCGGTGGAGACCGCCCAGCACGCCGCCGTCGCCTCGCTCGCCCCGAAGGAGCTGCGCGGCTCCGCCTTTGGACTGCTGGCGGGCGTGCAGTCGCTGGGAAACCTGGCTGCCTCAACGGTGGCCGGCGTCCTGTGGAGTGCGGTCTCCCCGACTGCGGCCTTCACCTACCTCGCCGCCTGGATGATCCTCGCTCTGGCCGGCCTGCTTATAGCAGCGCGGCGGTGACGAGGAGAGAAGCGGCTGGCATGGCGCCAACGCGTCAGCAGACGTTCGCTCTCCCGTCACCAACTCCCGTTTCACATAGGTAAGCATCTATGTCCTGACGGATGAGGAGCGCAGCGGCTGCCAAGGGCGTGGCTCTGCGCTCCGGTCTGCCCGTCCCGGATCGCTTTCAAGGGGAGACCGAGGGTGCAGCACCGACGCAAGGACCGACGGCGCGTTCTCCTACCGGTCGGCGCCACGGCGGCCGCCGTGGCGGTGGCGCTGGCCGGCGCACTGTTGATCAAGATGAAGAGCGAGGACGGCGACGACACCGACCGGAACACGTCCACGGCACCCCCGGCCGTAGCCCGCGCCGACTGTGCCAAGCAGGGCAAGGTGCCCGGTTCCGGGTCCACTGCGCAGCAGAACGCGATGAAGCGGTGGATCAAGGAGTACGAGCGGTCGTGCCCGGGCGTGCGGATCGCCTACAACCCCGTGGGCTCGGGCGCGGGGGTGAACCAGTTCCTGCTGGGCGGCTTCACGGCGTTCGGCGGTACCGACGGGGCATTGAAGCCCGTTGACGTCGAGCAGTCCCGGGCGGTGTGTCCGGGAGGCCGGGCCATCGACCTGCCAATGGTGGGCGGACCGATCGCCATTGGGTACAACCTCCCGGGCGTGAACGGTCTCGTGATGGACGCGCCGACCCTTGCGAAGATCTTCGACTCCCGCATCACGCAGTGGAACGACCGGGCGATCCAACAGCTGAACCCCGGCGTGAACCTGCCCAACCTCTCCATCAAGGCCGTGCACCGGTCGGACGACTCGGGCACCACCCAGAACCTCAACGCCTACCTGGCCGGAGCGGCGCCGGCCCAATGGCCGTACCCTGCGGAGAAGTCCTGGCAGGGCAAGGGCGGTTCCTCGGCCGACAGGTCGGACGGTGTCGTCTCGGAGGTCACCTCGTCCGTGGGCGCGATCGGCTACTTCGAGCTCTCCTTCGCCACCGCCCGCAAGATCGACACGGTGCGGATCGACACCGGGGCCGCCGAGCCCGTCGAGGCGTCCACCACGACCGCCTCCGCGGGCATTGCGGCGGCCGAAGTCATCGGCAAGGGCAAGGACTTGACCCTGAAATTCGACTACGACACGTTGGCGGCGGGCGCGTACCCGATCGTGCTGGTGACGTACGAAATCGTCTGCGACCGCGGCAACGACAAGGAGGTGCTGCCCGCCCTCAAGTCCTTCCTGGCCTACACCGCGAGTGAGGAGGGCCAGGAGATCCTCCCCGAGATCCACTACGCACCCCTGCCGGAGAACGTCGCCGAGCAAGTGCGTGGGGTCGTCGCAACGCTGTCGTGACGGCGTCGCTCAGCCGTGCCCTGTGTCCAGGAGCGCGGCGAGCTCGCGAGCGGCTTCGCGTGCGGGGCGGAACCGACGCCGATGAGGGTGGCGGAAGCAGGGCCCGTCCAGTCGCCGTAGCCGAGAAGGCGCAGGCGCGGTTCGGCCACGGACCGCGTGCCGACCGTGGCGATGTGGCCACGTCGGCCGCGCAGCCCCAGGGGCGCCAGGTGCGACAGCGCCGGACGGAAGCCGGTGCACCAGATGACCGCGTCGGCAGGCGCTCGGGTGCCGTCGGCCCAGACTACGCCGTCACGTTCGAGGCGTACGAACATGGGGGATGCCTTGAGCAGCCCGGCGTCCCGGGCCTCGCGTACGGGCGGTACGGCGACGATGTCGCCCAGGGACGCGACGCCGCCGGTGTCCGTGCGGCCCTCGTCGAGGGCGCGGCGGCGGGCGGTGGCCGCGTCGAACAGGGCGCGGCCGTCGATGTCGTCGGCGAGGAAGCGGGGCGGGCGCTGGGTCACCCAGGTCAGCTCGGTTTCGTACGCCAAGTCCGCGGCGATCTGCGCGCCGGAGTTGCCGCCGCCGACCACGACGACTCGCTGCCCTGCGAAGTCGCGCGGGCTACGGTATTCGACGGTGTGCAGCTGACGTCCACGGAACTCCGACCGGCCGGGCACGGCAGGCAGGAAGGGACGCCACCAGGTGCCGGTGGCGCTGACGACAGCCCCGGCGCGCCAGCTGCCCGCGTCGGCCTCGACGCGCAGATGCCGGCCGTCGCGGTGAACCCCCAAGACTCGTACGGCACGGTGCACGGGAAGGTCGTAGCGCCGCTCGTACTCGGTGAGGTAGCCGACCACGTGGCGCGCGTCCGGGTACGTCTCCCCCGCCTGTACGGGCATCGGGCGCCCCGGCAGCGAGGAGTACGCGGCCGGAGAGAACAGGCGCAGTGAGCCCCAGGCATGTTGCCAGGCGCCGCCGGGCTCGCTCTGGGCGTCCAGGACCACGAAGTCCAGGCCGAGCCGGCGCAGGTGGAAACCAGCGGCGAGCCCGGCCTGACCGCCGCCGATCACCACCACTTGCGTCGTGTGCGTCACCCGGCGGAACGCTCGGAGGCGGTCCGGTCGGGCATGAAGATCAGCGCCACGAGCGCCAACCCCACCACAGCGCCGACGATCTGCATGCCGATGAACCCGGCGACCGAGCCGGGCGCGATACCCGCGAACGTGTCCGTGAAGGCACGGCCGATCGTCACCGCCGGGTTGGCGAAGGACGTCGACGAGGTGAACCAGTACGCGGCGCCGATGTAGGAGGCGACGGCCACCGGGGCGAAGCGCAGACCGTCGGTGCGGGCCAGGCCGAAGATCAGCAGGATCAGGCCGGCGGTGGCGACGACCTCACCCAGCAGCAGCTGTCCGGCCGAGCGGTCGTGTGTGGACCACTCCACCAGGGGCTCGCCGAACATGGCGTCCGCCAGGATCGCGCCCGCGATGGCGCCGACGATCTGGGCCGGGATGTACACGGCTGCATCGCGGAGGGTGACCCCGCTGCCGCCGCGTCGGCCGGTCCACCACTCGGCCAGCGTGACGACCGGATTGAAGTGCGCGCCGGAGACGGGGCCGAGCAGGAGGATCAGGACGCCGAGGCCGAAGACGGTGGCGAGGGAGTTCGCCAGCAGCTGTACACCCACGTCGCGGCTCAGGTCGGTGGCCTGAATGCCGGAGCCGACCACGACCGCCACCAGGGCGGCGGTGCCGACGAGTTCGGCGGCGGCTCGTGCGAGGAGGGGTCTGCGTGGCGGTGCGGCATCCGCCGGCGCCTCGGAGTCGACGACAGGTATGGCGGACGCCACGGCTGCGGATGCTTCGGTGCGGGTCACGGACAGGCCCTCTTGTTGTCGGCGGCAGTACGGGCGGACTCGGCCAGATCGGCGAACTGACCGGCGAGCGCGGTGATGACGTCCGGGCGCAGCCTGTAGTACGTGTACCGGCCGCACGGCTCCGTCTCCACGACCCCGGCCTCGCGCAGCACTCTCAGATGGTTGGAGAGGTTGGTCTGCCGGGCACCGGTCTCCTCCACCAGGTGGGTGGTGCACAGCATCTCTTTGGCGAGCAGGGTCACGATCTGGAGCCTGAGC
>NZ_LLZG01000244.1 GCF_001509475.1 Streptomyces regalis
TGACCGCCACGGACCCCGCGCTCACCGCCCTCGCCCAGGGCTGGTGCGCCCTCTCCCTGCTGCACGGGAGGATCGAGGCGCACATCGAGCGCGCCCTGCAAAGCGGGCACGACCTGAGCGTGCGGGAGTACTCCCTGCTCGACGTGCTCAGGCGCCAGCACGACGGCGAAGGCGGGCATCTGCAGATGAAGCAGGTCGCCGACGCCGTCGTCCTCAGCCACAGCGCCACCACCCGCCTCGTCACCCGCCTCGAAGACCGCGGCCTGCTCTCCCGCTACCTCTGCCCCACCGACCGCCGCGGCATCTACACCGACGTCACCGAAGCAGGCCTGAAACTCCTCGAAGAAGCACGGCCGACCAACGACACAGCCCTGCGCAACGCCCTCGACGAGGCCGCGAAAAATCCCGAACTGGCCCCGCTGGTCCGGGCC
>NZ_LLZG01000245.1 GCF_001509475.1 Streptomyces regalis
GGGGGGGGGGGGGGCCGCCTGCGCGGAGGGCTGGGGCGACGCCGGTGCCGTGGGGTCGTGAGCGGTGTCGCCGGGATGGGTTGCGGGTGCGCCCGGCGCCTGACGGGCTGCCTCATCGTCGGCGGAGCCGTGCGAGGCCCGGTCGGACTCGCGGTCGCCGTGAGCAGCGCCGTCCGCGGTCCGCCCGGGTGCGTCATCGCTGTCCGCGCTGCCGGACTCCTGGCCGGCTCCGGTGCCTTCCGCGGCCCCTCCGCCGGACGTATCCCCCGATGCGGGGCCGCCGGCATCCTGCCGGGGTGCGGAGTCGGCCGCGAGACCTTGTGCCGGTGAGCGACCCGCAGGGCCGCTCCCACTGTTCTCGCCCGCGCCCTCACCGCCTGCATCACCCGGGTCGGCCGCGCCCCGTGAAGGACGCGGGGCCCCGTCCTGC
>NZ_LLZG01000246.1 GCF_001509475.1 Streptomyces regalis
GGAGGCGGTCGGGTAATTCTCACTGGCTGCTGACTGCCTGCCAGAAGACGTCCCAACAGCCACCTGGCTCAGGTCGGTGCGGTTGGCGATTCCACAGTGTGGCTGTCTGTGGGCCGCTGTGGCAGGACTCTTGCTGACCTGATGCTGACTTTGCTGACGCCTCGTCAGGCTGGGGTGGGGAGCTCTTTTCCCAGCTTCGGCGCTTGCGTGGGGGTTTGCAGGTTCGGTGGTGTCCGGACCGATGCTGACCCGGCTGGCGGTCGAGTCAGACGTTGCGGGAGGGTAGCGTCGCTCACACTGCCGCCTTGTGGAGATTCCACAAGGCTCCGACGTCAACGCTGCATGTTGGCAGCGCCGCTCGTGCCCGATCCGAAAAGCGCTGCGCCGGAGAGTGACTAAACCTCGTCACCATCGAGGAGGACGG
>NZ_LLZG01000247.1 GCF_001509475.1 Streptomyces regalis
CGCCGCTACGGTCAACCGGGGCCGATTTCCAACCAGGTGAAGGCGCTGATCTTTGCCCCGAAACCGGGACCGCTGTACGGCGGTATGGCGTTGATGATGACGGTGCTCCCTTGGCGACAACGGTTCATCGCGGCTGGTGCCGCGATCGGTATCGACCTCGTCTTCCTGCTGGCGCGGTGGGCATGCGACGCCAAGATGAACGACGGCCATTCCTTCGGCACCGGTGCGTTGTGGGTGATGTTGGGCTACGCGGTCATCGCCGTCACGCGCCGCACCGGCCGGGAACGCGTCCTGCTGCTGAAGGGCGTCGGGCTGGGCCTGTTGCTGGTGGCCGGCCGCAAGACGGGCGACACCTGGCTGCTCATCACGTCCAAGACCCGCCCGGCGGTGCTCGACCAGTACGTGGCAACCGCCGATCACG
>NZ_LLZG01000248.1 GCF_001509475.1 Streptomyces regalis
CGGCAAGGTGGTGTTCGTCTTCCCCGGCCAGGGCTCCCAGTGGGACGGCATGGCCACCCACCTCCTCACCACCTCCCCCGTCTTCGCCGACCACCTCACCCAAGCAGCCCACGCCATCCAGCAACACACCGGCTGGAACCTCCTCGACGTCCTCACCAACACCCCCGACGCACCCCCCGCCGACCGCGTCGACGTCATCCAACCCGCCCTCTTCGCCGTCATGACCAGCCTCGCCAAACTCTGGCAACACCACGACATCCACCCCGACGCCGTCATCGGCCACTCCCAAGGCGAAATCGCCGCCGCCTACACCGCCGGAGCACTCACCCTCGACGACGCCGCCAAAATCGTCACCCTCCGCTCCAAAACCCTCCTTGAACTGGCCGGCACCGGCGGCATGGC
>NZ_LLZG01000249.1 GCF_001509475.1 Streptomyces regalis
TCCGTCGCGCCGAGGGCTGGGGCGGCCGCCGTGTCCGTCGCGCCGAGGGCTGGGGCGGCCGCCGTGTCCGTCGCGCCGAGGGCTGGGGCTGCGGGCGCGTGCGAGTCCCGTACGCCCCCAGCGGCCTGGGCGTGCGAATCCCGTACGCCCCCAGCTGCCCGGGCGTCCGTCTCGCGAAGGGCCGGAGCGGCGGACGTCGCCGTCTCGCGGGAGCCGTCGGCGGACGTGGGGCGTCGGAGGGCGTCGTCATCGCGCGTAGCTTCGGGGGTCGCGGCGCTGTGGGGCAGGTCGGCCGAGCCCACGGCGGCCTGTCGCAGCCCGCGATCGACCGCACCCTCCCCGGCCCGAGGCACCTCACCCTCACCGGAGCCCGCGGCTACGCCACGCACCCCACGAC
>NZ_LLZG01000250.1 GCF_001509475.1 Streptomyces regalis
GCCCTGAACGGGCCTCGTCCTCAAACGCCGGACGGGCTGAAAAACTCAGCCCCTCCGGCGTTCGAGGAGCGGGGGTCCAGGGGGCAGAGCCCCCTGGGGGACGGGACGGGTAGGGGCGGCGGGGGCGAGAAACTACCCCCGCGTCAGCGACAGCAGGTCCCGCGCCGGGCCCACCGGGCGATGCCCCGTCGGCCACACCGCCCGCAGATCCCGCGCCAGCGACACGTCCGCCACCGGCACGCTCACCAGCCGCCGCATCGACAGTTCCTCCCCCACGGCGAGCTCGCTCAGCACCGCCGGCCCCGCCCCGCTCACCGCGGCCGCCTTGACCGCGGTGGTCGAGGACAGCTCGATCAAGGGACGGGCCAGCCCGCCGAGCGCCGCGTCGAGGA
>NZ_LLZG01000251.1 GCF_001509475.1 Streptomyces regalis
CGCCCTCTCGCGGTTGTGCTGCCGCCCGCGCCGGATGGCGGGCGGCGGGTGACGATCCACGGCGAGCGCATGGGCACCGCGTACAGCCTCTTCGACGTGCTGGATTTCCTCCACCGCGCGGGCCTGCCCTGTGAGGACACGGCCGTTGACGATCCCGAGCTCATAGAGTGGCGCGGCGGCGGACCGCACGACTGGGGCAACACCCCGTAGCGACCCGCGTTCGGCGCAGGCCAAACAGCCTGCCCGTCCGATGTACACCAGGTTCACCGTCGCCTCGAAGCCCGCCACGAGCCGGTGGCAGGAGCTCGCCGCCGGGGTGGCGAACGCCGTGCGTGTGCATACCGGAGCCGTTGTCGCCGAAGATCGGCTTCGGCATGAAGGTCGCCCTCT
>NZ_LLZG01000252.1 GCF_001509475.1 Streptomyces regalis
GAGCCGGGCCAGTGTGCGGTACGAACGCTCCAGTCCGAAACGCAGTCCCCGCTCGTCCAGGCCGCTGCCGAGCAGCGTCCGTCCTCCGGTGGCGGCGGGGGGGGCGGAGACGACCGGCCCGCCGGCCCCGTACGGCCGGACGACAACCGGACCACCGTCATGAAGGGCTCGGCGCCCCCCCCCGCCACGGGCGCGCCCGGCGCGGACTGGCCCGGCGCCGCCACGCCGGCCGGCTCCGGCGGCCACGAACTGCCCCCGGGCGCGCCCCCGCTCCCCCCTTCCCCGCCGCCCGCCGGACCGGTGTCACCGGCGGCGAGCGGTCCCGACGTGCCGTCGCCCCCCGGCCACCACACACAGCCCGGCCACCACTCACCGCCCGGC
>NZ_LLZG01000253.1 GCF_001509475.1 Streptomyces regalis
GCATTGAGCTTCTTCGAGTTGGCCATCGCTCAGGTGACGGCCAGTGAAGCGCAACGAGCGAGGCCCCCGGGCTGTTGATCGAGATGTCTGACGTCTCAACCACATTGCTCGGGGGCCTCGTTGGTCATCCATCCTGCCGCACTCGACCTGCCGCATGCGCTCGTGGAGTGGGTCACATGCTGATCGTGACCCGTGAGGGCGACCGCCGATTCAAGCTGCGCCCGTCTCAGCGCGCGATGGTGGCACTGGTGTACCTGCGTGAACACACTACTCTGGCGAAGATCGCCGCCGGGTTCGGGATCAGCGAGTCCACCGCCCACGCCTACACCAGTGCGGTCGTCCACCTGCTCGCCGAACGAGCACCGGGTCTGCTCAAGGTTC
>NZ_LLZG01000254.1 GCF_001509475.1 Streptomyces regalis
GTGCGCCACTTCCTCGTGTGCGGTGGGGACGGGTACGTGTTCGCACACGGTAGGAATCTGCAGGTCAGGGGCACATGTGGTGGGACTACATAGTTCGGGGGCGGGGTGTGCGTGTTGCCCCTACGCCAGAGCTTGGAGGGCAATGCTGGGGGCTTGGCTGGTGGAAGATCAGGCCCTGTCTGTGTTGCGCACTTCGGGCTGATTTGACGGGGGCGTGCTGACTCCCGTGCTGGTTCGGTGCTGACTAAAAGCGCACGTCATCATCCGTCTTCGTCGCTCCCGTGCTGACTTGGTGCTGACTACGCTCCGTTGAACTCAGACATTTGGCGGCTAAATAGGGAGCGCGGTTCTGTGATAGATGATCGGAGCGACCGGCCTCGGCCCTCTGCTCCTGCCCCGCACGTTCAGGGCAGGAGCTGTGCGGTCGATGCGCGCATGGTTCCAGCAGGTTCTTCGTCTGCTGGTGGTACACCCGGGATGGTGGTGTGACCAGGGAAAATGAGCGCTGGTTTCGCGATAGGCTGAGAGTTGGTCCGCGTATGGTCCGGATCTTGGTTGTCGGTGCAGCGTGCCAGCCGGGGATGGACACCGGAGCGGCCGCCCGTTGGCCCCGGGCCCAACAGTCCGGCGCTCGGCCTTTGCTGAGACGTGCGCAGCCTCCTGCTCCGGCGGTGGCCTGGGAGGCCAGACCTCCCAGGCCACCGACTACTACCCGGCGTACAGCCTGACTCGTCTGCCGCTTTTTATTTCCGCAGGTCAGAGTTCATGTTTTCTCGCTGAACAAACTGTCCGGGTCGAATCTGGGTTGAATTCAGGTCCGCGTATTGTCCGCCCTGTCTAGCTGGCGGGTGGGCGGACAGGGCATATCGGGCGACTGGTTGATGCGACGGGCCGTCGGAAGGCGGCGGACAGGGGCCGGGAAGCCTCGGACGAATCGGGAGTATTGTCCGGCGCGTCCCCTGCGGTACAGCCGACGGATCCATGGGGGAGCTCTGGGCACTCATCGGCAAGTCCAAGCACGCGGCACGAGTTCCAGGCCCGCTCCGCCTTCTGTCAGCGGCGATTAGAGACCTTCCCACGCACGGCCAGCTCGATTCCCCACATGGCAGTCACACTCAGTAGCCTCGGCGCTGGCTCGCGGACCTGGCGAATACAAGGGGCTGCGATCGTGTCACGTACCTGGTGTCCATCCGGGTGGAGTTGGTCTCCGCACACGGTGTAGACCTGTGGCCTCGCCCCGGCCGGGTCTTCGCCGCTGCGCGCTCGCACTCCGTCGCTCAGTTCGCCACGGCCATCGATCTCGCTTTTGGCCGCCGGGACTGGCTCACGTGCACCTGTTCACGTTGTCCGACGGCATACGGGTCAGCCCCCTGGACTGGTGGGACGACGAGGCCCTGGACGGCACCGTTGACGGCCATGCCGCCAAGCTGAGCAGGCTGCAGGCCGAGGAGCAGTTCGCGCCGATGCCGAAGCGGCCGACCCGCGGGCTCAGCGAGCCTCCGAGCCTGCCGTGGTGGGGCGTGCCGCCGCGTGCGGTTCCGCAGAGGTCCGCGAGCCGGCCGACCCCGGCGTTGAAGTGGGTACCTGTCCGTCGGCTTGGCAGCTCTGGAAACCCACGTGGCGGCACGCCCCCGGTCGATCAGGGAAGCGGCTTCAGGCGGCCGTCGCAGATCTGCCGGCGCAGCAGGAACTTCTGGATCTTTCCCATGGCGTTGGCCGGGATGGTGTCGGCCAGGTACCAGTGGCGCGGTGTCTTGTGCGGGGCCAGGGCGGCACGCAGGTGGTCGTGGAGTTCGGCGGCGGTGGGCGGGTCGTCGGGGTCGGTGGCGTTGATGACGGCGGCGACCTGCTCGCCCCAGGCCGGGTCGGGGAGGCCGAGTACGGCGGCCTGCCGTACCCGGGGGTGGGTGCCGAGCGCCGCCTCGATCTCGGCGGGGTAGATGTTCTCCCCGCCTCGGATGATCATGTCTTTGAGGCGGCCGGTGACGGTGACGTAGCCGCGATAGTCCATGACGCCCAGGTCGCCGGTGTGGAGCCATCCGTCGCGGTCGATGGTCTGGGCGGTGGCCTCGGGAAGGTCGTGGTAGCCGAGCATGACCTGGTAGCCGCGGGCGCAGATCTCGCCCGGCTCTCCCACGGGCAGCGGATCGGCGCCGGCGGGGCCGGTGATTTTGACCTCGACCTGCCACAGAGGGCGGCCGGCGGTGTGGAGTTTGTCTTGGGTGCTGTCGTCGGGGCCGGTCTGGGTGACGGAGGGGCTGAGTTCGGTCTGCCCGTAGAGGGTGGAGAAACGGGCGTCGAAGCGGCGCTCGGTCTCCTCGACCAGTTCCGGGGGCACCCGGTCGCCGCCGGACAGGACGGTCGCGCAGGCGCTGAGGTCGTAGGAGTCGAATGTGGGGTGGTTCAGCAGGGCGGTGAGCATCGCCGGGACTCCGGCGAAGAAGGTGGCCCGCCACTTCTGAAGTGCCTCCAGGACCAGGGTGGGCTGGAAGACCTGGACGAGTACGAGGGTGCCGGTGGCGGTAGCCACGCCGAGCACGGTCAGGTCGCAGCCGGCGGTGTGGAACAGCGGCAGCGCGCTGCCCCAGACCCCGTCCCGGGAGAATCCGGCGCGGGCGGCCACGAAGGTGGCGTTGCTGACGAGGCCGCGGTGGTGCAGGACGGCGCCCTTGGGGGTGCCGGTCGTTCCGGAGGTGTATTGGATCTGCGCCGCGGCACCCGGGTCGATCCGCGGTAGCGGTGAGGGGGCGGTGCCGCGGACCTCGGTGAGCCAGCCGGTGAAGGAGACCCGCTCGCGCAGGCGGGGAAGACGCGGCCCTATCCGCTCCACCGCCGCCGCCATGTCCGTCTCCCGGAAGGAGTCGGTGAGCAGTAGTCCCACGGCACCGGACTGGGAGAGCACGTGCTCGAGTTCGGCGTCGCGCAGTGCGGGGTTGACGGTGACCAGGACCAGCCCGGCCAGGGCGGCGCCGTACTGGAGGATGACCCATTCGGGGATGTTGGGGGCCCAGACGGCGATGTGCTCGCCCGGGGCGAACCGAGCGGCCAGCCAGGACGCGGCCTGCTCGGCGTCGTCCAGGAGCTCGGCGTAGGTCCAGGTGCGGTCGGTGCGGTCGGCGCCGGACAGGGCGGCGCCCGGCGGGGCGATCTCGACCAGCGCCAGGCGGTCCGGGGCGGTCGACGCGGCGCCTCGGAGCACCTCCCCGATGGTGAGGTCGAGGACCGGGCGGGTGGTGTCGGCGGGCAGGTACGAGTGGGTCAGCGGTTCTTGCATCGTCACTCCTCCAGGTCTTGCGCTGTGGGGACCGGGCCGCCGCCGTCGGGAATCCAGCGGCCCGAGTCGCGCCACTTGACGGCCTCGTGGAAGCCGTGGGTGGCGGCGAACTGCTGGAACCAGCGGCCCTCCGGTGAGTGCCGGGTGATGCCGTCGAAGAGGGTGGCCAGGATCTGGGTGCCGTGCAGGCCCATGTTGTCGTAGGCCTGGTTGATCATCAGTTTCTGCATGGCGAGCTGGTTGACCGGCACCCCCGCGATCCGGTCGGCCAGTTCCTCCACGCGCGCGTCAAGGTCCTGCGGCGGCGCGGCGTCCAGTACCAGGCCCCAGTCGGCGGCGGTGCGGCCGTCGATGGTGTCGCCGGTCAGGAGCATCCGCTTGGCGCGCTCGGCGCCCAGCCGGTACACCCACATCGCCGTGGTCGGGCAGCCCCACACCCGTGCGGGCATGTAGCCGATGCGCGCGTCCTCGGCCATGACGACCAGGTCGCAGGACAGGGCGATGTCGCTGCCGCCGGCGACGGCATGGCCGTGCACCTTGGCGATGGTGGGCTTCAGTGACCGCCACAGGGTGAAGAAGTCGTCGGTGAAGCCCTTCATCCAGGCGAAGTCCTTGATCGGATCCCATACCGGGTTGCCGTCGGTGGCGCCCTGGGTGCCGTGGCCGTCCTCGGCGGAGATCTTCAGGTCGTATCCGGAGCAGAAGGCCCGGCCCGCCCCCTGGAGCACGATGACGTGCACGTCGGGGTCGTCGTTGGCGCGCCGGACGGCGGCGGCGATGTCACCGGGCATCCGGAAGTCGATCGCGTTGAGCCGGTCGGGACGGTTGAGGGTGAGGTAGGCCTTGCGGTCCTGCACCTCGTACAGGACGGTGGACTGCTGATCGTCGGTCATATGAGCTCCGTATTACGGCGGAATGCGGTGGTCGGTCAGAAGGTCTCGCCGTGCTCGGCTTTCTCGCGCAGCAGGGCGTTCGGGGCGAAGCGCTCGCCGTGCGCGGCGGCGAGGCGGTCGGCGCGGGCGACGAAGGCCGGCAGGCCGCCGGGGTAGCCGTTGATGTACTGCAGGACGCCGCCGGTCCAGGACGGGAAGCCGATCCCCAGCAGGGATCCGATGTTGGCGTCCGCCGTGCTGGTCAGTACGCCTTCGGCGACGCAGTGTGCCGCCTCGACGGCCTCGGCGAACAACAGCCGTTCGGTGAGTTCGTGCAGGTCGATTCCGGCGGGGTCCCCATGTGGGGGAAACGCCGTGACGAGTCCCGGCCACAGACCGGTCCGGGCGCCCGAGGCGTCGTAGTCGTAGAAGCCGGCGCCTCGGGCGCGGCCGGGTCTGCCCAGCCTGGTCATCGTCTCCGCGACCGCCTCGGCCGGGTGCGCGCGGTAGTCGTCGCCGTCTGCGGCGCGCTTCTCGTCGCGGATCCTCAGCAGCAGCTCCAGGTTGAGTTCGTCCGCCAGCTGCAACGCGCCGACCGGGTAGCCGGCCCGCCAGGCGGCCTGCTCGACGGTCGCCGGGGCGATGCCCTCGCCGAGCATGGCCAGGGCCTCGTACACGAACGTCCCGATGACCCGGGAGGTGAAGAATCCGCGGCTGTCGTTCACGACGATCGGTGTCTTGCCGATCTGTGCCGCGAAGTCCAGAGCGCGGGCCAGGGCCTCGTCACTGGTCCGCTCACCGCGGACGACCTCCAGCAGCGGCATCCTGTCGACGGGCGAGAAGAAGTGCAGGCCGACGAAGTCCTTCTGCCGGTTCACCCCTTCGGCCAGGCCGCTGACCGGCAGGGTGGAGGTGTTCGAGCCGAGCAGCGCGTCGTCGGCGACCACCCGTTCCGCCTCGGCGAAGACGGCACGCTTGAGGGAGGCGTCCTCGAAGACCGCTTCCACGACCAGGTCGCAGCCGGTCAGATCGGCGTACTCGGCACTCGGCGTGATGCGGGCGAGGACCTCCTCCCGTCCGGCCTCGCTCAGCCGCCCGCGTTTCACGGCACTGTCCAGGAGCCTGCGGGAGTAGTCCTTGCCACGTTCCGTGGCCTGAAGGGAGATGTCCTTGAGGACGACGTCGATGCCGCTGCGCGCGCAGGCGTAGGCGATGCCCGCGCCCATCATGCCGGCACCGAGCACGGCGGCCTTCGACACCCGGCGTCTTGGCAGGTCCTTCGGGCGTGAGCCGCCGGCCTTGATCGTGTTCAGGTCGAACCAGAACGCCTGGATCATGTTCTTCGCGGTCTGGCCGCGTGCGATGTCGACGAAGTAGCGGCCCTCGACTCTCAACGCGCCGTCCAGATCCAGCTGGGCGCCCTCGACGGCGGGGCCAGGATGTGGTGCGGGGCCGGCAGCGGCGCTCCTCTGAGCTTCTTGCGCAGGGTGGCGGGGAGGGCCGGCAAGGTCGCCGCGAGGCCGGGGGATCCAGGGGCGCCGCCGGGGATCGCGTAGTCGGCCGCGTCCCAGCGCTGTACCGAGTGGGGGTGCGCGGTGATCCAGGCGCGGGCCTTGTCGAGCAGTTCCTCGCGTGTCGCGGCGAGTTCGTCCACCAGCCCGAGCCGTACCGCCTCGGCCGGTGGGTACCGGTTGCCTTCCAGGAGGACCTTGGTCAGGGCGTCGACGACGCCGAGCAGGCGGGTGGTCCGCGCCACGCCTCCTCCGCCCGGTAGCAGGCCGAAGGTGACCTCGGGCAGGCCGAACCTCGCGTTCGGAGTGTCCAGCGCTATGCGGTGGTGGCAGGCGAGCGCGAGCTCCAGGCCGCCGCCCAGGGCGGAGCCGTTCAGCGCCGCGACGACCGGCTTGCCCAGCGTCTCCAGCGTCCGCAGACATCCTTTGACCTGTTCGATCTGCGCGGAGAACCGGGGTGCGTCGCTGTCGGTGACCCGGATCAGCTGCCGGAGGTCCCCGCCGGCCAGGAAGGAGTCCTTCGCGGAGGTGACGATCACGCCGGTGATCGTGTCCTTCTCGGCGGTGAGCCGTTCGACGGCCGCGGCGAGCGAGGCGCGGAAGGCGTCGTTCATGGTGTTGGCCCGCTGTCCCGGGTCGTCCAGGGTGAGCGTGACGACGCCGTCGGTGCTCTGCTCCCAGCGGATGGCGTTCGGGTCGGTCATGCGTGTGTTCCCGCTTCCTCGGCGCCTTCTCCGGTGGCCGGCCGCCTGATGTTTCGGTCAGAGGCGTTCGACGACGGTGGCGACGCCCATGCCGCCGCCGGTGCACAGGGTGGCCAGGCCGTAGCGCATGCCGCGCCGCTCCAGCTCGTCGATGAGGGTGCCGAGGATCATCGCCCCGGTGGCGCCCAGCGGATGGCCCAGTGCGATCGCCCCGCCGTTCACATTGACCCTCTCGGGCGGTACGTCCAGGTCGCGCAGGAACTTCAGCACGACGGCAGCGAACGCCTCGTTGGCCTCCCACAGATCGATGTCGCCCACGGCCAGCCCCGCTTTGGCGAGCGCCTTGCGCGCGGCCGGGGCGGGAGCGGTGAGCATGATCGTCGGTTCGCCGGCCACGGTGGCCGTGGCGACGATCCGGGCGCGTGGGGTGAGGCCGAGGTCGCGGCCGGCCCGCTCACTGCCGACGACCGTCAGCGCGGCGCCGTCGGCGATCGCCGACGAATTGCCGGCGGTGTGGACGTGGTCGATCCGCTCGATCCAGTGGTACTTCTGCAGCGCCACGGCATCGAAGCCGCCCTGGTCACCGATGCCCGCGAACGACGGCTTCAGCGCGGAGAGCGCGGCCGGGCCGGTGTCCTGCCGTACCGGTTCGTCCCGGTCCAGAACGATGTGGCCGTTGACGTCGCGGACGGCGACGAGTGAGCGGTCGAAC
Source organism: Streptomyces regalis (assembly GCF_001509475.1). Taxonomy (GTDB): domain Bacteria; phylum Actinomycetota; class Actinomycetes; order Streptomycetales; family Streptomycetaceae; genus Streptomyces; species Streptomyces regalis. Next base: position 7,074 of record NZ_LLZG01000254.1, read on the forward strand.
AGGCCGTCCGTCGCAGCCTTGGCCGCCCGGGCCTGGGACTCGACGGCGAACGCGTCGACATCCTCGCGGCTGAATCCCTCGACGGTGGCGATGAGGTCGGCGCTGATCCCCTGCGGCACGAACGAGGTGCTGTAGGCCGTCTCGGGATCCGTCATCGCCGGTCCTCCGTCCGCGCCCATGGGCACCCGCGACAGCGACTCGACCCCGCCCGAGAGGAAGAGGTCCTCCCAGCCGGAACGGACCTTCTGTGCGGCGATGTTGACCGCCTCCAGCCCTGAGCCGCAGAAACGGTTCAGTTGGAAGCCCGCACCCGAGGACTCGTATCCGGCGGCCAGCGCGGTGGTCCGGGCGAGGTTCGCGCCCTGGTCCCCGACCGGCGAGACCACGCCCAGGATCACGTCGTCCACCCGCAGCGGATCGAAGCCCGGATTGCGTTTGCCCACCTCGTCGAGGAGACCCACGACGAGGGAGATCGGTTTGACGGTGTGCAGTGAGCCGTCGTTCTTGCCGCGCCCGCGCGGGGTGCGCAGCGCGTCGTAGACGAACGCTTCTGCCGGACTGCCCATGGAGGCCGCTCTCCTGTCAGTACGTATGCCGGCGAGTGGTCCGGCCGTGCGCGCGGCGTCGGGGCAGCGCAAGGGCCGTGCTTGCCTGGAAGTCACACAGTCGCTGCCGGTGCCCGACGGTGACAGGCCGCGGGCGTCTGGTGACCCGGCAGGCGATGACGAGCGCTCAGCTCGTGGGTGCGGTCGATGCCCCGGTCGCAGGGCGGCTCGACGTGGCACGTGACCCGTGTGCGGCACGCTCCGTCAGCCGTCCTTCCTGCGGGCCGGCGGCAGCTGGGAAGCCTGGGGATTCGGTGAGCAGCGGCCGTACGATCCGGCCCCACCGCTCCAGCAGTTCGTCGCGGTCCGTGTCCTCCCGGTACAGCACGTCGGAGATCGCCATGCCGCGCAGCAACTGCACCGTCAGCTCGGCGATCACCGGGTAGGCGGCCGAGGCGGTGAGCTCGGGGCCCATTACCTCGTCGACCACCCGGTACAGGTCCCGGCGCGCCGTCCCCTCGGCGTGGCGCAGCACGTCCCGCAGCCGTGGGTTGGTGCGGGCCACCGCCCACAGCTCCATCTCCGCGCCGAACGAGGGCCCGCACATGACGGACCGGAGCACGCGCAACGAGCGGGACAGTGCGTCACCGTCCGGTGAGGCCGCCGCCAGTTCCTCACGCACCGCCCGCTCGTTCCGCGCCACGAGTAAACCGATCGCCGCCCCGAACAGGTCCTCACGGGTCGGAAAGTGATGCAGCAACGCACCCCGGCTGACACCGGCCCGCCGCTGCACCTCCAGGGTCGTCGTCGCCGCGACGCCCACCTCGATCAGCGACTCGACCGCCGCGCCCACGATCTGCGCCCTCGTGGCGTCGCGCTGTTCGTCACGCCTGGTCATGGCCTCCACCTTTCACGGTCAGCCTTGACTGCGAAATGAGCATCTCACGGTCAGCCCTGACTGTGAAGAGGTGAAGCGTCTCGGATTCCCCCTCCTCGTTGCGGGGCACGGAGGGCGACCAGCCGGGAAGGCGGTGTGCCGAGGCAGACCTGCTTCGAGTTGCTGCAGCGTGCACTGTGGGACTGGGCGTTCGTCCTGCCCGGGCCAGAGCTGCACATGGCACCCCCGGACGTGCGGCTTGCTGTGCGCTGGGTGGGGAAGGCGTCCCGCCCGCTGCCCGACCTGATGGATGCGGCCGTGATGCGGGCCGTGTTGCAAGTCCTCCAGTTGAAACAGGACGGTACGGTTGCAGCCGCCGAGTACCGCTGCCACCGATCCGGGACAGCATCCCTGGCGGCCGCGACGTCGTCCTGCCCAGAAGGGCCATCCACCGCACGCAGCAGCGCCTCACGCGCGGCCGGCCCCGGTCAGCGCCGGGAAGTTGGCGAGGTGGTCCGGGCGCTTGCGCGCGGCGCCGACCGCTGGCGGATGAGCTGGTCGGTCTCGGAGCTCGAGCCGTACGTCATGATCTCGACCAGCGCGCGGACGTTCTCCGGCGACGGGTCGCTGTAGCCCTTCAGAAGGACCTTGAAGCCCTCGGAAGGACAGCCGCCGGGCATGAACCCACGACCCGGACGACCGAGTGGCCCGCGCTCAGTACCGTCTTCTTTGTCACCAAACCCCGCCAGGAGATCAACGTCTGGACCGGCACCAACTACCTGACAGCCTCGGTCTACCGGCGGGCCGGGACTCGCTTCGGGAAGCGGCAGCTCAGCGACCGTGGCGTCGAGATGGCCTCAGCCGTCGCCACCCAGGTCTGGGAGACCGAGCGCAACGGTTTCACATTCGACACCCCTGAAGCATGGGTCCGCGACGACGCGTCCCGCTACACCTACCCGGGCTACGAACGCCCCCTCGCCGTCTGGAACATTCTTGACGCCATCCAACCCGTGGAGCCCTTCTTGACGAGAGGCTCCGGCCGCTGACCGGATGCCTACCACGCAGCCTGTCTCCGATCCGCATCAGAGTGCCCCGGGGCATCGGAACCTGAGAGCGGCCCAGTGCCCCCTACTGAACTTCTCGGGTTGTCGTCGGGGGCCACGCCGGCAGGCGGTTGTGCCGCTGGGTGATTTCGCGGCCGTCCCGAGGCGCGCCTTGACCCAGAAATGCGCGATGTCGTGCTCCCGCAGGAGTGTGCACGCGCCGGTCCGGCCCCAGTGGTCACTTCCGTCCACGTAGCCGACGGAAACATCGGAGTGAAAGATCAGTGCGGCCTTGTCCGTGCGAGACATCCGGCCGATGAGGTCACCGGCATGGAAAGGAAGGTCGCTCTCGGAAGCTGGTTCCGCTCGGTCATCTGGCTTCGACACCACAATCATCACGAACCCCCGTGCCTGCTCTGCTATCCGCCCCTACCGGCCTGATCGTCAACCCTCCACGCAAGCACGGAACTTGACGGAGCCCTGGCGGCGATCTCCCGGTTGGTGTGTCGGTGTGCCACGAGCCGCAGGATGTCCGTCTCGCGTGGGCTGAGGGAGGCGGCGGGAGCCCCGGCGGCCGGTTCGGGACGAGGCAGGAAGGCGGTCAGACGGCGGGCGACCGAGGAGTCGAGCTGGGTGACGCCCGCGTGCGCCAGACGGACCGCGTGGGCGAGTTCCTCGGCCGGCAGATCCTTGAGGAGATAGCCGTGCGCGCCGGCCCGCAGCGCCTGCACGACGTACTCCTCGTCGTCGAACGTCGTCAGCATCACGACCCGGCACTCGGGCGCCCGTTCACGCAGGACGGCGACCGCCTCGACACCGTCCATCCCCGGCATCCGGACATTTATGAGCACGACGTCCGGCTCCATCCCCAGAGTCCGCGCCACAGCGTCCCGGCCGTCCACGGCGGTGCCCACGACCTCGATGCCCAGCCGGATGGAAAGCAGGGAGGCGATGCCGTCCCGGATGAGCCGCTGGTCGTCCACCACCAGCACTCGCACGGGCGCCGCCTGGTCAGGCTCCTCGTCGTTCATGTCACCGCCCCCCGTCCACCGAGAACTTCGCCGTCGTCCCGCGCGGGACCGTCACCGTCACCCGGGTGCCGGCGGCCGGGCTGCTCTCAACGTCGACGCTCCCCGCCACCAGATGTACCCGCTCCCGCATGCCGAGCAGCCCGAACCCGGCGGCGGTCGCCTCCGGTGCGAAGCCGCGACCGTCGTCCGTCACCTCCAGCCGCGCGGCGCCCCCGGCCAACCGGACCGCAACGGTCACCTGCGAGGCCCGCGCATGGCGGCACGCGTTGGTCACGGCCTCCTGCGCGGCCCGGTACAGCGCGGTCAACTCGGCCCCGCCGTGACCCTCCTCGTCGCCGCTCACCTCGACTGGCACGCGACCCCTGAGCTGGGGTGTTGCGACGACCACTAGAACGGAAGACCTGGGGCCTTAGCCATGGAGCGGGTGACGAGAACCGAACTCGCGCTCTCCGCTTGGGAAGCGACGGCGCTTGGGGGCCTCGTATGCTCTGACCTGCGCCGATTCGCTGTACTGCTGCAGACATGGCGGTCTGATGAAACCGCTGTTGATCGGGTTGTCCGCTCTGAAGGGCACGCTACGGGCACGAAAAGCTCGTAGGCGGCCGGTTTCGGCAGGCGGTTGTCGAAAGCGAGCTGTCTGATGCGGGTGCCGTCGATGAGGCGTCGGAACGTGGACAACGCATGCGCCCGGGGCGTCAGGTGCCGGGTACCCGGCGAGTGCCGAGACACGAACCTTCTGTGTCGAGCCTGAAGCTGCAGCAACGCCAGCCTTCACCAGGAGGTTCCTTGCTGTCTCAACCGGTTCCCGCCAGTTCACATCTGGTCCGGACCGGTCAGTCGCCGCGTGCCATGGCGATCATTCCTCTGAGGTCGAGTCCGGCTTTCGTGCCGCCGTCACAGAGGATGTCCACGCCGGTGAGGTAGCCGGGCTTGTCGCCCGCGCAGAACGCCAGGAGCTCGGCAATCTCTTCGGGGCGACCGTAGCGCTTGAGCGCGGCGTAGCCGGTGAGCTTGCCCGAGCCGCTCTTCTCCTCGAGCCGCCCCATCGCGGTGTCGAAGCTGCCGGGCGAGACGGAGAGCACGCGGGCGCCTTTCGCGCCGAACGGGGCGGCGATCTGCTGCGAGTACCAGATGACGAAGTTCTTGCTGAGCGAGTACGCCAGACCGGGTCGCATACCTTTCGGTGCCCGGCTCGCGCCAGCGGCGAGCTTCGCCGTGAAGCGGTCGCGATCGGTCAGAGCAAGACGGAAGATCCGCTTGGGGATGACCAGCCGCGGCGTCATGTGCCCGGCGATGGAGGCGAGGTTGACCAGCGCGAATCCCTCGGTGGCGACCGCGAGGGCGGCTTCGGTGATGTTGACGGTGCCGAGCGCGTTGATCCGGATGATCTTGTCCGCGGTGCCCATCTGCGGGCTGATGCCCGCGGTGTGCACGACCGCCCGCACGGAGCCTTCGCGGTCGGCCTGCTGGAACAAGGCCTCGACCGAGGCTCGGCTGGTGATGTCGCAGGCGACCGCCGCCGCATCGACGCCGTGGTCGCGCAGTTCCGCCGCCGCAGCGTCGAGGCGTTGCCGGTTGACGTCGGTGATGACCACGCGGTGATCGCTGCCGAGAATCTTCGCGGTCGCGAGCCCCATGCCCCCTGCTCCGCCGGTGACGATCGCTGTCTTTGTCATTCGTGCTCCATCTCGGTATTTCCCGACCGTAGCACCGGGGCAGCCCCTGACCTGCGAACTCCAGCTTGATGGCGAGGTGGATCGTCGCTCTCCGGGCAGCCCGCCGGGGGCCGGTACGTATACGTAGGTGTCGACTGCCGGCGCCGGGCGATCGCGCTGGACGGCAAGTGCCTGCGCGGCGCACGCCGACCGGACGGCAGCCGGGTTTTCGTGCTGTCCGCCGTCCGCCACGGCCGTCGGCATCACCCTCGCCTCACGCGAGATCAGCGCGAAGACCAACGAAATTCCCGAGTTCGCGCCCTTGCTCGATCAGATCGACGACGCCGACCTCGCCGGGACGGTCGTCACCGCCGATGCCCCGCCCGCCCCACACGACCACGCCACCTACCTGCACGAACGTGGCGCCCACTACCTGCTGACCATCAAGAACAACCAGCGCGGCCAGGCCCGCCAACTCCACGCTCTGCTCTGGAAGAAGATCCCCGTGATTCACCGCGACGACGACCGGGGCCACGGCCGCCACGAACAACGACTCGTGCAGGTCGTCACCGTCGACGGCCTGCCCTGCCCGCACGCCGCCCAAGTCCCGCGCATCCAGCGCCGCCACCGTCTCCACGGAGCGAAGAAGTGGTCCAGCGAGACCGTCCACGCCATCACCGACCTGCCCGCCGAGCAGGCAAGAGCAGCCGAGATCGCCTCCTGAGCTCGCGGACACCTGTGGGAAACTCCGCCCACCGGGTGCGAGATGTCGTCTCCGGAGAAGACAAACCCCAGGTCAGGACCCGTAACACGCCTGCCGTGCCCGCCGCCGTCCGCGACTTGATCCGCAGCGCGCCCAAGCTCGCCGGATACGTCAACACCGCCGCCGGACGCCGAGCCCACACCGCACGCCCACGCGTCCTCACCCTCCACGGCAATCACCTGACCAAACCGGACGACCCGGGCAAACACCAGGGCCCTGCGCCCTCGTCGCTCCTAGCGGGTTCACCGGGAGCCGTGCGTGGATGCGGCCGCGAGGCGGGTGCCCTGTCGCCAGACCGCGCGAATCGACAGGCTGTCGTTGATGGTCGTGGTGGGATCACCGTCGACCAGGACGAGATCTGCCCGCAGGCCTTGCTCGACGCGGCCCCGATCGTGGAGGCCGAACCGTCGTGCTGTCAGTGAAGTCGCCGAGCGCAGGGCTTCGGTGGGGCTGAAACCGGCCTGTACGAGCAGTTGCAGCTCGCCGTGCAGACTTGCTCCGTGGGTCACGCCGCGCACGGCCAGAGCCGCGGCGTCGGTGCCTGCGATCACGTCGACCCCAGCCTGGCGCAGGGCTGCGATCGTGGCCAGTGCCATGTCGAAGTGCGAGGTGGGCAAGCCGCCGAACGTGTCGGAGAGGTGCGCCCGCAATTCCGGCGCAAGCTTTCCCGCAACGCGGGGATCTTGCGCCAGGTCCGTGCTGTGCGACAGCCCGACGATGGAGGCAAGGGGAGTCAGTGTCGGCACCACGAACACGTTCGCGCTTGCGATGCGGTCGACGATCTCCGGGGTGTGGGCCGTGTCGGCGAACAGATGGGCGAGGCCGTCGGCGCCGGCGTCGACCATCTGTTCGGTCTCGTGCAGCGTCATGGCGTGGGCCATCACCATCTTCCCGCGAGCGTGCGCCTCGGCGATCACGGCGGCGTGAATCTCCAGTGGTACGTGCGGCAACTGGAAGCCGAACGCCCCGCCACTCTCGGCTATCAGCTTGATGTAGTCGGCGCCCTCGCTGATCCGATCCTCGACGAACCCGGCCGCCTCCGCCACGGTGGTCGCGGTCGGCCAGACCGGATCGTTGAGGCCCTTCCGGAACTGATGAGGGTGGCCGTCGAGGTGGGTGAGCGAAAAAGAGGCGCTCCGCACGTCCGCGAAAGTCCGGTCGGCCTCGACCTCGGCGCGCAGCGGAATCATGGTGGCGGGGACCGAGCCCATGTCGAGTTCGGTGGTGACACCGAAGGTCAGCGCCTGGCGCAGCATCGCGGCGTCCGTGTGGGTGTGTGCGTCGATCAGGCCCGGCAGCAGGGTTGCGCCGGTGGCGTCGACGACTTCCACCCCGGTGACACGCGGCCCGCCCACCGAGACGATGACGCCGTCGGCGACGTGCACGTCGACCTGGCCCAGGTTCTTCTCACCGTCGAACACCTTCGCACCGACGATGACGAACTCGTTCATCGGACTCTCCTCGCAATGCTGGACGTGTACTGGTTCGGGCTTCACGACTACGACGTGTGCCGGACCGGCAGGATGACCGCCGAAGGGTGTTCGGGGGCGTGGCGACCGTCTGTTCGGCCAGGCCGGCGACGGCGACCCCACGGGGTCGCCGTTCCGGACAGACTGGGCCTACCGGCCACGTCGTGCGGGTGGGATGGGAATCGGCTCGACCCCTGGCGCGACGCGGGTGGTCATGGTGCCGAGTTGTTCGACGGTGACGGTGACGACGTCGCCGGGTTGCAGGGGGCGGTGGGCGTTCAGGCCTTCGCGACCCCACAGTTCGGCGAGGCAGCCGCCGCCGCAGGTGCCGGAGCCGAGGATGTCGCCGGGGCGGATCTCGGTGCCACGGGAGGCGTAGGCGATCATGTCGGCGTAGGAGAACGCCATGGACGACCAGCGGTCCTGCCCCAGCCGTTCGCCGTTGATGTCGACGGTCATCGTCAGGTCGAACGAGGTGTCGGTGCGCCAGGGTTGCAGCTCGTCGGGGGTGACCAGGACCGGTCCGAGGGTGGTGGCGGTGTCCTTGCCCTTGGTGGGGCCGAGCCGGACCTGCATCTCGGCGAACTGGACGTCGCGGGCCGACCAGTCGACGAGGATGGTGTAGCCGGCGACGTAGGCGTCGGCGTCGTCGGGGTGGATGTCGCGGCCGGTGCGGCCGATGACGGCGGCGACTTCAAGCTCCAGATCGAACATCCGGCTGCCGGGCGGTACGGGGACGTCGTCGGCGGGGCCGAGGATCGCGTGGGGGTTGGTGAAGTAGAACGCGGGTGCCTCGTACCAGCGTTCGGGGACAGTCGCGTCGGTTCCGCCGAGTCTGGAGACACCTTCGACGTGCCGTTCGAAGGTCATGAAGTCTCGCACAGCGGGAGGATCGGGGATCGGCGCGCGCAGCCGAAGGTCGCCGACCGCCCGGGTCGCGGCAGGCGCGGCCAGGGCCTGTTCCCCGGCCGCCCGCAGGGTGCCGTCGCGCAGGAGGCCGAGCATCGTGACGCCGCGGCCCAGGGGATGGACCTGGTCGTGGTGGAGGACGCCGACCCGATCACCGTCGTCGTCGGCGTAGGTCACGAACCGCACAGTCGCGCTTCCCTTCAGACGGAGGTGTGCATCGGGCGGCCGAGCCAGGCGACCGCGTCCCCGAAGGCGGTGATCACGTCGAGGTCCCGGCCGGCGTGGTCGGCGTAGGCGCGGTGCAGGTTGAGCACGACCCGTTCGGCGTCGCCCCAGTCCGTGAACTCGCCCAGGTCGACCTGGCGGGCGGCCTGCAGGGGCGTCAGACCCCGGGAGAGCCCGTCCTGGGCGGTGTCGAGGATGAGCCGGTAATAGCGGCGGTGCTCGTCCAGGACCCGGGTGATGCCGGTGCCGGTGAGGACCGGGCCGTGGCCGGGGACGATGACGTCGGGCTGCAGGGACCCCAGCCAGTCGACCGCGGCGAGGGCCCCGTCCACGGAGCCCATGAAGACCAGCGGGGTGAGTCCGGCGAACACCAGATCGCCGGAGAACAGCACGCGTTCTTCGGGCAGCCAGGCGATCAGATCTCCGGTGGTGTGCGCCGGGCGGCCGGGGTGCAGCAGCTCGATCCGCCGACCTGCGACGTGCAGGGTGAGTGCGGAGCCGGCCGAGATGTCGGGAAGCCTGCGGGTCACCGGCCCCCAGTCCGGGACCGGGTTCCACAGCGGTGGGCAGCCGTCGATGACCGGGTCGGCCTGAAGCCCTTCCCGCATCCGGCTGTGCCCGACGATCACTGTCGTGGAGGGGAGGAGGCTGTTGCCGTAGGTGTGGTCACCGTGCTGATGGGTGTTCACCGCCAGCCGGACGGGCGCCCCGCCGGTGGCCGTGTCCACGGCGTCGAGAAACCGGCGGGTGCGAGCCGCGGTGGCACAGGTGTCGATCACCAGGACCCCGTCGTCGCCGGCCACCGCGCCGGCGTTGTTGACCCACCAGGTCCCGTCCGGCTGCACCCAGGCGTGGATCCCGGGAAGCAACTCCTGGAGTTCCGCCGCGTCCGCTGTGGGAGGAGGAGCGGAGTTCGTGTCCGGGGTGTCGGTCATGACCCGGCCTGTCCGTCGTCCTTCACGGTGGCGACGCGGCTGCGGCCGTGCTGTTCGTACGTGGCGAAGCGCATGGCATTCCTTGGGAGCTGGGTGGGTTGAGGCGGGCCGGGGGCTCGGCGCCATGGCAGGGTGGGGGAGTGTGCCGGGCCCCCGGTGTCATGGGGTCAGACCGGCGGAGCGACGAAGACACCGCGGTCGACGTCGTTGAGCATTTCCTTGGCGACCATCTCGTTCATCGGGTTGGACGTGCCCCACTGGTCGGCGTTCTCGGGCTACGGCAGGTCGTAGATGTTCGTCCAGTGCCGTATGCAGGTCGAGCGCTCGGCCGTCCGGGGCCATGAGGCCCGGGAACCTGGTCTCGCCCGGTGCCGAAAGGGTGCCGATGGCGAACGGTCCGGAGAAGGGGGTGAAGGGTGCCGACGCGGCTGCAGATGTCACGGAGACGTCCTCCCGATTGCGGTCCCACTAATCTGGCCCCTAGATTGCAATCAGGGAAATCGATTTCCTGTATACAGGAATCCAGCCGCTGAATACTGGTGGCGCCGGCTCCGGAATTGGGGCACGGCCGTGTCGTTTGCCCGGGTCGTCCGGTTTGATCAGGTGATGCCGTGGAGGGTGAGGACGCGTGGGCGTTCGGTGTGGGCTCGGCGTCCGGCGGCGGGCACGGCAGGCGTGTTACGGGTCCTGACCTGGGGTTTGTCTTCTCCGGAGACGGCATCTCGCACCCGGTGGGCGGTGTTTCCCACAGTCCGGTGTCCGCGAGCTCAGGAGGCGATCTCGGCTGCTCTTGCCTGCTCGGCGGGCAGGTCGGTGATGGCGTGGACGGTCTCGCTGGATAGAGACGGCGGCGTTGGATGCGCAGGACTTGGGCGGCGTGCGGGAAGAGCAGGCCGTCGGCGGTGACGACCTGCACGAGTCGTTGTTCGTGGCGGCCGTGGCCCCGGTCGTCGTCGCGGTGAATCACGGGGATCTTCTTCCAGGGCAGAGCGTGGAGTCGGCGGGCCTGGCCGCGGTGGTGGGCGCCACGTTCGTGCAGGGCTGACGGTGTCTCAGGGACGGTTCAGGGAAGCCGCCGTGGACGGCGGGCCGAGACGCGCACGATCGCGGCCTGTTGGCGGACTTCGTCCGAGGACGCTGGAGCGCCGAGCTCGAGGACCTGTTCCTGTGAGCGGCCGGAAGATTCGGCCGGGTCGGCGCGGCGCCGGATGCGGGGCTACGTCCGGGCCTGCTGAGCTCGGTCGGCCGCAAGAGCAGCTGGCAGTTGGCCGAGGACGCCGGTCACAACGGCCCGCACGGGCCGCAGCGCCTCGTTGGTTATGGAGCGGGTGACGGAATCGGATGGCGTCCCGCCGGGTGGTGTAGCCGGTCAACGGACCGGAACTCACAGGTCACACCGGGTACTTCGGCCGGCCGGCGCCCTCCCGGCGTCTGGCCGGGCGCCTCCGCGTGACGCGCTCGGCGGAGAGATCGTCGCGAGCCGGATACCGGACGGCAAGGCGCATGACCGCTTCCACCACCTCGCGGGACGCGACCTGCCCTGACTCACGAGGACACCTGGGAGTCGGCCGGTGGCACCCGCCTCCTGGAGATCTCGCACCCCGCTCCGGGACTGCCGCTCGGCCGGCCCGAACGGTTTGACCAGGTTGATCGCGTCCGGCCAGGGGGCGGTCGTTGTTGCCGCCGGTAGCCTATCTGCATGTTACCGATAAAATAAAAAGGGAAGGTTAACGGGCGTCGCGGAGTGTGCAGATATTCACGGTCATGGCTTCGGGTGGTGGGGAAACAGGAATTATTCAGCAACCCTTCACGCGCTCGCCACAATGTGGCGTGAGGGTCTGGCATGTGGGCATGGAATTCCTTCTTTCTTTGCAAAGTGACGGATGTTGGGGAGCGTTGGAAGTCCCGCGTCCGTGGCCTTATGGTTTGCCTGGTCGTCCGGAATCCATAGGCGAATTCGGTGGACGCGGGGGAAGCCATGGCTGACGGCGGCCGAGAAACGGTCGATATTGCGGCGACTGCACAATTTGCTGTGTCTTCGGCGCAACCAGAACTTTGGACGCACATGACCACTGATGTTCCCGGTTCTCCTGCGCAGGCACCTGCCGACAGCGGTGAAGACCTGCGGAACCGGCTGACGGACCTCGCCCCGGTCGCGCAGCACTCCGTGTTGCTGGACCTGCTGAAAAGGCAGATCTCCCAAGTGGCGGAGCCGGACGTTGGCGGCCATATCGGCGCCCACGCTCCGTGGCGGCGGCTGGGCGTCTACCGGCACCTGGCGCAGCGGCTCCGGGACGGGCTCGCTGAAGCGACCGGGGTGCGGTTGCCCGCCACCGTGCTGTTCGACTACCCGACACCTGACACGCTCGCCGAGTACCTGCGGCGAACTGCTCGGCTCCGGGGCGGCACGGGAAGGGACTTCGGGCCCGACGGCGGCCGGGGCGGCGTACGGCGGCGGACACGCGGACGCGGCGGACGACCCGGTGGTCGTCGTCGGCATGGGCTGCCGACTGCCCGGCGGTGTGGACTCCCCGGAGGCGCTGTGGCGGCTGGTCGCCGAGGGCAGGGACGCCATCGGCGGCCTTCCGGACGACCGTGGCTGGGACCTGGACGGGCTGTACGACGCGGACCCGGAACAGCACGGCACCGCGTACACCCGGTGCGGCGGGTTCCTGGAGGGGGTGGGTGACTTCGACCCCGGCTTCTTCGGCATAGGTCCGCGCGAGGCGCTGGCGCTGGATCCCCAGCAGCGGCTGATGCTGGAGGTCTCCTGGGAGGCGACGGAGCGTGCGGGCATCGACCCGCAGGCGCTGCGCGGCAGCAACACCGGTGTCTTCACCGGCGTGTCGCTGCAGGACTACGGACCCGCCTGGCACGAGGCGCCGCAGGAGGCGCAGGAGGCGCAGGAGGCGCAGGGGCAGATGCTCACCGGCAACGCCCTGGGGGTCGTCGCCGGCCGTATCGCCTACACCTACGGGTTCGAGGGACCGGCCCTGACCATCGATACGCAGTGCTCGTCCTCGCTGGTGGCGCTGCACGTGGCCGCGCAGTCGCTGCGCAGCGGGGAGTGCGGCCTGGCACTGGCCGGGGGCGTCACCGTGATGTCGACGCCGGGCATGCTGCTGGAGTTCAGCCGCAAGCGGGGTCTGGCCCCGGACGGGCGCTGCAAGGCGTTCTCGGCTGACGCGGACGGCACCGGCTGGGCGGAGGGCGCCGGCGTGATCCTCCTCGAACGGCTGTCGGACGCCCGCCTGGCCGGCCGGCGGGTGCTGGCGGTGCTGCGGGCCACCGGCACGAACCAGGACGGTGCGAGCAACGGCCTGACCGCGCCCAACGGGCCGTCCCAGCAGCGGGTGATACGGCGGACCCTGGAGGCCGCCCGGCTGACGCCGGCGGACGTGGACGCGGTGGAGGCGCACGGCACCGGCACCGCGCTCGGCGACCCGATCGAGGCGGGCGCCCTGATCTCCGCCTACGGCCAGGACCGGCCCGAGGACCGGCCGCTGTACCTGGGGTCGCTGAAGTCGAACATCGGGCACACCCAGGCCGAGGCGGGCGTGGCAGGGGTGATCAAGATGGTGATGGCGCTGCACCACGAGCTGCTCCCGCGCACCCTGCACGTGTCGGCGCCGTCCCCGCACGTGGACTGGTCGGCCGGCCGCGTCGAGCTGCTGCGGGAGCCGGTGCGGTGGCCGCGCACCGGCCGTCCGCGCCGGGCGTCGGTGTCCGCCTTCGGGGTGAGCGGCACGAACGCGCACGTCATCGTCGAGGAGCCACCGGGCGCGGCGGCCGTTGCCGTCGAGACGCCCCTTCCGCTCGTGGTGTCGGCGCGGGCCGAGGCGCCCCTGCGTGAGCAGGCGGGACGGCTCGCCACGCACCTGGCCGACCACCCGGACATCGCTCTGCTGGACGCCGGGTCGACCCTGGCAGCCCGCGCCCGCTTCGAGCATCGCGCCGTGTTCTTCACCGCCGACCGCGACGAGGCCGTACAGACCCTGCGGGCGATGGCCGAGGGTGCCCCCGTGCCGAACGTGACGCGCGGCAGCGTGTCGCCGCAGGTCCTGGACGGGAAGCTCGCGGTGATGTTCACCGGGCAGGGCGGGCAACGGCCCCGGATGGGGCGGCGCCTGTACGCCACCCATCCGGTGTTCGCCCGCGCCCTGGACGAGTCGAAATGCTTATCCGGCACGTCCAGGTGCCGCATCACACTGCGAATGGGGCGCTCCCAGGCGTCCCGGACCGGGGTGATCACCTCGTCGTTGTCGCGCAGGCGGGTGAGGAACCCCGTGCGCGACCGGATCTGGACCATGGCGGGGCCTTAACTGCGGACCAGGCGAGCCCACTCCCGGACGACCTCCTCGAACAGGGCCGGGCCGGTCTTGGTGCAGTCATGGCTATAATTGCGCAGCTGGACGATGACGCCGAGCAGGTAGGCCTTGAGGAGCTCCTCGACCGACGGGAAGTACCGGTAGGCCGTGGCCAGCGACAGGTTGGCTCGCTCCGCGATGACCGCCATGGTCATCGCGCCGGGCTCGGTCCTGAGCGCTTCCCCCACGGCCTCCAGGAGCTTGCGCCGGTTGCGGACCGCGTCGCGGCGCATACCGCGCCCAGCACCCTGTTCCTCGTTCTTGACCGTCAGGGGGAGCCTCCCGGGATGCTTCATCGGAGAGGTCTCTCACCTCTGGGCAAGACGATAGTGACGTCCGTCCGAGTCGCTCAAGCGGCCGGGCCTTGGCCTGTGCCGGGATGCGCGTGAATGGCTCTGCCGAGCTGGTACCAAGGCTGCACCATACGGACTGTCATCGCCTCGGAGAAGCTGGTGCGAGCCTGACCTACCGGCGGGGCACCGCCGACGGTGCCCTCGACATCCTCCAGGTTCGATGACAGCACCTGTGGGCGCCGCCGAGTCCTGTGCTCGCAACAGCCCAGCACTCGGCGCGGCGGGCGGTCCGTCGTACGGGGCGACTGCCCAGCCGCGATCTCCCGCTGTCTTCCTCGGTGTCCCGGCGGGCGAAGAGACGGATCTCAGCGCGGGAGGATCGTCACCTCGGCCCGGTTGAAGCGGGAGCTGTTGCCCCTGGCGTGGAACGGCACGTCGTCAGGGCTGGGGCCCGTACTCGCCGTGTCGGCCTGCGGTGAGTACTGCTGGTGCGGGTTGCCGGGGCCCAGTGCGAGGGGAATCGTCAAGCGCCCCTGGGCGTCGGCGGTCGCAAGCCGTACCGAAGAGCCCTCGTGGTCGCGGACAGTGACGTGATACCGCGTGCCCGGGCGAGCCAGTGAGGGCGTCAGTACCGTGGCCGAGCCGTTCCCGACCACCGTGAAGCGGCGCTTACGGGCCACTTCCAGTGCGCTGAACTCGGTGACGTCCCGCCGCATCCGTACGGTCCAGCCGTAGGCGTTGTACTGCGGCCTGATCGACGAGAAGGTGAACGACCGGGGAGTGGCGCGGTGGTGCGCGTGGCGGGCGAAGTAGGCCTTCAGGTGGGGTATCCAGGCTCGGAGGTCCGACTGCCAGTAGGGCCATGTGTGGCTGCCGGGTCCGTAGTCGTGCCACCGGTGCCGGATACCGAGGTCCAGCAGGCGCTCGTGGAAGGACACGTTCTCCTGCCGGATCATTTGTTCCGTGCGGTCCACGGCCTCGCCGTCCTGTCGAGGCCGGCCGTTGCCCGTGTACAGCGCAACGTCCGTGTCGGCCAGATTGGCCGCCAGGTCCCAGGGGTTGTCCCCGCGCCAGCGGACTTCCTGCGTTGCCCACGGGCCCCAGAGCGAGGGGTGGAGCTGCTCGATGGTGGTCCGCATCTCGACGTTCTGGTGGTCGAGGTCTCCGGAGAACGAGCCGACGGCACCGAAGAGGTCGGGGTGCCGGGCGGCGTACGAGACGGCTCCGAACCCGCCCATCGACAGTCCGGCGGCAGCCCGCGCCCCGCGCTCGGGGATCGTGCGGTAGTGCTCGTCGACCCACGGGAGGAGCCTGTTGATGTGGAAGGTCTCCCACATCGGCCGGCCGCGGTGGCCGTTGTTCCACCAGTCGGCATACCACTGTGTGGAGCCGGCGTCCGGCATCACCACGATCGCGGGCAGGCCGGCCGTGATCTCCTCGGCGGCACCGTCCTGTGTCCAGCTCGAAGCGCTCTGCCCTCCACCGTGGTAGAGGTACAGCACGGGGTAACGGCGCCTCTTCTCCGCGTCGTAGCCACGGGGGAGCAGTATGCGCACCTTGGTCGTGCCGTCGAGAGCGGACGAGGTGAAGGTCAGCTCGCTGAGCCGCGGCGAGAGTCGCTTCTGATTCACCAGCGCGATGCCGGGTTCGGTGCGGGTTGCCGCGACTGTCTGGGCTGTCTGGGCTGTCTGGGCGGGAGGGTGACCGCATCCGAGGACCATCACCGCGCCCAGAGCGAGTGTCACGGGGATCCTCACGCGCCTGCCGTTCAAGATGGTCCGTCTCCTTGTCGTCATGTTTCGCTTCTCTGTCTGTTCCGGGCTCGCGGCGCGGGCGGCCGGGGCCGGTGGGAGGCGCCCGTGGACGAGCACAGTGGTCCTGGCCGACTCGTGGCCGAACCGGGGGCCTTGAGGTGAGCAAGTAGCCGCACGCTGCGACCGTCTCCGTGACGCTCCGCCGTCGATGCCGTCGCGGCCGTCAGGCATCGTGCGCTCAAGCCGCTTCCTCGACTTCAGTACATGCTCACCGGGGGTGACCACTATCGGGAGTCGAGCGATCGAGACGGTCGGTGGACCAGGCGTACGCTCGTCGCCGACGAGGAGCCGGATCCCGGTCTCGCCGGCGCGCGGGCACGCAGGCCGGTCACGCCCGGACGAAGTCTGCGGCGGCCTTCAGCGGGGGCGTCGCCGGTGTCTTCGATACGTGTCGGCGAGGTGCTCGCCGATGAAGGCACGTCGGCCGATCCGCTCGACGGCTTGGTCGCCTGCGCCTTCGGATGTGCCGTGGCCGGGGACGTGTTCGCCGGCAGCCGCCACGCCGGGTGCGGCTGGGGTCCCGCGCCGACGAAGCCGCCGGAGAGCCGGGCGGCCGGTTCGTGGCCTTCGCCGCAGACCGGTACCGAACGAGGTCACATCGTGGACCGCGCTCTGGGCGGGCGCGACGGTATGGGCCAACGGCGCGGACGCAGCGGATGTCTCGGCCGGGGTGTGAGCCTCGGATGGCCGAGAACGAGACATGTGAGGTCTCCTTGACTGCGCGTGCGCGTGCGCGATCGGCGAACCGGCCACATCAATCCAGAAAGTGGATTCGCTTTTGGGGAGTGAGGTGGACGCTAACACACATTTTCAGTCGCACGGAAGATCGCTGGCCTCGTCGACAACCCCCGCGAGGAAGGTCTCGATGCCTGTTGACACGTCCACCGCGCCCGGGTTGTACAGCCACTGGATCTGCAGTCCGTCGATGACTGCGATGAGCAGGTTCGCGAGGATTTCCGGCCTCGTGTCCACCTTCAGACGTCCGCGACCGCGCAACTCGGCGAAGATTCGGGTCAGGTGCAGGCGCAGGCTGTCGTAACGGGCCCGGTACAGCTCGTGAGCGGGATGCCCGTCGGTCGTGGCCTCACTCGAGATGACGCTGTGCAGCTGGATCAGCCCGGGTCGGGCCTCGTTGGCGTGCACGACCCGCAGTTGAGTCCGCAGAATATCCAGGTCATCGGCTTCCCGGACGATCGCGGCCGTCTCCCGCTCGTGTGCGGCGAGTACCTCGACCAGCAGTTCCGCCTTGCTGTCGAAGTGGTGCAGCAGGCCGGTCTGACTGATGCCGGCCCGCTCTGCGATCTCCTTCATGGTGGCGCCATGGAAGCCTCCCGCGCCGAATGCCTCGACGCAGGCGTCGAGAATCTTCTGTCGCACCTCGGCGGTCTTCGCGTAGGACCCTCGGGGGCCGCGGGCCCCGCTGCTCGCTGTCTTCGCCCGCATTGTCACGGGGAGAGCATAGGGCGCGCCCCGGCACCTGTCTCAATATAGAAGCATGGTTATATTTTTAGAGGTGGCGGGGTCAGCTGGCCGCATCCGCCGGAGTCGGTGTCCTGCTGATCTGGGTGTTGTTCGTCGACAACTCCGTCGCCCGGGCTTTCCGATGGGTGCGCGAAGGATTGTCGGCGCGCTGTCGGGGCACCGCCCGAGCGGTGCCCCGACAGGTCCCGGTCAGACGCGGCGGCGGGTGAAGCGCTGGTTGGGGTTGCCGGTGTAGGTCCACTGGGAGATGCGGGCACCGTCGGTGGTCAAGTACTCCCAGACATCCATGGCCAGGCCGGACTCCCGGTTGACGAGGCTGATCACGTCACCGCCGTGGTCGACCACGCGCCACTGCTGGCCGGTGGCGCCGCTGTCGGCCTGCTGGACGACGTCCGCGCCGGTCGCGGTGCCCGTGGGCTGGAGGAACAGGCCACTGTGCAGTGCTTTGACGCGGACGTGGCCGCCGCCGGCATCGATGAACTCGAACTGCTGGTTGGGGCGACTGCTGGTGGTCCGCTGGACGAGCCGTGCGCCGGCGGCGGTGGAAGCCTCGTTGATCTCGGCGGCCTTGCCGCTGTGCTGGGCCAGCAGGGTGTAGGGGCCCGGACCGCCGGGCGAGTCGCCCAGCTGGGCTTCCCACCTGGTGTTGGACCCGGCCGCGTCGGCCGGGAGGCGGTCCCGTGCGGCGGTGTCGCCGTACATGGTCCAGCGGGCCCAGTCGACGACGGTCCTCGGGAAGCGCTGGTCGCTCCAGAAGCTGGTGTGGCTGCCGCCGACGAAGGTGAGGAACGCCTTGGGCCAGGCCATCTCCGTGTACGCCTGGCGGGCCGAGGAGTACTGCGTGGTCGAGTCCCGGTCGCCGTGGACGAACAGGACCTTGGCGGAGACCGAGGCGGCGGGGTTGCCCATGTCCTCGCAGGACTGCGGGTTGGCGGAGATGATCCGGCTGTCGGGCCAGGCGGTGAGCAGGCCATGGGTGATCATGCCGCCCAGGGAGTGGCCCGAGACGCCGACGCCGATACCGGTGTTGATGTGCCCGGCCAGCGGTCCGCTCGCGTTGAGCGCGAGGGTGTTGGTGAGGACCTGCGAGACGTCCTTGGAGGTGTTGCCGTTTCTGACGTCGGTGAAGTCGTGGTTGAAGTGCGGGGCGGGGACGACGAAGCCCGCCGAGGCCAGGGCCCGGATGATGAACAGGGAGTTCTGCGGGCTGCTTTGGAAGCCGTGGGTGAAATTGTAGACGGGGAAGACACCGCCCGCGACAGGGGCGTTCGTCACCGGGCTGCCGCCGGGGGTGCCGGCGGCGGGGTAGTAGACGTAGGTGGTGCACGGGCGGCTGCCGCGGGTCCAGTCATACCGGCGCACGCCGACCGCGAACGGTGTGGTCGGCGCCGTGTCCAACGGCCCGACGGCGGCGGGTGCCTGCCCCGCGCCGAGCAGGGACAGGCCCATGCCTGTTGCTCCGGCCGCGCTCATGCTGAGGAATGTCCGTCGTCGCACGGTCATGGAAGTCTCCTTGGGTGCAGGGATGGGTGTAGCGATTGACGTTCGGCTGGGCCTGTTGCCGGGTGCGTCCGGTCGGCGGCAGATCGCCTGGACGCGCGGCGGGACGTGCCACCCGCGAGAGGCGGCGCGACCGGAAGAAGGCCCGTGGTGGTCGGCCGTGGTGTACGGGTACGCGGTCTTGGCGCACGCCGCCTTCTGGTCCTTCGCTTGGCGATGGGGGCTATGAGGTGGTCAAGTCGTGTTCGCCGCGTCCGGGAACGACGTCGATGACCGCCGTGACCGGGCCTGTGCGGGTCGTCCCGGTGACTGTCACTTCACCCGGCCTGTCGGTCGCGCCGGGTGGCAACGGCTGCCAGCGGACCGGGACACCGGTGATCGTGTTGTTGGCGGTGGTGAGCATGCGGATGGAGGAGGGCAGCTTCGGGGCGGCTCCCACCACGGTGGCGGTGTAGATGGTGTCCTGGAGGATGTGCTTGGCGCGGCTGGCGTTGAAGACGTTGATGGACGCGTGCGGCTCCCACGTGTTCGCCAGTCCGGGCACGGCCCGGAACATCGGCTGGTAGCCGGCCGGTTCCCATACCAGTGCCCCTGAACCTCGGTTGTCGACCACGTCGTTGGCGGCCTGGAACACCCTCCGGATCGCGTCCGCCTGCCCCTGAATCGTTCGCGGGTACGGCGAGTTGGGCAACGGCGAGCCGTCGCCGCCGGACGCGGGGTAGGCGGTTTCGGCGATGTCGATCTCGTAGCCGGGATAGGTGGTGGCCATGGTGTTCAGGTTGAGATCCAGCGCCTCGGGCGTACCGTGCCACTCCGGGTAGTACGAGATGGCCAGCACATCGGGGTTCTGTCCCTTTGCCTTCACCCGGGTGAGGAACTGATTCCAGAACTCCATGGTTTTGGCGAGCTTGTCCTTGTCGACGATCACGTGTATCTCGACCTTGGATGTCGGTGACGCGTCGCGTACGGCCTTGATCCCGGCTGCGGCCAGGGTGGTGAACCGGTCCCACGCCTGGTCGTAGAGCTTCTGCTCCGCAGGGTCGGCCGACCGCCAGTACTTCCACAGCAGGCCACCGCCGGGCTTGGACTGGTAGATATCGGCCTGGTCGACGAAATACGGCGGACTCGTCGTGCCGATGTGGGCCGCCTCGCTGCCGTACATGAAGCCATTGATGATCTCGTTGCCGACGGCCACCTTCTCCGGCGTGGTGCCCTGCCGGATCAGCCGCTTCAGATAGTCGGCGGTGAAGTCGTACACGGCATTGGACAGGTCCGCGAACTCCAGCTCGGCCCAGGCGCGTGGTTTGGGTTGCTTGCTCGGATCCGCCCAGGAGTCCGCGTAGTGGAAGTCGATCCCCAGGCCCATGCCCCGCTGCTCGATCCACTTGGCTGAGGCCAGTGAGCGCTCCGGACCCTGGCGCGGTATCGGCGTCGGTTGACCGGTGCTCTCGCTGCGCGGCTCGTTGAATATCCGCAGCCGGCTGTACTCGATGCCACGGTCCTTGGCCACGTCGAGCAGGTGTGGCCCGGCGCCGCGGTCTTCGGCCAGGGGGTCGACCCAGTACTGCTGGTCCTGGACGTCGTCCATCCAGGACAGATCGGCGCCGAGGGTGAGGTCGTCGCGCAGGTAGTTGAAGACCTGGAGCTCGCTGACACCTGCCCGGGCCCGGCCCGGCCCACCTGTGAACGTCAGCCGGACGAAGCGCGTTCCCGGCCGGGTGAACAGGTGCACTTCCCCTCGCGACACGGCTCGGTTGTGGGACCTGTCGGCGATGGCCTTCCACCGGCGACCGTCGGATGAAGCCTCGACGACGTACCGGTGGGCCACGCCACGGTCCGGGAAAAGCACCTTGACCTTACGCAGGTTGTCGTAGGTTCCACCGAGGTCGACGGTGAGCCACTGCCGGGCGCCGGCACTACCGGGTTGCCAGGACGTCGTCGGGTCGCCGTCGATGGCCAGACGGGCGCTGGACGAGCTGGAGGCGGCCGTCGCCGAAGCCCAGGGCTTGGCAGCGATATTGCTCTCGATCGGCTTGATGTCCGCGGTTCCGAAGGTCGCGTGGGCCGACTCGGGCACCATGAGTAGGTTCGCGGACACCATGGTGACCAACGTCGTCGCGACCGCGATGGCGCGGGGCAGACGCGTTCTGCTCATGTCCTTCTCCTGACGATGTCACGTACGGGCGGCATGGGCTGTTACCTACGCTCTGCCGGTCGCAAAGACCGGCAGAGCACGGGATGTCAGTCAGCCGACATCGAGGTAGTCGACGTTGGGCAGTCCGGTTGCCGTGGTCGGATCCAGCCGGATGGTGTTGCTGCCGGCGTTCAGCGGGACCGTCACGGTCTTGGTCGTCCACGTCGTCCACGCGCCGGTGGACTCGAACGAAAGCGCCCCTGCCGTGGCTCCGTTGACGACGAGGTTCGCGGGCCTCGCACCGGTGGTGGCGCCATTGGCGAACCGGATCCCCAACGTCGCCGTACGGGCGGTCGCGGAGTTCACGGTGAACTCCGCGAAGGCCCCCACAGCGCTGTCGCCGTTGCAGAACCCGCTGCCGGAATAGCCGGCTTGATTCGAGTCGATCGTGCCCCGGCACTGTGCCGGAGCGGTCTCTGCCTCGTAACGCCCCGGAGGCGCTGGTGTGTCGGCAGAGGTCTTGACGAGTGAGAGCTGGTCGACGGTGACGCCGCCCGAACCCGACGCCCGCACGGTGACGGTGGCGGCCCCGCCGGACAGCTCGATGCCGGTGAGCTCGCGCTTGGCCCAGCCGCTCGACGACGGGATGCCGAGGGTGCGCTGGCTGCTGTTGGCGCCGGTGATCACGACCTGTCCGGCGCTACCCCGAGCGTGCAGGGACAGGGTGTAGGTGCCTGCGGGCACCGACTCGATCCGCTGCTCGGCGCCGCCGCTGTTGCTCACCTGGAGGGCGAAGCGAGACCCGTTCACACCACCGTTGACGTTGGTCACCGAACCGCCGAGGTTCCGCCATCCCCGTACGCTGGAGACGATGACGCGGTCGGCCTGGATGTCGGGGTTGAGGATGTAGTTGTTCGCCGGCCCGACGCGCCACTCCCCGGTCGTGGCGTTGAACTGCCACTGGCTCACCGAGTGGAACTGCGGCCGTGCGCCGGTCTTGGTGATCGGCACCCACTGGTTGTACCCGATGCCGTTCCAGGCGAAGTCGGCCCAGCGGTCGCCGGCGTAGAGCACCGTGTTCTGCTTGGTGCCCTTGACCGTCACGAAGAACCCGGTCTGGGTCACGTGGCTGTAGTCCATCTCGGTGCCGGCAAGGACGTACTCGCTGCTGTAGGAGCCCTGGACGTTGCTGCTGGTCGACTCATTGACGTAGTTGACAGAGGTGTTCCAGCCGTGCAGGTCCGACGCCGCGTGGTAGTACCTGCCGTCGAGCTTGAACATGGCGTTGCCCTCGCGACCGGCACCGCTGCGGATCTGCACGCCTGGCTCGATCCGCAGCGAGTCGGACTCCCGGAACTTGGCCACGAAGCCGCGCGACCGTCCTTCGCGGTTGGAGAAGATCAGGTAGTCCTTGCCGTCCTCGTCGGTGAACACGGTCTGGTCTCCGGTGCCGGTCGTCGGCGAGTTGGTGATCTGGGTCTGGAAGTAGCCGTAGTCGAAGGTGTCGGTGGGTGAGTCGCCCTGCAGCAGCAGGACACCGTGCCCGCCTCCGACGTAGGCCTGGGTGGCGAGCACGTACTTGCCGGTGTTCTCGTTGTACGAGACCCCGAGCCGCCCGACCCATCCCGCCTGACCGAGGGTGGCCCCGTTGTTGATCTTGGTCGAGCGCGTCGCGACGTTGTTCTCGAACTTCCAGTTCACCAGGTCCTTGGACGAGTACACGGGGACCGAGACGAAGCTGACGTTGCCGTCGTACTTCTTCGTCGGATTGGCCCGGTAGAGCTCGGCACCGGTGTAGTGCACGCCGTACCAGTAGTAGGTGTCACCGAACTTGAAGACCCCACCGCCCTGCGAATAGATGGGGTTGCCGCTGGTGTCGTTCCAGAAGGTGTTGTTCGTGATGGTCTGGAACGTGCCCTTGTCGGCGGCCTTCAGATCGCCGGCGGCGGTCATCAGCGCCGTCTTCGCGTCGGCGACGTCCGACGTGGTGGCCGAGGAGTCGTCGGCGACCTCGGCCGCGGCGGTCAGCGCCTTGGCGAAGGGCTTCCAGGAGTCAGCCGTGTACTTGGTCGGAGTGCGCGTCTGGTAGTCGGACACCAGGTATTCGAGGCCGCGATCCACCACCGGTCCAGCAGCGGCCCCCTGGTCCTGGAGCTCCGTTGCCTGTGTCTGTGTTGCAGGTGTCTCCGCCGCGGCGGTGCTCGCCGAGAGCGGTGCCGCCAACGCCACGGACAACAGGGTGGCGGCGGCTAACTTCCAGTACTTGGAGACGACACGCGATCTTTGTTTCAAGAGGTCACCTTCCGTCATTCTCAAAGGCGCCGAGATCCGGCGCACTTCCGTTGAAGGGCAGTCCCACGTCGGTGCCCTTGTCGATCAGGGCACTGGTCGCTGCGAGACGCAGGTGGGGCAGCACGGGCAGATTCCCGTCGGTCTGGCGGGGCGCGTCCCAGCCGGACGTCGACACGCTCCGGAACTGGGAGTCAGACAGGGGGACGCCGAGGTTCCAGGTGTTGTACGCGGTGTTCGTGCCGCTCATGTTCGACGTCGCCGTTCCGGTGTAGGCGATGTTGTTGCGCAGGGTGCCCCGGCCGACGGCGGCGCCGCGCGAGTCGATTCCCAGCATGTTGAAGTTGGGGTGGTTTCCGTAGCCGGTGTTGTTGAAGAAGTCGTTGGCCACCGGGTGGTGGTTGGCGTAGAAGCCGGCCGCTTTGTTGAGGAACGCCACCGAGTAGCGGACGGTGTGCTTCGGCGCGTTGGCCTCGTAGTCGCCCCCGTAGCCGCCGGACTTGAAGCCGGCTCCGTTGCCGGAGGGCGTCGTCGTCCCCGGCACGTACCCGTTGCGCCAGGCCCACGAGTTCTCGATGATCACGGGCGAGTAGGTGGAGATGAGGTCGAACCCGTCATCGGCGTTCCACCACGCGCGGCAACCCCGGAACACGTTCGCGGGGCGGCCGGCCGGCGTGTAGTGCGAACCGAACCCGTCGGCGTTCTCGCCGGGCCCGTCGTTGCTGCGCAGGTCGTAGTTGTCATGCGCGTCCGAGTTGAGGACGAGGTTGCCGCCCCCGCCGCTGATGAACAGGCCGGTACCCATGTGGTGGTGGGTGTTGATCTGCTCGAAGACGTCGTTGCTGCCGGAAACCCAGATCCCCCAGGACTCGGCGTTGCGGTTGTTGTTCTGGGGAACCCCCTTGACTTCCAGTCCTTTGAGGTGGATCCAGCTGCCGGTGACGCTGAAGCCCTTGATGCGGCAGTTGTCCGTCATCCGCGAGAAGTCGAAGACCGGTTTCTCGCCCGGCTGGGCCCAGTACCGGATCGGGTTGCCCGAGCTGCCGCTCTTGTTGAGGGTGATCGCGTCGACCTTGGCGGTCTGGCTCGAACAGGCGCTGTTCGCACGGGTGTAGGCGTAGGTGCCGCCCCGGAAGTAGACCGTGTCGCCCGCCGTGGCGACGGCCTGTGCACGGGCGATCGATGCCCACGGGGCGGCCTGCGTGCCTGCCGCGCCGTCGTTCCCGTTCGGGGCGACGTAGTAGGTGTTTCCGGTCGTCGCGGCGCTCGCGGACGCCGAGCCGGGGGCCATGGCGACGGAACTCGCCGTGACCACCGAGAGCAGGAGGGCAGGGGTGCCGAACTTCGCGGTTCTCACAGCGTCATCTCCCGAGTCAGGTGATTTCCCGTGCGGCAGTAGGGCTCGTGCCTGCCTGAAGAACTCGGCGCAGGCGAAAGCTGCTTTTCGAGGGGTGGGACCACGCGCGTGTTTCTTCAGAACTTCATGGCGCCGGCGGCCAGGTTGGCGATGAAGTGGCGCGAGCCGATCAGGAAGACCCCGATCAGCGGGATCACTGACATGAGTGCTCCGGCGATGACCATCGACTGGTCGGTGGTGTAGATGCCGTTCAGCTGCTGCACGGCCACCTGCAGTGTCACCTTGCCCGGGTCGGTCATCACGATCAGTGGCCACAGGTAGTCGTTCCAGATGTGGAAGAAGGTGAAGATCCCCAGGAAAGCCAGCCCCGGGCGGAGCACCGGCAGCCCCACCGTCCACCACTGGCGGAAGAACCCGGCCCCGTCGACCCTCGAGGCCTGGATCAGCTCGTCGGCGATCGCCCCCTGCGCGTACTGGCGCATCCAGAAGATCCCGAACGCGTTGGCCGCACCGGGAATGATCAGTGCCTTGAGCGAGCCGACCCAGCCGAGCCAGGCCAGGGTGACGAACTGCGGCACCAGCGCCAGCTGCATCGGAATCATGAAGGTGGCCAGCACGACCCAGAACAGCACTCTGCGCCCGGGGAAGTCGTATTTGGCGAAGGCGAAGGCGGCCAGCGAGTCGAAGAGCAGCACCAGGAACGTCACGGATGTGGCGGCCACGACGGTGATGCCCATCGACCCCCAGAAGTCGATCCCGTCGAACACCTTGTTCATGTTCTCCCACAGGTGGGATCCCGGGATCAGCTTGGGCGGGTAGGCGAAGATGTCCCCGGTTGTGTTCGAGGCCATCACGAACATCCAGTAGA
Organism: Streptomyces regalis; assembly: GCF_001509475.1. GTDB lineage: Bacteria > Actinomycetota > Actinomycetes > Streptomycetales > Streptomycetaceae > Streptomyces > Streptomyces regalis. The sequence goes on from NZ_LLZG01000254.1 coordinate 32,630, forward strand.
ACGGGAAGACCGTGATCAGCACGCCCAGCAGGAGTACGGCGTGGCCCACGGTGGTCCGCGACCGGGCGGCGTTCTCAGCGCGCACGGGACTTCCCCTTCCGCTTGCCGGTGCCGATCGCGTCCTCGTCCCGGCCGCCGATCAGCCGCCAGTTGATGACGGAGAACACCGCGATCAGGAGGAACAGCGCCCAGCCGACGGCAGCGCCGTAGCCGAACCGGTTGAAGACGAACGCCTGCTGGTACAGGTAGAGCACGATGGTGGTGGCCTCGCCGCCGGGCCCGCCGACGTTCCCGTTGTCGTCCACCGGGAACAGCACCTGCGGCTCTGTGAACAGTTGCAGCCCGCCGATGGTGGAGGTGACGGCGACGAACAGGATCACCGGGCGGAGCATCGGGATGGTGATCCGGAAGAAGGTCTGGCGATTGTCGGCGCCGTCGACCTTGGCCGCCTCGAACACGTCGCTGGAGATGGCCTGCAGGCCGGCCAGGCAGATGATGGCGTTGTAGCCGACCCACCGCCAGATGGTGATCGCCGCCACGGAGACCTTCATCGCCCACGGGTCGGACAGCCAGCCGACCTCGCCGGCGCTGATCGCCCGCAGCGCGCTGTTGAGCAGCCCGGAGCTGTCGCTGAAGACGGAGCCGAGCACCAGGGTCATCGCCACGATCGAGGTGACGTTCGGGACGAAGTAGGCCACCCGGTAGAACGCCTTGAACCGCACCGTGGTGTGCAGGGCGTAGGCGATGACCAGCGCCAGGAAGACCATCGGGACGGTGGACAGGATCCAGATGACCAGGGTGTTGCCGATCGACTGCCAGAAGTCGGAGTCGGTCACCAGGTACGCGTAGTTCTCCCAGCCGATCGGCCGCGTCTCTCCGATGCCGTCCCACGACATGAATGACAGGTAGATGGAGAAGCCGACCGGGAAGACGCCGAATACGGCGAAGAGGAGGAAGAACGGGGAGACCGCCGTGTACATCGGCCAGTAGCGGCGCCAGCCTGGCAGCGGCCTGGACCCGTCCGGTGGCGGCTTGGCGGTCCTCCCGCGCCGCTCGACGGTCTTCCCGCGCAGCGCATCGGCGAGGCCCATTCAGATCGCCCCCTCGCGGATGAGTTCACGCTCGATGGTGTTCTGGGCGTCCCTCCATGCCGTGTCGACGTTCTTGCCGGACTCCACGTTGGCGAGCTCGGCGGCGAAGACGGGGTCCATCACCCGGTCGTACGGGCTCTTGTTGACGGTCCTGACCTGCCGCGCCGACGGTCCGAACACCTCGATGGTGCGCTGTCCGCCGTAGAAGGGCCGGGACTCACGCATCTCCGGCCTCGTGAAGGAGTGCGGGGAGGACGGGAACAGCGACATCTCCGTGAACGCCTTGACCTGGTTCTCAGGAGACTGCAGCCAGGTGATGAACTTGTAGGCCGCCTCGGGGTTCTTGGAGTACTTGGTGATCGCCAGGAAGGACCCGCCGACGTTGCCGGAGCCGCCGGGCGGGTCGGCCACCCGCCACTTGCCCCCGGTCTTCGGCGCGGCCGACTCCGGGAAGGCGAGGCCCCACCACACCGCGCCGATGCCGACCGGCTGGCGGCCACTGGTGATCACTCCGTACAAGTCGGGGGAGCCCTCCGGGGCGCCGGCCGACAGGCCCTCCCTGCCGATCCGGTAGGCCAGTTCGAATGCCTCGCGCAGTTCGTCTCTGTCACCGATGTACCGGCCGTCCTCGGTCATGAACTTGCTGCCCAGCTGGCCCAGCCGGATGCTCCAGACGTGGCGGATGTTGGGGCAGATCACCGCGCGCTCCTGGGACCTCCGCAATTCCTTGCCCAGGGCGATGAAGCCGTCCCAGTCCGGGGCCCGGGCGGCGAGCTCCTTCGGGTCGGTGGTGATCCCGGCTTCCTGAAGCAGGTCGGCGCGGTAGAACAGCCCGGTGGGGCCGGTGTCCATGGGGAACGCGATCATCCGGCCCTCGGGCGTGATGCACTCGCTCCACTTCCAGTCCAGGTACCGGCTCTTCAGCTCGGCCGCGCCGAAGGCGTTGAGGTCGACGAACATGTCCTGGTTGGGGAAGTAGGTGGCCACGTCGGAGTTGATGCCGATGATGTCCGGCACCAGAGACTTGCCGGCGAGCGCGGTACGCACCTTGGTGTTGAAATGGCCGCCGATGTTGGTGCGGCTGAGTTTGAAGCCCTGGGCCCCGGGAATGCCCTTCGTCTCCGCCCGGGCGACCAGCTCGTCGCTCACCGACCGGTCCCAGGTCCACAGAGTGATCTCATCCGGGTCGCCGAGCGAGCGCTGCGACCCGCAGCCGGCCGGCCCGAACCCTCCGGCGGCCGATCCGGCGCCCAGCGCCAGAAACCGTCTTCGTGACACTGCCATGGACGCGTGTACCACCTTCCGAGCGAGCGGCCCACCCCCTGATCGCTCAGGCGGTGGCCGAACAGACATCGCGAACGGCTGCTCTGGTTGAACGGGGGGCGGCGTGCTTGAGGAGGCTCGGCACCGCCGCCGACACGCTGCACACATCGCTGCCCACGAGCGCCGGTGCGGACCTCATGGCCCACAGGACGAAGTGGCCGCGCAGCTCCGTGTCCGTAAGCCCGGGCGGCCGACCTCCGGCATGCCCCGGCCGTTGATTTCGGTGATCCACGCGAACGCGGCCACTGTGGTCGCCGATGATGGCCTTGGGCGAGCACCAGTCGTACGTGAGGCAGCCCAGGCCCGAAGCGGCGAACTGGCGGGCGTCCTGCGTGTGCCCGGTCGCACCCTCGCCCCGGCCTCCTTCTTCGTCGCACGCCGCGGCCTGGTCGGAGCCAAGCCGTTTCCGTACGCCATCGTCAGGTTCAGGTAGGGACGACTGCGTCCTCGGTCTGCTGCACCGCCGTCGTTGAGGTCACCCGCGAACCGACCGGCATCGGTTCGCGCCCACCGCCGCGTGCTACGTGAGATACGCGGCGAGCGGGAGGTTCTGGCGGCGCACGTCACCGGCGACGAGCCCTGCGACCCGCTGGGCGCCGTAGGTGTCGAAGTGGGTGTGGTCGTTGCAGAAGAAGGTGCCCAGGGGGCCGCTGCCTCCGTAGTCGCCGTTGTTCGGGCAGAAGTGCAGACTGTTGTAGAGCGAGACACTGAGCGTCTGCAGGTCGATGACGGGCGCCCTGGTGACGGCGCCGGCGGCGAGGGTCTGGGTGACAAAGCCGCGGTTCTTGGTCGCTGTGCCGCCGGAGCAGGTGATGGCGGCCACCGGGGTGAGCAGCACCGGGTGCGCGCCCCGGGCCAGGGCGGCCTGCGCCATCTGGGTCATCAGCTGTTGGTACCGGGCCGGGCCGACGTGCCGGGGGCAGGTCGAGGAGGAGTCATTGATGCCGAACTGGATGAGCAGGTAGTCACCGGCCTTCATTCCGGTGGTCGAGTTCAGCATCGCCTGCCAGCGGGACGAGTACGTGGTGGACGTGAGGCGGCACTCACCGTCCGAGCCCTTGGTACCGCTCACGTTCCCCTCGTACAGCCAGGTCTGGATGCTGCGGCCTCCGACGGCCTGGTTCTTGACGGTCACTTCGCTGTTGAACAAGGCGTCGAACTGGCTGCCCCAGCCGACCGGGCACCGGCCGGAGCTCGGGTTGGCCATGGTGGAGTCGCCGGCCAGCCACACGGTGACCGGCGCGGCGGCCGCCTGTGCGGCCGGGGCCTGGGCGCGGGAGGCACTGGTGCAGTCCGTGGCGACGCGGTCCGCCGCGGATGCGGCGCTGACACCGAGGCTCGACAAGGCGATCATGAGCGCGGTCGTGATGAGAATCCGTAAGTTCCTCAACGGGTCCCTCCTTGGGACTGGCGCCGGGCGTTCGGTCAGCGCAGGTACGCGGCCAGGGGCAGGCGCTGCTCGCGGATGCTCTGGAGCACCAGCCCGCCCATCTGGCTCGCGCCGTACTGCGAGAAGTGGGTGTTGTCCGTGACACCGTCGACGGATGAGCGCAGGAAGAGCTGTGCGGAGGCGGACGGGCCGAGGGACTCGACCAGCGTCTTGCTCTTGGTGGTCAGATCGATCACTGGCACGTTCTGCGCCGTGCCGACCGAGCGCATCTCGGCGGGCAGGTTCACTCCGAGGCCGTTGACGTGCAGTGCTGTGGGCGTGAGCCGGCTGCCGTTGAACTGGCGGCGGACCGGCGGGGTCACCAGAACGGGAACGCCGCCCTTCGCACGGACCTGCGTGATCATGGAGGTGAGGTTGCTCCGGAAGGCTGACGCGCTGGTTTGCTTGTCGTTGTGGCCGAACTGGATGAAGACCGCGTCGTTTGCCTTGACCTTCGGCAGCAGGGCCGGGAAGAGCGCCGAGTTCCTCAGGAAGCTGCCCGAACTCTCCCCCGAGTCGGCGTAGTTGGCGACGGACGCTCCGGGACCCACCGCCGGCGTGATCATCTGGCCCCATCCCGTGTACGGGGCCACGGGCTGGTCGCACACGGTCGAGTCGCCGGCCAGGTAGGCGACCAGCGGCTGGGCCGCCGGTTTCACCGAGACGGCCGACACCTGCGGGTTGGTCCCCGAGAACCGGATGTCCAGACCGGGGTTTCCGGCGCCGCCCTGGCCGGTGGGCTGCCCCTCCGGCTGCCGCACGTTGACCGTGAACGAGTACGTGGCAGCGGCACCGGCCGCCGTCTTCGTCGCCGGAAGCGCCAGGCGCCGGGCCTCCACCCACATGTCCGTCTCGGCGGCACCGGCACCGCCGATGGAGACCGTCACGTCGTAGTTGCCGGGTGAGACCGCGTAGTGACACTTGATCGGCGCGGTGCCGGAACAACCGGCCGGCAGCGCCCGCGTGGCGGCATCGGCATGCGCCGCACCGGTGCCGACCAGCATCGCGAGGGTCAGCAGACCCACTGCTCCCAGCCTGACCCCGTGCCCTTCGAGACCCAATGTCATGCCCATTACAATCACCAATCCCAGTCCTTGACCGGAGAGTTGCCCGGGTTGAGGTCCATGGCCCGCCGCTCAGGCCTGGGTGAAGCCGTTCATGATCGCGGTGGGCCGCTTGCTGGAGGAGTCCCAGGCGCCCATGTTGTAGCCGGTGAACGGGGACATGCACTCCGGCTCCCAGTAGAAGATGCCCTGCCCGCCATTGGCCTTGAGGGCCTTGATGTAGGCGACCAGCGCGGCCTGGGTGGAGGAGGCACGGTCCACCCGACCGCCGAACTCGCTCTGCAGGAACGGTTTGCCGTAGGCGTCGGAGATCTTCTTCATGTTCGCCACGATCCCGGGGGCGAGGTCGGCGCTGCCGTAGGACGAGAACACCGACATGTCCCACTTGCCGCCGCTCGCCGCGTAGCGGCTGAAGAACGTCGTCATCACGTCGTACTTCTGCGGCTGGGCCAGGTGGATACACACGGTCGAGTTCGGTGACACCGCCTTGACCTGGTCGTATGCGGCGTTGAGCAGCCCCGTCATCTGCGCCCCGTTGGAGACGCTGCCGACCGGGCGGCAGATCCCGCTGTTGATCTCGTTGCCGATTTGCACCCAGGTGGGCAGCACGTCGTTGTTCCTCATGACCGTCATGGTCTGGTTCACGTACGCGCCCATCGCGGTGCGCATCTGGCTGTAGCTCATGTTCCGCCAGGCCGCGGGCGGGTTCTGCACGCCGACGGAGTTCCAGGTGTCGCCGAACATGTAGTCGAGCATGATCGACATCCCGGCGGCCTTGACCCGCTTGGCGAAGGCGGCCACCTCGTTGATGCCGCAGTGCCCGTTGGCCGGGTCGTTGGACGGCTTGACGAAGGTGCGCAGGCGTACGGCGGTGATGCCGTAACCCTTGAGGATCGTCAGCAAATCCTGGGTCTGCCCGCCGGCGTTCTTCCAGGAGTAGCCGCGCGCCTCCATCTGAGGTGCCCAGCTGATGTCGACGCCCTTGACGAAGCTCGCCGCGGCCTCGGCAGGCGTCTCGAGTTCGGCGAACGCGACAGCGGTGGCGAGCGCCCCGGCGGTGGCGGTGGTGGCCTTGAGCAGGGTTCGCCGGCTGATGTGTCCGGCAACTGGTGTGGGGGGTTGCGGGGACATGTCCGGTCCTTTCCTTCCGTCGTTCGCAGGGGAGACGTCGCGGTCGGCGGAGAGCGCGTCAGTGAGGAAGAGACTTCCAGGAGCGAGGCGGGTGATTGGGGCAACTGACTCTCACGCCCGAGGAGTTGGTGTAGCCGCGTGCGATCCAGCCGATGAGCCTCCCTCGGTGTGGCAGCAACTAAGGCAGGAGTGCTTACGAGTGGCACGTGTCGAAGGGCGCGGCCTTGGCATGCCAGGGACGCTCCTCCGAGCCTGAACTGTGAGCGATCACAGAGGTGTTTGCGACGTATGTGCGTAATCGCATCACAACGAACTTGAGGTGCATCACGCAGCTTCTCGATCGGGCACGAAGCTGTCAACCATTGCTCACCAATCCATGTAAGAAGTAGTGCGATCCTGTGGGTGGGGGCACGCCGCGCCTCGGCCGTGAGCTGTCTGAAACGGCGGGAGTCAGCGCAGTTCAAGTGCCTTTTAGAAGGAATGCAGCGACGGGACGAGGCTGCGCACGGAACATCTCGTTGACTCGCATCCGAACATGCGTGAACAGAAAAGCTCAACAGAATGCTTGACGGGCCATCAGTGAACACCTATCTTCCCAGCGAATGGGAACGTTCCCACATCTATGGTTGGACCACCCTCTCCGCGATCTTCATACCCCCACACCGGAGGTCGTAGTGACCGCCCCGCACCGGCGTCCGCGCACCGCATTGCGCCCATGGCGATTCCAACGCAGGTCAAACAACTGGCTGTTCGGCGGCCTGACGGCCGCCACCGCACTGACCCTCTCCGCACTCACCGGAATACCGCAGACCGCGCACGCCGCGACCGCGCGGCAGGTGGAACGCCTCGACCGGGGCCGGACGCGATGCACATGGGCGACCTCGACTCGCCCCGGCCGGGTCTGGAGGAGTTCAAGGTCGACGAGGACAGCTCCAAGCCGTCCTCCTGGATGGCGGAAGCGAGGACCGGCCAAGTCCTCTGGTCCACCCCGGCCGGCGGTGACAACGGCCGGGGCGTGTCCGGTGACATCTGGTTTGGCAGTGCGGGCGCCGAGTCGTGGTCGTCGCTCGTGAGTGGCGTCCGCAACCCCAGGGGCGCGGTGGTCGCCAGTCGTAAGCGCGGTCCAGCAACTTCCTGGCGTGGTGGGACGGCGACACTACGCGCGAACTCTTCGACGGCACCGACATCGACAAGTACGGCACCTCCGGGCGACACCCGCCTACTCACCGGCGCCGGGGTCCACTCCAACAACGGCACCGTCGACGCCGTCCTTGTCCGGCGACATCCTCGGCGACTGGCGCGAGGAAGTCATCTGGCCGACGTCCGACAACACGGCCCTGCGGATCTACTCCACGCCGTACCAGACCAATACGCGGATCACGACCATCCTCCACGACACCCAGTACCGCACGGCCCTGGCCTGGCAGAACACTGCCTACAACCAGCCCCCCGCACCCCAGCTCCTTCATTGGCGGCAACATGCCTACGCCACCCCGCCCCACCGTCGCGCTGCCGAACAGTCACTGAGCTGGACAGCGGCGTGCGGTTCCGGTCGGGCTGGGCCAGCCGGATCAGATGGTCCCGTTCCTCCTCGGCCAGACGCAGTGCGTGGGCCACGGCGGCCATCACCTCGGTCGACATGGTTTCGCCGTAGCCCTGTTCCAGGCGTGCGTAGTACGCGTATGACACTCCCGCCGGCTCCTCGCGCCGCAGCCCGGGTACCCACCGCCGCTCGTATGAGGGCAGGCCGATGTCCTCCGGATTGAGCCGGGCTCTGAGAGACCGCAGAACCTACTGAACTCGGCACGCCGGCCAGCCCGGCAGACACCTCGTCGTCGGTCGCTACACGTGAAGACATCGCTGTCCTCCGTTTGTCAAACGTGCTCCCAGATGCGGAGCAGCGTAGCTTCTCCGGCTGGTCGGCGCGCAGTTGACGAGATCGCACACCGTGTGGCATCACCACTCGGCCCAACTGCGCGCCCACGAGTTATCCACAGGTATGTACCCGTCGCCGAGACTCGGGTCCTGCTACGTGCCGGACGGAAGGCCGGAGGCGGCGACACTGCCGCTGACGCCGGTCATGATGGCGTTGATGATGCCCTGCTGGGTGACCGTGAGGGAGCGCCGGTTGAACAGCCCGAACCCGTACCGATCGGTTGCACCGTTGTCCCAGTAGATGGAGGCCGCGCCGTACTTCTTGGCGGTGGCTGCGACGGCCCGTGCGAAGTCCGCGCGATACCTGTTGTTCGACGAATCGAAGGATGACTTGTCGATGGCGCCGTATTCGCCCACCACCACCGGATACCCCTTCGTGACGAACACGTCGCGCATCATCTTGAACTGCGCGTCCAGATAGTCCTCCTGTCCCCAGGTCGACGTCCTCGACGGGTTGGTCGCTGCTCGGCCCCATTGCGTGATGGTGCCGCTTTCCTCTCCGGCGAAGTCCCACGGGCCGTAGTGGTGAACGGAGATCATGATCCGCCGCTCATTTGCGGGAATGGAGGGGGAGCGGTACTGGTCGGACGGAAGCGCGAAGCCGTAATTCCCGGCGGTGTAATCGATGTTCGTGTTCCAGCCGGCCACGAGCAGCCACCTCGAACTGTTGTTGCCGCCTGTTTTCCGCACGGTGTCCACGAAGATCTGGTTGTAGCTGTTGATGTTTGAGTAGCACGGTTGGGTCGGGCGGCCGTACTGCCCGTCGAACTCTTCGTTCATGGACTCGAGGATCAGGCGCTGGTCGTAGTTCTTGAACCTGTTCGCGATCTGCTGCCAAGCTTTCTCGTACTTGGCCTTGATCGTCGCCTGGGAGGGTGAATCGCAGATCAGCCAGGAGCCGTTGATGCTCTTGTACCCGTCGCCGTGCATGTTGATCAGCACATGCAGGCCCCTGTTATAGGCGTAGTTGACGACCTCTTGGACTCTGTTCAGCCAGGAGGCGTTGATCGTGTAATTCGGGCCGGACCCTATGTATCCCAGGTAGGAGACCGGGATGCGGATCGTCTTGAAGCCCGCCGCCTTTACTTTGTCGATGAGGGCCTGCGATACCGTCGGCTGGCCCCACGCTGTTTCACTGGGGTATCCGTTGGTGGTGGCTTCGAGTTGGTTCCCCAGATTCCAACCCGCGCCCATGTCGGCCACGATCTGCGAAGCGCTTGACTGTGCCACGGAATCGGCCGATGCCTGATGCGCCGCGCCGTACACAGATGCGGCAACTGCCAACAGGACGGCAAGGAAAATGACTCTGATCTTCCCTGCTAGTGCAACCATGAGCTTTCCTCTCTTGCGTCCTTGAGGGTGTCGGACCCCCAAGTGGACCTATCTGTACGAGTGGGAGCGGCCGGAGCCGCCCGCTGTTCGGGCGGTGGTGCCCACGCTGGCCTGGAAGCGAACACAGTCGATTGCGCGGCGGCTGACCTCGCGGGCGTCCGCGGGCGGCCACGCACCCTGCATGGCCCGGATGCGCGGCGATCACGGCAGACCCGCGCACCCGGGCCATGCCTGGTTGCCCCTCAGCTCAGGGCGGATTCCCAGGTGGTCGTGCTGGATGCGGCGTCGGCGCGAAGGCGGTCGCGGGCCCCGGTGTCGCCGTAGAGGCTCCACCGCATCCAGTCCACGGAGGTGTTGACGGTGCGGGAGTCGCCGAAGTAGTTGCTGTGCCCGGCGCCGCGGAAGGTCAGGAACGCCTTGCCGGCGGGCAGTTCCCGGTACGCCTGGCGGGCGGAGGAGATCGGGCACGTCCCGTCCCGGTCGCCGTGCGTGAACAGGACCTTGGCGCGGACCGACGGGCTCGGGTTGCCCATGTCCACACAGGACATGGGGATCGCGGCGGTGATCCGTGCGTCCGGCCAGGCCGTGAGCAGGCCGTGGGTGGTCATGCCGCCCATCGAGTGGCCGGAGACACCGACTCCGACCGCTGTGTTGATGTGGCCGGCCAGCGGGTCGCTCGCCGTGTTGAGGGCGAGGGTCCGGGTGATGACCTCGGAGACGTCCTTGGACTGGTTGCCGTTGTAGACGTCCTGGCCACTGAGGTTGGCGAAGTGGGGGGCGGGGACGATGAAGCCGGCCTCGGCCAAGGGACGGATGATCGCCAGGGAATTCTGCGGGCTGCTGCTCAAGCCGTGCATGAACTCGCAGACCGGGAAGACGCCTTGGGCGATGGGGGCGTTGGTGACCGGGGAGCCACCGGGGGCGCCGGTGGCGGGGTAGTAGACATAGGTGGTCCACCGGCGGCTGCCGCGGCTCCAGGCGTACTGGCGCACGCCGACCGCGAACCGCTGGGTCGGAACTCCCGCCCGCGCGGTGGCACCTGCCTGGCCCGTGCCGAGCAGGGACATGCCTACGCCCGCGGCTCCGACCGCGCTCAGGGTCAGGAAGCTACGCCGCTGCATGGTCATGAAGACTCCTGGTGTGGGGGGTGTGCGGAGCGCAGCTCGGTCAGGCGCCGGGAAGAGACGTCGGTGATGCCGCGGCGGTGAGGCTGACCCGGGTGGTGGGGGGAGTGGTCGTGGGGGTGGTCAGGTCGGCGAATCGCGCACGGTGGAGGACGTTCCGGTCCTGCCCGTGGTGGTCATCGGCGTCGTGTGGCCTTGCCGGCAGAGACGCGGCGAGCCGCTGAACACCGGCCGAACCGTGACTCATTGTGGGAGCGGCCCTCCGCGCCCACCTGCCCGCCTGTCTGATGGGGAGGTGTTGATTCTGCGGAAGCGGCGCAAGGGTGCCTCTCCTTCCACTCGTCGCGTGCCGCAACTCTGGGAGCGTTCCCACATGTCCTGCAACAGGTACATTCACGATCGGGCGCCGATCTGTCAATCGTTGGCGCCCAACTCTGTTGTCTTCGACGCGGATTCGACAGATCGCAGGCGCTGGAGGCACCGTGTGACGCCTTCGAAGCCCGCCCGATCACACTCGCGGCGGCCTGCCGTCAGCCGTGGCCGACACCCGCACTCATGCCGGCGATCGTATGGGCCCTGATGTCGGGGTGCGGCCCCTGCGCGAATCTGGTCACCACGGAGCGGACATGGTCCTGGGCCGGCTGGAGCAGTCCGTCGTACACCGCGACGCAGACTTCCCGCGCCCGCGACCGGGGCCAGCCGGGCGGCAGCAGCCCGATGGGGAGCAGCGGGTCCAGAATGGGGAAGTGCCGGTAGGCGTGCATGACCTCGGTCCGTGCGCGCACCGCGTCGGCACCGGTGACACGGTCGGTGCTGATGTGCGGAAGCAGGCCGCTCCAACGGTCGATGAAAGCCCGGTAGTGCTCGGCGATGCCGGGCAGGTCCCACGCCTCGACCGGGTTGCGGTCGGCCTCCGTGTCCAGTTCCTCCTGCCGCGCGCGGAACACGGTCACTGCTCCCCGCGCCAGGTCGGCCACCTCGATCCGCCCCTTGGGGGTCAGGGGGTGCGGCGACACCCAGAGCGCGTCGTACAGCGGCGCGAATCCGCGCCAACGCAGCGCGGTGCGCAGTGCGCGCCGCCGCGTGCTCTCCTGTTCCGGGACGGAGAAGGCGATCAGTGTCCACCGACCGTCCCATGAGTCGGGTTGGGTGGTGAAGGTGGCGATCGAACTGGCGCCGCTCCACAGATCGACGGCGGCCTGCGATGTCAGCCGGTAGGAGCTGTACCGCCCTTGCCGGCTGCTCTCCAGCACCCCTCGGCGCATCAGCCTGCTGATCGTCGTACGGGCGGCACCCGCGGTCACGTTGAACTCTCCGAGCAGTGCCACGATCGCCGCCGACGGCAACCACGCCCGGACGGGGAACGTGTAGTCGGCGATCAATGTCACCGTGAGTCCCTGCGGCGATACGTCGCTTTGCCAGCCGGGCGACCGCACGGGGCCGGCGGCACCGTCACCCTCGTCGGAGAAGATCTCCTCGAGGTGGGACAGGTTCGGCAAGGTCGGCTCCGGCGCGGTGGACAGGGTCTGCATCACTGTAACGGTTGTGGAATCGCCGGGTGCAGCTCCGCCGCGATTGCTCCACCAGGCGGGATCTCCGCGCGCAGGCGATGGCGCCCCGGCAGCGCCCAGGTGTGTAACACCGGTGTACTTGGAGCGTGACGGCAGCGAACAGTCGTCCTTGGCACCGTGCTTGCGGGGCCGCGGCGCGTTGGGCGATGTGGGCGTTCGTCATCGTCAACGGTTGGTGTGGCCGATGAAGACATCGCTGATGCCGGCCTAGTTACGTATCAGGCCGACCTGCTGTGCGGTGACGAAGACGTCGGACCCGTTGTCCATGCCATTCGCGATGCGGTTGGCGATGGGGCGGAACCGGGAGGCCTCGGTGATGGCGATGATGTAGCGCAGCATGCCGCGCGCCTGGGCGGTGCGGTCGGTGCCGCGGATGCCGAGGTCCCTGAGGCTGTTCTCAAGGCTGAACTCGTTCAGGTTGACGGCGGTCAGCGACTGGTTCGCGACGCGGGCGAGGGCGTCGTAGCCCTCCTTGCCGAGGAACCAGTTGTCGTCGGCGTCCTCATGGTTGGGGACGTCGGAGGCGAGGTTCAGGACGAAGTGGTGCGGGGTGTCGCTGGAGAAGAACCGCACGACGCAGAAGTCGCTGAGTCGTACGATCGCATGCACCGCGGGGGTGTGGTTGCCGCTGCTGATCACGATGTCGGCGAAACTCTGGCTCTCCGTGTCGCCGGTGATGGCGACGTTCACCTCGGTGTCGACGTGGGGCATGACGCGGCCGCCGGCCGAGGTCTCGGCGAGGTTGCGCAGCTGGTCGAGCATGGTCAGATAGGCGCCCGAGCCGTGGTTGATGTTCCAGGGGACCTGTGGGAGGTCGACGTGTTTCTTGCCGGCGACGGTCTCGGCGTTGATCGTCACATGGTCCGCCGCCGTCGAGGCGGATGTCTCGGTGTCCCTGGGCACTGTGAAGAGCACCAGGATCCCGAGAAGGACGGACAAGGCGACCGCGATCAGGACGCTGGTGGGCATGGTGTGCTCCGGTTGTTCGGCGTGCAGCGATGTCACGACCGACGCTCACAGCCGGGAGGTTGTTTGGCAGGCCCCTTTTGCCGCCGCATACAATTCCGGAGGATCGAGTTCCACATTACTTGTCCGGACGTAACGCTGTCGTCGCTCCACGCCTTTACCTTGCGGGCGACACGCTGGTGCAGGACGCCACCCGGCAACCTGCTCGACGCCCCGCCCGCCTCTTCGCGCCGGTGGCCGAAGTCCTCGCCCGCGCGCTCGCCCCGCGCACGCTTCCCGGAGCGACCCAGGAGGATCCGTCCGGTCGTCTCCCACGTCGCAGGGCTCACCTGGATGTGGGCGGTGATGGCGTTCGAGTCCCGGGACCGGCGCTGGAACGGCTGGTCTTCGTAGAGCGCCGTGGGCGTGGGTGGGGCCACCGTCAGCCCCGCAGTAGCGGAAGCACAGGTCAGACTGGCGGTGCCAGCCGCTCCAGCCACAAATCGACGGCGTATGAACCGGGGCCGGTGACCGGCACCTCGTAGGGGACCCGCAGTTCCGTGACCACTTGGAAAGCGTCGCTGGCGTCGGGGCGGAAACCGTCCTGCTGCCACAGGTCGAGCCACGCGCGCTCCACGAGCAGCGGGTAGCGGGAGTTGTCCAGCAGGCCGAGCGCGTCCAGTTCGTCCCAGTGGACGCTGAGAGGGATCAGCCGGCCAAAGGACACGGCCGGGGCGGTGTCACCTCGAAGCCGCCGGCGTCGAAGTGGACCTCGGGAGCTGCACCGCCCTACGGGCCCTGAGGCGCACAGCCGGCCGTCATGGACGCACGACGACGGTCCATCCGGGGTTGTAGGTGTCCGGCACCGGAAAACGTTGCCAGTCGCGCGCCCAGTGCGGTGGGTTCCGCTCGCGCAGGACCAGCGCACTGGGGTGCGCCGGGGGGTCCGTCTCCGTGGCAGAGCAGCCGGCGGTGTGGGCGATGGGAATCGTCGAAGTGTTCCCTGCGAGGACACACGGCGGGTGCACCCCGTGCTCGCGTAGCACGGAGGCGATCCGGTCCCAGTCTCCGCGGGCCCGCTGCTGGATGCCCGCATGGGTGTGGACGAGCCCGATCTGGATGCCCCAGTGCCCGAGGAGTGTCAGGGCGAGGACCGCGGCTGTCGGCCGCGAACGGCGGGTGCGGGTCCGGTGGACGACGGCGAGGAGCCCGACAGCGGCTGGGAGCGCCAGCAGGGCGTAGGCCGGCAGCAGGAACCGCGGCGCGGCGTAGGGGACGAGGAAGAGATATGGCGCCGCCGTGGCCGCCGCCACCGCCACGGACAGCCACAGCGGTGCAGTGGACCGGCGCGCCCGGCGTTCCGCCCACAGTCCCAGGCCGACCAGCAGCGGTAGCAGCATCCACCACTCCGTCACGGGCAGCTGTACGCTGTCGCCCGTACAGGGACGGCACAGCAGCGGGCCGTCCAGCGCGGTGAGATGGGCACCCAGGGAGAAGACGGCCCGCAGGCCGCCCTGGACCTCGTCGGCCTCCGCGAGCCGGTTCCGCACACCGCCGAACCGCACCTCGGCCTCGACGACCCAGGGCAGCGCACCCGACACGAGTCCGGCCGCCACGGCCGACAGACGCCCCCTCAGGCGGCCGTGGCCGCGCAGTGCGGGCATCAGTACGGCGGCCAGGAACAGCGGCACGGCGACGGCCACACCGTCGTTGGGCCGCATCAGGGTCACCACCGCCAGGCCGGCCGCGACACCCGCGTACCGGGGGCGCGGCGCGAGGAAACAGCCCACCGCGGCGGTGGCACCCATCGCGGTGTAGTGGTTCGGCATCGCGGAACCGGCGTAGAACAGAGTGATCCACAGGCTGCCGTACAGCCCGGCCGCCACCCACACCGCCGCCGGGCGGTGCACGATGCGCAGCCAGGGCCTGAATCCCAGCCAGAGCGCACCGCCGGCCAGCAGGAGCAGCCACACCCTGAGCAGCACCGTCGAGTCGCTCCAGGAGGCGATCGGAGCAAGCAGCAGGGGGACCCCACGGGTACGCGGGGCGCTGAACGGGGTTGCGGGACCGTACGATCCGAAGCGGCTGGCGTACACGATCTCGTCCCATCCGAGCGGCAGTGTGAGCGGTACGAGGACGGCCGACAGCAGACAGAACCCGGCGGCCACGATCCACAGCATCCGCTGTGCCGAGGCCGCTGGGCGATCCGCGTTCATCCGACCCACCCCAGCTTGCGCCGCCCGCGGCGCACCGCTCCGC
The DNA here is from genome assembly GCF_001509475.1 of Streptomyces regalis. Lineage (GTDB taxonomy): Bacteria > Actinomycetota > Actinomycetes > Streptomycetales > Streptomycetaceae > Streptomyces > Streptomyces regalis. The sequence goes on from NZ_LLZG01000254.1 coordinate 47,834, forward strand.
GGGCGAGGATGCCTGCCGTGGCGGCGAGCACGGTGGCACGGTCGCGCCAGTCGGCCGGGCCGGGTGGTGGAGGAGCGGACCGCCCGGCCCGCTCCTGCACCAGTGTGCTGAACAGGCGCTCGTAGCGGTCGGCGATGCCATCCGGGGTGAATCGTTTCGCCGCGTTGGCTAGGGCGGCCCTGCCCATCTCCGCACGCAGTCCGTCGTCCCGCATCAGTGCCAGCAGCGCGTCGGCCACGCCCCGGGTGCTGTCGCGCGGGACGAGGCAGCCGTCCACACCGTGGCGGATGATCTCGCCGGGCCCGTGCGGGCAGGCGGTGCTCACCACGGGCAGGCCGCAGCGCATGGCCTCCACGATCGTCATTCCGAACGACTCGTGCGCGGAGGTCACCGCGGCGATGGAGCCCTTGACCCACTCGGCCTCGATGGGCGTGACCGAACCCATCAGGAAGACCCGGTCACCCAGCCCGTGGTGGGCTATCCGGTCGGCTATCCGGGCGCGCTCCGGGCCGTCCCCGTAGATGCGCAGGGACCAGTCGGGGCAGGCCGCGCCGGCCAGGGCGAACGCGTCGACCAGCATCTCGTATCGCTTGACGCGGGCCAGCCGTCCCGCCGCGACGACGACCTTGGCCGCCGCGTCGGCCGGCGGCACCGAGGGTTTGGGAACGCTGTTGGGGATGGCCAGCACCATGGTGCGCGGCAGCCGCATGCCGCGCCGGTGGTCGCGCGCGTCGGCCTCGGTCATGGTGACCAGCGCGTCGAGACCGCCGTACCAGCGCTGGAGTTCCGTCCGCAGTCGGTGCGGGTGGTTGTCGTGGGTGAGGTGCTCCTGGCCGACGCGTACGGCATGTCGTGGCCCGAACCGGGCCAGCAGCGCGTTGAGTCCGGCCCTGGTGCCCACGACGACGTCGGCGTCCGTCTCCCGCAGCCAGTCGATGACCCGCTGCTCGGCGAGCCGGTGGTACTGGTGCGAGCGGCTGTCCCCCTTCGGGAAGACCTCTCCTGCCCGCCGGGCGAGAGGGTCCGCCGCGTCCGCGGATCCCTCGCGCCGGTCCACCAGGGCCCGCAGCGGTACCTCCGGCGACCGCCCCAGGTGTGGTTTCTCGCGGTGCCGGAAGACCGACACGAGTTCCACCTGATGTCGCCCGGCGAGCGTGTCGGCGAGTGTCATGGTCGTCCGTACGGTGCCGCCCATCGCGTAGGCGTTGTGCAGCAGGAAGGCGATGCGCACGTGCCGCGTCCCCCGGTTTCCTTGTGATGTGGCTGGTCAGTGTCACTGTGTTCGCCTTCGGCGAGGCGACCGCACCCGTGCCGGCGAGAGCCGGCGGAGCTACGGGCGGGCCCTGCCGCCCGCGTTCTGCGAAGGCCCCGCGAGGACCGACAGCGCCAGGGTCGTGACGACCGAGCCGACGGTGATCTTGCGGGTGCGGCGTCGCTGCGGGATCCGGCCTTGCTGCACCGACGCTCGCAACCGGAACGTTGTTTGGCACGTCCCTTTTGCCAGGTCAGACAATTCGGTGGGCGGTTGCGGACTGGCCGGCGTCAGAGGCTTCTGCCTCTGCCGGGACGCCCCTGGAGATTGCTTGCCCGGTGCCCGCGTACGGTTCTCGGCTCCGGCGACCAGGCGGCCGCCGTCGCCTCACGCTCTGGGACGGCGCTGAAGGCCAAGGCCGTACGACACCGGACCCGGCGCTGAGGACTTCGGCGAGGCGGGATCACGCCGGCCGTCGGCGGTGGGTCGCGGGCGAGGGGGACTGTTTGACGGTGGGATGGTGGGAGGGACAACTCCCGGGCCCTTGACGATCGACCCGTCGCTGCCCCGGTCCGGACTTCCCCCTCGGCCGGGGCAGCAGCCCGCCCTGATCAACGGGTCGAGAAATCCGGCGGGAGAGCGGTCAATGAAGATCCGGAATGTCGGCCGCCGCCGAACGGCCGTGCTGACATCGGCCCTGTCCCTCGCGCTGATCCCCTCTCCACGGCATGTCGCAGACCGAGAAGTGGGAGGTGGGCAGGACCGCCGGCGCCACCACCACGTCAGCGGAAGCAGCAAGGAAGGCAGGCGGGTACTGGTTCGCGCCGTACTGGCGCGAGTCCCGGGGCTGGATCGCACTGCTGACCCGGCCACTTTCATGATCCACCGAGCCGGTCAGGGGCAGACCCGCCTGTACGGCCGGTCCGGAACATAGGTGCGCCACTGCGCCCGGGTCAGCTCCGCGTTCCCGGCACGGGAGCAGACGAGGGACACCGCTCGGTCAGGATCCACGACGTACCGCTGGAGCGGGACGTGCTCGCCGCCCGCGTACAGCATGGTGCTGTCCGGGCTGAAGGCGAGCGTGTCGACGCTCTCACCGGAGGTGGGCAGAGAAGGACCGAGAGGTTGCTGGGTCGAGATGTCCCAGAGTTGGACGGTGCCCGCGTCGCCGCCCACGGCGAGCGTGCTGCCGTCCGGACTGAATGCGAGGGCCGTGATCGTCTCGGCTGAGTCGGAGGACGGATCGACGGGCGCCAGAAAGACGTTCCTCAGGATGCCCGCTCGGTGCCGGAGGGCGCCGTCCCAGAGGGCCACCCGCCCTGTCCCGTCGCCGGCCGCCAGTCCGGAGCCGTCGGGAGCGAAGGCGATCGCTGCGATGTCGTCGTGCTGGACGAGGTCATGGGCGTGGGACCGGCCTGCTCGGACGACGCGGTTGTCGGTCACGAGGAGCCCGCCGTCTCGGCTGACGGCCAGATGACGGCCGGCCGGGCCGGGGAGGAGCGACGCCCTCCGCCGCTGCGTGGTGTCCCATGTCTCGTTGAAGTAGCCGTCGTCGGTCAGACGTGCGGTGAGGAGCGTACGACCGCCCGGTCCCAGGGCGATCGCGTCCGGCGGCATCGCGGACGCCGTCGCCAGGTCCACAGTGGTCTTCGCCCGTCCGGCGGCCACGTCCCACACCGTCAGACGCTGAGGCACCGTGTCCCAGCCGGCGGCGGAGACTCCGTACGCGAACACGCCGCCGTCGGGGCTGAAGGACAGCAAGGGCTTGGTGACGTCCGCGGGGACCGTCGGTATGCCGGTGCGGAAGACGGGATGAGACGGGTCCGGCAGGGTGCGCAGCAGACGGCCGTCGCGTGTGCTCCGCAGCCGGAAGACGTAGCGGTCACCGATAGGTTCGGCGGTGGCGAGCGTCCTGCCGTCGGGGCTGAGCCGGACCCCGGTGAGCGGACTCTTGCGCCAGGTGCGGGTGAGCGTCGTGGTGAGGTCGAGGGTGTGGACCGTGCCCCCTTCGAGGTACCGCAGCAGGGGCCGCGAGGAGTCCCAGGCGAGACCGGAGAGCGACTCGTTGTCCAGGGAGTGCCGGAAAACGGGGGCGCCGCCCTGGGACAGACGCCACACTCTGATCTCCTGGCCGCCGCCGGTTGCCAGAAACGAGCCGTCCGCGCTCACGACGGCCGAAAGGGCACCCGGGTGGGCGACGTCGGCGAGCTCTCGTCCCGACGTGGTGTCCCATACACGCACCCGGTCCCCGGCGAGAGCGAGGAGCCGGCCGCCGGTGAGGCCCAGGAGGGTGTCGGTGTCGTCACCACAGACGCCGCGAGCGCTCGTCCAGGCGCCGGAGCGGACGCTGCGCGCGGAGGTGTCCCAGACCTGCGGGGCCCGGCCGCGCGGGCAGACGGCCAGCAGCCGGTCGTCGTCGGCCGCTGCGTGGGTGAGCTCCCCCCTGCCGGCCGACGGGGTCCGGAAGACCAGATGGCCGTCGGTGACGGAGTAGAGCCCGGCCCGGTCGTCGTCCGGTCTCCTCACCAGGTAGTTGCGGCCACTCGCCCCGAAGCGCACGGTGTCCCTGAACGGCAGGAGATCCCCGATCCAGCGCCTCGTTCGGGTGTCCCACAGCCGCTGGGTCCTGTCAGCGGTCTGGATGACGAGCACCCGGCCGCCCGGAGCCGCGGCGAGCACCGCCCCGTGAGGTACCGGCCCCGAGGTGATACGGCGGTGGGTGCCTACATCCCACGTTCGCCAGGTGCCGTCGCTGATGCTGAGCAGAGTGCGCCCGGAGACGTCGAGGTACCGCTCCGGTGTGTCACCGGGCGCCGGGTCGGTGAAGTTGTCCAGTTCGGGCTGGGCCAGCGCGCCCAGCAGGGCTCGGCGGGATTCCGGAAGCGGAGAGATGCGCCATGCGGCGACGCCGAGCAGCATCGCGGTGCGTGGGTCGGTGGTACGCAGCGCGTCGGCGACCGCGGCCACCCGGCGGGCCGCCGTGTCGGTGGTCTGCTTCTCGCTGTCCTGACGCAGTCGCACGGCGGTCAGGCCGACGACCAGGGCCACCGCCAGCACGGCGCAGAGCGAGGCCGTGAGCGTGCGGCTCCGGCGCCGGGCCCGGGTGGCGGCCCGCTCCTCCGCCGCCCGCTGCTCCGCCGCGGTGATGAGGAAGGCCGACTCCTCGGACGTCAGACCGTCGTAGCCGCGGTCCTCGCCCGCGAACAGTTCCTCGGCCCGCGCCAGGCGGGTGCCCCGGTAGAGCGTGCCCGGGTCGCGGTCGTGCTCCAGCCAGGTGCGGGCGGCGTCGGTCAGCTGCCGGTGGTGGCGCAGCCGCTCCCGGTCCGCGTCGATCCACTCGCGCAGCCGCGGCCAGCAGGTGATGAGCGCCTCGTGGGCGAGCTGCACTCCGTCGTCGTCGGTGGTCAGCAGCCGCGCCTGGGCCAGCCGCCCGACGACGGCTCGCACTTCGGGGTCCTCCCACCCGGCCATTTCCTCCCAGCTGAGCGGGCGGCGCGTGTCGGCGTTGCCCTGGCCGGGCTCGACCATCCGCAGGAGCAGGTGCCGGGCGGCGTGCGCCTGCGCCGGTGAGAGTTCCCCGTACGCCTCCTCGGCACTGGCCGCGATCGCGCCGCGTACCCCGCCGGCCGCTTCATACGCGGCCAGGGTCAGCATCCGTCCCTTGCGCCGCCGCCAGGTCTCCAACAGGGCGTGGGACAGCATCGGCAGTCCGCCGGGCTCGTCGAGCACGTCCTCGACGATCCGCGCGGTCAGTGTCCGCTCCACGATGAGCCCGGCCGCCTGCGCGGGACCGACCACCGCCTCGCGCAGCTCGTCGGCGGTCATCGGCCTGACCAGGAGCCCGCTCGCGTGCAGCGCCTCCGCCAGTCGCGGGTGCTCGGCGCACCGCGCATAGAAGTCGGACCGTACGGCGATGAGCACCCGCAGTCGGCTGCCCGGGTCACGCGCGGCGAGCAGAAGGTCGAGGAAGCGGTCACGCTCGGCGCGCTCGCGGCAGAGGGTGAAGACCTCCTCGAACTGATCGACCACCACCCAGCTCTCCGGTTCGTCGGCCTCGGGCGTCAGCAGATGGCCGTAGGTGGTGGCGGGCCGGGCTCCCGGAGTGAGGATCCGAAGGACCGCCGTACGCCCCTGCTCCGCGATCTTCTCCCGCAGCAGGGGAATCAGACCGGCCCGCAGCAGGGAGGATTTGCCGCTGCCGGACGCCCCGAACACCACGGCGAACGGGGACCCGGACCCCAGCTCGCTCAGCTCGTCGATCAGCCGGTCCCGGCCGAAGAACAGCTCACGGTCGTCCGGCTCGAAACGCGCGAGGCCACGGTAGGGAGGGGCGGCGTCGGCATCCTCCTGCCTCTCCTCCCCGGCCAGCGCCTCGGCCTCCGCCCACCGTGCCTCCCAGGGAACGGGGTCGGCGCCGCATGCCTGGACGTACGCCTGGAGCACGGCCAGCGACGGCAGCCGCTCGCCGCTCGCCGCTTTCGCCAGGGTCGTCACCGAGAAGCCGGCCTTCTTCGCCATGGCCCGGTACGACACGCCACCCGCCGAGCGGCGCAGCTCCCGAAGATCGTGGGCGAGTCGCTGCACGGGACCGGTCGCCGGGTCGACCGGTAGTTCGGGGCGCCCCATGGCGAAGCCTCTTTCGCATACAAGAAGAACATGCTGATCAGCAGCACAAGGTACTTTTCGTCCTCCTCGGGCGAGAACCCTTTCCGACTGTGATGTTCGCCGGAGAAGTTGTTCGTACCAGCGGTGCTGAGTTTGTTTTCCCTGATGAGAGGAGGGATGGCTGACAATTCCTGGGTTGCCGGGCCCGGTCCCGCCTCGGCGCTCTCATTGCCGAGCGATCACCTGACAACCAGGAGGCCCACCAGGCCGAGGCCCTGCGCGAGCAGGTCGCCGAGGTCCTGGCCCCGCTCGGCCTCATCACCGCACCCGAACCGCTCGGCCGCCTCCAGCCTCAAAAACGCCTAGACCGAGCTGAGCGGCATGAACGGCGCACACGACGGCGTTCGACCCAGCCATGCCCCCCGAGCCTGCGTCACGTCAATCAGGCCGCCGACACGTCACGCCCTGGCTGATGAGGCCGTCGGCAGCACCGCCGTGACCTCCCACCCCTGGGCCGTGAGGCGGGGACCGGTGCGCAGTTCGCCGCCGAGTGCGGTGACGCGTTCGGTGAGGCCGACGAGACCGAAGCCGCCGCCCCGCGCGGCCTGCGGGAGCCAGGTGCCGCCGCGGCCGTCGTCGCGCACGGTCACCGTCAGCACGCGGCCGTCGTGGACCAGCTCCACAGTGACCTCGGTGGCGTCGGCGGCGTGGCGGCGCACGTTGGTCAGGGCTTCCTGGACGACACGGTATGCGGCTGCCTGTACCTCGGGCGGGAGGTCGTCGGGTACGGCGGGATCACGGTGCACAACGACTTTCGGGCCGACGGGACCGCCGAAGCCCTCGACCAGGCCCAGGAGCGCCGCCAGATCACCGAGCGGACGGCTCGCGCTGCCGGCTGTGGCGCTGTCGTCCGGCGCCTCGCGCAATAGGCCGACGGTGCGCCGCATGGAGGCCAGGGCCTCGGTTGCGGAAGTTTCGATGTTCCGCAGCACGGGGCGCAGTTGGTCCGGGTCGGTGGTCATCATCTGGGCCACCTGCGCCTGGACCAGGACCCCGGTGACGTGATGGGCGACGAAGTCGTGCAGGTCGGCGGCCATCGCCAGGCGTTCACTGCGGCGGGTCCTGTTGACCATCACGCGGCGGCGGTGATCGAGGAAGCGCAGGTAGCCGCCCAGTCCGACGGTCACCATGACCGGAAACAGGAGCGCCGGCCCGAATCCTCCGGCTCCGGTGGAGTCCGTGGGAAGCCTGGCGGGCAGGGCGACGACGGCCACGCCGCACAGCCCCCCGCACGCCGCCGCCCACCACCCGGGACAGGAACGGACCGCAACCAGCAACAGGCACAGCAGGCACGCCACTTCCCCCAGGCCGAACGCCATCTGCCAGTCGGCCAGGACAGCGACCACCGTCAACGCAACCGAGGCCCCGGCGGGTACGGCGATGCGCAGCGCAGGACTGGCCCACGCAGGCCGCCTGGCGGCGGGCCAGAGCACCGCGGCCAGGCAGAGCGGTAGCACTGCGGCGGGCTGCAGCCACGGTGTCACGCCGTATCCACCCGGCCTGTCCAATGCCGCGAGGCCCGCTTCCAGCAGGTCCGTGCCGGCCGCGAGGATCATCAGGGCCACGCCGACCGCGTGCAGCCTTCCGAGCCGACGGACGTGCGGCGCGTCCGGTCGGTCGATCAGGTGCCAGGAGTTCACGGCGCCACAGTAAACACCCCGCGGCCCGGCCGGATCGGCCGAACGGCCATCACCGCCCAAGCGGGGGACGCCGTAACTGTGGCCGAATGACCGATGCGTGAGCGGGATCCCGCGAGGAAGGTGGGCGATGTCCGCCTCAGCCCTGTCCGGTACTGGCTGTCCCAGCCGTCGCTTCCGCCACCGTGACCCGCACGGTCGGCTGTCGGCCGCCACAGCCTCATCCACCCCCACAAGCACGCGTCCGCCACCCGGGCCGCCGTGACCTGGACCTCGGTCCGCACCCGCTGCGGGGCACCATGACGGACGACGGACGCCCCGGCGCGCCCAGGGCGCGGGCACCGGCCATGGTTCGTTGACGGAGCAAGCCGAAGTGCCGGGCCCGCCCAGCACTTCGGCTGCCATCCCGTGGTGCTCATGCGGATTCCCCGGCAGCGGTGATCGCGTCGGAACGCGCGAGCGTCTCGCGCACCGCGTCCGCGAGTGCGGGAGCCGCGCTCGCCTCGGCGTCAGCGATACCCACCCCATAACGGAATCGCACGGTCGCGCCGTCCTCGATGGCCAGTTCCTCGCTGAAGAACGGTGCCGGGTTGAGACAGGCGAACTCCTCTGATCGGGCGAACCACTGCGGCGGGTGACTCGGGTTGGCCGCGTCGTCGACCATGAGCACGAGCGACTGCGCGTCCGTCTCGTCGTGGCGGCCCGCGAAGCCCATCCACTCCATGCGCCGCCCGCGGACCTCGTCACCGCCCAGGCCTTCCTCGGTCACGAACTGCCCGCCGGTGAACGACCGAGGGCCCCGCCAGAACAGGCCGCCGTAGCCGGCGTTCTCCCGTCCCTTGGTGGTCGGCGATCCCATGGCGACGTCCGTTCCGGAGACGTTCGTCATCCGCGTCTCGAACGTCAACGCCCAGGCGTGCGGGGAGATCAGGCTCGCTCGCAGTGTCCTGCGTTCGGTGAAGAACAACGCGCCGGACTGGGTGGTCCAGTCCAGGTCGTGGGCGAACGTCGCCGTCCCGTCGGCCCTGTCCAGGTCGACGACCCGGCGGTGCGCCTGGGTTCCGTTGTTCTCCAGCTGGACGTAGAAGCGTCCGTGGATGTACGTGGGACCGCCCCAGAAGTTCTCCTCGCCGACGTGGGGCAGGGACCATGCGATGCCCTTGTGCCACACGTGGTCGTGAGGACGGAACAGGCTGACCACCTTGCCGGCCCGGGTGCGCAGGGGGTGGATGTAGGGCTTGGGCGATTCCAGTTGGACGGTGTCCGGCTGGTACACGTAGCGGAACAACTCGGTGCCGCCGTCGCGGACGGTGACCGAGGTACCGAGGTCGTGGCGGATCTCAAGAGCGTTCATACGAGGGCCTCCTTGACCGGTTCCCACGGCACGGCGCCGCCGTCCATACTGACCGCGAACGGGTCGTCGTCGGTCAGTTCGCCCGCGGCGACGGGGACACCGCGGAAGGCGGAGGCGTACGTCGCCGCCGCGAACTCCAGCGTGCGGCGCGCGTCTTGCAGACAGACGCCGGGTTCCTTTCCGGTCTCCCAGGCGTCGAACACGGCCTCGATCTGGAGCCTGTGGCCGCTCGTGACGTCCGGCTCGTCACCGTCGGTCCAGAGGTCCGAGAGATCCTCGCGGCCGGGGGCCGGCGTGAACCGCCAGTGTTCCTCGCGGTAGCCGTAGAGGTGTTCGAGTTCGACCGTGGCGTGTTCGAAGTCGAAGCGCAGACGCGAGGTCTCCCGGGGGGACAGCAGGGAGTTGACCACCGTGGCGAGGGCCCCGTTGTCGAACCGGACGGCGGCGATCGAGACGTCCTCGGTGTCCGTGGGCCGGGCCTGGCGCTCGGCGAGTGCGGTGATCTGGGACCAGGGGCCGAGGACCGACAGCATGAGGTCGAACTGGTGGATGCCGTGTCCCATCGTGGGGCCGCCGCCCTCGACGTCCCAGCGCCCCCGCCACGGCACCTCGAAGTATGCGTCGGGCCGGTACCAGAGGGTCTCGCAGGTGGCGACCAGTGGCCGGCCCAGTGCGCCGGAGCCGGCCAGCCGGCGCAGGCGTACCGCCGCCGCGCCGTAGCGGTGCTGGAAGACGGTCAGGACCTTGGAGCCGGTCTCTTCCTGCACCGTGGCCAGTTGGTCCATCTCGCGCAGGCTCAGTGCCGTCGGCTTCTCCACCAAGGCGGTGACGCCGGCCCGCATCACCGTGGTTGCCAGCGGTACGTGGGTCTGCGGGGGCGTACAGATGTGTACGAGATCGAGGTCTTCGCTCTCCAGCAGAGCCTGCGGGTCGTTGAAGACGTGCGGCACGGAGAATCGGTCGGCGAACTCGGCGGCACGGGTGGGGTCGAGGTCGGCGACGGCGACCAGCCGGGCGCGTTCGGAGAGTTCGGTGAGGGCTTCGGCATGAGCGTGGGCGATACCGCCGGTGCCGATGATGGCCACGCGGTACGGCGGCCGGGGGCTGGGCATGGGTGTTTTCTCTCTCTTGGTTTCCTGACCCACTTCTCGTGGGGGCTCCCGGGGGCCGTGGGCAGCGGCGACGGCCCCCGGAAGGAGGTCACTTGGCCGCGTCGATCTCGCCCTGGAGTTCCTTGATGAAGGCCTTCGCGGCGGCGTCGGGCGAGGTCTTCTTGAAGTAGACCTCCTGGCTGTAGCGCTGCAGCTCCGGCTCGATGCCGCTTCCGCCGTTGGGGGTCACGACCGGCGACTCACCCGGGGTCACCGCGTTCATGTAGTCGGCCGCTGCCTTGTCGGTCCCGGCCAGAGTCGGCTGCAGGTGCTTCAGCATCTCCTTGTTGGCGGGGATTCCGCGCTCCGTCTTGAGGATGTCGGCGGCCTTCTGGTCGTTGAGCACGAAGTTGACGAACGCGGCTGCCTCGGCCGGGTGCTTGCTCTGGCTGGAGACCGCCCAGTACATCGAGGGCTTGAAGAAGTTCGCCTTGGTGTTGCCGACGCGGGGCATCTGCAGCAGTTGCACCTGGGCGCCCGTGGCCTGCTGGATTGCGGTGATCTGGGTGTTGTACACCCCCATCATGGCCGCCTTGCCGGTGGCGAAGCTGCCGGCGGTGACACCCGCGGTCAGGTCTTCGACCATCGTCGACGCCTTGACGCTGGCCCCCGAGGAGGTCAGGTCCAGACCGTACTTCCACATCCCGGCGAGCGTCTCGGGCTTCAGCGAGACGTTGCCGTCCTTGTCGAAGAGGTTCTCACCGTGCTGACGAGCCCAGTACTTGACATCGCCGGCGGAGAAGCCGGGGGCGCCGGCCGCACCATGGATCTTGCCGCCACTCTTGTCCGTCAGCTCCTTCCCGATCTTGGCGTAGTCGTCCCACGTCCATGTCTTGTCGTCGGGAACCTTCACGCCGTACTTCTTGAACAGGTCGGTGTTCACGAGGATGGACAGGACGCCGACGCCGACGGGAAGCGCGTACTGCGTTCCATCGACCTGCCCGGTGGCCAGGGCCTGGTCGTCGAACTGCGAGGTGCTGAGGAGCTTCTTGGCCTTGCCGAGGTCGTACAGCGCTCCGCGGTCGGCGTACGACGCGAGATACAGCTCGTCCATCTGGACGACGTCGGGGGAGTCCTTGGCCGCGGTCGTCGTGGCGAGCGCGTCCCAGTAGCCGTTCCAGTCCTTGTACTGGCCCTTGACCTTGATGTTGGGGTACTTCTTCTCGAACGCCGCGATGACCTCGTCAGTGAGCTGAGCGCGGGCGTCCGCTCCCCACCAGGTGGCGCGGATGGTGACCGGCTTGTCGCTGAGGTCGGGAGCGGATCCGGTGCTGCTGCCGGAGCAGGCGGTCAGCGCGAGCGAGAGTGAGGCGACCGCTCCGATCGCGACGCGTCTGAAGGGGCTGGCTTTCATGTGCTTCTCCTGTGCCTGATGGGTGGGTCAGGTTGATGGCTGCGGTGTTCCCGAGTGGTCATGACTCGGTCGCCTCCGCATGTCCGGCAGTAGCCCCCGCAGTCACTTGCCGCCGGTGGTCGCGATGCCTCGCAGCAGGAAGCGCTGTCCAGCGAGGAAGACGAGGAAGACGGGTACGAGCGACACGACACTCATGGCGAACACCGAGCCCCAGTCCGTCGCGGTCTGCTGGTCGACGAAGGTGCGCAGCGCGAGAGGTGTGGTGTACATGTCCGGGTCGGTCAGATAAATGAGCTGGGTGTAGAAGTCGTTCCAGGTCCAGATGAAGGTGAAGATCGCGGTGGTCGCCAGCGCCGGGACCATTAGCGGGAGGATGAGGGAGAAGAAGATCCGCGCGTGCCCGGCTCCGTCGATCCGTGCGGCCTCGTCGATCTCGCGCGGGATGCCCCGGATGAACTGCACCATCAGGAAGATGAAGAAGGCGTCGGTCGCCAGGAACTTCGGCACGATCAGGGGCAGGAACGTGTTGACCCAGCCGAGCTCCGAGAACAGGACGTACTGCGGCACGATGATCACGTGGATCGGCAGCATGATGGTGACGAGCATGACGGCGAACCAGACGCGCTTCGCCCGGAATTCCAGCCTCGCGAACGCGTATGCGGCCAGGGAACAGGCGAGGAGGTTCCCGAGGATCGCGCCGGTCACGACGATTGCTGAGTTGATCATGTAGTGGCTGAACGGTTGGGAGAAGGCGTTCCAGCCGTTGCTGTAGTTCTCGAAGTGCGGGTGTGTCAGGGCGAGTCCCGCGCTGCGGAAGATCTGGTTGTTGGGCCGCAGCGAGCTGACCACCATCCACAGGACGGGGTAGAGCATCGTCAGGGCGCAGAGAGCCAGCAGGCAGTGTTTGAGAGGGGCGCGCACCGCGCGTCTGATCCGGCGTATCGCGTGGGGGTGGGGGGCGGGCAGCGCGGGGGGTACGGCTGTGGTGCGGTCAGTCATCGTAGAACACCCAGTACTTTGAGGCCCAGAAGTTGACGGCGGTGAAGGCCGCGACGATGAGGAGCAGGACCCACGCGAGCGCGGACGCGTATCCCATGTCGAAGTGGCCGAACCCGCGCTGGTACAGGTACAGCGAGAAGAAGAGGGTGGAGTCGGCGGGGCCTCCGGTGCCACCGGAGACCACGAAGGCCTGGGTGAAGGTCTGGAAGGCGTGGATGATCTGCAGCACCAGGTTGAAGAAGATGATGGGTGTCAGCAGCGGAATGGTGATGCTGCGGAACTGGCGCCAGCGCTTCGCGCCGTCGACGGAGGCCGCCTCGTAGAGGGAGGTCGGAATCTGCCGCAGCCCGGCGAGGAAGATCACCATGGGGGAGCCGAAGGTCCAGACGTTCAGGACGACGAGGGTCGACAGCGCCGTTCCCGGCTCCGAGATCCAGCCCTGCCCCTGGACACCGACGAGGGCCAGGGCCTCGTTGACAAGGCCGTTGGTCCCGAACATCGCGCGCCACAGCACGGCGATCGCCACGCTGCCGCCGATCAGGGACGGCAGATAGAAGACGGAGCGGTAGAAGGCAAGACCCCGTACTCCCTTGTCCAGCACCAGGGCGAGCCCGAGGGCCATCGCCAGCTGCAGCGGGACGGAGACGAGGACGTAGCTGAACGTAACTTCGAGCGACTTGTGCAGACGCTCGTCATCGAGCATGCGCGTCCAGTTCTCGACTCCGTTGAACTGCGGCGGCTGCAACAGGTTGTACTTGGTGAAGCTGAGGTAGAGCGAGGCCAGCATCGGGCCGAGAGTGATCCCGAAGAGCCCGACGAACCATGGCAGTAGGAAGAAGAACGCCGCCTTGTTCTGCTGTCGCGCGCCCTTTTGGGACCCGCGCAGCCGGCGTAGTTCGTTGATGGAGCTCACGGCACTGCTCCCTTGAGCGGCGGCATCGGAAACACAGTGGTGCGGGCCCGTCCCGGACCCCGCGTCACCCGAAAAGTGATCGTTCACTTTGTGGGTTGCGAGGACCATAGTGAACGATCACTTTTTACGTCAAGAGTGTGTAGTCTCTGACTTCACCGAACGTTGGCGGAAGGGTGGGGGAAGCGGATGGATGGCGCTGACACGGCGCGACGACGGCCTACGATCACCGATGTGGCGCGGCTCGCCGGTGTGTCACCCCAGACGGTGTCGCGGTATCTGCGGTTCAAGGGCGGGCTGAAGCCGGCGACCCTGGAACGCGTGGAGAAGGCCATACGGGAACTGGACTACCGTCCCAACCTGGTGGCGCGGTCGATGCGCACGCGGAAGACCGGCCGACTGGCCATCCTCATGCCTGCCATGGCCTTCAACCCCTCACGCATGCTGGCGGGTGCCGGCGCGACGGCGCAGGACGCAGGGTTTTTCGTGGATGTCGTGAGTGCCGGGGGCGGCGTACGCGCGAGGAGCGACCGCCTGCTGGAGCTCGCCGATTCGGGACAGTACGAGGGCATCCTCTCCCTCGCCCCCGTGCTTCCTGCCGTGGAGAGCAAACTGCACCAGAGGACGACCGTGGTGATCTCGGCCGACTTCGACGACGAGATGCGCGGCATCGGGCAGCTGGCCGACGCCACGCCCCTGGTGCGGATGATCGAGCACTTGGCGGCGCTCGGTCACTCCCGGTTCCTCCATGTGGCGGGCGACGCGCAGTTCGCCTCCGCGAGGGCGCGCAAGCAGAGCTATCTGGAGACCGTCGAACGCCTCGGCGTCGAGTCCGTCGGGGTCTTCGACGGAGACTGGTCGGGAGAGTCCGGCATCGAGGCGATACGGTCGCTCCCGAGCCATGCGCGGCCGACCGCGGTGATCGCGGCCAACGACCTCGTCGCAGCCGGCGTCGTCCGGGGCGCCCGGGAGCGCGGCTGGGACGTGCCGGGCGACCTCAGCGTGACCGGTTGGGACAACGCGGGGGTCGGGCAGTTCATGACCCCGTCCCTGACCACCGTCGACGTGGAGCTCGAACAGCTCGGCAGCACGGCCATGGCCAAGCTGATCGCGGGTCTGAGGGACAGCGCGCCCGAGACGAGGGAGGGATCCCTGTTCCGGATCATCTGGCGGGAGTCGACGGCCGAGCCGCCTGCGACAGGGCGTCTCAGCCGCAGGCGGTGACCAGCGCCGCTGCCGGGGTGGGCGCGGAGCAGGCGGACCGTGTCCGTCCCCTGCTCCTGCACCGCCCATCCGGCCCGGCCTCGGGCGCGGGCCGAACCGGCCGCGCACGCCGCGCGTCCTCAGGTGGCCGCTCTCAGTTCGCGTAGACGTCAAGCCGACCGCACATGCCGAACTTCCCGCGGGCAGCAGGCTGTTCGGAGCTCACGGCGGCATCTGCGAGGTGGGGGGACTCTCCCCTCTCCAGCCAGTCGAGCTGCGCCCCAGTGGCCGCGGCGGAGGCCTCCGCGCCCTGTCGCCACCGCTCGCGCCACTCGGCGATGCGGGGCCGTACGAGCGCGGCGGCGGCACGGTGGAATGTGGCCAGGGCCTGTGGCCCGTCGGCCTCCCGAAGTGCCCGGTAACCCTCCAGAGCGAGGTCCCGCCGGGCCCGGGCGACGCGCTCCTGCTCCTCCTCGGGCGCGTCGGCCGGGATGGCGGTGGCGCGGGCGTACGTCTCCGGATCGGTCAGGTACTCCGGGGGCAGCGTGAGGACCGCGTCCCCCGCCTCCGGCAGTCCGCTGTTCTGCATCAGAACGGTGATCCGCAGATCGCCCTCGTTGAGCAGCCGGTGGATGGTGCCCGGCGTGAACCAGGCGACCGTGCCGGCCTGGAGCGGAGTGACCTCGTACCCGGAAGAGGTCAGCGTCTGCACGGCCCCGCGTCCGCCGGTGACGACATAAGCCTCTGAACATGCCAGGTGCATGTGAGGCGTGCCGCCGCACGCCCCGTCGGCGGCAGGCCAGTCGTACACCGACAGATGCGAGATGGCGACGCCCCCGGGCAATCCGGTGTTGGTTGTGTTCATGTGTGTGTCGACACTCCAGTTCCAGGTAGTAAGCGCTTTCTATCCCTCTTAATTTACGTGCCGGTCGCCCAATTGGTCAATGTTCTGTCTAAAATCAGACCCGAATAGCGAAGCCGCAAGGAGGACGATGTGAGCAATGGCTTGGTAGGTAAGAGCGTCTATGCCTTCGGCGACAGCATTGTGTACGGACATGTGTATCCGCACAGTTTCGTGGACGTAGTTGCGGAGCGCGAGGGTATGGCCCTCACCAAGTTCGCCCGGAACGGCGCGACCATAGGCGCCGACCCGCATGCTTCCGGAGGACAGATACTCACGCAGGTCGAGCAAGTGACCGATATTGCGCCGGACTTCGTCGTCTTCGACGGAGGCACGAACGACGCGCAGTCCATTTTCCGGGACCGCGTGTGCACGGTCGGCACCTACGCCGAAGAGTTTGAGAAGACGCTGCACGCCATGGAGCGGAAGTGGCCGACTGCCCGTATCGTGTACGTCGCCGCCCACAAGCTCGGTTCGCGGGACTGGGACACTCAGGTGGCGCTGCGCGAGGCGACCCTGGAAGCCTGCCGCAAGTGGGACATCGCCGTCGCCGACGTCTTCGGAGAGACCACGTTCGACACGCGTGACGACACCCAGCGTGCGAAATACACGTTCGACGACCTGGTCAACGGTTTCCCTGGTACAGAGGGATCGGGAACACATCCCAACGAGGCGGGTGTCACCACTTTCTATGTGCCGGTGGTGAGCGCCACGCTGCAGCAGATTTCATCACATTGATCAGTAGGCAATCGGATCTGCCTGACCGATATCGGCCAGGCAGATCCTTCTTCATTTTCATGAAGTCAGCCTGAGCTGAGCATCATGGCGGACGAGGAAGCGCTTACTAGATCGGTACACTCCCCGAAATGCTCACGCCACCAGACTGGCCCTGGCTTTCACTGGCCGAATCCGGTGCCGCGCGAGATCCGGACGTCGTCCACGTGCACCGCCCCGCGCTCACCCCCGTTCGAGTACCAGGCGACCTTCGCGATCCCCGGCATCGAGGTGCGGAACGCCGCGTCGTTCAGTACGCGATGGCCGTCGATGTCCAGGTCGAATCGCTGGTTCACGGTGTCCACGGTGAGCGTGACCCGGTACCACTTGCCATTGGTGTACGTACCGATCACCGTGTCCGTGGTTCCCTTGTACGCGTGGATCTGGCCGCGGGCGAAGGCGACGCTGACGGCTGGGGCACCGCTGGCGTTGTACACGTAGGGCAGCCCGAACCAGCCGGCCTGGATGTCGTTGCGCATCACCTGCGTGTCGATGGTCACCACGCCCTGCAGCGGGGTGCTGAAGAGCCGGGCGAGGTTGGTCCCGTCGGTGCCGCCGCCTTCGATGGTGCGGGTCAGCCGGACGCTCTTGTCAGTGGCGGACGGCGTCTCCACCACGGAGACGTCGTTGTTGGTCGAGATGACTCGCCACCCGTTGGTCCCGTTGGCGAGCGCGCCCGTGGCCAGGCCGTCGAAGGTGTCCGTGAACGCGATGTTGGGCGCGCCGCGTTCGAAGGCACCGATCTCCGGACCGTTCCCGATCGGCACAGGAGACCCGGCGTTGTCGAGGCCTCCGTTGCCGGTGACCGTGGCTCCGGCGTCGACGAACACCGATCCCGACTGGAGCGCGAAGTTCGCCGCCGTGTCGAGCCTCGGGCCGTTCTCGTCGCCGTAGGGCCCTGTGACGGAGGCATTCACGAACTGCGGAGCGCCGACCACGGCGTTTGCGTCGGACGTGGGCACGGTCGTCAGGTTGTCCGAGTAGCCGTTGTTGTTGTAGGTGATGGTCGACTTTTGTACGAACGTGGGCGCGGACTGCCCGGAGACGAACAGGTTGTTGGTCAGCGTCGCCCTGCCGGAGACGCCGCCGGTCACCATGTTCGTCGAACTGGTGTTGGCGAAGGTGTTGTTGTAGATGTTCGCCACCGTGCCGCCCGTCTGCGACAAGTGGAGGTTCCACCGCGTGCTGCCGGTGATGACGTTGTAGCGGACCACCACACTGCCGAACTGGACGTTGGAGTTGCACGCGCAGAGCAGGATGCCGTCGCCGTTGTCGTGGAGGTAGTTGTACTGGAACAGCTGGTTGGTGGTGCCGATGTCGGGGTCCAGGGCATTCTGGTCGGCACCGCCCGACGAGAGGTGGGTACCCATGATCTCGTTGTGCTGGACGGTGACGCTGTCGGCCATGTTGGTCTCGACGCCGGAGACGCCGACCCGGTCGATCACGTTGCCTTCGACCAGCGCGCCCTTGACGCCGGTGAGGTAGATGCCGTTGCAGCCGAAGGGCGTGTTCGCCTGCGTGATGTAGTTGCCGCGGAACGTGACGTTGGTGTACGGGGTGAACCTCGAGTCGGTGGCAGTGGCTCGCTTGCCCCAGCCGGTGAAGACGGCACCGGGCGCGTCACCGGCGTACTGCTTCGTGACAATCCCGCTGAACGAGGTGTTCTTGATGGTGGAGTTCTCCACGGTGATGCCGTCGAGAACCGTGGGGGCACCGGGCGCGGTGATGTCCTGGACGCCGGTGAGGAAGGCGATGCCGCCGGTGTCCTTCGAGCGGTCCCAGCCCTGCTGGAAGGTGATGCCCGGCTTGTTGTCGGCGGTGCTGCCGCCGACCCACTTGACCTCGCCGGTGACGTCGTGCACGTCCACCGAGTCGATCACGAAGTGGTGCAGGGTCTGGCCGTTGTCACCGTGCACGCCGATGCCGCGGAAGTCGCCGAGTTTCGAACCGTCGGTCGTCCCCGTGGGTACCGCGTTCGACACGTCGAGGTTGCGGATCTCCCAGTACTGCTGGTTGTTCAGCCGCACCGCGTCGCCGACTGTGCCCTGGCCGGCGATCTTCGGCTTGGCGCCCGTTCCGTAGCTGTCGATGGCGATCGGGGAGCCGTCGGCGCCGGACCCCTTCGGCCACAGCTGCCCGGTCCAGCTGTCACCGGCCTCGAAGCGAATGGTGTCGCCGGGCTGGAATGTCTTCGCGTTCACCTTGCTCAGCGAGCGCCAGGGCGTGCTGCTGCTGGTTCCGGTGTTGCTGTCGTTGCCGCTCGCGCTCACGTAGTACGTGGTGCCCGCGGCGAAGGCCCGTTGCGCGGGGATGAGCACGATCGACGCGAGCACGACGGCCAGCGCGCACAGTGCGGCGGCTGTCGCTCGTGACACAAGTCTTCGGTTTGCTGTCATTGTCCTCTTCTTGTCGTCTGTGGTGGTGAGGTACCGGCTCCTGTCGTGACGCCTCCAGTCGGGACGTCGCGTAACGACTCGGGGCGCTGGCGGCTCGGGACCGACGGTGGACGCATCAACGGGTGCGCGACTACATGGGCACTGGTCCGGCCGGACACGCCCCATCGGGGCTGAGCTCTGCGGCGGCTCCAAGATCCGTGCTTCCTGTGTCACAGTGCCCTCCCGGATGTGCAGCGGGCCTTCGAGAACGTCATGCCTGCCCCTCGGGGCGCATCGGGAAAACGTATTCCGCGCAGTGTGCCCAGCGGTGATCGAGTGCGTCAAGGTTTCGAGCAGATGAACGTCAGCGTTGTGGAGGCCCCTGCCGGAAAGCCGACGGCGCCATGCGACAGTGAGCCGTGCGGCAGCCCGGCTGCTTCGGTAAGGCGCTTGTCACTGGCTGCTCAACCCGTCGCCCGGCGGGGGCCCCGCAGAGCAGGCGGATCTCATGGCCCCCCGGCGCACGGGTGGGGCAGGCCGGGGGTCGGGCCTGCCCCCCCAAGGGCTCGGTTGCTCAGTCGGTCATGCCACCTTGACCAGCTTCCAGCGCTGGTTGCTGCCGCCGTTGGTGTACCACTGGTCGATGGGGGTGTTGTCGGTGGTCCCACCCTTGTACACGTCCACCTTGTACCCGTTCGACCGGGACTCGATGGTGTAGCTGCCGCTGTCGCCCGGGGCGATCAGCCACTGCTGGCTGACGCTCCCGCTGGGGGTCTTCAGCTGCAACTGGGTGCCGGGCCAGGTGGAAGCCGCGTTGATGTCGAGGGACTTGCCGCTGGTGACACCCGTGATGGTGAGGTAGCCGCCGCTGGTGTAGGCCAGTTTCCACTGCTGGCTGCCGCTGTTCGCGTCGGTCTTCTGAACGACGGGCGTGCCGTCGCTGGTTCCACCGTTGTAGGCGGTGAGCACCTTGCCGGTGCTGACGCTGATGATCTTGTAGGTGCCGGACAGGTCGCTGACCGGCTCGTGAGTGACGGAGAAGTTGGAGTATTCGACGGGGTAGTAGCCGGCGGTGCCGAGGCCGGCCAGGCCCGCACCGTAGCTCGTGTCGGTGACCGTGCCGACGGTGTTTCCGTCGATCTTGGCGATGATCGTGCTGCCCTGGAAGGTCAGCGACAGGTTGTGCCAGGTGCCCGTGCCGGGAGCGGTGACGGTACCGCTGGCAAGGGTGGTCCAGTTCCACGCTTTGTTGCCGGCGGTGTCGGTCTTGAGCAGCGACCAGGATCCGGTGTCGGACAGGCGCAGGTGGTAGGCGTTCATCCCTCCGGCGCTGAACTTCGTCTGGGTGCCGACACGGCCGAGGAGCTCTGCGGAGCTGCTGCTCTTCTCCAGCAGTACGTCGGAGCTGACCGTGTAGTTGCTCCAGCCGACGTCGCCCATGAGGGTGTAGGGCTGGAGGGCGTTCGTGGCCGGGTACCACCAGACGATCGGCTTCTGGGGTGCGGTCTGGCGCAGGCACTGGCCGGTGCGGCCCCCGGTGCAGGGGGCGGCCTGGAACGCGCCGTTCATGGAGGCGAAGTACTTCGCCTCCTGCCCGGTGCTGTAGCCGGCGAAGGAGTCCGAGTAGGGCATGGCGAGCCGGTTGCGCGCGGGCGCGGTGGCCGTTCCGGCACCCTGGCCGGTGGTGGTGGTCACGGTGTAGACGTGACCGGGGTCCAGGGTGAGGGTGTACGTGCCGTTGTTGGCGGTCAGGTCACTGTTCTGCACCATGCGCGGGGTGGCGCCGCCGGGCTGTGACAGGTCGGTGGACCACACGTGCAGGGGGCCGCCGGGCAGGCCGCCGGCGATGTCGAGGGTGACCGTCTGGGACGCGGTGGCGTCCATGGTCTCGAAGACGGTGCTCCAGGCGCTCTTGTCGGGCGCGGCGTAGCTGACGTAGCTGCCGTTGGCGCGGTCGCCGCCGAGGTAGCCGGAGGCGCTGTCGAGGTACTTCCAGCCGGGTGAGGTGAACTGCGTGGTCTGGGCGATGGACCAGGCGGTGCGGGAGACACTGTAGGCGCCGGACCACGGCTGGTTCGCGGTGACCAGGCCCTGGTCGTGGAAGTAGAGGTTCTGGTAGTCGGCGGCCAGCATGGGCCAGTTGATGTACGCGCTCATCTTGGCGTCGAGGTAGCCGCGGTTGATGGCACGGGCGACCGGGCCCGCCCCGGTCTCGGCGTTCTCCGAGCCGTTCTCGCTGGCCCAGAGCTGCTTGCCCAGCGACTGGGCGTCGGCGGAGGAGGAGCAGGTGGTCATCGCGGACGCGTACGTGCAGGGATAGTGCGCGCCGACGATGTCCACGGCGTTGTTCAGGGCGCTGTCGGTCTTCATGGCGGTGGCGATGTTCCAGTTGGTCTCATCGCTGCCGACCAGCTTGGTCGAGGTGTAGCCGTTCGCGGCCAGGGCCGACTTCAGGTTCTCGTAGAAGGAGGCGCTGTACGTCTTCTCGTTCTGGCCGCCGAGGTAGTCGATGCTCAGGCCGTGCTGCTTGGCGCAGCCCATCCAGTCGATCAGGTAGTTGATCCCGTCCGTCGAGTAGAAGTTGCCGTTCCCTATCCAGCCGGGGGCGCCCCAGGCCAGGGCGAAGAGCTTGATGTTGGGGTTACGGGCCTTGGCCTGCTCCATCAACCACCACTCGTAGCCGGCGTTGCAGTCGATGTCGCCCTTCGAGTGCTCGAAGCTGACCTCGGAGCCGTCGGTTGAGTTGGTGTCGCCGCCGATCTCGACCTTGAGGATCTGCAGGGACGCGCCGTAGCCGGGCTTGAACAGGTAGTCCAGGATCTGGTTGCGCTGGCTGGACGGGTAGTCGACCAGGAGGCGGGTGTTGCCGCCGCCGCCGCTGATCGCGCCCACGCCGTCGAAGGTGCGTCCACCGCTGGTGCCGTCCACGGTGATGGCCGTGTCGGTGGCGGCATACGCGGGCGACACTGCTCGGCCGGTCAGCAGGGCCAGTCCCATGAGCAGGGCGGCCAGGGCCGCCAACCGTCTGATGTGCCTGTCAGGCAGCCCTATGACGTCGTGCACGGGAGATCCTCCTCGGAGGGGTGTGGGGGTTGTGAGGCTTGCACCGGGGACTCGGTCCGGGTGCCTCGCGCGGGATTGCAGAGGTGGGGCGCCCCTGGTGATAGGTGCCCCGCTTCGGCGGGAAATCGTATTCCGCATTGGCGCGCAGTGTGCCCGTCTGTGATCGAAGGCGTCAAGACGTCGGTAAACATGCAAGAAATGCATCTTTGGCGAGCGACGTTCCGGTGGCCCGAGGGCCCTGGGTGTGTTAGCCCGGAGTGACCCGGCGGCGCGGTCGGGCTCGAGGGCGCTTCAGACGACGCGGATCGCCGTGCTGTCGCGCACCACGACCTGCCCGCGCATCATCAAATGCTCTGCTTCCGCACGATCCGCGAGCGCGAGGCGGACAGCCTCGGCACCTGCCTGCGCCAGCGGCAACGACACTGTCGTCAGCCGCGGTGTCACGTCGATCGCGAGCTCGATGTCGTCGAAACCGGTCACCGAGACCTCGTCCGGCACCGCCACCCCGGCAGCCCGGAAGGCGGACATCGCACCGATGGCGATGGTGTCGTTGGCGGCGAGGACCGCGTGGGGCGGCTCCAGCCCCTCGGCGACCAGTCGCCGCGCCGCGTCGAACCCCCCTTGGCGGCTCACCGTGCAGTGCGAGATCCGGATGTGCCGCTCCTCGACGCCGCCGTCGCGGAGCCCGGCCATGAAGCCCGCGGTACGGGCGGAGACGTTCCCCTGTCCACGCGCGCCGGCAAGGATCGTCACGTGCCGGTGCCCCGCCCCGGCGACGTAGGTGGCCAATTCCTTCGCAGGGCCGTGGTTGTCGAAGCTGATGGAGTCGAACGGCATGTCGGTGTCACCGACGATCACTACCCGGCCGCCCTCGCGTTCGTAGCCGAGCAACTCGTCGAGCAGGCGCCCGCCGAGGGCGTTCGTGTCGAGGCGGCTCGAGGTCAGAATGAGCGCACGCGGCCGCAGAGCACGCTGCAACCGGACGGTTTCGAGCTGCCGCTCGGCGGTGCCGTGGGTCGACGAGACGGTCACGAACGCACCTGCGTCGCGCGCTCGCCGTTCCATCGCCGCGGCGACCATTCCCATCGACGGGGTCGTGAGATCGTCGCCGACGACCGCGATCGAGTCGTTCGCGCGCCGCATCGACCGGGCCGCGGCGTCCGCGGTGTAGCGCAACGCGGCCGCGGCGGAGACGACCCGCTGCCTGTATTCCTCCGCGACCGTCCGGGAACTGCCGCCCAGCACTCGCGACGCGGTCGAGACCGACACACCGGCGGCCGCCGCCACGTCACGCAGGGTGACGGTCGGCCTGGCTGAATGGGGCATCGCGCCGTCCCTCCCGCACCACGAAAACGAGCCGTCGTCGACGCTACCCGAGGATATCCCCGGCCAGGCCGCGGAGGTGTGGACGAAAGTGCCGGTGACCGACCCGGGATACGGTCGCCCCGACTCGGGATACGGTCGCCCGGCTGGAAGGCGGTCTCGTCGGCCCGGTTGGATTCCGCAAGGCATGTGCGGCGCAGTCAGCGCACCGGCCTACGGAGTGACCCTCGGTAGTGATTCCGCGACTTCCGGGCGTTGGGCGGCTCGGTGCACAATGTGCGGCATGGAAGATGGAGCGGCAGCGCCTGTACGGCGTCGCGGGGAGGCCGTATCCGAGGGGCGCCAGGCGACCCTGCATGATGTGGCGCGGACGGCGGGCGTCTCACAGGCGACGGCGTCGCGGGTGCTCAACGGCAGCGTCCGCAACGTCCGGCAGGAGAACGTCGACCGTGTGCTCACCGCGGCCGCGGAACTGGGCTACGCCCCGCACCTGTCCGCCCAGGCGATCGCGCGGGGTTCGACGAACATCGCCGCGCTGGTCGTCAGCGGTGTCGACGACCCGTACTTCTCCTCCATCGCGGCAGGTGTCACGCAGGCAGCCGAGGCCGCCGGACTCATCGTGACCATGGCGGTCGCGGACCGCTCCCCGGAACGGGAACTCCAGATCGTCGGGACACTGCGCGGCATGCGCCCTCGCGTCATCATCATGACCGGCAGCCGCGTCGACGGCGCCGATGCCCGCGACGCACTCGTCGAGGAGCTCCACGCCTACCGGGAAGCGGGCGGCAGCGTAGTCCTGATCAGCCAGCACGACCTGCCGTTCCACACCGTCAGTATCGACAACTACGGTGGAGCGCGGCAGCTTGCCCGCGCGCTGGTAGGGCTCGGCTACCGGCGGCTCGCGGTGGTCCGGGCAGGGACCGGCCTCAGGACGTCCCGTGACCGGTGCAGCGGTTTCGTGGAGGGACTGCGCGAGTTCGGCATCGACGTCGACGAGCGGCTGGTGGTCGAAGCCGAGTTCAGCCGCCGAGGGGGGTGTGCGGCGGCCCGGGAGCTCGTCCGGCGGGGACTGGACGGCACGGAACTCGTCTTCGCGGTCAGCGACGTCATGGCGATCGGTGTGATGACCGCATTCCGCGACGCCGGGCTTGTCCCTGGCCGGGACATCGCCGTCGCCGGCTTCGACGACATCGGCCCGGCGGTGGACGTCGTCCCGGAGCTGACGTCCGTGAACGTTCCTTTGCAGCAGGTCGGGTTCCGTGCGATGGAGCTCGCGCTCTCCGAAGATGACGCCTCGCGGATCGTACCGGTCGCCACGAACGTCGTTCTGCGGGCAAGCACACCCCCTCGATGACGGTGCCGGCTGATCGCGTGGTGAGCGTCGGCTGTCCGGCCCCGAGCTGCTCCGCGGCCCGCCCGACGCCCTCGTGGCGGGCGAGGTTCTTCCGGCCTGCCGAGCGCGCCGTAGCCGATGAGCACGGTGCCGTCCTCGGGAGAAGCTCTGCTCAGATCAGAGCAAATTGTCGAGCCGAGCCGGGCGGCGGACCATGACCAGGCCCGGAGCGGGCTCACGGCGGTAGCCGCGAGCGAGCCGCAGGTCGGGGAAGCGCTCCAGCAACTGTTCCAGGACGACGCGGGACTCCAACCGGGCCAGCGGTGCGCCGAGGCAGGTGTGGAGGGCGTAGCCGAAGGTCAACCAGCGCCTGAGACGAGCGCAGCGCCGTGTGGTCGGGCAGGTCCAACGTGGTGATTATTGCCGCTGACAGGTCGGCTTTCGTGCCACCGCTTTCCAGGGCGAAGTTGTCGACGGACGAGTACGCCTTGTGGTCGGTCTGGAGCAGGGCCGGGCAATCCCATGGTGGACACACTGTTCTCGATCGCCGTGGTGCTCGGCGTACCCGTGACCCGACTGGTGGCCGGGTTGTCGGCGGCGAACCCCAGTCCGCGCTCGGCCACCTCCGAGCGGATCCCAGCGATGCGTTGACCGACGGTCGCGGAGCGTAGGAGAGGTTGTTCTCGACTGCCCGTTGAACGCTTGGCGTTCTGTGCCGGGGCGTGCGTCTGGCGGCCTGCTGTTCTGGGGCCAGCCCCGCTGGGCGCGGGCGCGGCCCCAGCC
Organism: Streptomyces regalis; assembly: GCF_001509475.1. Classification (GTDB taxonomy): domain Bacteria; phylum Actinomycetota; class Actinomycetes; order Streptomycetales; family Streptomycetaceae; genus Streptomyces; species Streptomyces regalis. The sequence goes on from NZ_LLZG01000254.1 coordinate 72,911, forward strand.
ACGTGGTTCAAGAAGCGGTGTCGTGTGCCTCGCCGAGGCGGAGGAGTGCGGTGAAGCGGGCTTCGGCCCGGTCGATCTCCTCGAGCTGAGTGAGGATCGAAGTGGGGGTGGAGTCACCGACCACCTTCTGCATCAGTGGGGTGCGGTCCAGGATCGCGTCCCGGATCGGTTGCAGAGCGCGCGGCGCGTGATGGAAGACCTGCCCGAGGGCGTAGGCGTGCTGGGACTGTCGGGCGGTGTGCGGTTTGCGGGGGGCCTCGAAGGCGTCGAGTGCCTGGCGAACGGCGGCGTAGTCGCTCAGGTCCACCCCTGCCAGGCGGCGGCCGATGAAATAGCCGTCTTCGGTGGCCATACCAGCGCCGTACCCGGCGTACGGGGACGTGGGGTGAGCGGCGTCGCCGACGAGGGTGGCGCGGCCCTTGGACCACTGCTTCAGCGGCTTGCGGTCGCGGATCACCCAGCGCTGAACGTGCGCGGGGTCGGTCGCGGCGATCAGCTGGGGGAGCGGACGGGCGAAGGCCTGACCGAGGCTGGTCGCGGTCGAGTGCAGGTCCCCGGTGAATTCCCGGCCTGCGTCGAACGCTTCGAGTACCCACCACTGGTGGCCGTCACGTCCCTTGTCGCGGATGGCGGTCCAACTGCCCTGCACAGTGCGGGTGTGGGAGAGGACGCACATCCCGGTCTCGGTCTCGACGCTGTCGTCGAAGGTGTAGCCGCCGAAGATGTGCAGGTTGTGCTCGCGCTTGGGACTGTCGCCCCACAGAGTGCGGCGGACCAGGGAATCGATGCCGTCCGCGCCGATTACGAGGTCCGCCTCGTGGACTCGTCCGTCCGCGAGGAGCAGTCGAACACCGCTCTCGTCCTGCTCGACGCGCTCCACCGTGTGGTTGACCTGCAGGACTCCCTTGGGCAGCGCGTCGAGCAGCCGCTCGTACAGCTCGGGGCGCAGCAGGCCGACGAAGCCGCCGCCGTAGTCGCGGACAACCTGCTCCGGAAGGGCCGCGCGGACCCGGCGGCGGCCGCGGGCGTTGCGGAACTCGGACGTACAGGGCGCACCCAGGTCCTCGGTGTTCACGCCGAGCAGCCCGAGTGCCTTGATGGGGGGCGGCCACAGGTTGAGGATGTTGCCGGCGGGTCTGGCGCGCGGGTAGCGCTCGAACAGCACGACGTCGTGGCCGGCCTGGTGGACGGAGAGTGCGGCGGCCATGCCACCGGGTCCTGCGCCGATGACGGCGACGCGGCCGCGCTTGGCGGGAAGTTTCGTCACGGTGGGTTCCTCAGCCTTGGTCGTCGTTGACCTGCCTCAAGCGACGGTGTGCAGTTTCGTGGCGGTGGCGGCGGTGATGTCGTGGTGGGTGACGCCGGGGGCGGTTTCGACAAGGACCAGGCCGTTGTCGGTGACGTCGATGACGCCCAGGTCGGTGATGACGCGGTGGACGCATGCCTGGCCCGTGAGGGGCAGAGTGCACTCGTCAAGGATCTTGGGACTACCGTCCTTGGCGGTGTGATCCATGAGGACGATGACGCGGCGGGCGCCGTGGACGAGGTCCATGGCACCACCCATGCCTTTGATCATCTTTCCGGGGATCATCCAGTTGGCGAGGTCGCCGGTCGCGGAGACCTGCATGGCACCGAGCACGGCGGTGTCGATATGGCCGCCGCGGATCATTCCGAAGGACAGGGCGGAGTCGAAGAAGGCCGCTCCCGGGAGCACCGTGACGGTTTCCTTGCCGGCGTTGATGAGGTCGGGGTCGACGTCGCCTTCAGTGGGGTAGGGCCCGGTGCCGAGGATGCCGTTCTCGGAGTGGAGGACGACATGGACGCCCGGCGGGAGGTGTCCGGGTATGAGGGTGGGCAGGCCGATGCCGAGGTTGACGTAGGAGCCGTCGGTGAGTTCGGCGGCGGCGCGGGCGGCCATCTGGTCGCGGGTCCAGGGCATCAGCTGTGCACCGTCTCTCGTGCGGGCGCGGAAATCGTACGCCGTTCCATCGGTTTGTCGGCGGCCTGCGCGGGCGTGAGGGCGACGACCCGCTGGACGAAGACGCCCGGCAGATGGATCGCGTCGGGGGGCAGCTCGCCGGGCTCAACGAGTTCCTCGACCTCGGCGATCGTGATGCGGCCGGCCATGGCGGCCAGCGGGTTGAAGTTGGCGGCGGCCTTGTTGAAGACCAGGTTGCCGTGAGTGTCGCCGCGCCAGGCGCGGACGAGCGCGAAGTCGGTGGTGATGCCGTGTTCGAGGACATGCGCGCGGCCGCCGAAGGAGCGCTTCTCCTTGGAGGGGGAAGCGAGGGCGATGCCGCCGTCCGCCGCGTAACGCCAGGGCAGGCCGCCGTCAGCGACCTGGGTGCCCACGCCTGCCGGTGTGTAGAAGGCCGGGATGCCGGCCCCGCCGGCCCGTAGCCGCTCGGCCAGGGTGCCCTGCGGTACGAGTTCGACCTCCAGCTCGCCGCTGAGGTACTGGCGGGCGAACTCCTTGTTCTCGCCGACGTAACTGCCGGTCACACGGCTGATACGGCCGGCGGCCAGCAGGAGGCCGAGTCCCTGGCCGTCTACGCCGCAGTTGTTGGAGACGACCTTCAGGCCGGTGGCGCCCTGGACGTGCAGGGCGCCGATGAGGGTGGCCGGTATGCCGGACAGGCCGAAGCCGCCAACGGCGAGCGAGGCACCGTCGCAGATGTCGGCGACCGCCTCGGCGGCGCTCGCGCTGACCTTGTTCACGTGCGGGTCCTTTCAGCCGGAGGTCGGCCGGGGGGGCGAACGGAGGAGCCGGGCAGAGCGCAGTCGCCCAGCCGCCGTCGAGGCTGGCGCCGGTGAAGTACGAGGCCTCGTCAGGAGGGCCGGTCCGGCGGAGTGGGATGTGGCGGCCGACGGCGCGCATCGGGGTGGTCATCGGCGAGCACGTCGCCGCGCGTGGCCCTCGGCGCCGATCATTCTCGGGGTGACGTAGTGGGCCGGGTGCCTGTGTCACATCGGTGGCGGTCGGCTCCCGCCCGGGCCGGTGCCTCGACCGTGAACTGCCCGTGCACGGCCCCGGTGACGACGACCTTGTCGGCCGGCCTGCTCTCCGCCGCGCGGTTCACGGGCGCGTTCGGGAGCGTCTACGGGCGCGAGGGACGGGTACCGGTTCGGCACCGGGTACCACGGTGTTGGAGACGGTGCCGATGCCCTCGACGGTGAGGGTGACGGTGTCGCCGGGCTTGAGCGGCGGCGGGTCCTGGCGGCCGCGTACGCCCCAGAGTTCGGCGAGGCAGCCGCCGTTGCCGCAGGTGCCGGAGCCGAGTACGTCGCCGGGGCGGACCCAGGTGCCGCGGGAGGCGTAGGCGGTCATCTCCTCGAAGGTCCAGCTCATGTTGGACAGCAGGTCCTTGCCGACGACCTCGCCGTTGATCTCGGCGGTCAGCGCCAGGCGCAGGAATCCGTCGCTGTCGCGGTAGGGCTCCAGCTCGTCCGCGGTGACGAGGTGGGGGCCGAGGGTGGTGGCGGTGTCCTTGCCCTTGCAGGGGCCGAGGCTGACCTGCATCTCGCGGGACTGGAGGTCGCGCGCGGACCAGTCGTTGTAGATGGTGTAGCCGATGATGTGGTCGCGGGCCTGCTCGGGGGTGAGGTCGCGGCCCTCGCGGCCGATGACCGCGGCGACTTCGAGTTCGAAGTCCAGCACCTGGCTGCCGGGCGGCACGGGGACGTCGTCGTGAGCGCCGATGACGGCGTAGGGGTTGGTGAAGTAGAAGGTGGGCGCGTCGTACCAGGCGTCCGGGGCGCCCGGGACTCCGTCGATGTTTCGCCGTACGCCCTCGACGTGCTCCTCGAACGTGATGAAGTCGCGTACGGACGGCGGTTGGAGCGGCGGCAGCAGTCGCACCTGGGAGACGTGCGGGCCGCGCGGCACGTCCAGGCTTGCGTTGCCTGCCTCGCGCAGTGCCTCGGGACCGGCCTGGATCAGGTCGAGAAGCGTCCCCGTGCCGGGGCAGGGGTAGAGGGTGCCGTCGTCCTCGACGGTGGCGAGACGGCTGCGACCGTGCTGTTCGTACGTGGCGAAGCGCATGGCATTCCTAGGGAGCTGGGTGGGTTGACACAGGCCGGGGGCCCGGCGGCCTGGCAGGGCGGGGGAGTGCGCCGAGCCCCCGGAGTCAAGGGGTCAGACCGGCGGAGCGACGAAGACGCCGCGGTCGACGTCGTTGAGCATCTCCTTGGCGACCATCTCGTTCATCGGGTTGGACGTGCCCCACTGGTCGCCGTTCTCGGGCTTCGTCAGGTCGTAGATGTGCGGGTGCCAGGTGTCCTCGTCCAGCTTTTCGAGCTCGGTGGTGTACTCCACGGTGTTGCCGTGCGGGTCGAGGAAGTACGTGAAGGTGTTGTCGCCCGCCATGTGCCGCCCCGGGCCCCAGATCTTGCGGGCGCCGGAGCGCATCACGCGGCCGGAGCCGCGCATGTACTCGTCGATGCCGCGCATCTCGAAGGAGAGGTGCTGCAGGGAGGCGTGCGGACCGCTGGCGATGGCCATGGAGTGGTGCTGGTTGCTGATCCGCATGAAGTGCATGACGTCGCCCACGTGCGGCAAGGCCATCGTGTCGGACAGCCGGAAGTCGAGGTGCTGCTCGTACCAGGCGCGGGTGGCGTTGATGTTGGGGGAGTTCAGGACGACGTGCGAGAGACGGACCGGGATGGACTCCTTCTCCTCGATACGACGGTGCCGGCGCGCCTCGACGTCGGCCGAGACCTCGATGGTGCGGCCGTCGATGTCGAAGAAGCGGAAGCCGTAGCCGCCGCCGGGGGTGTCGATCTTGCCCGGCTGGGAAATCAACTGCACTCCGCCCGCGAGGAGTTGCTCGGCGAGCGTGTCCACGTCGGCGGGGTTCGCCGCGCCGTAGGAGATGAGGTCGAGGCGCTTCTCCTCGGCCTTGCGCAGCCGGACGATGTACTGCTCGGGGGAGCCCTCGGCGGCCAGGAAGGAGATGCCGGAGTCCTCGGCGACCTTGGTCAGGCCCCAGACGCCGGCGTAGAAGTCGAGCTGCTTGTCGTAGTCCGGCACGGCCAGGTCGACGTGCCGCAGGTGGGTGAGCAGACGTGTGCTCATGGTGGGGGTTCTCCTCTGTGCGGTTCGGACGGTTCAGACGGTTCGGACGCTTCAGACAAGGCGGAGCAGCGCTGCCGCGTTGCCGCCGCGTACGGCGTGGAAGTGGGGGGCGGGCAGGTCCGTGACGTCACGCAGCGCGCCGAGCGGGTCGTCGGTGCCCATGTCGAAGGGGAAGTCGGAGCCGAGCAGTACCCGGTCGGGGCCGGCCACGCGGATCAGCTCGCGCAGGACGTCCGGGTCGTGGACGAGGGAGTCGAAGTACAGCTGCTTGAGGTAGCTGCTGGGCGGGTGCGCGCAGCCGCGGGTGTCGGTGCGGGCGCGCCAGGCGTGGTCGGAGCGGCCGATGTGGGTGGGCAGATAGCCGCCGCCATGGGCGGCGACGATGCGCAACCCCGGGTGCCTGTCCAGGACCCCGGAGAAGATCAGATGGGACAGGGCGACGGCGTTCTCGGTCGGCTGGCCGACGGTGTTGGACAGGTACCACCGGTTGAGGCGCTCGTCGAGCGTGCAGCCGAAGGGGTGCAGGAAGAGGATCGCGCCGGTTTCCTCGGCCCGTGTCCAGAACGGCTCGTACGCGGGGTCCGACAGTTCGCGTCCCGGTGCGTGGCTGGAGATCTCGACACCGCGCAGGCCCAGGCCGAGGGCGTGTTCGAGGGCCTCGACGGCGAGGCCCGGGTGCTGGAGCGGGACGAGGCCGAGGCCGTGCAGCCGCTGCGGGGCCTGGGCGACGTGCGCGGCGGTGCCCTCGTTGGCCAGTTCCCACACGGTACGGGCCAGGTCCTCGTCGGCCCAGTAGTGGTAGTGCGAGGGAGACGGCGAGACCAGCTGGACGTCGACCCCGGAGGCGTCCATCGCGGCGAGCCGGGCCTTGACGTCGGTCAGTTTCGGGAAGCGGTCCCGGAACATCGGGCCGCTGACGGCCATGGCCTCGGGGCCGTTGCGGCGGGCGTCGAGATCGCGGGCCGCGGCCAGACCGGGGTGTCCGGCGACGGCGTCCTCGACCTGAGGGAGCAGGACGTGCGCGTGGACGTCGATCGTGGGTGCGCTGTTCTGGGAACTCACGGGGTTCACGGCGTTCACGGGGTCTCCTGCAGGGCGGACATCGTGCGGCTCATCAGACCGGGTGCGTCGGCGTCACGGGCGCCGTCCAGCTGCCACTGACCGAGTTGCACGGATGCTTCGACCACCATGCGGACACGGTTGATCCGGCGTTCGTAGAAGCCGGTCAGGAGGGCGTCGAGGGAACTCCAGTCCTGCTCCTCGCTCAGCACCTCGGCCAGTACGGAGGCGTCCTCCAGCGACATGGCCGCGCCCTGGGCGATCGTGGGGGGACAGACGTGGGCCGCGTCACCGATCAGGACGACCCGGCCGCGGTGCCAGGAGCCCTCGACGAGCAGCCGGTCGAACCAGGTGTAGTTGACCTCGGCGGGGTCGGTGATGCTCGCGGCGATCTCCGGCCACGCACCCCCGTAGGGCGCGGCCAGCCGCCGCATCTCGTCGGCGTACGAGGCCGGGTCGATGGAGGCGCGGTCGCGGTTGGCCTCGACGAGGTAGGCGTAGATGGTGTTCTTGCTGGTGGGGCAGTAGCCGGCGATGTAGCACGGTCCGCCGTAGGCCAGGGTCATGCGCTCCACGCTCTCGGGGCGGGGCACGGGGACGCGCCAGATGGCCATGCCGGTCGGTTCGGGCTTGTCGCTGATGCCGATCATCGCGCGCGTGCGGGAGCTGACGCCGTCGGCGGCGATGACCAGGTCGTAGCGGCCCTCGGTGCCGTCGCTGAACCGGGCGGTGACGCCGGACGCGTCCTGGACCAGTTCCTCGGCGGTGGTGCCGAGGCGTACCGTCGCGCCGCTCTCGACGACGGCCTCACACAGAATCTCCTGGAGCCGGGGCCGCTGCATGCCGAAGATCGAGGGCAGGTCTTCCCCACCGGTGCGGAAGTCCTGCTGGACGTGGAACACGGTCCCGTCGGGCGCGGCCATGCCGACGGCGTCGACGGCGCTGCCGCTCTCCCGGACCTTGTCCCACACGCCGACTTCGCGCAGCACGCGCAGCGCGTTGCCCTGGAGGGTGATGCCGGAGCCGAGCACGTTCCAATCGGGCTTGGCCTCGATCAGTTCCACAGCGATGCCCGCCCGCTGCAGCAGCACGGTCACGGCGTTGCCGGACGCGCCGCCGCCTATGACGAGGACGGTGCGGGGGTCCTTCATGGGTTCTCCCGTAGCTAGTGCCGCGCGAGTTCGAGCGGCAAGGGGGGTGTTGCGGGCCGGGCGGGCGAGGGTGGCGTAGCCGTCCGGGCGCGGCCCGCCCGGCGGTCCAGGGCGTTACTTGACGGCGATGGGGTTGACCGGTGAGCCGACGGACCCTGTGATGGGCAGTGGTGCGGCGGTGAGCCAGAACTCGTACCGGCCGTCGCCGGCGCAATGTGCGGCGAGGGCGTCGAGGTCCCACATCTCACCGATGAGCAGGCCGATGTGGGGGATGGCGACCTGGTGCAGCGGCTGGAAGGCGTGGTCGAACTCGTTGGGCCGCACCTCGAAGCCCCAGGTGTCGGTGGCGATCCCGGCGATCTCGCTCCGGTGCAGCCAGCCGGCCGTGCTGAAGCTCAGTCCCGCCGCCGGCCCGCCCGCGTAGTCGCCCCAGCCTTCGTGACGGGCGCGGGCCAGCCGCCCGGTGCGCACGAGGACCAGGTCGCCACGACCGACGGTCACACCGTGCGAGGCGGCGGTCGCGGTCAGGTGCTCCTCGGTGATGGCGAAACCGTCGGGCAGTTCGCCGTCCTGACCGATGACCAGGCCCACGTCGAGGAGGACGCCCCGCCCGGCGACGTGCGGAGCCATGTGCTCGACACCGGTGACCAGATCGCCTTCGGAGGTGACGACCTTCTCCGCCGGGCGGCCGTTCCACGCCTTGCCGTGGTCGAAGATGTGCCCGAGCCCGTCCCACTGGGTGGAGCACTGCAAGGGCATGGCGATCACGTCGTCGGCGCCACCGAAACCGTGCGGAAAGCCCTGGCCGCCCAGAGCGGCGTCGGTGCCGGTGGCGAGCATCGTGTGCACCGGGTTCGTACGCCGCTGCCAGCCGTTCTGCGGGCCGTCCATGTCGAAGGCCTGTGACAAGGAGAAGCTGACGCCGTCGCGGATCAGGGCTGCGCCCTCGCGGCGCTTGGCCTCGTCGAGGAAGTTGAGCGTGCCGAGCACGTCGTCCTCGCCCCAGCGGCCCCAGTTCGAGTACGCCTTCGCGGCCTCGGCGATCGCCGCCTCGGGATCCGTACGGTCGATATGGGCGGGGCTCATTGCTCTTTCTCCGCGACACAGCGGGTGCGCTGGGCGCCGAGCCCGGTGACCGAGCCGTCCATCACGTCGCCGTCGCGCAGCAGCCGGCCCCAGTGGATGCCGTTGCCGGCCGGGCTGCCGGTGAGGACGAGGTCGCCGGGGAGCAGCCGGGCGGTCTGGGAGATGTACGAGACCAGCCGTGCGACGCCGAAGATCATGTCGCTGGTGGACTCGTCCTGCATGGCCTCACCGTTGAGTTTCAGGGTGACCTGCAGGTCGGAGGGGTCGGCGATGGAGCCGGCCGGGACGATCCACGGGCCGAGCGGGGTGAAACCGGGGGCGTTCTTGCTGCGCAGCCAGTCGGTGCCGATCGGGGGCATGTCCCGGCGGAAGACGGTCGCGCGGTCGGTGAGGTCGTTGGCGATGGTGTAGCCCGCGACGTACTCCAGGGCTTCCTCCACGGTGACCCGGTAGGCGGGGCGGGAGATCACCGCGGCCAGTTCCAGCTCCCAGTCGGGCTTCTCGGCCCAGGTGGGAAGTACCACGTCGTCGTAGGGGCCGCTGATCGTGGTCGGCAGGCCGATGAAGACGTACGGGAGGTCCTCGGCGGCCCGCTTGTCCATGACCGCCGCGACCTGGGCGCGGGCCTCCTCGATGGTGCCCGGGGCGTCGGGGGCGCGGTGTGCGACCGCCAGGTCGATCACGTGCTGGCGGTAGTTGGCGCCGGACTGGAAGATCTGGCGGGGCTCGACGGGCGCGTGCACCGTCAGGTCCGCCAGCGGTCGCCAGTCGCGCGTCGGGTCCCCGGCGAGGGTGTGCAGCCGCGGCAGCTCCTCGTCCCAGCGCTCCAGGAGCGCGAGCGTGGTCAGCGCGGGTTCGTCCAGTGCCGTGCGCAGGTCGAGCGCTCGGCCGTCCGGCGTCACGAGGCTCGGGAACCTGGTCTCGCCCGGTGCCGAAAGGGTGCCGATGGCGAACGGTCCGGAGAAGGGGATGAAGGGTGCCGACGTGGCTGCGGATGTCACGGAGATTTCCTCCCGATTGCGGTGCCACTAATCTGGCCCAGTAGATTGCAATCAGGGAAATCGATTTCCTGTATAGGAGAATCCAGCCGGTGAATACCGATGGTGCCGGCTCCGGAATTGGGATGCTTCGTGAACTTGGCCAGCCTGGACCTCAACCTCGTCGTTGCCCTGCGCGCCCTCCTGCAGGAGCGCAACGTCACCAGAGCCGGCCAGTGCATCGGGCTCAGTCAACCCGCGATGAGCGCGGCCCTGGCCCGGCTGCGCCGCCACTTCGACGACGACCTGCTCGCCCGGGTGGGCGGAGGGTACGAACTGACCGCCCTCGGGCAGGCCCTCCTCAACCGAACCACCACCGCTTGCGACCTGCTGGAGCGCGTCTTCGCCAGTCAGGCCGAATTCGACCCCTCCCGCGAGGAACATGAGTTCACGCTGATCGCCTCCGACTACGCGGTTGCCGTCTTCGGCACCGAACTCGCCCGCACCATCCAAACCGAGGCACCAGGCATCCGGCTCAGGTTCAAACAGGTACCGAACGAAATCATCGACGACACGGGGTCGCTGCTCAGCACCGTGGACGGGCTACTGCTGCCCCATGGCATCATTCGCGGTTTCCCCATGGTCGAGCTCTACCAGGACAGCTGGGTCTTCCTCGTCGCCGACGACAACCCCGAGGTCGGCGAGCAGCTCACCCTCGACGATCTGGCCCGACTGCCATGGGTGACGTACCAACGAGCCTACGACGCCCCCGCCGCCCGCCAGATCGCCACGCTCGGCATCGAGCCACGTGTGGCGGTCTCGGTCGACAGTTTCCAGCTGATGCCGCTCCTGGTCGCGGGCACCCGCCGGGTAGCTCTCCTGCAGAGGCGTCTCGCCGACGAGTTGGACGGACTCGCACACGTCCGCATCATGGAACCGCCCTATGACGCCGTACCGATCCAGCAGGCCTTGTGGTGGCATTCGGTCCACATGCACGACGCGGCGCACATGTGGCTGCGGGAGACGGCGGCCCGGGTCGCCGAGATGATGGAGGCCGGTCGGCCTACGATCTCCCGTCCGCCGAAATGAGAGTGGGGCTTTGCCCTGCATCGGCAAAAGACACCGCCGAGCCACGGCCGACGCCGAATGGCGGCCGCCGCGTGGAGCCGGGTTGAGTAGTTGCTGCTGCTCTGGCTGAAAAGGTTCGCCGGCCGGTTCCGTACCGGCGGTGACGATCGCTGCTTGAGCTGCGTGTATCGGCTCGCGCCCCGGGATGGGCGTGCAGGTAGTCCCGGAAGATCCGCTCGTTCCGACTCCGCAGTCAGGGAGGAGGGCCGCTGCTGCCCCGTGCAACCAGTTCGGGCTCCCGCGCGACCAAGGTTCCTGTTCTCGGCTCGCCCTCGATCTGGGCGACAAGGAGTTCCAGCGCGCGACGCCCGGCCTCGCCGAAGTCCTGCCGCACCGTGGTCGACGGAGGCCATACGTATTCGGCCTCGGGGATGTTGTCGTAGCCGACCAGGCTGACGTCGTCCGGCATGTCGCGGCCCGCCTCGCGGAGGGCACGCAGTACCCCGAGGGCCGTCTGGTCGTTGGCGGCGAAGAAACGGCGGTGACATCGGGTAGCCGTCAGGGCAGGAGGGTGCGGTGGCGGAGGAGGTCGAATCCGGCGAGTCCATGCATTTGTTTCACTCGGTGAGTTTCACGTCGTTGTCCTTGCCCGGTTTCAGCAGGGCGGCGAAGCCGCCTATGAGATCGGCGAGTGCGGTCGTCGCCGGGCAGGCCGCGGCGATCTGCCACCGAGCCCGCAGATGGCGGGTACTTCCGGTCCGTCCGTATCCGGCCTGGCTCGACAGCGCACGCGTGGTCGAGCGTCAGGTCGGCCGGTCAGCGTAGGAGTCTGCGGATGATGGTGGTGGCGGCGCTGATGTCGGTGGGCTGCCCGGTGAGGAGCTCGCGGTAATAGAAGGACTCGGCGACCCGGACGACGGCGTAGGCGAGGGTCGGGGCGTCGATGTCGTCGGGTTCGCCGATCTCGGACTGGATGAGCCGGCTGACGGTCTCGACTATGCGGTCCTGGATGACGCCGTCACGCGAGGTCATCACCCGTAGTGCGGTGTCGGGGTGTTCGGCGACGAACCGACGCATGGCCGGCAGTTGTGCGCTGGTGGTCAGCATGGCGTGAACGAGGTCGGCGACCTTGTCGGCGCCTTGCCCGCGGCTCCGGGGGTAGATCTGGGCGAACTCGGTTGTGGCGATCGCCCAGATCGCCTCGCCGATCAGGCGGTCGCGGTCGCCGTAACGCCGATACAGGGTGGCGCGGCCGATGCCGGCATCGGCAGCCAGCGCCCGTGCGTCGATCCAGCCGTCCCGCAGGAACATCGCGACCGCAGCGCGCAGCACCGGCTCGTCCGGGGGCAGCGGAGGCGGAACCTCTTGCATTTGAGACATCACCGTCTTAGTGTCTCACTCCTATCTGGCGAGACACATATGTATCAGTGTCTCACTTTTGGAGGGAGTCGCCGTGGCCACAGTGAGGCGGACAATGCCGTTCGCGATCTATGTCGTGATGTTCGCGGCCCTTGCACTTCAGGGCGACCTCACGGGGTTCATGGTCTGCAACCTGCTTGTGCAACTCGCCGTCTTCGTCGTGGGTGCGTGCTTGCCGGCCCATCGCACCGGGTTCATGTCCTACGTGGATGTGGCCTGGCCGTGGGGCCTGGCCCTGATCGGGGTGCAGGTCCTGGCGTTCGGCGGCCTGGACTCGCCTGTGGCTGTCGCCACTGCGGCGATCTACCTGCTGATGGGCATGCGTATGGGCGCCTGGGCGCTGCGATTCATGGTGTTCAAGCGGTTGCCTGGTGAGTTGCCGCGGTACCAGTACCAGCGGCGCCGTTGGGAGCGGGACGGGTTCCGCAACGAGAAGGTGTCGCTCCAGGTCGAGATCATGGTCCAGTGCGGCGCCAACATCGCTGTGCTCGCGGTCCCGGCCGCGCTCGCCACCGTGCGCACGGCCGGCCTCGATGTCGTGAGTGTCGCGGCGATCGCGCTGTGGGCGGTGTTCTGGGTCTTCGAATCGGTGGCGGACCTGCAGAAGGCCCGTTTCGCCGACCGTACCCGACGAGACGGTGTGCGCCGCACCTGCGACATCGGGCTGTGGCGCTACAGCCGTCACCCCAACTACTTCGGTCAGTGGATGCAGTGGAACAGTCTCATCCTGTTGTCGCTGCCCGTGCTGATCGACCGCTGGCCACACCATCACATCGTCTTCGGCCTGCTCACGGCCCTCGCCCTGGCCTGGATCTCCTGGACCACGTACCACATGCTCGTGCACTACACCGGCGCCGTTCCCGCCGAGTATTTCAGCCGGCAACGACGCCCCGACTACATGCGCTATCAGCGCGTCACCAACCGGTTCTTTCCCGGGTCCCGACGGACCACTCATCAGTGATCCCATCCGAGGGCCCCATCGGTGGCGAGGCAGAGCGGCGGGCACGGGTGCCGCCGCCCTCCCGCACCGCTGCCGGCTCGCCTCCATCAATGGCAGCGGCCAACAGCTCAACAACCGCCTCCAGGCCATCGAACGGGACACCGGCGCGGCCCGACCAGTACGGCCTGGAAAAACACCCTGCTGGAAAGGGAGTTGACATTCATCACAAGATCACCGGCCAAGCGTGACTACCCGGTGTCACCACCGACTACGGGCCAGAGCCGTTCGCTTTACAGTCCCGCACGCGAAGATCACCGGTGTGGTGGAGTGAGGACGCCGCGCGAGAGGGCGACGGTGACGGCTGCGGTGCGGTCGTTGACACCCAGCTTGACGAACGTCCGCAGCAGGTGCGTCTTCACCGTCGCTTCGCCGATGTACAGCTGCCAACCGATCTCGCCGTTGGACAGACCCCGCGCGACGAGGCCGAGTACCTGAACCTCGCGGGGGGTCAGCTGCTCCCTGGCCGGCGCCTGCATGTGCGTCACCAGCCGGGCGGCCACCGGCGGGGCCAGGACGCTCTCACCCCGGGCCGCCGCCCGGATCGCGTCGGTCAGGATACCGATCGGGGTGTCCTTGAGCAGGTAACCGGTGGCGCCGGCCTCGATCGCCGGCAGGATGTCGGCGTCACCTTCGTAGGTGGTCAGCACGAGCACGCGAATGCCGGGGTGCTCCTGGCGGATGCGCGCCGTCGCGGTGGCGCCATCGGTACCCGGCATCCGCAGGTCCATGAGGACGACGTCCGGGCGCGTCGCGGCGGCGAGGACGATCGCCTCGTCGCCGGAGCCGGCCTCGCCGACGACCCGCAGGTCGTCGTAGGTCTCGAGCATGCCGCGGAGGCCGAAGCGTACGACGGGATGGTCATCGACAATCAGGATGTGGACAGTCATCGAGGCGGTTCCGCTCGCTCAGTGGTCGACCGTGTGGAGCTGAGATCAAGCACAGGCTGCAGGCTGTGCGCCGCCTGCTCGGCCGGGGTCGGCGGCAGCTCGACCCGCACCGTGGTGCCCTGGCCAGGAGCCGATCGCACCGTGCAGGTTCCGCCGAGGCTGGAGGCGCGGGTGCGCATGCCGAGTAGGCCGTATCCACCCCGGACGGCGGCCGGGTCGAAGCCCTGGCCGTCATCGGTCACGGCCAGCGCCATGAGGCCGGAATCGTGGCGCAACTCCATCCGCACCGCCGTGGCGGCGGCGTGCTTGCCGACGTTGGCCAGGGCCTCCTGCGCGGTGCGCAGCAGGGCGATGTCGGTGCCGGTGGGTGCGCCGGACCGCTCGCCGACGATCGACACCTCGACGCGCGTACCCGTGTCGCGCGTATGCCGGGCGGCGAGCCGGTCCAGCGCATCGGCGAGTCCGCGACCGGTCAGGTCGACCGGGGCCGATGCGGCGATCAGCGAGCGTGCCTCCGCGAGGTTCTCGCGGGCGGTCTTCTCCAGGATGTCGAGCTGCCCGTCGGCGGCCGTCGGATCACGGAGCAGGGTCGTCCGTGCGACCTGGGCGAGCATGAGGATGCTGGTGAAGCCCTGTGCCAGGGTGTCGTGGATCTCGGCGGCCAGGCGTTCACGTTCGGCGTGGACGCCTGCCTCATGGCCCGCGCGTTCCAGTGCGGCCCGCGTCCGGGTCAGTTCCTCGATCAGCGCGGCCCGCTTGCGGTTCTGCTCGCGGATGCCGGTCAGATAGGCGCCCACGAGGATCGTCACGGTCATGGGTACCAGAACGGTCACGCCGACCATCGCCAGCGTGTAGCGGCTGACTCCGGCCCGCGCCACCATGGCCCAGGCGAGTTCGGCGTAGAGGATCAACAACAGCGGTAGACGTACCCGCCACCTCGCGACCATCACGAACAACTGTGGGCAGAGCGCGAACAGCAGTGCGCCACCGATCGGGGCGATGGCGAGCAGAAGCGGGAACACGACCGCCAGGACGGCGAAGTAGGCCGCACCCCAACGCTCGTCGCGGTTCTCCATGGCTCGCGGAGCGACCAGGGCATAGCAGGCGACGATGACAGCGAGCGTACCGAGGGCAAGCAGGCGTTGTCCGAGCGCCACGGTGACGTCGGCCGCTATGGCAATGGCAAGAGGTATCGCGACGGCGCCTACGAGGACGTGCCATCCGACGCGGTAGCGGTACCCGAAGTCGACGGTGCTGCGTACTGCCACGCCCTGTCCACCTTCGCCCGCAGAGATCTGGCCGCCAGTCTACGGGCGGCCACGTCCACGTTTACGGGCGCCCACGTCCACGGTGCCCGACTCGGCGCCGAGGAACGTCCACGCACCGGTGGGGGTGTGCGTACGTCGATCGGTTGACGACGGGGTCCAACCAACCGTTGTCGCCGCCTCGGCCTCAGAACCGTCACGCTCGTTGTCGAGAACTTCGGCTCCCCACCTGGAGATACCCCATGAAGAAGAACTGGTTCGTCCTCGGCCTCGGCGCACTCCTGGCCTTTGTCGGCGTGGGCTGGACCTTGCAGGGACTCGACGTCATGAAGGGCTCGGCGATGAGCGGCGTGACGCTGTGGGCGGTCGTCGGGCCGATCGTGGCGATCGTCGGTCTCGTCGTGCTGGGTGTCGGCTTCGCCCGGCTGCGCCGGGTGAGCCGGTAAGCGCCGATCAGACGTCCGGTATCGACATGGAGACTCAGAAGACAGGTCGGCCGGCACCGGGAAGACCGCCCAAGCAGTGGTATGGCGAGCTTGCCGGCGTCGCGGCCACCGCACTCGCCCTGGGCGTCGGTGAGCTGGTGGCAGCCGCGACGGGCGGGCCCTCAGCGCCCCTCGTGGCGGTAGGTGGCGTCGCCGTGGACGCCGCGCCGACTCCGGTCAAGGAGTTCGCCGTCGCGGTGTTCTACACGTACGACAAACTGGCGCTGCAGGCGGGAATCGTGCTGGTGTTGGCGGTGTTCGCCGCGTTCATCGGTGTACTGACCATGCGCCGGCTCTGGTACGGGCTGGTCGGCGTCGCTGTGTTCGGGGTGATCGGCGTACTCGCGTCAGCCACCCGGCCCAGCGCCACGTGGGCGTACCCGCTGCCGACAGTGGCCGGTGCACTGGCCGCTGCCGGCCTTCTGGTGCTGCTGCGTCGCACCCTGCCACACCGTGCTGCGGTATCGGCGCAGGACCTGGGGGACGGCACCGGCCTGGACACGGACGTGGCGGCGCAGGGAACCCACACCCCCCTGCAGGGTGCCCGTTCGCCGTCGTCGGACACCGGCATCTCGGTGGTGGACGGCGCGGGACAGCCATCGGGCCGACGACGGTTTCTGGCGCTGGCGGTCGGGGCGATCGGCGCGGCCGCGGTGGCCGTACCGGGCGGACGTCGGCTCTGGGCACAACGTGTGGCCGCGGCCCGGGCCGCGGTGGTTCTTCCGTCCCCGTCGAGCCCGGCACCGCCACTGCCCGCCAAGGTCTCGGTCGGCGTGCCCGGAGTGGAGCCGTTCGTGACCAGGACCGCGGACTTCTACCGGATCGACACCGCTTTGACGGTGCCACAGATGGAACCGAAGGACTGGCGGCTGAGGATTCATGGCCGGGTGAAACGGCCGCTGACATTGACGTACGAGCAACTGCTGGCACGGCCGATGGTGGAGCGCTACATCACGCTGGCGTGTGTGTCCAATGAGGTCGGTGGCGAGTTGGTCGGTAACGCGCGGTGGTTGGGGGTACCGATCGAGGGTCTGCTGGATGAAGTCGAGCCGGATGACAGGGCGGATCAGGTGGTGAGCCGTTCCGTGGACGGCTACACGGCAGGTACGCCGACGGCAGCGTTGCGTGACGGGCGGGACGCGTTGCTGGCGGTCGGGATGAACGGGGAGCCACTGCCGGTCGAACACGGATTTCCGGTCCGGATGGTGGTGCCCGGGCTGTACGGATACGTATCGGCGACGAAGTGGTTGACGGAGCTGGAGCTGAGTCGTTTCTCGGACTTCAGCGCCTATTGGGTACGGCGGGATTACGCGGCGCTGGCTCCGGTGAAGACACAGTCGCGGATCGACACACCGGCCGCGGGCAAGCATCTGAAGCAAGGTCTGGTGATGGTGGCCGGGGTGGCGTGGGCGCAGCATCGTGGGGTGTCCGCGGTGGAGGTCCGCGTGGATGACGGACCATGGCAGCAGGCACAGCTCGCGGCGGTGCCGTCGGTGGACACATGGCGGCAGTGGAGCTGGCCGTGGCAGGCGACGCCCGGCGAGCATCGGCTGCAAGTACGCACCATCGACAACACCGGCCAGGTGCAGACAGGACAGGTGCACAAGCCGTTGCCCGACGGGGCGACCGGGCGGCACACGATCAAGGTCACGGTTGCCTGAGCATTTCCCGCCGGGCGGGGATTCCCGCCTGAAGACATCTTCAAAGGGCTGCGGCCCAGGCCCTCAGGCCACCTGGTCGGGTAGCGGCCCGGGCTCTGCGGCACTGGCCTGTCGCCGGGCCACCAGCAGCCCGGCAGCGACGATCGCGGAAGCCAGCCCCAGAACCCCCACGGCTCCGGCCAGCGTGCCGACCGCCGATTCCAGGGCAAGGAGCACCAGCGGGCACACGAACGAGCCGCCGAAGAAGGCAGATGTCCACAGCCCCGTGCCCCGGCCGCGATCCTCGTACTGCAACCGGGACATGGCACTGGTGAGCAACGACGGCAACAGCATGCCGGTGCCCAGGCAGTTGATCACCGCACCGACGATCATCAGCGGGACGCTGCCGGCGAGGAACATCACCCCGAAACCGGCCGCGCAGACCGTGAAGACGGCGGGCAGCATCGGCCCCGGGGAGCGCTTCAGGCGGGCGAAGGCGATCGCTCCGGCCACGGTGCCGGCGCTCGCGACCGCGGTGGCCAGACCGATCATGCCCGTGTTGGCCACTCCGAGGTCGTCGAGCAGGTACGCCATCTCCACGGGGACGGTGTAGAAGACAATCGCCGCGAAGAGGGTCAGGGCGCAGATTCCCGCCATCTGCCGCCAGAGGAACGGGCGACGTGCAGTCGGGACAACCTCCGTGCGTGGGCGCACCACCGGCCTGGGCAGGGTGAAGGCCATCACCGGGACGAGCAGCAGGCTCACCGCGTAGACCCAGAACGGCACCCGCCAGCCCGCCGCGCCGGCGGTACCGCCGAGCACGAAGAACGCCGTGGCTGACGCGGAGGTGCACATGGTCTGCAGGGCGAGGTACTTCATCCGCCGTTGACCGGTGTAGTAGTCCCCGATCAGGGTGGTGCAGCAGGTCATGATCGCCGCCTCGGTGATGCCGACCAGGGCGCGGCTCGCGATGATCGCGCCCAGTGAGTCCAGCCAGAGCGGCGCCGTGCCAAACAGCGCGTACAAGACGGTCGCCACCAGCAGCAGACGCTTGCGGCCCAGGCGGTCCAGGATTACTCCGGCGACCGGAGCCAGCAGCGCCAGTGCCAGCGCCGGAACGGTCAGCGCCAGCGGGACAAGTGCCTTGGCACCGGGGGTCGAGGCGAAGTGTTCCTGCATCCTGGGGAGCACCGGAGCGATCAGCACCGCCCCCAGGACGGGCAGACAGCTGCCCGCCATCAGCGCGGTCACCCGCAGCCGGTGCGCCGGGCCCGACACGCTCACGGGCGGCGGGGCGGACTCATCGATCGTGGTGGAGGGCAGGGGCGAGGAAGCAGGCATGGCGACTCCGTGGACTCGGGGGAGCGGGCATGCCGCACAGGCGCCGACGGCGCTCGGCATGCTGAGGAGGACCTCACGCCGACGGCGAATCCGGACAGCGGCGTGCGGGTGGCACGACTATGCGGCCTTCATGGCCCGCCGCCCACCCTCCGCGCCATCCGAATCCCGTATCCGCCCATCCACGCGCTGGATGGGGCGTCGCGGTCTCCGCAGGGCGGGCTACGGTTGCTGCCGATCGTGGTTCGGGGCTCGGGCTGCTATCGCCTTGGTGACCGCCCTGTCCCCCCAGGGACCCACGTCATAGCAGCTCAGAGTCGATGCTGGGCGGACTCGTACGGGCGCTGGCGCGGTGGCGGGCTGAATGCAGGATCACTGCTGGGTCGTGGCCCCGAAACCGGCTCTTTCGCAGGTCATAGCGTTGCCATCGATGTTCCGGGTCAACGTTTAGTGGGCGACTTAGCATCGGTGTAGCGATCTGGCAAATACGCACGCATGACGGCTGGGGCTGTCAAGGCGCACGATGCTCCGCCCCGGCGGTTGCTGAAGTAGGGCGCCGGGTTGCGCATCGTGGACGGGAAGTCCCGGCCGTGGTCCACCGAGCCGTGGTCAGGCGGGGTTGGCCCCATCCGGGGTCGCCTCCGTCGCTGTACCCGCTGCTGGATCCGTGCTGAATATCCTGAAGTTCACGGGCCGCTACGGGGCAACTGGAGCCCATGGCGGGCAAGGTGGTGCCGTTTCCTTGGAATGTCATCCCGGTGAGTGTTACGGCTCGTCGCGGCGGGTGGCGGGTGGCTGGCGGCCGGGAAACCGGGCACCGGCTCATGGCGGGTGTTGGCCGCGGTTCGAGTCCTGGGCGGGAGCCACAAAACATGGCTGGTCATGCCAACGGTGCCGACCTGCGTATTTACGCCACCGTGGCGGTTGAGGGGCGGGCATGGCTGGTGCCGGTCCCACCGGGCGCGGGTTCGACGGCTGCCGAGTCCGCGAGCGCGGCGAGTAGATCCGCTCCCTCGGGTTGATGTCTTCCATGACGTCAGCGGTGGATCGCGCTCTGATCAGAGCGCGACGTCGAGCCGAGCCGGGCGGCGGACCATGACCAGGCCCGGAGCGGGCTCACGGCGATAGCCGGGAGCGAGCCGCAGGTCGGGGAAGCGCTCCAGCAGCTGTTCCAGGACGACGCGGGACTCCAACCGGGCCAGTGGTGCGCCGAGGCAGGTGTGGATGCCGTAGCCGAAGGTCATCGGAGTGGCCTGTCCCGCCGGGCGGTCGAGAGAGTAGTCCGCGGCGTCGGCGCCCCAGGCCCGGTCGTCCCAGTTGGCCGACTGGAGGCTGACGGCCAGGCGGTCGCCGGGTTTGACGGGGCAGCCGGAGATCTCCCGCTCCTGCGTCACGGTGCGCAGAACGTACTGCAGGGGCGCATCGTGGCGCAGGGACTCCTCGATCGCCGTGGGGATGAGGGACCGGTCGGCGAGCAGCCGTTCCCAGTGGCTGCGGTCTGCCAGTAGTTCGTGGAGGAGGTTGGTGATCAGGCTGGCAGTGGTGTCCGTGGCGGCCAGGATCAGCTGGAGGGTGTGCATGACGGCCTCGGCCGGAGTGAGCGGTGGCTCGCCGTCAGCGGGGTGCGCGAGACCGTCCAGGACGCCCTTCCCGGTGGCCGGGGCGGCAGCCCGGGCGGCGAACTGCTCTCCGAGATAGCGGGTGAGTGCCACGAACTCCGGCATGTCGATCGGCACCTGCGGGAGGATGTCGTCGATCGCGTCGGCCCACCGGTGCAGGCGGTCCCAGTCTTCCTCCGGCAGACCGAGGAAGGCATACACCACCCGGGTCGGTACCCGACGGGCCAGGTCGTGGTAGATCTCGGCCTTCTGGCCGGGCTGCCACGCGTCGAGGATGTCGGTCACGATGTCGCGGACACGTGGTTCCTGCTTGCGGAGCACGGCGGGAGCGAACCAGCGCCTGAGACGAGCGCGCAGGGCCGTGTGGTCGGGCGGGTCCAACATGGTGATTATTGCCGCTGGCAGGTCGGCTGTCGTGCCACCGCTTTCCAGGGCGAAGTTGTCGACGGACGAGTACGCCTCATGGGCGGTGAGGACGTCCCGTACGTCGTCGTGGCGGGCGAGAAAGTGCACGCCGGGGCGCGGCTGGGACACCGGGCAGCGGTCGCGGGCCTCGGCGAGCCGGGCCGCGGGATCGGCGTTGTGGGCGGGATCGAGCGGATCGTAGGGGGCGAGGTGCGGGAGAGTCATGGTCACGTCCTCATGTAGGGGTTGTCGTACGGGCAGGGGC
>NZ_LLZG01000255.1 GCF_001509475.1 Streptomyces regalis
CGACGGCGGCGGTGCCGAAGCTGATCGCGGAGACGTTGGAGGCGCAGAGCGCGGACATCGACACCGTCTCCGGTGCGACGATCACCAGTGACGGCTACAGGGAGTCCCTCCAGGCCGCGATCGACGCGAACACGGAGTCCGCCTCTTCCTCCGCCGCCTCGCAGTCGCAGACGGTCGACGGCTCGACCTTGCAGACCGAGAAGGGCCCCGTGCAGGTCCAGGTGACCTTCGAGGGCTCCAAGATAGCGTCGGTGAAGATGCTGCAGCAGCCGAACCATCCGCAGACGACGGCGGCGGTGCCGAAGCTGATCGCGGAGACGTTGGAGGCGCAGAGCGCGGACATCGACACCGTCTCCGGTGCGACGATCACCAGTGAC
>NZ_LLZG01000256.1 GCF_001509475.1 Streptomyces regalis
CGGACGAGTGCGACCCGTCGGCTACTCCCGAGCTGACGGACAGATCCAGCCGGTCGACTGCCTGCGGCCCGACAGACGGGTACAGTCCGTCGCCGACTTGCGGCCCGACGGACGAGCGCGGCTCGCCCCCTGCTCGCGACCCAACGGACGAGCCCGGCCAGTCCACTGCCTGCGGCCCGACAGACGGGTCCAGTCCGTCGCCGACTTGCGGCCCGACGGACGAGCGCGGCTCGCCCCCTGCTCGCGACCCAACGGACGAGCCCAGCCAGTCCACTGCCTGCGGCTGGGCGGACGGGTACGGTCCGTCGGCTGCTTGCGGCTCGACGGACGAGTGCGACCCGTCGGCTACTCCCGAGCTGACGGACAGATCCAGCC
>NZ_LLZG01000257.1 GCF_001509475.1 Streptomyces regalis
GCCGAGGTTGCCTTCGGTGCCGACCTCGCGGGCGACGCGGGTCACCTCGTCGGCGAAGGCGGAGAGCTGGTCCACCATCGTGTTGATGGTCGACTTCAGCTCCAGGATCTCGCCCTTCGCCTCCACGGTGATCTTCTTGCCGAGGTCGCCCTGGGCCACGGCCGTGGACACGAGGGCGATGTTGCGGACCTGGGAGGTCAGGTTGTCCGCCATGAAGTTGACGTTGTCGGTGAGGTCCTTCCAGACGCCGGAGACGCCCCGCACCTGGGCCCGCCCGCCGAGGTTGCCTTCGGTGCCGACCTCGCGGGCGACGCGGGTCACCTCGTCGGCGAAGGCGGAGAGCTGGTCCACCATCGTGTTGATGGTCGACTTC
>NZ_LLZG01000258.1 GCF_001509475.1 Streptomyces regalis
CCCGCGGTCGGTGCATTTTGGCCCAACAAGGGGGTTTTTCCCCGCCCCCGGTTCGCCCCCTGGGACCCCACCCCCCCCCGCCGCATCACTCACCGCCCCGACCACCCGAATGTGCCCCCGCTCACACATCCGCGCCGCCAACCGCACCAACTCCCCGCGCTGCCGTGGATCCAGCCCCCGGTCGAGCCCATCCGCAAGCACGGTCAGCGTCTGCATCGCCGCGGGCACCTCACCGACCGCGTCGACCTCCAGCACCCCGGGCCCGGTCAACAGCACCAACGACAGCGCGAGATACCGCAGCTCACCATCGCCCAGCCGACCGAGCTCCGTCCGCACCCCGTCCCCCCGGTCGAGCACCCCCCGCACCGTCC
>NZ_LLZG01000259.1 GCF_001509475.1 Streptomyces regalis
GGAGGGTGTGCTTGCCGGAGGGGACGGTGACGTTGACGGTCTTGGAGACGGTCGTGGAGGTGTTCTTCCACAGGTCGATCTTGCGCGTGCCGTCGAGGTAGACGCGGATGCCGTCCAGCCCGGAGGCGGAGAAGGCGAACGGGCCGCCGGAGCCGAAGTCCCGGGTCAGCGTCCACCGCACGCCGAAGTTGTCCTTCGGCAGACCGGTGACGGGAGCCCCGCTCCAGCTCTGGTCGATGGCGCTGTCGCAGTCGGTCTTCTTCGGCGTACCGGAGAAGGTGGTGTTCGCGAAGAACTGCCGCTTGAAGACCGGCGACGTGCAGGTCGTCGCGGCGGAGGCGGGCGCGGTGACGGCGGTGAGGAGACCG
>NZ_LLZG01000260.1 GCF_001509475.1 Streptomyces regalis
CGGCGGACGCGATCGCCGCGCGGCGGCTCGGTACGGCCGCGGAGTACGCCGCCGACATGGGCGTACGGATCCTGCTGGAGACCCACGACTCGCACCGCACCGCCGCCGACGCGATCCGCGTCCTCGGCCTGGTCGGCCACCGCCACGTCGGCTCGCTGTGGGACGTCATGCACACCTGGCTGGGCGGCGAGCAGCCCTCGGAGAGCTACGCGGCCCTCGCCCCGTACCTCGGCTACGTCCAGGTCAAGGACATCGCCTCCGCCGACGACACGACCCCGCTGCCGCTCGGCACCGGGGTGCTGCCGCTCGCCGAGTGCGTGGAGGTGCTCTCCCGGCACGGCTGGGACGGCTGGCTGTGCTGGG
>NZ_LLZG01000261.1 GCF_001509475.1 Streptomyces regalis
TGGTGATGGCGCCGCGGTCGGTGACCTCACCGCGCGGGATGATCAGCCGGTTGGTGATGTCGCCGTCGCGCCACTCGAGGCCGATCGCCCGCTCATCCGGCGTGGGGGCGGCCGGGATGCTGAGCTGGGTGACGCCCTCGGACGCCTCGGTCAGCTCCGAGCCGGGGAAGTACAGGCTGATGGTCGAGCCCTTCAGCTCGATCGCGGTGAAGGCCAGCGTCATGTCCACCGAGGTCAGGACCTTGCGGACGGGGCTGAGGGACTGCCAGGCGGTGATGTCCTCGGAGTCGGTGCCGTACTCCAGCGACCCCCCGTGGTCGGACAGGTAGCCCAGGTCGACCCAGCCGGTCGGCCAGGCCGCCG
>NZ_LLZG01000262.1 GCF_001509475.1 Streptomyces regalis
CGTCGAGCAGCCGGCCGCCGTCGGGCAGGCCGGCCTGACGGAGGAACTCGACGACGTCCGCGTCCGAGTACGCGACGCCGATGATCTCGCCGCGGATCGTCATCCGCCGGCCACCCGTCCCCCGCGGGGCATGCAGCACAATCGGAGCCATGCCTCCAGGGTCGCGCGGTTCGGCTACCCCAGCACCCCGAGCTCCGTGTCCGGCCGGCACATGCTGCATGCCTCCACGTCGACGAGGGCCCGCCGGGCTTGCTCGGCGTCGAGCGGCCGGACGCGGGACCCGGCGACCGGGCAGCCGCCGACGTGGACGGCGACGGGCGGGCCCGGCTGATGTCCCCGCGCTTCGACGCCTCC
>NZ_LLZG01000263.1 GCF_001509475.1 Streptomyces regalis
GATGCGGCGGCCGACGGCGGCGCGCAGTCCGAGGTCCTTGATGCGGGCGCGGACGACCTTGACGCTGCAGCCGAGGACGTAGGCGGTCTCCTGGACCGTCATGAACTCCTGGTTCTTCAAAGTCTGAGGGGTGCGACAGGTGGCCGGGTTGCGGCGCAGCTCACTGGCCTAGTGGTTGCCGTGGTTACCCCTTGATTCCCCCTCCGTGCATCCAGGGTTCCCCATGATCATCTCCCGTTGGTTTCCCAGCGGGTGCGCGGAGCGGGAAATGGGACCGGGCCTGGACAGCAAATGCCCTTGGAGGCGGTGCTGCTGTCCAGGCCCGGCGACTTGTTCAACGAGGGCGAC
>NZ_LLZG01000264.1 GCF_001509475.1 Streptomyces regalis
CGGCTGCGAGCACGTCGACGTGGCCGAGCAGATCGCCATCGACCGGATCAAGGAGCTGTTCGGCGCCGAGTACGCCAACGTCCAGCCCCACTCCGGCGCCTCCGCCAACCAGGCCGCCCTGTTCGCGCTGGCCCAGCCCGGCGACACCATCCTGGGGCTGGACCTGGCCCACGGCGGCCACCTCACCCACGGCATGAAGATCAACTTCTCGGGCAAGCAGTTCCACGTGGTCCCGTATCACGTGGACGCCGACTCCGGTCTCGTGGACATGGCCGAGGTCGAGCGGCTCGCCAAGGAGCACCGGCCGAAGGTGATCATCGCCGGCTGGTCGGCGTACCCGCGGCAGCT
>NZ_LLZG01000265.1 GCF_001509475.1 Streptomyces regalis
TTTCGCCTCCCGCACCGGCCGTCGCTTCTCAGCGCCGGTCCGTGCATTTCAGCCCGTCCGGCGTTTGAGGACGAGGCCCGTTCAGGGCCGAAGCGGGGGCCTGGGGGCAGCAGGCCCCCAGGGCGGGGTCGAAGGGGCGGCAGCCCCTGGGGATGGGACGGGTAGGGGCGGCGGGGGCGAGACACTGGACGGGTGACCGAAACCGACCGAACCCCCCTGTCCCTCACAGCCGTGGAGGCCATCGCCCGCGCCGCCCACGCCACCCAGACCGACAAAGCCGGACGCCCGTACACCGAACACCTCCAGGCCGTCGCCGAAGGCGTACACGCACGCGGCGGCGACAACGACCAAATCGCCGCAGCCTGGCTGCACGACGCCGTGGAGGACGCCGCACTGACCGACCACTGGCTGGAAGAAGCCGCGCTGAGCCGTCGCACGAAGGACATCGTGCTGGCCCTCACCAAGCGTCCCGGAGAGCCGCCCGAGACCTACGCCGCCCGCATCCTCACCACTGACGGCGCGCTCCTGGTGAAGCAGGCGGACCTGGCGCACAACGCGAACCCGGCACGCCTCGCGGCCCTCGACGAGGCCACCCGTAAACGACTGACCGAGAAGTACGCACGGATGCGCGCACTTCTCGGTCTGGTAGGCGAGTGACGTCCCGCGAGGGGAACGCTCCCAGTCGGCTCAGGCGTTGACCCTCTGCTCAGGCGTTGACCTTCTCGCGCTGGGCCACGCCCTCACGCTTCTCACGCTCACGGGCCAGCTGCGCCGCGTCCCGCTTGAACGCCCAGTCCATCTTGGGCTCCATCGCGAACCGGAACACCCGCTGCACCGGCTTGGTGCACAGCAGCGTGACACCGACAGCCGCGCAGACGGTGACGAAGATCTCGCCGAGCGGCCGCTGCAGCCAGGCGTGGTCGAACCAGCCCTGGTAGTCCCCGGCCTTCACGAAGAAGCCGTGCAGCAGATAGCCGTACAGCGTCCCCGCACCGAGCGCCGTGAACCACATGTGGCGGCGCGGCACCCACGCGAAGAAGCAGGCCGTCAGCAGCAGCGAGCAGCCGAACATCGCCAGCACCATGACCGGCCCGCTCCACCACGGCGCGTGCAGCTCCTGCGCGGCGTCACGGTGGTAGAACCACGCGGTGTTCATACGCGGCACCGCCCACCAGCCGAAGGCCAGCGCCACCGCACCCACCGGCACGGACAGGATCCGCACCGTGCGCGTGCGCACCATGTGGAAGTGCTCGGGCTTCATGATCAGACCCAGCACGAAGTACGGCAGGAACTGCAGCACCCGCTGCAGATCCAGGTCGTCG
The DNA here is from genome assembly GCF_001509475.1 of Streptomyces regalis. Lineage (GTDB taxonomy): Bacteria > Actinomycetota > Actinomycetes > Streptomycetales > Streptomycetaceae > Streptomyces > Streptomyces regalis. Next base: position 1,323 of record NZ_LLZG01000265.1, read on the forward strand.
CCGATCTCCGGGGCGACCGTCGCCGCCATGGCGAGGCCGAGCGCGATCGGCAGCGGCCAGCGCACCATCTTCCAGATGGGGGTGGTCATCCGCCAGATGAACAGCGCGCACAGGAACCACGTCAGGTACCACGGGTCCAGGAGACTGATGTCCTGGCCCGGGTCCTCGTCGATCCAGCGCTTGAAGAGCGGATACGCCGTTTCGAAGACGATGTACGGCACGGCGACGCCGGTGATCAGCCGCTTCATCCGGCTGGGGCTGGCGTCGAAACTGCGCGAGAAGAAGCCGGAGATGATGATGAACGCCGGCATGTGGAAGGTGTACACGACGGTGTACACGGCCTCAAGGATCCGGCTGTCGCCCTTGATCGGCTCCCAGGCGTGTCCTATGGCGACGAGCACGATCGCCAGGTACTTGGCATTGTCGAAGAACGCGTCGCGCTGCTTGGCATCGCTGGACGCTGGTCTGTTGCTCGCCTGAGCCTTCTGGTTCTGAGCCTTCTGGTTCTGCGGCGAGCGCGGACTCGGCACTCCGTCCGCCGGCGACTGGGCCGGGGGGAGTGGCGCTCTGTTGTGGCCGTGCGGTCGCAGCGAGTCCGTCACAGACCCTCCCGCCGGATGTCGGGGGAGGCGATCCAGGACCTTGCTGCGCATGCGGGGGACGAGGCAGCGTGGAACATCTGAGGCACCCTAGCGTTGTCTGTGTGATTTCGTAAAACCCGCCAGGTCATTCCTGGTTATTGGGCTCGACCACGCGTGTATGACGAACATGCACCCGCTGGCTGCCTGTTGGTCACCCGTCTTGTCCGGATTCATCCGGACTAAGCGGTGCATAGGTGCAGGAGCTGACTCCGGTGGAATGATCGGAGTGCGCAGAATTCGAAATACCCGCGAACACGTTGTGTGCCGATGGAAACGATCCCGCCGAATTCCCTGCGCGGGTGTCCCGTCGGAATGCTGTACGGGCACAACGGGAGAGGTCGCTGCGGGCGGAGGGTCCGCACAGATCCGGCACAGGTGTGGCGAACGAAACGTCACGTGCCGCATAGCGAGGCCCGGTTGGTGGCACGATGGTTCTGGCGGGGGTGCGCGGGGTGCATCCCCGGGCCGGGAGAGCGGACCGACCGAGGGTGTGATCTGTTGTGGCCATTTCGCTGTCAGTGGTGGTGCTGTTGGCGATCATTTTGGTGGTGTTGATCCGTGGCGGATCCCTGAAGGCCGGCCCCGCCGTCGTCGCCGTACTGTTCGGCTTCTTCCTTGCCTCGACCGGCATGGCCGACGACATCCAGCGGTTCCTCAACTCGATAGCCGAGACGATCAACTCCATCCAGTTCTAGGGTCCGTGGGGCGCCCCGGAAGGGGACGGATACCCTCGTTCGTGATCGTCGAACGGTACGGAACGGGGGAACGTACGGAATGGCGCTGCGCGAGACCGACCCGCCGGAGGTGGGCGGCTACCGGATCGAGGACCGCCTCGGCTCCGGTGGCATGGGTGTGGTCTACCTCGCCCGCTCCGCCTCCGGACGGCGCCTCGCCCTCAAGGTCGTCCACGCGCAGTACGCCGACGACGACGAGTTCCGCACCCGCTTCCGCCGTGAGGTTGCCGCCGCCCGCCAGGTCAGCGGCGCCTTCACGGCCCCCGTCGTGGACGCGGACGCCGACGCGCCGCGCCCCTGGATGGCCACGCTCTACATCCCGGGCGAGGACCTCGGCACCCACGTCCGCCGCCATGGCCCCCTGCCGCTGCCGAAGGTGCGTGAACTCGCCGCCGGTCTGGCCGAGGCCCTGCGGGACATCCACCGCGCCGGAATGGTCCACCGTGATCTGAAACCGGCCAATGTGATGCTCGCCGAGGACGGCCCTCGCGTCATCGACTTCGGCATCTCCCGCGCCACCGAGTTCGCGGCCCAGGAGGTCCTCACCCAGACCGGCCGCGTGATGGGCACCCCGCCCTACATGTCCCCGGAACAGTTCTCCTCCCCCCAGGACGTGGGCCCGGCCGCCGACGTCTTCTCTCTCGGCTCGGTCGTCGCGTACGCCGCCACCGGCCATGGCCCGTTCGACAGCCCGAGCCCCTACGAGACGGCCGTACGCGTCGTCGACGGTGACGCGGAACTCGACGACGTCCCGCCCGAGTTGCTCCCCTTCATCCGCCTGTGCCTGGAAAAGCACCCCAAGTCCCGACCGACGCCGGACGAGTTGCTGCTGTTGCTGCGCGACGGCCACGTCCCCGAGCCGAGGCCATTGCCCACGCCTGCGGCCGAGGAGACCCGTCCAGTACGCCGGCCGAAGCGCCGCAGGCGCCTGTGGCTGGCCACCGCACTGGGCGCCGCACTCCTCACTGCCGTCACCGCGACCACTGTCGCCGTCACAGGGGGTGACGAAACCGCCCCGGGCGACCTGCCGACCGGCTGGCAGGCCTGGCACAAGTCGTCGAAGGACCCGAGCGTCGACAAGGAGCCGGTGGGCCCCAGCAACCCGTTCAACCGCTGCGCTGCCACCGGCCGGTCCCTGGTGTGTGCCGGCGACGACGTCATGGCGACCCGCTTCGCCCTCGCCGACGGCCGCAACACCTGGGCCCGGCCCATCGACGAGACGGCGGACGACCTCGGCGCCAGCACCGGGGGCACGATCATCGCCGCCCACAGCGGCCGTGTGTACGTCTACGGCGCCGACGACCGTCCCATCGGCCATGACGGGATGAGCCTGACCCGCTACACGGTTCAGGCGCTCGAAGCCGAGAGCGGCAAGGTGATCTGGAAGACCGTCACCGGCGACGGCCCGGCGGCCTCGGAGCCGGGCACTGACTCCATCGCCATACCCGCCGGCGTCGTCGCCACGTACGGCGACGAGTCGCAGTACTACGCCCTGCTCGGCGCCGACGACGGCAAGGTCCGCTGGAAGCGCCCGCTGCCCGACCCGGACGAGCAGCCCTGCATGCTGCGCGGCGCAGCCGGGCACGCGTACCTGATCTGCACGCTCTACACCGGAAGCGACATCACCGGCACGAGCGTCACGCAACTCGCCCCGACCACCGGACGGCCCAGCTGGACCGTGAAGGCGAAGGGGGGCGATCTGGACCTCGTCGGACAGACGGACGGACGCCTCGTGCTGGTCGGTTGGACCGGCAACCACCGCACGGTGACCCTGATCAACGCCAAGTCACACGTCCTGACGACCGTACGGCTCTCCCCGGCCCAGCCCGAGGAAGCATCCGTCCACCTGGTGGACCGCACCCTGTACTTCATCCTCGAAGGCGGCAGCGTCCGGGCGGTCGACCCGAGCACGGGACGCCAGCTCTGGAAGACCGACTCCACGGTGGAGAGGTCGAGCCGCCCGACCGCTTCCGGCACCCGTCTGTACCTGGCGTCCCCCAGCGGTCGCCTCGCCGCCATCGACCTGCGCACCGGCAAGGTCGTCGCGACCAGCCCGGGCCGCGACGACGGCACCCTCCTCGACACTCCCAGCTACGTCAACGCGCCACCCGTCCTCGTCGGCGACGCCCTCTACGTGGCGTACGGCAGACGCTCCGTCTACACCGTGGACGTACGCGACCTGTGAACCCGCCCCTGGAAACGGTCAGGGAATCGTCAGATGATCGGTCAGGGAAACGATCAGGGCCAGGTCGGGGGGAAACCCTCTGACCTGGCCCTGAGCCGTACAGAGCGGGCGACGGGAATCGAACCCGCGTAGCTAGTTTGGAAGACTAGGGCTCTACCATTGAGCTACGCCCGCACAGGACGCGCCGCAGGTCAGGTGACCGCGGCACTGCAGGCATCGTAGCGGGTCAAGCCCCCTCGACGCACACTCCATTGCCACACGGTCGGCCCAGCGACCGGCTCGGCGAAATGCGGCGGCCCCACTGCCTGCGGGCATGTACCCTACGTGTCGCACCAGCACGGGGTGTGGCGCAGCTTGGTAGCGCGTCCGCTTTGGGAGCGGAAGGCCGTGGGTTCAAATCCCGCCACCCCGACCACGACCGGTCCACACCGGCCACACGCGCGACGACCTCGGGTGATCGCGTCCATTGATCGCCTTTGGGACGTGTCGCCGCTGCCGTTACTATGCAAGCTGCACGCCCGTGTGTCTCTCTGTATGAAGTCACGAAGTCCTCCGGGCGGCGAAATCCGCCGGACCAGTCTGGCTCCGGCAGAACCCAAGAAGTCAGCCACAAGGAGACCGAACCGTGAAGAGCGCCGTGGAGACCCTGAACCCGACTCGGGTTCGGCTCACTGTCGAGGTGCCCTTCGAGGAGCTCAAGGACAGCCTCGACGCGGCGTACAAGAAGATCAACCAGCAGGTCACGGTGAAGGGCTTCCGGAAGGGCAAGATCCCGGCGCGCGTCATCGACCAGCGGTTCGGCCGCGGTGCGGTCCTGGAGGAGGCGGTCAACGACGCGCTTCCGAAGTTCTACACCGAAGCGGTCAACGAGGCCGAGATCGACGTCCTCGGCCAGCCCGAGGTCGACATCACCGAGCTGAAGGACGGCGAGACGCTGAACTTCACCGCCGAGGTCGACGTCCGTCCGGCCATCGAGATCCCGGACTACTCCGGCATCGAGGTCGAGGTCGACGCCGTCGAGGTCAGCGAGGAGGACGTCGAGAAGGCCGTCTCCGACCTCCGCGAGCGCTTCGCGTCGACCTCCCCGGTCGAGCGTGCCGCCGAGGACGGCGACGTCGTCACGATCGACCTGCAGGCCAAGGTCGACGGCGAGGTCCTGGAGGACGGCGTCGCCGAGGGCGTCTCCTACACCATCGGCTCCGGCGAGCTGCTGGACGGCATCGACGACGCCGTGAAGGGCCTGGAGGCCGGTGGCGAGGCCACCTTCACCTCCGAGCTCAAGGGCGGCTCGGCGGCCGGCAAGGAGGCCGAGGTCACCGTCAAGGTCACCCAGGTCGCCGCGCGCGAACTGCCCGAGCTGGACGACGACTTCGCGCAGCTCGCCTCCGAGTTCGACACCCTCGACGAGCTCAAGGCGGACAGCCGCAAGCGCCTCGAGAACATGAAGCAGTACGACCAGGCCACGCAGGCCCAGGAGCGCGTCCTGGAGAAGCTGCTGGACCTCGTCGAGGTGCCCGTCCCCGAGAAGCTGCTCGAGGACGAGATCAACACCCGTAAGCACAACCTCGAGCACCACCAGCTCGGCCAGATGGGTCTCGACCTCGAGAAGTACCTCGAGATCCAGGGCAAGACGGTCGAGGAGTTCGACGCCGAGACCAAGGAAGCCGCGGTCAAGGGCATCAAGACGCAGTTCGTCCTCGACGAGCTCGTCAAGCAGGAGAAGCTGAACGTCAACCAGGAGGAGCTCACCGAGCACCTCATGCGCCGCGCGGCTTCCTCCGGCATGTCCCCCGACCAGTTCGCCCAGGCGGTCGTCGAGGGCGGCCAGGTTCCGCTCCTGGTCGGCGAGGTCGCCCGCGGCAAGGCCCTGGCCGTCGTGGTCGAGAAGGCCACGGTCAAGGACACCAACGGCGAGGTCATCGACCTGGACGACGAGGACGAGGTCGAGCAGGCCACCGAGACGGTGGAGGCCGCCGAGGGCACCGCCGACGAGGCCGGCGAGGAGAAGACCGAGGGCTGAGCCCACGGCACGCCTGATGGACGTATGACGGGCCCCGAAACGCGGCGAGCGTTTCGGGGCCCGTTGCCGTACGCCCCCTGAAGGGGCGCGGGGCTGTGTCGATGTGCGGCTCCGCCGCGTGGGCGCGAGCAACCACACGCAACCCGCGCTCACCCACTGACCAGCGGAGCTACGGCGAGAAATCCGCCCCACCCGGCGGAGTGCATGCGCTGACAGCGAACACCCGCAGAACCGGGATTGCAGCGCAGGGCCACCGCGTTAGGGTCCATGAATATGAGGGCAGGGGAGCCCCCGTTGCCCGCAGAACACGTAAGACGGCCCGGCGCCGTCGTAAGACGAGCAGGTGGATACGTGACGAATCTGATGCCCTCCGCCGCCGGCGAGCCTTCCATCGGCGGTGGCCTCGGCGACCATGTCTACAACCGGCTGCTCAACGAGCGGATCATCTTCCTCGGCCAGCCGGTCGACGACGACATCGCGAACAAGATCACCGCACAGCTGCTGCTCCTTGCCGCCGACCCGGACAAGGACATCTACCTCTACATCAACAGCCCCGGCGGCTCGATCACGGCCGGCATGGCGATCTACGACACCATGCAGTACATCAAGAACGACGTGGTGACGATCGCCATGGGCCTCGCCGCCTCGATGGGACAGTTCCTGCTCAGCGCGGGCACGCCGGGCAAGCGCTTCGCGCTGCCGAACGCCGAGATCCTGATCCACCAGCCCTCCGCGGGCCTGGCCGGCTCCGCCTCGGACATCAAGATCCACGCCGAGCGGCTGCTGCACACCAAGAAGCGCATGGCCGAGCTCACCTCGCAGCACACGGGCCAGACGATCGAGCAGATCACCCGGGACTCGGACCGTGACCGCTGGTTCGACGCCTTCGAGGCCAAGGACTACGGCCTCATCGACGACGTGATCGCCACGGCCGCCGGTATGCCGGGCGGCGGCGGCACCGGGGCCTGAGCCCCGTAGAGCCCCTCAGCCGACCGCCTAAGCCCCTAGGAGACAGACAGTGAACGACTTCCCCGGCAGCGGCCTCTACGCCCGCACCGAGGCCGAGTACACCGGCCCGCGGGCCGAGTCCCGGTATGTGATCCCCCGCTTCGTCGAGCGCACCTCGCAGGGCATCCGCGAGTACGACCCGTACGCGAAGCTCTTCGAGGAGCGCGTGATCTTCCTCGGCGTGCAGATCGACGACGCCTCCGCGAACGACGTCATGGCGCAGCTGCTGTGCCTGGAGTCGATGGACCCCGACCGGGACATCTCGGTCTACATCAACAGCCCGGGCGGCTCCTTCACCGCGCTCACGGCCATCTACGACACGATGCAGTTCGTGAAGCCGGACATCCAGACGGTCTGCATGGGCCAGGCGGCCTCCGCCGCCGCCATCCTGCTGGCCGCCGGTACGCCCGGCAAGCGCATGGCGCTGCCGAACGCCCGTGTGCTGATCCACCAGCCCTACAGCGAGACCGGCCGCGGTCAGGTCTCCGACCTGGAGATCGCCGCCAACGAGATCCTGCGGATGCGCGCGCAGCTGGAGGAGATGCTGGCCAAGCACTCCACCACGCCGATCGAGAAGATCCGCGAGGACATCGAGCGCGACAAGATCCTCACGGCCGAGGACGCGCTGTCGTACGGGCTGATCGACCAGATCATCTCCACCCGGAAGATGAACAACGCCGACGTTCGCTGACGCGGACCCGGTAGTGTCTGCTGCCCCTTGGCACGGTTTGGAATGGTGCACGTCAAAGTGAACCGCGCCAAGGGGGGCCCGAACGGGGGGCCAGGCAAGGTACCGTCGACATAAGGCAGCACCAGGAGCCGCTGGATTCGAAAACGTCCAGTCGTCTCCCAGGCGAAGGGGAAGCACACCGTGGCACGCATCGGTGACGGCGGCGATCTGCTCAAGTGCTCGTTCTGTGGCAAGAGCCAGAAGCAGGTCAAGAAGCTCATCGCAGGCCCTGGTGTGTACATCTGCGACGAGTGCATCGATCTCTGCAACGAGATCATCGAGGAAGAGCTCGCGGAGACCAGTGAGGTCCGCTGGGAGGAACTGCCCAAGCCGCGCGAGATCTACGAGTTCCTCGAGGGCTACGTGGTCGGCCAGGAACCAGCCAAGAAGGCTCTCTCCGTCGCCGTCTACAACCACTACAAGCGCGTCCAGGCCGGCGAGAACGGCGGCGGTCAAAGCCGCGAGGACGCCATCGAGTTGGCGAAGTCCAACATCCTGCTGCTGGGCCCCACGGGCTCCGGCAAGACGCTGCTCGCCCAGACCCTGGCGCGGATGCTGAACGTCCCGTTCGCCATCGCCGACGCGACGGCGCTGACGGAGGCGGGTTACGTCGGCGAGGACGTCGAGAACATCCTGCTGAAGCTGATCCAGGCGGCCGACTACGACGTCAAGAAGGCCGAGACCGGGATCATCTACATCGACGAGATCGACAAGGTCGCGCGGAAGAGTGAAAATCCGTCGATCACCCGGGACGTGAGCGGCGAGGGCGTCCAGCAGGCCCTGCTGAAGATCCTGGAAGGCACGACGGCCTCGGTCCCGCCCCAGGGCGGCCGCAAGCACCCGCACCAGGAGTTCATCCAGATCGACACGACGAACGTCCTGTTCATCGTGGGCGGCGCGTTCGCCGGCCTGGAGAAGATCATCGAGTCCCGGGCCGGCGCCAAGGGCATCGGCTTCGGCGCGACGATCCGCTCCAAGCGCGAGCTGGAGGCCAAGGACCAGTTCGAGGACGTCATGCCCGAGGACCTGGTCAAGTTCGGCATGATCCCGGAGTTCATCGGCCGTCTCCCCGTCATCACGAGCGTGCACAACCTGGACCGGGAAGCCCTGCTTCAGATCCTCGTCGAGCCCCGCAACGCGCTGGTGAAGCAGTACCAGCGCCTCTTCGAACTCGACGGCGTGGAACTCGACTTCGAACGCGAGGCCCTGGAGGCCATCGCCGACCAGGCCATCCTCCGCCAGACGGGCGCGCGCGGCCTGCGCGCCATCATGGAGGAGGTCCTGATGTCGGTGATGTACGAGGTGCCGTCCCGCAAGGACGTCGCCCGGGTCGTCATCACGGCAGACGTCGTTCACTCGAACGTGAACCCGACGCTGATTCCGCGGGATGCGCGCCGCGGACCGGGCGAGCAGAAGTCGGCGTAGCCGCACCGCAGACGTACGAAGGGGCCCCGGTCGTCCGACCGGGGCCCTTTGCGCTGTGGACGCGTGCGGCGTCAGGCCTTGACGCGGACCTCCGCGCGCACCTTCGTGGTGATGTCGATCGCCACGTCCTTGGCGATGCCCGTCGTGGCGTCACTCGGCGACACGAGGGCGATGGTGCTGTAGTCGGCCCAGGCGCAGAACCAGTTGGTCCTCTCCTGCTTGGTCATCAGGTCCTGGCCCTTGGTCGACTGGCACTTCATGACCGCGCCGTCGAGGTCGGCCGCCTCGGGCTCGCCGACCAGTTCGGTCTTGCCGGCGCTGCTGCTGGAGGAGGAGCTCTCCTCGGCGGACTTCTTGAAGTTCGCGAAGAACGCGTCCAGAGCCTTCTCCGGGTCTGCGATCTCGCCGTAGGCGCCCGCGTACGAGATGCCCTTGGCCTTCGCCAACTCGGCCAGATCGGGCGTGGTGCTGTTCGGGTCGCTGGGGTCGTAACTCGAAAGGTCCGCGGTCGAGTAGACACCGAACACGCTGGTGCCGTTCTTGACGCCGCTCTTCTCCAGCTCCTCCGTCGAGTCGCTGCTGGACGTGTCGCCCTCTTTGCTCATCCGCGTGTAGTCGCTGAGCAGCTTCTGCGGCGTAGCCAGCTTGTGCGCCCCGTCGTCCTCGAGGTTGCCCGCTCCGCCACCTCCGCCGCCGAGTACGAAGTACGCCCCGACGGCGATCGCGGCCACAACGGCGACCGCGCCGATGATCAGGCCGGTCTTCTTGTTGCCGCCACCCGGCGCCGGCGGCTGCGGCATCCCGTACGGGGCCTGTCCGTACGGGGGCTGCTGGCCGTACTGGTTCGGCTGCTGGGGCGGGACGCCCGGGGCCTGCTGCGGGTAGCCGTAGCCGGGCTGGGGCTGGGCCGGAGGAGCCTGCTGAGGGTAGCCGTAGCCGGGCTGGGGCGCCTGGGGCTGCTGGCCGTACGGGCCGGGCTGGCCGTACGGACCGGGCTGCTGGGGCTGCCCGCCGTACGGGCCCGGCTGGTTGTAACTCATTTCTGGGTTCCCCTCCAGATGCTTATATGTTCACGACATCCTGGCGCAATCACAGCGCAGGCATGGCATCGGGGTGCCCACCGTTACAGAACAAACGCGTTTCGGGACACGCCCGGGACACCTCTAAACTGGGCGGGTGACCGAGAACGCTCAGCAGCAGCCACCAGCGCCCGACACCGAACTGCCGACCCAGTACGCGCCGGCCGATGTAGAGGGGCCGCTGTACGAGCGCTGGGTGGAGCGGGGTTACTTCGAGGCGGACGAGAAGAGCGACAAGCCGCCGTACACCATCGTCATCCCGCCGCCGAACGTCACGGGCAGCCTGCACCTCGGGCACGCCTTCGAGCACACCCTCATCGACGCCCTCACGCGCCGTAAGCGCATGCAGGGTTACGAGACGCTGTGGCAGCCCGGCATGGACCACGCCGGCATCGCCACGCAGAACGTCGTCGAGCGCGAGCTCGGCAAGGAGGGCAAGTCCCGGCACGACCTGGGCCGTGAGGCGTTCGTCGAGCGCGTCTGGCAGTGGAAGGGCGAGTCGGGGGGGCAGATCAGCGGCCAGATGCGGCGGCTCGGCGACGGCGTCGCGTGGTCCCGTGAGCGCTTCACCATGGACGAGGGGCTGTCCCAGGCCGTCCAGACCATCTTCAAGCGGCTCTACGACGACGAGCTGATCTACCGCGCCGAGCGCATCATCAACTGGTGCCCGCGCTGTCTGACCGCCATCTCGGACATCGAGGTGGAGTACCAGGACGACGACGGCGAGCTCGTCTCCATCCGGTACGGCGACGGCGACGACTCCATCGTCGTGGCGACGACCCGCGCCGAGACGATGCTCGGTGACACCGCGGTCGCCGTCCACCCGGAGGACGAGCGGTACCGCCACCTCGTCGGCCGTGACATCGAGCTGCCGCTCACCGGCCGCCGTATCCCCGTCGTCGCCGACGAGCACGTCGACCCCGAGTTCGGCACCGGGGCCGTCAAGGTCACCCCGGCGCACGACCCGAACGACTTCGAGATCGGCCAGCGCCACGACCTGCCGTCCCTGACCATCATGGACGAGCACGCGGTCATCACGGCCCACGGTCCCTTCCAGGGCCTGGACCGCCTGGAGGCCCGCTCGGCCATCGTCGGCGCGCTGCGCGCCGAGGGCCGGATCGTCGCGGAGAAGCGGCCGTACGTCCACTCGGTCGGCCACTGCTCGCGCTGCAAGACGACCATCGAGCCGCGTCTGTCCATGCAGTGGTGGGTCAAGGTCGGCCCGCTGGCGCAGGCGGCCGGCGACGCGGTCCGCGAGGGTAAGGTCAAGATCCATCCGCAGGAGATGGAGAAGCGGTACTTCGACTGGGTCGACAACCTCCACGACTGGTGTATTTCGCGGCAGTTGTGGTGGGGTCACCGGATTCCGGTCTGGTACGGCCCGGAGGGTGAGGTCGTCTGCGTCGGTCCCGACGAGGAGCCGCCGAGCGGTGAGGGCTGGCGTCAGGACACCGACGTCCTCGACACCTGGTTCTCCTCCGGCCTGTGGCCGTTCTCCACGCTCGGCTGGCCCGAACAGACCGAGTCGCTCGCGAAGTTCTACCCGAACTCCGTCCTGGTCACCGGCTACGACATCCTCTTCTTCTGGGTCGCCCGGATGATGATGTTCGGCCTGTACGCGATGGACGGCACCCCGCCGTTCCACACCATCGCCCTGCACGGCATGGTCCGCGACCAGTTCGGCAAGAAGATGTCGAAGTCCTTCGGCAACGCGGTCAACCCGCTGGACTGGATGGACAAGTACGGCAGCGACGCGCTCCGCTTCACGCTCGCCCGCGGCGCCAACCCGGGCGTGGACGTCCCGATCGGCGAGGACTGGGTCCAGGGCTCGCGGAACTTCGCCAACAAGATCTGGAACGCCACGCGCTTCGCGCTGATGAACGGCGCGACGGTGGAGGGCCCGCTGCCGGAGCCGTCGGCGATGTCGTCGACGGACCGCTGGATCCTCTCCCGCCTGAACTCCGTCGTCGCCGAAGTCGACGCGTTCTACGACGACTTCCAGTTCGCCAAGCTGTCCGACGCGCTCTTCCACTTCGCGTGGGACGAGGTCTTCGACTGGTACGTCGAGCTGTCGAAGACGACGTTCGCCGCGGGCGGCGAGGCCGCGGAGGTCTCCAAGCGCGTCCTCGGCGAGGTCCTGGACGTCACGCTGAAGCTGCTGCACCCGGTGGTCCCGTTCGTCACGGAGACGCTGTGGACCACGCTCACGGGTGGCGAGTCGGTGGTCATCGCCGAGTGGCCGAAGGCTGTGTCTGTTCCTGGCGCTGACGCACCGGGCGGCTTCCGTGACGCGGGGGCCGAGCAGGAGATCGCCGTTCTGCAGCAGGTCATCACCGAGGTCCGCCGCTTCCGCGCCGACCAGGGGCTGCAGCCGGGCCAGCGCGTCCCGGCCCGCCTGACCCTCGACGGCACGGCACTCGCCCCGCACGAGCCGGCCATCCGCCAGCTGCTGCGCCTCCAGCCGGAGGGCGACGCGTTCACGGCCACGGCGACGCTGCCGGTGGCGGGCGCGGAGGTCGCGCTGGACCTCTCGGGCGCGATCGACGTCGCGGCCGAGCGCAAGCGCCTCGCGAAGGACCTGGCGGCGGCCGAGAAGGAGAAGGCCCAGGCCACGGCCAAGCTCGGCAACGAGGCGTTCCTGGCGAAGGCGCCGGACCAGGTGGTGGAGAAGATCCGCGGACGCCTGGCGAAGGCCGAGGAGGACATCGCGCGGATTGCTGCGCAGCTGGAGCGGCTGCCGCAGGCGTAGGCGTTTGTACGGCTATGAAGGCCCCCGGTGCTGGGTAAGCGCCGGGGGCCTTGACGTCCCCAGGGGCGCGGGGCTGTGTCGATATGCGGCTCCGCCGCGTGGGCGCGACCAGCCACAACGCACCCGCACCCGCCGGACAACACCACGCACCCCACTCCTTGGGCGCACTGTCAGTCCCCCTCCGTAGACTGGCCCCGTGAGCGACCAGAACGAGCCCGACCCCCTCGACCCCTTCGAAGAGATCATCGCGGCCGAGACCGACCGCGACCCCGACCTCGCGGTCATCGAGGCCGGCAGCCGCACCCTGCGCACCCAGGGCGGCCCGCCCAGCGCAGACGTGCCCGCGCGCCCCGAAGACCCCGAGGTCGACAAGGCGCTGCGCGAGGTCGAGGCGGAACTCGCCACCCGCTGGGGCGAGACCAAGCTGGAGCCGTCCGTCACCCGGATCGCCGCGCTCATGGACCTGTTGGGCGAGCCGCAGCGGTCGTACCCCTCGATCCACATCACCGGCACCAACGGCAAGACGTCGACCGCCCGCATGATCGAGGCCCTCCTCGGCGCCTTCGAGCTGCGCACGGGGCGTTACACCTCGCCGCACGTCCAGTCGATCACCGAGCGGATCAGCCTGGACGGCGCCGCGATCTCCGCCGAGCGCTTTATCGAGACGTACCACGACATCAAGCCGTACATCGAGATGGTCGACGCCTCGCAGGAGTACCGCCTGTCCTTCTTCGAGGTGCTCACGGGCATGGCGTACGCCGCCTTCGCCGACGCGCCCGTCGATGTCGCCGTCGTGGAAGTGGGGATGGGCGGGTCCTGGGATGCGACGAATGTCATTGACGGTGATGTCGCCGTCGTGACGCCCATAGACCTCGACCACACCGACCGCCTCGGTGCCACTCCGGGCGAGATCGCGGGCGAGAAGGCCGGCATCATCAAGCAGGACGCCACCGTGATCATGGCCCAGCAGCCGGTGGACGCGGCGCAGGTGCTGCTGAAGAAGGCCGTGGAGGTCGACGCGACCGTGGCCCGGGAGGGGCTCGAGTTCGGGGTGGTGTCGCGGCAGGTCGCCGTCGGCGGGCAGTTGGCCACCCTGCGTGGGCTGGGCGGTGAGTACCCCGAGGTGTATCTGCCGTTGCACGGCGCGCACCAGGCGCACAACGCCGCCGTCGCCCTCGCCGCCGTGGAGGCGTTCTTCGGTGTCGGCGCCGCTCGGGCCGAGCCGCTCGACATCGACACCGTCCGCAAGGCCTTCGCCGCCGTCGCCTCGCCGGGGCGGATGGAGGTCGTACGGCGCTCGCCCACCGTCGTGCTCGACGCGGCCCACAACCCGGCCGGTGCGCGCGTCACCGCCGAAGCGGTCGGGGAGGCCTTCGACTTCAGTCGGCTGATCGGGGTCGTGGGCGCGAGCGGCGACAAGAACGTGCGCGGGCTGCTGGAGGCCTTCGAGCCGATCTTCGCCGAGGTCGTCGTCACGCAGAACTCCTCGCACCGTGCGATGGACGCCGACGAACTCGCCGCCATCGCCGTCGAGGTGTTCGGCGACGAGCGCGTGCAGGTCGAGCCGCGGCTGCCGGACGCCCTGGAGGCCGCGATCACGCTGGCCGAGGAAGAGGGCGAGTTCGCGGGCGGCGGTGTGCTCGTCACCGGGTCCGTCATCACGGTCGGCGAGGCCCGGCTGCTGCTGGGGAAGGGCTGAGTCCGGAAGATGCGTACGCTCTGTTCCTCGACCCTGATCGGCGAGTTCTTCGTCATCGGTTTCGCCGGTCTGGTCGCCATGAAGGATCCCGACCTGTCCATGTCGACGGTGTGGACGGTCAGCGGCATTGCGATGTTCCTGTGCGTGCTGCTGTGCGGCCTGGTGACCCGCCCCGGCGGCGTGGCCCTCGGCTGGGCTCTGCAGATCGCCCTGATCGCCTCCGGCTTCATCGTCCCGACGATGTTCATCCTGGGCGTGATCTTCGCGGCGCTGTGGTGGGCGTCGGTGCACTTCGGCAGGAAGGTCGACGAGGCGAAGGCGCGATTCGCGGCGCAGGGTGACAAAACCAGCCCGTCCGGCGCTTGAGCACAAGAGAGCTCCAGGGACGGCACTCGCTCAAGCTGACACTCCGTAACGGACGCCCAGCTCAGCCCTGTAACCTCATCCCACCGCACTACCGGCAGTAAGAAGGAGCCCTCCCGTGACCCAGCGCACCCTCGTCCTCCTCAAGCCCGACGCCGTCCGTCGAGGCCTGACCGGCGAGATCATCAGCCGTATCGAGCGCAAGGCCGGCTGGCAGATCACCGCGCTGGAGCTGCGCACGCTGGACCAGGAGACGCTGGAGCAGCACTACGGCGAGCACAAGGGCAAGCCCTTCTACGAGCCGCTGGTGGAGTTCATGGCCTCGGGCCCGGTCGTCGCCCTGATCGTCGAGGGTGAGCGGGTCATCGAGGGGCTGCGCCAGCTCGCCGGACCGACCGACCCGATCGCCGCCGCGCCGGGCTCCATCCGCGGTGACTACGGTGTGATCGTCCGCGAGAACCTCATCCACGCCTCCGACTCCGAGGAGTCCGCCGAGCGCGAGGTGAAGATCTTCTTTCCGGGCCGCGCGTAGCGTCTGCGGCGGCTGAAAGGGTGTGGGGACCGAAGTCTCCACACCCGAGTGCATATGCGCGGCGATCGAGGGAACGAGTGCCCCCGATGGCCCGTCTCCACAAGCGGGACGACTCGCCATCTGCTGACAATGGCGAAGACCCTCCCGCAGTGTTCGCGAAGGCGCGTCTACGATAGAAGCCTTCACGTCACAGCACCCACTTCGCCGACCTGAAAAGCCATCAAAAGCTCCCAGGAAGGCCAGACGAATCCTGATGGGGAACTCAATGTCGTTCATCGGCCGTGACATGGCTGTCGACCTCGGGACCGCCAACACGCTGGTGTACGTCAGGGGTCGCGGGATCGTACTCAACGAGCCGTCCGTCGTCGCGATCAACACCAACACCGGTGGAATCCTCGCGGTCGGTGCCGAAGCGAAGAAGATGATCGGGCGCACGCCCGGCAACATCGTTGCCGTACGTCCGCTGAAGGACGGTGTGATCGCCGACTTCGAGATCACCGAGCGGATGCTCCGCTACTTCATCCTGAAGATCCACAAGCGGCGGTATCTGGCTCGTCCGCGGGTCGTCGTCTGTGTGCCCTCGGGGATCACGGGCGTCGAGCGCCGCGCCGTCATCGAGGCGTCGTCCCAGGCCGGCGCCCGCCAGGTGCACATCATCGAGGAGCCGATGGCCGCGGCCATCGGCTCCGGCCTGCCGGTCCACGAGGCCACGGGCAACATGGTGGTCGACATCGGCGGCGGCACCACGGAGGTCGCGGTCATCTCCCTCGGCGGCATCGTCACCGCCCAGTCCATCCGCGTCGCCGGCGACGAACTGGACAACGCGATCATCCAGCACATCAAGAAGGAGTACTCCCTCCTGTTGGGTGAGCGGACGGCCGAGCAGATCAAGATCACGGTCGGTTCGGCGTACGACCTCGACTCCGACGAGCACACCGAAATCCGCGGCCGGGATCTCGTCTCCGGGCTGCCGAAGACCGTCGTCATCTCCGCGGCGGAAGTACGCAAGGCGATCGAGGAGCCGGTCAACGCGATCGTCGACGCCGTGAAGACGA
Organism: Streptomyces regalis; assembly: GCF_001509475.1. Taxonomy (GTDB): domain Bacteria; phylum Actinomycetota; class Actinomycetes; order Streptomycetales; family Streptomycetaceae; genus Streptomyces; species Streptomyces regalis. The sequence continues at coordinate 17,543 of NZ_LLZG01000265.1, forward strand.
CCCTCGACAAGTGCCCGCCGGAGCTGTCCGGCGACATCATGGACCGAGGAATCGTTCTGACCGGCGGCGGCGCCCTGCTGCGCGGCCTCGACGAGCGCCTGCGCCGCGAGACCGGCATGCCGATCCACATCGCCGAGGACCCGCTGGACAGCGTGGCGCTCGGCTCCGGCAAGTGCGTCGAGGAGTTCGAGGCGTTGCAGCAGGTGCTGGACGCCCAGCCGCGCAGATGACGTAACTCTTCGATTCCGCCGTACGGGATGATCTCCTCTCGTACGGCGGATCGTTGATATGGAGGCATAAGCTCCCCGAAGAGCCTCGAAACCTCCGCATACAAGCTCTGCATACAACCTCTGCAGACAAGCTCCGCAGACAAACTCCGTATACAGAACCCTTCGGGTTTCCCGGGGGTTTCCGCAATTCCTATGAGGAAGGGCACGGCCGCCGCACGTGAGGGACACACGAGAGAGCCGGCTGCTCCTGGTGCTGCTGGTCGCCATCGCGTTCGCGCTGATCACGGTGGACATCCGCGGCGGTGAGGATTCCCCTGTCGACGGCGCCAGGTCCGCCGCCGCCACGGTTTTCGGCCCGATCGAGAACGGCGTGTCCGCGGCGGTCGACCCGGTCGGCAACGCGGTCGCCGCGGTCCGCGACTCCGGCGAGCGCCACGACCGGCTCGCCCGGCTGGAGCAGGAGAACGCCGCCCTCAAGGCGAAGCTCGGCAGCGACGACCGCGACCGCAGCCGGCTGCGGCAGCTGGACAAGATGCTGAAGATCGCGGGCCAGGGCCAGTACGGCATCAAGGGCGCCGAGGTCATCGCCATAGGAGCGGCCCAGGGCTTCTCCTGGACGATCACCATCGACGCCGGAGCGAACGACGGCATCAAGCGGGACATGACGGTCCTGAACGGGGACGGGCTGGTCGGGCGGGTCACCACCGTGGGCCCGAACACCGCGACCGTGCTCCTCGCCAACGACCCCGACTTCACCGTCGGCACCCGCATGGAGGCCAGCGACGAGCTCGGCTTCGCCTCCGGCCAGGGCGACCGACCGCTGCGGGTCGAACTCCTCAACGGCAAGGCCGAGGTGAAGAAGGGCGACCGCCTCGTCACCTTCGGCTCCCAGGCCGACAAGCCCTTCGTGCCCGGCGTCCCGGTCGGCGTCGTCGCCCGGGTCGACCCGTCCGGCGGCAACCTGACCCGCACCCTGTACGTCACGCCGTACGTCGCCTTCAGCAAGCTCGACATCGTCGGCGTCGTCGTCCAGGCCCCCGCGAAGGACCCACGCGACACGGTGCTCCCCGACAAGCCCGAGCCGACCCCCACGCCTACCGTGACGGTGACCGTCACGCCGTCCGGCGCGCCCCCGGCCGACGGCCAGTACCAGTACGAGCAAGAGCAGTAGGAGCTGAAGCCACATGCGCGTCAACCGGATCCTGCTCTCCTCCGCCCTGGTCGTCGTCGCCCTGGTGGTCCAGGTGAGCGTCCTCGCCCGCCTCCACCTCCCGGGCGCCGTCCCCGACCTGCTGCTCCTCACCGTCCTGGGCCTCGCCATGGTCTACGGCCATGTCGGCGGCGCCCTCGTCGGCTTCGGCGCCGGCCTGCTCGCCGACCTCGCCCCGCCCGCCGACCACGCCGCCGGCCGCTATGCGCTGGTGCTGTGCGTGATCGGCTACCTCGCCGGCCTGGTCAAGCCGGAGAGCGGCCGGCTCAAGTCGGCCACCGGGCCGATGGCGGTCGTGGTCGTCGCCGCGATCGGATCGACCTTGCTGTACGCCCTCGTCGGCGCCCTCGTCGGTGACACCGCCGCCCGCCATGTCGGGCTCGGCAGCCTGCTGTTCACGGCCGCGCTGTACGACCTGCTGCTGGCGCCGTTCGTGGTGCCCGGCATCATGGCACTGGCCCGGCGCGCCGAGAACGACCCGCTCGCCGAGACCAACTCCCAGGCGAAGAAGCCCAGCATCTCCTCCGGCTGGCTCTCCGGCGGCACCGGCCTGCGCATCGGCGGCCAGCGCGGCGGCCTTGGCGGGGTGAAGAGCGGACTGAAGGTGAAGGCCGGGAAGGCGCGGACGGCGCGCGCCGGGCGCATCAAGGGGGTCAAGCGGCTGTGAGGGCAGCGGAGTTCACCGGAACGAGTGAGCCCAGGTGGAACCCGGCCCCGCGGGCCCTACGTTCCTCACTCGTACACACACAGTCGTATCCGCACCGGCACTCGCACTGAGAGGGGGAGGCAGCCGCAGTGACCAACATCCCCGAGACCGGCCGGACGCCACGCGTCCAGATCCGGCTCGTCGTCATCCAAGTCCTCGTCCTCTCCCTCCTCGGCACCCTCGGCGGGCGCCTGTGGTACCTGCAGATCCGCGAGGGCGACGCCTACGCCAAGGAGGCGTCCGGCAACCACGTCCAGCAGGTCGTCCAGCCCGCCGTCCGCGGCTCGATCCTGGACGCGCGCGGCGTGCCGCTCGCCGACAACGAGACACGGCTCGTGGTCTCCGCCTCCCGCACCGACCTGCTGAAGATGGAGGACGACGGCAAGGCCGTCCTCACCAAGCTGGCCGGTGTGCTGGGCATGACGCCCAAGGAGGTCATGGGGAAGGTCCGGCTCTGCGACGCCGAGACACCGCAGCCGTGCTGGAACGGCTCGCCGTACCAGCCGATCCCCATCACCGACGAGGCCACGCCCAAGCAGGCCCTGCAGATCCGTGAGCGTGCCGAGGACTTCCCCGGTATCACCGCCGAGCCGCAGGCCCTGCGCCGCTACCCGAGCCCCGGCGAGGCCAACACCGCCCAGGTCCTCGGCTATCTCTCCCCGGTCACCGACGAGGAACTCCAGCAGGCCAAGGACACCGACTCGCCCTACCTGCGCTCCGACCAGGTCGGCCGCTCGGGCCTGGAGCGCGAGTACGACAAGGAGCTGCGCGGCAAGGCCGGCGTCACCCGCTACGAGGTCGACAACCTCGGCCGGGTCATCGGCCAGGCCGAGGCCGATGCCGCGCAGGCCGGCTCCAACCTCGTCACGAGCATCGACGCCCGCGTGCAGCGGGTTGCCGAGTACGAGCTGAACGACGCGATGAAGAAGGCCCGCGACGCGTGGGACCGCAACACGGGCGAGAAGTACAAGGCCGACTCGGGCGCTGTCGTCGTGATGGAGGCCAAGACCGGCCGCATCGTCGCCATGGCGTCCAACCCGACCTACGACCCGAACGCCTGGGTGGGCGGCATCTCCGCCAAGGACTACAAGAAGCTCACCGGCAAAGCCTCCAACTACCCGCTGCTCAACCGCGCGATCCAGGGCCAGTCGGCGCCCGGCTCCATCTTCAAGGTCGTCCCCACGGCCGCCGCGGTCAACGCGGGCTACTCCTTCGACGGCCCGTACCAATGCTCCAGCTCGTACTCGATCGGCGGCCAGGTCTTCAAGAACTTCGAGTCCAAGGGGTACGGCCCGATCAGCCTCGGCCGCGCCCTGGAGGTCTCCTGCGACACCGTCTTCTACCGCCTCTCGCACGAGGAGTGGAAGCGTGACGGCGGCACCAAGCCGAAGAAGAATGCGGGCGACTGGTTCTACAAGACTGCCCACCAGTTCGGCCTCGGCGCGGAGACCGGCATCGACCTCCCCAACGAGGTCACCGGCCGCATCCCCGACCGCCAGTGGAAGCAGGACTACTGGAAGGCCAACAAGGACGCCTGGTGCAAGTACGGCAAGAAGGGCGGCTCGTACGCCGAGCAGATCGCCTACGAGAACTGCCTCGAAGGCAACCGGATGCGCGCCGGTGACTCCGTCAACTACTCCATCGGACAGGGCGACACCCTCGTCACCCCCATCCAGATGGCCACCATCTACGGAGCCATCTCCAACGGCGGCACCCTGTACGACCCCACCGTCGGCAAGGCGATCGTCAGCGCCGACGGCAAGACCGTCCAGGAGATCGCGCCCAAGTCGCACGGCAGGCTGCCCATAAGCCGGCAGACGCTGGCCGCGATGGACGACGCTCTCGCCGGCGTCGCCACCCGCGGTACCGCCGCCTGGCGGTTCGCCGATGTCGGCTGGCCGCAGGACAAGATCCCGATGCACGCCAAGACCGGTACCGCGGAGGTCTACGGCAAGCAGACGACCTCGTGGTTCGCGACGTACACCAAGGACTACACGGTCGTCATGACGATCTCCCAGGGTGGTACGGGTTCCGGAGCGTCGGGTCCGGCCGTGCGCAACATCTACGACGCGCTGTACGGCGTCTCCGACGACGGCACGATCAACAAGAAGAACGCGCTGCTGCCGACGCCGCAGAAGAGCCTGCCGAAGGTCCGGACGGACGGGACCATCACCTCGCCCAAGGTCGGCAAGGACCCGGCGAAGGAGCAGCGGGCCAGCCAGGAGAACAAGGCCGCGCCGGACGAGCAGCAGCTCGCCGGGACGGTCGCGACGCCGACGGCCGAGAACCGGGACACCCGGCGCAGGCGAGGCAGGAGCCGCAGGCGGGGAAGCCGGAGGGTGCTCACATGACCGGCGTCAACAGCTTCCAGGTCTCCGGGTACGGGCCCGAACGGGCGGGCTGGACCCGCCTGTTCGCCCGCGACTCGCTCGCCCGAAGGCTCGACTGGCCGATACTGCTGGCGGCGTTGGCCCTGTCGCTCCTCGGCACACTCCTCGTCTACTCGGCGACCCGTAACCGCACCGAGCTCAACCAGGGCGACCCGTACTACTTCCTGGTCCGGCATCTGCTGAACACCGGCATCGGCCTCGTCCTGATGGTCGGCACGGTCTGGCTGGGGCACCGCACCCTGCGCACGGCGGTGCCGATCCTGTACGGCCTGTCGGTCTTCCTGATCCTGCTGGTGCTCACCCCGCTCGGCTCCACGATCAACGGCGCCCACTCCTGGATCAAGCTCCCCGGCGGCTTCTCCCTGCAGCCCTCGGAGTTCGTGAAGGTCACGATCATCCTGGGCATGGCGATGCTGCTGGCGACGAGAGTGGACGCGGGGGACAGGCAGTACCCGGACCACCGCACGGTGGTGCAGGCGCTGGGCCTGGCCGCCGTACCGATGCTGATCGTGATGCTCATGCCCGACCTCGGGTCGGTCATGGTGATGGTGGTGATCGTGCTGGGCGTGCTGCTCGCGTCCGGGGCCTCCAATCGATGGGTCTTCGGGCTGATCGGCGCGGGGACGATGGGCGCCATCGCGGTCTGGCAGCTGGGCGTTCTGGACGACTACCAGATCGCCCGTTTCGCGGCCTTCGCGAACCCCAGCCTCGACCCCGCGGGCGTCGGCTACAACACCAACCAGGCGCGCATCGCGATCGGTTCGGGCGGGCTGACGGGCTCCGGGCTGTTCCACGGTTCGCAGACGACCGGCCAGTTCGTGCCGGAGCAGCAGACCGACTTCGTCTTCACGGTGGCGGGGGAGGAGTTGGGCTTCGTCGGCGGCGGGCTGATCATCCTGCTCCTCGGCGTGATCCTGTGGCGGGCCTGCCGTATCGCGCGCGAGACGACCGAGCTGTACGGGACGATCGTCGCGGCGGGGATCGTGGCGTGGTTCGCCTTCCAGGCGTTCGAGAACATCGGGATGACCCTGGGGATCATGCCGGTGACCGGTCTGCCGCTGCCGTTCGTGTCGTACGGAGGCTCGTCGATGTTCGCGGTGTGGGTGGCGGTGGGGTTGCTGCAGTCGATCCGGGTGCAGCGTCCGATGTCTGCGTAGGCCTCCGGCGGTGGGGCCGGTTGGGCGGTGATCGTTGGCCGGGTGGCCGTCCCTGGGGGCTGCCGCCCCTGGCCGCCCCCGGGCTGAGTCGGTTCACCTGGGGTTCATGGCCAGTAGGCCCTGTCGTCCCGTCGTGAGTCCTACTAGATTCAGGTCATGGCGGACACAAAGCGCGAGATCGAGCGGAAGTACGAATCCGACCACAGCGGCCTGCCCGACCTGACCGGTGTCGCCGGCGTCGAGACCGTCGTCGACAAGGGTGTGGCCCACCTGGACGCCACCTATTACGACACCGTGGACGAACGCCTCACCGCGTCCTCGATCACCCTGCGCCGCCGCACCGGCGGATCGGACGCGGGCTGGCACCTGAAGTTCCCCGTCTCCGAGGGCGTCCGGGACGAGATCCGCGCTCCGCTCTCCGACACCCTCCCCGACGAGCTCGCCGCTCTGATCCGCTCCCGGGTCCGGGACGTCGAACTGCTGCCCGTGGTCCGGCTCCGCTCGGACCGTGACGTGCGCGACCTCCTCGACGCGCAGGGACGGCTGCTGGCGGAGGTCAGCGTGGACGCCGTGCACGCCGAGCGGCTCAGTGGCGGCGTCGGGGACGCCCAGTGGACCGAGATCGAGGTGGAGCTCGCCGACGGCGGTGACCCGGCCTTCCTCGACAAGGTGGAGAAGCGGCTGCGCAAGGCGGGCGTACGGCCGTCCGCGTCCTCCTCGAAGCTGGCCCGCGCCCTTGCGGAGACCGCGCCCGAGAAGAAGCGTTCCCCCGCCTCGCTCGACGCCCCAGTGACCGCCGGCGACCACGTGCTCGCGTACGTCCGTGCCCAGCGGGACGCGATCGTCGAGCTCGACCCGGCCGTACGCCAGGACGTCGAGGACTCCGTGCACAGCATGCGCGTCGCCACCCGCCGGATGCGCGGCACCTTCAAGTCGTTCGGCAAGGTTCTGGACCGGGCCGTCACCGACCCGATCGGCGACGAGCTGAAGTGGCTGGCCGGCGAGCTGGGCGTGGACCGGGACCGCGAGGTGCTGACGGAGCGCCTGAGGGCTGCCCTCGACGAGGTGCCTGCCACCCTGGTCTCCGGCCCGATCGCGGAGCGCCTGGACATCTGGGCGAGCGCCGAGCACGGCGGGGCCCGCGGCAAGCTGATCGGCGTCCTGGACTCCCGGCGCTACCTCGCCCTGCTCGACACCCTGGACGCGCTGATCGCGGACCCGCCGCTGCTGAAGGCGGCCGGGAAGGAGCCCCGCAAGGTGATCGCCAAGGCCGTGCAGAAGGACTTCCGGAAGGTCTCCGGGCTCGTCGGGCAGGCGCTGGAGCTGGACCCCGGCACCGACCGGGACGTCGCGATCCACGAGGCCCGCAAGAAGACCAAGCGCACCCGCTACGCGGCCGAGGCGGCCGAGCCGGTCCTCGGCAAGCCCGCCAAGACCATGGTCAAGTCCATGAAGGCCCTGCAGAACCTGCTCGGGGAGCACCAGGACAGCGTGATGGCCCGGCAGACCCTGCGCGAGTTGTCCGCGGTCGCCCACGCGGCGGGGGAGAGCGCCTTCACGTACGGGCTGCTCTACGGGCGTGAGGAGCAGCGGGCGGGGGCCGTGGAGGCCGAGCTGCCCGGGTTCTGGGACGGGATCAAGGACGGGGCGGACGCCCTCTGACCTTCCGGACGGACGGGGGGTGGTCGCGGTCGCGTTACGCTAGATGGTCACCCCTGTCAGTTCAGTCCAGCTCACGAAGGTTCGCGAGATGCCTGCCGAAGTCGCTGCGTCGGTTTTCCCGCAGCTCGAAGCTCTGCTCCCGCATGTGCAGAAGCCGATCCAGTACGTCGGCGGAGAGCTCAACTCCACGGTCAAGCCGTGGGAGTCCTGTGACGTCCGCTGGGCGCTCATGTACCCCGACGCCTACGAGGTCGGGCTGCCCAACCAGGGCGTCATGATCCTCTACGAGGTCCTGAACGAGCAGGAGGGCGTCCTCGCCGAGCGCACGTACAGCGTGTGGCCGGACCTGGAAGCGCTGATGCGCGAGCAGGGCGTCCCACAGTTCACGGTGGACAGCCATCGGCCGGTACGCGCCTTCGACGTGTTCGGCCTGTCCTTCTCCACCGAACTGGGCTACACGAACATGCTGACGGCCCTGGACCTGGCGGGCATCCCGCTGGAGTCGAAGGACCGCACGATCGACGACCCGATCGTGCTGGCCGGCGGCCATGCGGCCTTCAACCCCGAGCCGATCGCGGACTTCATCGACGCGGCGATCATCGGCGACGGCGAGCAGGCCGTGCTGGACATGACGAAGATCATCCGCGAGTGGAAGGCGGAGGGACAACCGGGCGGCCGCGAGGAGGTCCTCTTCCGCCTCGCGAGGACCGGCTCGGTGTACATCCCGGCGTTCTACGACGTCGAGTACCTCTCCGACGGCCGTATCGCCCGCGTCGTACCGAACAAGTCGGGTGTCCCGTGGCGCGTGTCCAAGCACACGGTCATGGATCTGGACGAGTGGCCGTACCCCAAGCAGCCGCTGGTCCCGCTGGCGGAGACGGTCCACGAGCGCATGTCGGTGGAGATCTTCCGCGGCTGCACGCGCGGCTGCCGCTTCTGCCAGGCGGGCATGATCACGCGCCCGGTGCGCGAGCGCTCGATCACCGGCATCGGCGACATGGTCGAGAAGGGCCTGAAGGCGACCGGCTTCGAAGAGGTCGGCCTCCTGTCCCTCTCGTCGGCGGACCACAGCGAGATCGGCGACATCGCGAAGGGCCTGGCGGACCGGTACGAGGAGGACAAGATCGGCCTGTCCCTCCCCTCCACCCGCGTCGACGCGTTCAACGTGGACCTGGCGAACGAGCTGACGCGCAACGGCCGCCGCTCCGGCCTGACCTTCGCCCCCGAGGGCGGCTCGGAGCGCATGCGCAAGGTCATCAACAAGATGGTCTCGGAAGAGGACCTGATCCGGACGGTCGCGACGGCGTACGGCAACGGCTGGCGCCAGGTGAAGCTGTACTTCATGTGCGGCCTGCCGACGGAGACCGACGACGACGTCCTGCAGATCGCGGACATGGCGATGAACGTGATCGCCAAGGGCCGTGAGGTCTCGAGGTCCAACGACATCCGCTGCACGGTCTCGATCGGCGGCTTCGTCCCCAAGCCCCACACGCCGTTCCAGTGGGCGCCGCAGCTGAGCGCGGAGGAGACGGACGCCCGCCTCGAGAAACTCCGTGACAAGATCCGCGGCGACAAGAAGTACGGCCGCTCGATCGGCTTCCGCTACCACGACGGCAAGCCCGGCATCGTCGAGGGCCTGCTGTCGAGGGGCGACCGCCGCATCGGCTCGGTCATCCGCGCGGTCTACGAGGACGGCGGCCGCTTCGACGGCTGGCGCGAGCACTTCTCCTACGACCGCTGGATGAGTTGCGCCGACAAGGCGCTGGCCCCCTTCGGCGTCGACGTCGACTGGTACACGACGCGCGAGCGCACCTACGAGGAGGTCCTGCCCTGGGACCACCTCGACTCCGGCCTCGACAAGGACTGGCTCTGGGAGGACTGGCAGGACGCCCTCGACGAGACCGAGGTGGAGGACTGCCGGTGGACGCCTTGCTTCGACTGTGGGGTGTGTCCGCAGATGGATACGGCTATACAAATCGGCCCCACCGGCAAGAAGCTGCTCCCGCTCACGGTCAAGAAGTAGCCGTGACCAGCGGCGACGCCATCCAGCGGATGGCTGAGGCGCTTGCCGACATCCCCGAAGCGGACCGCGCCGAAGCCCTGCGAGGGCTCGGTGCGAAGGAGCGCGAGCAGGCTCCCCGTCCCGCGCGGCGCACGCCGCTCCCCGCCCCTCGGCGGGACCCGGGCATCGTTTCGGCGGTCGAGTGGGTGTAGGGCGTAGAGAGGCGTTCGGACGACCTGTCCGGGCGCCTCTCGGCGTTCCCAGGGGCCCGGTTTATGCGACAACGCGCATAGTCGCGTTTCCGCATAGACGGCGTACCGGCCTCGCTCGTACGGTCGTGGCGACCGGCCCGCAAAGGGCTCGTACGAGGGGGGTTCGGCATGGCGCGCGAAGAACTCACACGGCTCACCGGCAACACCAACGGCGGCAACTGCGGACAGGGCGACTGCCCGAACGTCTACCGCACCGCCTCCGGCTCGTTTGTCGTGCAGGGCGACGTGTCCACCGCCTTCACCCCACCCGCCGGGGAAGGGCTCGTGGAGATCCCCGAGGAAGTTCTGAGGGAGGCCGTCCGTGCTCTTGGATGGTGAAGCCTGGGCGGACAAGTTCAAGAGGTTCCAGACCGAAGCCTGGCGGCTGGAGACCCTGCCGCAGTACCTCGTACCGCAGGAAGCGGAAGAGTTCGCCGCCTTCAAGGCGGGGGCCCGCTTCCCGGGCCCGTACGAGGACGCGTGGATGGCCATGGTCCGCACCCGCAGTGTGGGCCGCGTCCACATCGTCACGCGGCCCCTCACGGACTACCTACGGTTCGAGTTCGAGCGGTACTACCAGCACCAGGCCCCGGCAGGGGAAGACATCCGCATCCTCGACATCACCGACCGGCCGAACCCGCTCCCCGACGTCCAGGACTTCTGGATGTTCGACCGCTCGACGGTCGTGCTCATGCACTACCACCCGGACGGCAGGCAGATCAGCCGTGAACGGTACGAGGGCGACCCCGCTCCGTTCATCGAGTACCAGCGGATCGCCGTAGAGGCGTCCGTGCCCTTCCTGGAGTACATCCGTACGTGAGTGTCGAACCCGAGGATCTGGGCCAGTCAGGCGATGAACTGGCGGCTCTGCTGAAGGCCGTACGCAAGCGGTCCGGGCTCACCGGAACCCGGATCGCTGCCCGCTGCACCATGTCCCAGTCCAAGATCAGCCGTATCGAGAACGGCAAGGTCCGCCCGTCCCTGCTGGACGTGGAGCAGTTCCTCCGTGCCTGCGACGCGCCTCCGGCGCTCGTCGCGCAGGTCATGGCGCTGGCCAGGTTGGCGAACACGGAGTGGCAGGGCGCCCGGGGTATGCGCCGCAAGGGCCTGGACAAGAAGCAGCTTGAGCTCGCCGGCCTCGACGCGTCCTCGACCGAGTTCCGGTTCTTCCTGCTCTCGATGATCACGGGACTTCTCTCGACTCCCGAGTACATCCGGGCCAGCCTGGCCCACATCCCCGGTGATCATTCCAAGACGGTTGCCAAGAAGCTGGAGCGGCAACAGGTCCTCTACGACCGCTCGAAGCGGTTCACGTTCCTCCTCACCGAGCAGGCCGTCCGCTGGCCCCTGGTCGGCCCCGACGCCCTCGCGGTCCAGACCGACCACCTGGCCTCGCTCACGCACCTCCCGAACGTCCGCCTCGGCGTCATCCCCATGACGGCGCCGACCGGCCCGGCGCCGCTCAACACGTTCACGATCTACGACGACCGCCTAGCCACCGTGGAACTGTCGTCAGGGGTCATGGTCTTCCGCGATCCCCGGGACGTGATGGGCCACCTCGAAGAGTTTGGGCACCTGGAGGCGCGGGCCATGTTCGGCCAGGAGGCACGCACCTTCCTGGGGGAGTGTGCTGACGCCCTCCGGTGATCTTTAGTCCGGGACGCGCATGATCCGCCTACAGCGCCGCCGGCCCGTGAAGGATTCCGCACTGAACGCCAGGCGACAGCGAAAGGTGCGGACATGGCCACGGCACTGGACCGGGTGACGGAGGAGTACGGGACCTACGCCCCGAAGGGCTCGACCTGTCTCGTCTGCAAGCAGGAGATCAAGCGGTCGGAGCGCGTCCGGCGCGGCTACCTGCGCCCCGAGGGCGAAGGTTCGAACGACATGACAGCGGTCTACCACCACAGCCCGAAGTGCCCGGCCTGATGGTCACGCGAAAAGACATCGGGCACCTCGTCCAGGACGGGCACGGTCGTACCGGAGTACTGACGGACGTGATCCCGGACTATGAGGACGCCGCCAAGATGCCCGCCGATCGCAGGAAGCAGCGTATGGCGTTCGTACGCCCCAAGGGCGGCGGCGTGGAGTGGCTGGTTCTCCCGAACGACGTCAGCCGCTTACAGCCCTGAGACTCCCGCCCCCACCGTACGGACACCGACACGCGCGGCGGGGGCGGGGCACCAGCACACCCAAGCGAAGGGACATCTGTGCCGGCCGCTCGTTGCGGCCGTCAGACGGCGTCGTGCATCTGCGTACGACAACGGCCCCCGACGTAGAGCCAGGGCTTGCCTGAACTCCTGCTTCAGGCGCTCTCTCCGAGGTGCCGGTACAGCGTGGCTCGGGAGATCCCGAGGGCCTTGGCGATGGCGCTGACGCTCTCCCCCTTGGCCTGCCTGGCGCGAGCCACGGTGAGTACGTCCTCGTCCACCACAGATGGCCGGCCGCCGGTCCGGCCTTGTGCCTTGGCCGCGTCCAGTCCGGCCCGCGTGCGCTCCTTGATGAGTGACCGCTCGAACTCCGCCATGGCCGCGATGATCTGGAAGAACAGGCGGCCGTCGGCCGACGTTGTGTCGACGGCGGAGAGCGCACCGTCGAGCACGCGGAAACCTATGCCGCGCTCGCGCAGGCCGTCGACGATGGACACGAGGTCGATGAGCGACCGGCCGAGACGGTCCAGCTTCCACACGCACAGGACGTCGCCCGGTCGGGCGTAGTCCAGTGCGGCCGTCAGTTCCGGCCGGTTGGTGTTCTTGCCGCTGGCCTTGTCCTCGAAGATGCGGGCGCATCCTGCAGCAGTCAGCGCGTTGCGCTGAAGCTGCGCTTCCTGGTCGTCGGTGGAGACGCGAGCGTACCCGATGAGCTGGCCAGTGATCGTGTTCGTCGTCACGACACAGACTGTCTCAGAACTCGTCTCAAAAGATCAAGTTCGAGGTGGAGGTTTCGAGACGGGTTTTGAACAGGGCTGCGCCCCCGTGAGGGGGGCTCTGCCTGTCATCTCACAAACCTTGGTTTCTGAGATGCTCCTCTGCGGGGGATGGGTGGCGGACCGCTCTCGGGACAGGGCTCAGAGTGGGACGAGACCTTTCTCGGTCGAAGCCTGGAAGGGCCGCGCAGAAGCGTCGGTAGGATGTGCCGACTTTGAGGGGTGTCGGTGAAGGGTGTGGGCGTGTTCTGTACCGGATGCGGGCGTGCTGGCATGCCCGATGAAAGCTACTGTGCTCAGTGCGGTAGGCCCTACAACCGCTCGCGTACGTTTGCCCACTCGCTCTCTGCTAGGCCGATGTCCAAGCTCCGCTTCGCTGCGTCTGGACTGAGTGTCGGCGCCGCAACGTGCGTGATCGTGGCGATATGTGCGACGTATTCGTTCGTAGGCGCTGACGCCCACCCCGCCACGCTGCACGACTCGGACGGCACACTGGCATTCAACATCGCCTTCGTCGCTCTTCTCTCGCTGGCCGGACTCCTGACTCTGCCGCGTACCACCGTCCGCCTCGGGCTGGGTCTGGCTGTTGGTACCGGTTTGGTCCTTCCAGGCTTGTTCGTGGCTGACATCGTCGGCATGTTCCGTTCCGGCCCGTCTGGCGCCTCGGACTACGTCGCCCCGGGTGTTGGGTTCTACTGGGGCGTCATTTCCGCTGGACTGGCGATCGGGGCGGCCGCCTCGGCCGCAGCCACGCTTCGTCGAGGCGCCGACTTCCAGTTCGCCCCGACCCGGGCGAGCGCTCTATGGGCGGCCCTCGGGCTGCTGTGCGCTGCGGCCTGGCTCGTTGGCACGTGGCTCCCCTGGCAGAAGCAGGAGCTCGCGTTCACGCCGGCCGATGGTACGCCCCAGACGCTCACGTACGGGCCCTGCTGCTCACTGTCAAACATGCCCGCACAGTGGGCGATACAGGCCGTCGTCGTTGCCGTGCTTATCGTGGTCGCCTGTCTCGTGTCGGCCTGCCTCCGGTCGGCCGCTATCACTTCGGGAATCCTGCTGGCAGCGTGTGTCTGCTCCGCCAGCAGCGTGCTCTCTGCGCTCTGGAGCAAGCCGTACACCCTGGCGGAGCTGGCGCCGGGCCTTGAAGTGAGCGAATACCAACTGACCCAGGTGAAGGCGGTCGTCTCGTTGCATCGTCTTCCTGGCGTTTGGATCACTTCCGCTGCAGCCCTCGGACTGCTCCTCCTCGCGGTGGTCCGAGGGCTCCATGCCGCCGCTACCGCACCGCAGGCCACTCGAAGCGAAGAAGCGACGGCCGAAGCCTGAGCTGGCCAGCGGGGTGGGGTATGACCCCATGCGCTCTCATTGGCGGACCGCCGTGTCTTAGCAGCTCGGATTCTGCCACGGTTCCAAGGCCGTTGGCCGACCCCCGGGACGGCTGGCTCACGCAGTTTCCCCAGGTCGCAGGCACATTGCAGCATTGCCCCGTCGATGTCGCCATGAAAACTTCGCCCTCAACTCGACTGCCCTTCGTCAGCATTGAAGCCTGAACTACGCTGCCGCCATGGCAGACCTGATGCGTCCAGACCCGTCCCTTCCGCGGTTTACAGACGTGTTCCTTCCGGTGTACGCAGACCAGTTCCTTCTGCACGCCCTCGAAGCGGGCGCTGGCGACCTCGACGAGGTTCTCTCCACTCAGCCGGTAGTGGAAGCGGCAGGTTCGGAAGCACAGGCCATCGCCGTGGTCTCCGTGCTCCGCGCGAGGGGCTGGATGGTCGCAGAGATCACCTACGCCAGCGGCTTCGTTGAACTCGTTCGCCTGACGCCCAGCGGGCTCACGGAGGCTCGAAGGCTCAAGGCCGAATCGACCCGACGGAGTTCTCGAAGGTCATACACCCGCATCGCCGTGTTGCGCTGGGTAGACGACACTGCCCCAGCGTCCGGATCTGCCGATCTTCAAACCTTCGTGTTCTCGCCAGCCAGTTGGTTCTGCGGGGGCCAGCTCGCATGGGACGAGATCCACGAAGCTGTGCAATACCTACGGGAGAAGGGGCTCCTCGAACGGTACGGCGGACGGGAGCTGGCTCTGACACCGATGGGTCAAGACTGTGTTGAGGCAGGTACAACTGTGGAGGTATTCATGCAAGGTCAGCAGAACACGGGTCCCACCCAGAACTTCTTCGGCGCCGTTGGAGCGGTGAACAGCACCGTGCACGGAGGGCAGGTCATTGCTGGCAACAACGCCACGGTGAACAGCGGTATAGACGGGGCGGCACTGGCCCAACTCATTACCCAGCTTCGAGCCGCCACGTCCGACCTCGACCTCACCGCGGAGGAGGTCGAGGCGTACGAAGCGGACATCGTGCGGCTTGGGAGCACCGAGGACCGTGAAGAGCAGCGAGGTATCTGGCAGAGCCGTATCGCGCCGAGGCTTGGTTCGGGAGTGCAGGCCGGGAGTGCCCTGGCCACGATCATCCAGTTCGGGATGGCTCTCTTCGGGTAAGAGCACTGGGTAGACAAGTGGCGAGGGACTCCACCGGCTCGCTGATGCACTTGGGGGGCGCTGCCGCGCCCCTGCTTTCCTTGCCGTTGTGGCATCGGCTTCCGTGTCGGCACCAACAGAGGCCGCCCAGCCACCGGAGGCAAGACAGATAAGAGAAGAGGTGAACGTTTCCCCAGGTCGGAGGTCATGTCGGTACACGCGTGGCGTGTGCGGGCTACACGCACAGCGTGTGCTCACCGATCCGGGTGAAGGCGACAGGGGACGGGTGCCCCCTTTCCCTTCTGGAACAAGTGGGGAGGCAGGACGAGGCACGCCGCCCCCGATCGGGGCGAGACGAGGTCCAGCTTCTTGGCGCGCGCTATCGCGTTGTTCGTGCTCTGATCGGACAGTGGGTTTCCGTCCTTGCTCAGCAGGGAGGCCAGTCTCCCCGGCCCGAAGCTCGCATGGCCCTGGCGGTCCGCCCATCCGAGTGCGGCGAAGTGCACGCGATACGCGAGCTGGTGCCCGGGATTCTGCGCCATGCGGCGGTACTCATGCTGAGAGACACCGCCCCAAGGGCGGTTAAAGCCGAAACTGATGGACACTGGTCGCACCCCCTTCCTGCGGGGCGTGGCCGCAGTCGTGCGTCTCTCCCTCGACGAGGGGTGAGGTGCAGACCTCACAGGTCCAGACGACTTCGATCGTGATGTTCAAGGGCTGGCGACTCCTGGCGCTGGCCGAGGGCAGCACGGAGCCGCGCCTCAGCGTTGGGTGGAAGTCGCGCAGTACCGTCCTGCGCTTCGGGATGTCCTCGACGTCCCTGCGAGCCCCTCGGGATCGCGGCCCCTCACGGAGTGGCCAGCTCTACCGCCGCTGAACGGCGGGAGCTACGGTGTCCGCTCCCAGAAGGAGCGGGAGAGTCTTCCTATCCGGAGTCCGGGCCGGCCGTCAAGCTGGAACACCTCCGGGCCTGGCTGACCGAGCCGCCCGGAGATGCCTGTCCCGGCTCCCTTGTCAGAGCCTTGCGGCGAAGTCGTCGCCCTTGATGACCAGGCGTTCGCGTACGTCGCGCGGGATCTTGAGCCGCAGGTGTACGGACGGGGCGCGCACCCCCTTGACCTTCGTACGGGTCACCTCGCACATGACGCCCACGCGGCGCAGGTCTTCGGCCATGGCCTCCATGCCGCCCGCTTCCCACATCTCCCGGAAGGTCTTGCCGTTGTGCACGAGGACCCAACGGTCTTGCGTGGTCTCGGGATCGATTGCGCTCAACTCTTCCGTGAGCTTGTCGAGCGTCTTCTCCGCCCGCTCGCGAGTGAACCGCGTCTTCGAGAAGCGGCCTTCTGGTTCGAGCTCCGCCATGTAGTAGGAGATGGCGTCTTCGAGCCGCTTCACTTCGGCGCGCGCCTCGGCCCCCTTCGCGTACTCCCGGACCTGGACAGGGAATTTACCGAGGACGCGGAGCACGTCGCCCACGAGGACGTCGTAGACATCCTGCGGGTTGGGCGCGCCGAGGCCGCCGCCCTTGCACTTGCCGCAGCGCAGGTAGGTGTAGCTCCGGCCGTTGCTCATGTTCTTTTGCACGGTCATGTTGGTCGAGCAGTCGACACAGATCAGGACTCCCAGGAACTGTGTCACTCCGCCCGTCTGTCGGGTGGGCTGGTTCTTGCCCCGGCGGTCGAGTGCTGCTTGCAGGGTCTCGAACTCCTCCTCGGTGAAGATCGGAGGGCCGACTCGTATCGGCTTGCCGTCGTTGCCGAGGACGAGTCTGCTCCGTCGCTTCCCGCCCTGCTTGTTTTCCTCGACCCGGTACCCCATGAGTGCGGGGTTACGAAGGCGGCGGAGGAGGGTCGACGTGGTGAGTCCTGCCGACATGAGGCCGGAGCGGACGAGACAGAGGGCCATGCGTCGAGCGGAGACGCCCCGGAGCGCCATGCGCCGGGCCCAGTGCAGTGCCTTGTGTGCGCTCGGCTCGATGGCGAGTGCCGGCTTGCCGTCCACTTTCGTCGTGACGTAACCGTACGTCGGCTTGCCGACGAGCCACGAATCCTGCGTGCGGGCGTAGTCCCACAGCGACGTGACGCGGGTCGACGTGTTGGCTGCCTCGATCTCCGCGATGCCGCCGATGAGCGTGACCATGATCCGGCCCACGGTCGTGCTGAGGTCGATCGCGTCGTTCTTCGATACGAGGTTCTTCCCGTACCGCTCGCACCACTCGATCATCGTGGACAGGTCCGTCATGCGACGGATGAAGCGGTCGAGCTTCCAGAAGAGCAGAGCGTCGAACTCCGGGGCCCGGTTGTTGAGCCACTCCCCAAGCTTCTTCCGCTTCCACGGCGGAACCTTCGTCGCCGACACGTTGAGATCGGAGGCGACGCCGACAACGCGGTACCCCTTCTCTCTGGCCAGGAGCCGCAGGTCGAGTTCCTGCCGCACCGGCGATGTCGTGTCTTCCGTAAGTACGGACAGGCGGACGGAGATGAGCGCGCGCGGGGCGTCCTCGGGGAGCAGGGCCTCCGCCCGCTTCAGATCCTCCAGGAGAGCCAGGTCTGAGGCGGTCCACTCGCTCTCGATGTCGTACGTCTTCATGGTCGCGGAGCGTACAGGCCAGATGTGGAGCTGTCTTCCTATGGCCGCAGATGGACACGCACATCCAGATCCGCCCGACCGGCAAGAAGCTGCTGCCTCTGACTGTCAAGAACGCTGCGCCGGCTCCCAGCGGGCACTCGCATTGAGGTGAGTGAGTCGTTCCTGTGAGTGCTTCGTTCCTGTGAGTACCTCTGAGCCCCCTCTTGATTCGAGGGGGCTCAGTTGTGTCCGGTCAGGAGCTGGTAGCCGCAGCCGCAGCCGGATGCCGTCGGCTCGCGGCGTAGCGCATGGTGTACGGCCGCAGGTTCCAGGCCCCGACCGAGTAGCCGAGGCCGCCGGTGCCTCCGGTACGGGCCTCGATCTGCCAGGGTGCGCCGCCGGTGGGGTAGAAGCGCAGGGTCAGGGTGCGGCCCGACGGCAGGTAGAGCTCGGCGACGGAGCGGTCCACCACCAGGCGCAGCTCGACCGGGACACCGGACGCAGCCGTCGCCTCGGGGCAGGGGATGCGGAAGGTGCCGCCGTGGGCGCGTGGGTCGAGGGAGGCGTGGTCGCGGTCGACGACGAGCTCGCCGGCGTCCGGGTCGATCCTGATGTCGAGGTACTCGGCGCCGTCGGCGGAGGTGACGAGTCGTAGTCCGGCTGTCGTGTCGGCGGCGCGGGGTTCCAGACGGGCCGTCAGGTCGAAGCTCGGGCTCACTGTCCCCAGGACGGCCGTTGCGGTGGTCCTTCCGGTTGCGGTCACCGCGCGTTCGTCGCGCAGCGCGAGGAGTTCCGCGGCCGGTTGCTGTCGTAGGGAGCCGTCCTCGGCGAGTGTCACCTCGCGGGGCAGCGTCAGCAGGCCGGCCCAGCCGGACTCACGTACCCACTCGGGGTCGCGGGCCTCCCAGGACCAGCCCCACAGCAGCCACCGCCCGTCGGGGGCGGGCAGCAGGGCGGGGGCGTAGAAGTCGGGGCCGTGGTCGAGGAGGGAGGGGGCTTCGGCGAGGAAGCGGCCGTCCTGCTCGCGGCCGGGGTAGACCACGGTTCGGCGCGGTCCGAGTTCCGGGTCCCAGGCGCCGATGAGCAGCGCGCCCCGTCCGTTCGCGTGCAGGTACTGGGGGCACTCCCAGCCCAGTCCCGTGTCGGCGCCCGGGGCCACCGGCTGCGGGACGCGGGCGAGGAACGGCCCCCGGTACTCCCACTCTTCGAGGTCCGCGGACTCGTACAGCAGAGCTGCCGCCCGGCCGTTCGCCTGGGCGGAGCCGACCAGCATGCGCCAGCGGTCGGCCTCGCGCCAGACGTACGGATCGCGGTACATGGTGGCGCCGTCGGGCGGCTCGGGGATGAGCAGGCTGCCGCGCGGTGTCCAGGTGACACCGTTGTCCCGGGACTCGGCGGTGGTGACCGGCTGGGCCCAGCGGTCGGTGCGGAAGGCGGAGTAGAAGGCGATCAGGCGGTCGCCGTCGGAGACGGCGTTGCCGGAGAAGCAGCCGTCGGCGTCGTCCGCGCCGGGGGTGGGGGTCAGGGCGACGGGCAGTTCTTCCCAGGTCAGCAGGTCGGGGCTGCGGAAGTGGCCCCAGTGCATGTGGGCGTGCTCGGGTCCGTAGGGGTTGTACTGGAAGCACACGTGGTAGTGGCCGTTGTGGAAGGCCAGCCCGTTGGGGTCGTTGATCCAGTTGCTGGGCGGGCGCAGGTGCGCGACGGGCAGGTGGGGGTCTGCGGGCATGACGGACACGCAGCGGTCCTTTCGGGTGGGGAGGCGGAGGAGCGCGGTCAGCCCTTGACTCCGGTGGAGGCGATGCTGTTGACGAACGATCGCTGGAACGCCACGAACAGGGCGAGGATCGGAACGGTGATCATGGAGGAGTACGCCATGATCTGGCCCCAGCCGACGTTGAGTTGGAAGAAGTAGGAGATGCCGACCATCACCGGCCGCAGTTCCTCGCTCTGCACGACCATGAGCGGCCACAGGTAGGAGTTCCAGGCGGGCAGGAAGGTGAGGATGGCGACGGTGGCGATCGCCGGGCCCGACAGCGGCATGACGATGCGGCGGTAGATGGTGAACCAGCCGGCGCCGTCCACGATCGCCGCCTCGTCGATCTCCTTGGGGATGCTCTGGAAGTACTGGTGGAAGAAGAAGATCGAGAAGGCGTTGGCGACGAACGGCACGATCTGGACCTGGTAGGTGTCCATCCAGCCGGTGGTCCACTCCAGGTGGAAGCCGTTGACGCGGAGCAGCGGCAGCTGGTTGACCCACCACACCAGCGGCAGTGCGAAGGTCTCGAACGGCACGATGAGGGTGGCGATGACGGCCGTCAGGACCAGCTTCCTGCCGGGCCAGCGCATCCGGGACAGGGCGAAGGCGGCCATGCTGTTGACGACGATGCCGAGCACCACGGTGATCGAGGAGATCAGCACCGAGTTCAGCAGGAATTGTGCCGCCGGGACCCGCTCGAACACGCCGGTGTAGTTGTCGAGTGACAGGGCGCCGACCGGCAGGAAGGCGCGCAGGGAGCCCAGGTCGCCGAAGATCTGGTCGTCCGGCTTGAACGACGAGACCAGCATGAACAGCAGCGGCAGCGCGAAGATCAGGGCCAGGGCGACACGGCCGGCGTGACCGGCGAAAATCCGCAGGAAGGAGGTCATGTCAGTCCTTCTCCCGGGTCAGGAAACGCTGGACGAGGGACACGGACAGCACGAGCACGAAGAAGACCAGGGAGATCGCGGCCGCGTACGCCGTTTGCTGCTGGTCGTAGCCGGTGTGCACCGCCTGGTGGACGACGGTCGTGGTGGAGTCGAGCGGGCCGCCTTGGGTCATCACCCTGATCTGGGTGAACAGGCTGAACGCCGCGATGGTGATGGTGACCAGCACGAACGTGCGGGTGGCGCGCAGTCCGGGCCAGGTGACGTGGCGGAAGCGGTGCCGACGGGTGGCTCCGTCGAGGTCGGCGGCCTCGTAGAGCTCGGCGGGGATCGTCTGCAGGCCGGCCAGCCAGATGATCATGTGGAAGCCGACGCCCTGCCACACCGACATCAGGATGATGGCGGGCATGGCGGTGGCCGGGTCGCCCAGCCAGTCCGGGCCGTCGACGTGGCCGAGGGTGAGCGTCGAGATGATGTGGTTGACCAGGCCGTCCTGCCGGTAGAGGAACGTCCACAGCAGGGACACCACGACCATCGAGGTGACGACCGGCAGGAAGTAGACGGTGCGGAAGAAGTTGACGCCCCGCACCTTCGCGTTGACCAGGAGCGCCAGCAGCAGGGCGAGCCCGGCCTGGAGCGGGACGACGACGGCGGCGAAGTAGGCCGTGTTGCGCAGGGACTTGTAGAAGACCGGGTCCTGGAAGAGCAGGGTGAAGTTCCTCAGCCCCACGAAGCGGGCCGGGGTGGGCGAAACGAGCCTCGCGTCGGTGAAGGCCAGGGCGAAGGCGAGGGCGACCGGTACGACGAGGAAGACGATCAGCAGCACGACGGCCGGGGTGGCCATGCCGACGGCGGTCAGGCTCTCACGGCGGCGTGCGCTGGTCGTTCGGGATCGCCGGACCGGACGCAGCCGCTCGAGGGCTGCGATCATGGTGGTCACGGTAGCTCCAGGGGGAGCCGGTCCGGTTCGGGCGCGCGACCCCCAAGAGGCAGCGCGGTCGGGGCCCGAACCGGACCGGGGCGGGTCAGCCGGCGTAGTAGTTGTTCGTCTTCAGGTTGTTGTCGATGTCCTTCGCGGCCTGGCCGAGCGCGTTCTCGGGGTCGGCGCCGGACAGGATGTCCTGGGCCGCCTTCTCGAACTCGGTGGAGATGTACGGGTAGGCCGGGGTGACCGGGCGTACCACCGCGTACTTGCGCGCGAACTGGACGAGGACGTTGAACTTCCCGCCGGCCTGGTAGCCGTCGACCTGCTTCGCGGCGGCCTCGGTGCCGGGGAGGGTGCCGGTGGTCTTGGCGTAGTCGACGAAGTACTTGGTCTGGCGGGAGAACTTCAGCCAGGCCTGCGCGCCGTCCTTGTTGGAGCAGGTGGAGCTCATCGCCCACTGCCAGGAGGCGCCGCCGATCCTGGGCCCGTCGCCGAAGTCGACCGGTGGGATGATCGCCAGGTCGTCGCCGAGCTTGTCGGCGTTCTTGGCCGCGTTCCAGCTGCCGTCCCACTGGATGGCGCTCTTGCCGGCCAGGAAGTCCTTGTTGGGGTCGGCGCCGGACTTCTTCGCCATGTAGCCCTTGGACACCAGTGAGCGGAACCAGGTGGCCCACTGCACGGAGTTCTTGCCGTCGAGCGTGCCCGAGGCGGTCTTGTAGCCGTCGCGGTCGATCAGGTCGCCGCCGAAGCTCTGCACCTGCGGGGAGTACGCGTACGACCACCACTCACCGGTGCCGCCGGTGCCCATCTCCAGCGGGTACTCGAACTTCCCGCTCTTCTTCAGCTCGGCCAGTGCGGAGTCGAACTCGGCCTTGGTCCAGGGCTTGTCGATGGTCGGGATGCGGATGCCGTACTCGTTCAGCACCGACTTGCGGGCGAAGAACGCCAGCGAGACGTCGTAGAAGCCGAACCCGTAGACCTTGCCCTGGTAGCGGCCGACGGTGCTGGGCAGCTGGTCGGAGAGCGGGACCTCGCTGCCGGAGACGTCGATCGGGGCGAGGTAGCCGCCCCAGGCCCAGTTCGCCACGTTGGGGCCGTCCACGTCGAGCAGGCAGGGCAGCTTGCGGGCCGAGGCGGCCGCCACGACGGAGTTGTTGTAGTCGCTCTGCGGGAACGCCTGGAGCTTGACCTTGTACTTGCTCTGGGAGCCGTTGAAGTCCTTGATGATCTTCTTGACGACGTCCAGCTCGGCCGAGTTGCCGGCGTTGTGCGTCCACAGGGTGAGCGTGTCGCCGTCGGCTCCGGACGTGCTGCCGCCGGTGCCGGACGCGCATCCGGCGACCAGCGCGGTCGCCGCCGCGACAGCTACACTCGCCACAGCGAGGCGCCTGGTTCTGAACACCACGAGGTTCCTCCATCTCACTGAGACGGGTCTTGCCGGACCCGCCTTGGCGACCGGTTGCGACGGTCGCTGTTCTTGGTGGTCGTCCCGCCGCCCGGAGGGTCTTCAGCTCCGGACGGCGGGACAACCGTTTTCGGGTGCCCGGTGTCAGCCCTCGGCGGGGGCGCCGATGGAGGCGCGTTCCCGCAGTGGCATGGGCACACGGTGTACGACTGCTTCGAGCGGACCCTTGCGGAGAATCAACTCCACGGCGAGAC
Source organism: Streptomyces regalis (assembly GCF_001509475.1). Taxonomy (GTDB): domain Bacteria; phylum Actinomycetota; class Actinomycetes; order Streptomycetales; family Streptomycetaceae; genus Streptomyces; species Streptomyces regalis. The sequence goes on from NZ_LLZG01000265.1 coordinate 40,351, forward strand.
GGCCGAGTCGGTGGTGCGGCAGCTTCAGGGTGGTGAGCGCCGGGCGCAGTACGGACGCGATGTCCTGATCGTCGAAGGAGACCACCGACACGTCGCCGGGCACCGACAGACCCGCCTCGCCGAGTGCTTGGTACGCGCCGAGGGACACCCGATCGGTCAGGCACACCAGCGCCCGTGGCCGGTGGCCCGCCGCGAGCAGCGCGGAGACCTCCCGGTGGCCGTCCGGCGTGTTCCAGTCGCACTCGACGACACCGTCCAGGCGTGCGCCGCCCTCCCGCAAGACCTCTTCCAGGCCGCGCATGCGCTCGTTGCCGGCGATGATCCCCTCGGGCGTGGCCGGCACGGCCTGGTGGCCGCCGATCGCCCAGATGCCCTCGCGGTGACCGGCCGCGAGCAGGGCACGGGCCGCGTCCCGGCCGGCCTCCAGCTCGTCCGGCACGACGGACGGGGCGTCGAAGCCGGGGGCCAGGCAGTTCAGCAGCACGACCCGGCGTCCGAACAGCTCCTTGGGTGGAGTGACGTACCGGGTGAACATGGACGCGTAGATCACCGCGTCGACCTGGCGGTCCAGTAGCGCGTGGACGAGTGACGACTCGGCGTCGCGGTCGCCGCCCGCCTCCGTGATGAACAGCAGGTTGTCCCGCTCCCGGGCGGCCTCCATCGCGCCGCGGATCACCTCGCCCGCGAACGGCGTCGTGGTGATCCGGTCCGACACGAACCCGATGGTCTGCGTCGACTTGGTTCGCAGGCTGCGCGCGGTGACGTTGGGGCGGTAGCCCAGCTCCCGGGCGGCCTGAAGCACCTTCTGGCGGGAGGCGTCGGAGATGCGCATGTCGGTGCGGCCGGACAGGGCGAACGACGCGGTCGTCGGCGAGACGCCCGCCTGGCGGGCGACGTCGGCCATGGTCACGCGGCGTTCAGGCATCGGCGGCTCAGCTCCGTTGTTAAATCGGATTAGCAAGTTGCGACGAGACTGGGGCGCGCGTCGTCCGATGTCAACACTCCGGATATATCGAATGAGAAACGGTGCGGTTATGTGCCGTTTTGTGCGGTCTCCATGTGGCGCTGAGGTAAAACGGCATGCATTAGCTCTTGCGTTAGCAGGAGCGGCGCGCGAACGATGCCGAGCCATCCGGTTAAACCGATTTGGCACGGCATCAGGCCCTGCCGCGCATCACACAGGAGTCAGCCATGAGGAGAAGAACGGCCCTCACTGTCGTGTCCGCCGCCATCGGCGGCGCCGTCGCACCGCTCTCCTTCACCGCCACCCCCGCCGCTGCCGAGGAACAGCGCGGCCCTCAACCCCCCACCGCCCGCTGGGACTTCGACGAGCGCACCGGCACGCTCACCCGCGAGGCGGTCTCCGGCTCCGCCGACCCCATCGACTACGTCTTCGACGACGCCCGCTACAAGCCCGACAGTGATCCCGTGCGGCGCCGCGGGGTGCGCGGCCGGGCGCTGTACTTCGACGGCTACTCCACCGTCGTCACCGCCGACGGCCCGGGCAAGCTCGATCCCGCCGGCGGCATGACCGTCGACGTGTGGATCGCCCCCTACGCCTACGAGCACGGCATCGACGGCAAGCCCCAGGCCCTGGTCAACCAGCACGACCCGGATGCGAAGACCGGATTCCTGCTCGGTCTGCGCCGCTTCGGGCAGATCGTCTTCCGACTCGGCTTCGGCACCGACCTGATCGAGGTCGGGGGAGCCCAGGACCAGCCGGCCGCCAAGGGCCGATGGACCCACGTCGCGGCCACGTACGACCCGGCCGCCCGCCAGCTGCGCCTCTACCGCGACGGCCGGCCCATCGGCACGGCCACCACCCCGGACAGGCCCCCGCACCTGGCGGCCGCCGAGCCCCTGCTGATCGGGCGGCACAACCGGCCCACGCTGATCAACGGCGAGTTCCACGCCAACATGTACATGGGCCTGATGGACAGCCTCGTGATCCGCCCCGGCGCCCTGGACGACGCGACCGCGCACAAGGAGCACGCCGAGCAGGTCGAGGCGCTGCCCGGCCGTCTCGTGCCCCGCCCGGACGTGACCCTCGACCGGACCCGTTTCGACGGCGACCGGCACCGCCCCCAGTTCCACTTGCTGCCGCCCTGGCACTGGATGAACGAGCCGCACGCGCCCGTGTACTTCAAGGGCAAGTACCACATCTTCTACCAGCACGATCCGCTCGGCCCGTACTGGGGACAGATCCACTGGGGGCACGCGGTCAGCACCGACATGGTGCACTGGCGGGACATGCCCATAGCCCTCGCGCCCGCCGCCGACTCGGTCGGGCCGGACGGCTGCTGGTCGGGCTCGGCGTACGTCGACGGCGACCGCGGCCCGGTGCTCTTCTTCACCGGCGGCGACGACCGGCTGCCGTACCGCCAGCGCACGGGGACGGCCGTGTCCTCCTACCAGGCCGACGGGGACACGGATCTGCCCACCTGGACGATGAGGTCCGAGCCGGTCACCGAAGCCCCGGCAGGGCTCCCGGCCGGCCCCGGCACCGCGTGGGCGGAGAACTTCCGCGACCCGTTCGTCTGGGAGGAGGACGGCGTCTGGTACCAGCTGGTCGGCAGCGGCATCGTCGACTACAACGGCACGCAGGTCACCAGGAAATACGGCGGCACCGCCCTCGTCCACACCGCCCGCAGGCCCGAGGGCCCTTGGACGTACCGCGGTCCCCTGCACTGGAACGACCTGACCGCGGTGCCCGAGCCCGGAGAGGCGTGGGAACTGCCGGTACTCCTCCCGCTCCCCGGCCCCAAGGGCGGGCGCACCGGCAAGCACATCCTGCTGGTCAGCCCGTGGTGGGAGGCGTTCCACCCGAACGCCGTCAAGCACACCTACTACTGGATCGGCACCTTCGACAAGGATGCGTGCCGCTTCGTACCCGACCACGAAAAGCCCCGCGAGTTCGACTTCGGCGAGCACTTCACCGGCCCCTCCGGCTTCGTCACCCCCGACGGCCGGTCCGTGCTCTTCAGCATCGCCCAGGACCGCCGCAGCGAACAGCAGCACGCCCAGTCCGGCTGGGCGCACAACGCCGGCATGCCCGTCAGCGTCTCGCTGCGCCAGGACGGCCGCCTGGGCGTCGAACCGATCACCGAGGCGTCCGGCCTCCGCGGCAGGCGGCTCGCCGGGATCCGGCAGACCTCCGTCGAGGAAGCGAACCGGCAGCTTGCCGGGGTCTCGGGCGACCTGCTGGACATCAGCACCGTCATCGAGCCGCGCGGCGCCCGGAAGATCACCCTGGCGGTCAGGGCATGCGCCGACGGCACCGAGGAGACGCTGCTGTCCTACGACACCGCCGAGCGACGCTTCTGGATCGACCGCGGCAGCTCCAGCCTCGACCCGGACGTACGCAAGGGCGTGCACGGCGGAACCGTCGACCTGGACGGCGGGAAGCTGCGACTGAGGGTCCTGCTCGACCGCTCGATGCTGGAGGCGTACATCAACGGGACCAACAGCCTCACCAGCCGCGTCTACCCCACCAGGGAAGACGCCATCGGCCTGCGACTGACCGCCGAGGGAGGCGCCGCCCAGGTCCTGGAGCTGGACGTCTGGCGCATGAACGGCGCCTACGACACCGCAGTCGCCCCGGCCGCATACGACCCGCCGCGCCCCGCCGACGTCGATGCCCTTCCCAACCACGACTTCGCCTCGGGGGATCTCACCGGCTGGACCGTCGTCTCCGGTACGACATTCAGCGACGCCAACGTGACCACCCGCCCCGACTGGGGCTGGGGCGGACCCTTCTGCCAGGCAGAGACCGATGAGGACCCGGCCGGCCACCACCTGTGGGGCTTCAACCCGAACGCGGGCGGCGACGACGCCACGGGCGTGCTCCGCTCCGCCACCGTGGTCCTCGGCGGAGACGGCGTGGTCGACCTTCTCGTGGCCGGCGGCCATGACCCCGACCGGCTCTATGCGGCCGTGGTCCGCGCCGGCGACGGCAAGGTGCTGGCCAAGGCGACCGGCCGCGGTGTCGAGCAGTACCGCCGTGTGGTCTTCGACCTGTCCGCTCACCTCGGCGAGCGGATCTACGTCGAGATCGCCGACCGGTCGACGGGCGGCTGGGGCCACATCAACGTGGACGACGTCAACGTGCCTGTCCGCCGGGAGTGACAACTCCAGCCCCACGACGAACGCGTCGAGGCTTGGTCGCCCGCACGATCGCGGAGTGCATGCCGTCGGCGACGGGGTGCGTGGGTGTGATCTCGACGTCGGTGAATCCCGCTGCTTCGAGACCCTCGCGGTACTCGGTGAAGGAGAGGGCGCCCGCGATACAGCCGGCGTAGTCACCCCGCTCCCCGCGCTGGGCCGCAGTCAGTGAGTCGTCCGCGACCACGTCAAAGACGCCGATGCGGCCGCCGGGCTTGAGGACACGGAAGGTCTCGGCGAAGACGGCGGGCTTGTCGGTGGACAGGTTGATCACACAGTTCGAGATCACGACGTCGATGGTGTTCGCGGGGAGCGGGATCGCCTCGATGGTGCCTTTGAGGAACTCGACGTTGGTCGCCTTGGCCTTCCGGGCGTTGGCCAGGGCGAGTTCGAGCATCTCGTCGGTCATGTCGAGGCCGTAGGCCTTGCCGGTGGGGCCGACGCGGCGGGCGGAGAGCAGGACGTCGATGCCGCCGCCGGAGCCGAGGTCGAGGACGCGCTCGCCGTCGTGGAGGTCGGCCACGGCGGTGGGGTTGCCGCAACCGAGAGAGGCGGCGAGGGCCTCGGCGGGCAGGGCGTCGCGCTCGTCGGCCGCGTACAGGGTGGAGCCGAAGTTCTCGTCCACCTCGACTGGTTCCGGCCCGCAACAGGCGGTGCCACCCGCGGTGACCTGCACGGCTGCGGCGGCGTAGCGACGGCGGACCGTTTCGCGGAGGTCGGTGGTCTGATCGGACATGACTCACTCCAGGTGACGTTCATTGATGAAAGCCTCCGCCTTGTATTGGTAAACGTCAACATAGAGGCATGTCGAAACAAGAGTGCGATCTCCACCCCTGACACCTGCATCCGCCCGGGCCGTTCCGGCGTCTACGACGACATGGACCTCGAAAAACCGCCACCGCAGCGCCAGGACCCCGAAGGGTGCTTGGTCGTCGCGATCCGTATCCCGGTGCGGATCGTCGTGCTCGTGCTGGTCGTGCCGGTGCGGATGGCGTGGGACGCGCTCGTCGTCGGTGGGCGCTTCCTGAACGACGCGGTACTCCGGCCGCTGGGGCGGGCGTTGCTGTGGCTCGGACGGGCGGTGTTCGTCTGGCCGTTCGTGGCCTTGTGGCGATACGTCGTAGTGCCCGTCGCGAAGGGGCTCGCCTGGCTCGGGAATGTGCTCGTCGTCGTACCTGCGGTGTGGCTGTACCGATACGTGCTGACTCCAGTGGGGCACGCGTGCGCGTGGCTGGCGCGAGGGATCGGGGCCGGGTTGGCGTGGCTCTACGCGCGCGTGCTCACGCCGGTCGGGCATGCGGTGATGTGGGTCCTCAGGGGGCTCGGAACGGTACTGGCCGCGATCGGGCTCGGCGTGTTCGGCGTGGTGGCGTGGCTGGTGCGGTACCTCCTCGTCGTCCCTGCCGTGTGGGTGTACGAGTGGATCCTCGCGCCGGTGGGGCGGGCCATCGCCTGGTGTGCCCGGGGCCTGGTGTGGGTCGTGAGCACGGTCGTCACCGGGATCGGTGTCGCGCTGTACTGGACCGCGCGCGTGCTGTTCGTGCTGCCCGCAGTGGGCCTGTACCGGTGGGTGCTCACGCCCGTCGGACGGGTGCTCGCCGTCATCGGCAGGGAGATATGGGACGCGCTCGGGCACGCGTGGCGGATCGCAGGGCGGATCTCGTTCGCCGTCGGACGGTTCCTCGCGAACCTCTTCCGGTGGATCTTCGTGGAGCCGGTGCGCTGGGTGTACCGGACGGTGCTCACGCCGGTCGGGCACGTCGTCCGGGACGCCGTGCTGCGGCCCGTCGCCGAGGCCGCCCGCAGTGTGGGGCGCGCCACCCGGCAGGCGCTCACCGCCACCCGAGAGTCCGTACGGCAGGCGCGGGCCGACTTCCGGCGGATGCTGTTCGGGGAGCCGAAGCAGCGGGAGGCGGTGGCCCGGCGGGAACCTCCGGGCCGTGAGACACGTACTCTTGGTAGCAGTACGACCGCTCTCACGAAGGACTGAACGACACTGGGCAAGCGACAGCCCGAAGGCCCGCCGCCCGCACCCGCGGTGCAGCGCATCCGACTGCGCTACACCAAGCGCGGCCGCCTCCGGTTCACCAGCCACCGTGACTTCCAGCGCGCCTTCGAGCGTGCGCTGCGCCGTGCCGAGGTGCCGATGGCGTACTCGGCAGGGTTCACGCCGCATCCGAAGGTGTCGTACGCCAATGCCGCACCCACCGGCACGGGCAGTGAGGCGGAATATCTGGAGATCGCGCTCACCGAGGCGCGCGATCCGGAGCAGCTGAGAGTGCTCCTCGACGAGTCGCTGCCCGCCGGGCTCGACGTCACCGAGGCGGTCGAGGCCCGGATCTCCGGGCTCGCCGACCGGCTCACGGCGTCCGTCTGGGAGCTGCGGCTCGACGGCGTGGACCCGGCCGACGCCGAGCGCGCGGTCGCGGCCTTCAACGCCGCCGGGACCGTCGAGGTCCAGCGCATGACCAAGAACGGCGTGCGCACCTTCGACGCCCGCCCGGCGGTCGTCCACTTGGAAAGCACCGACGGAACAGAAACACACAGTTCGGCAGCTGATAGGCCGACCGACCAGCCCTGTGCGATACTGCGGCTGGTTGTTCGGCACGTGACGCCTGCCGTACGACCCGACGACGTCCTGTCCGGTCTCCGCGCCGTGGCCGACCTGGCGCCGCCGGTCCCCGCAGCGGTGACCAGGCTGGCGCAGGGGCTGTTCGATGAAGAGACCGGCACGGTGACCGACCCGCTCGCGCCCGACCGCGAGGCAGCGACGGCCCCAACCGAGGCCGAGACCGCTGCCGCCGCGACGGCGCCGGCGTAAGGAAGGTTCCGCGTAGGGACGGACGTCGAAGCGCCGCCCTCGTACTCGGGAGCCACCTGGGTCGGGCAGCGCACCGACCAGAAGACTTTCGCCAGGCCGTACGCATTCGGTGTACGGAACCGGTGAGACAGGACACAGAGAGCTCCCGTGCGGCGCCCGCGCCCCGGACGGCGGCAGTCGCGCATCGCGCGAGCCGCGGACGTCACCGGCATATCGCCGGACCAGGTGCGGCGCCCGGGAGCCTGACGGGAGAAACGCCCGCATGCTCGAACCGACCGAACCCACCGAGGGTTCCGAACTGACCACCCCCAGCGACACCCTGCCGCCGCGCCGTAGGCGTCGCGCCGCGTCGCGCCCGGCGGGGCCGCCTTCGGCTGCCGCCGAGGCACAGCCCGCAGAGGCGGTCGAGCCGGCCATACCGGTCGCCGAGACCGCCGATGTCGCGGCACTGGGTGACGAGGCCGAGAAGGCAGAGGAGAGCATCGAGGCCGAGGCCGAGGTGACTCCCGAGGCTGCAGCAGCCGAAGAGACCGAAGTGTCTGAAGAGATCGAAGAGACGGTGCAGGCCGCGCCCGCCGGTCGTACGCGTCGGCGCGCGGTGCGTCGTGCGTCCGCGCCCGCCGGGGCGCCCGCCGCTGTCGAAGCGGCCGAGACCGTCGTGCCGGTGGCTGCCGCGGCGTCCGTCGCCGAGGAGAGCCCGGCCGTCGCCGAAGCGCCTGCGGCTGAGAGCGCCGAGGTGACCGAGGAGGCCGCGCCTGCCGCGCGTACGCGTCGGCGCGCCGTGCGCCGTGTGTCGGCGCCTGCCGGTGCTCCGGAGAAGGCGGAGGACGCCGAGACGGTTGCCGAGACCGTGGTCTCCGCCGCCGAGAGCCCTGCCGCCGCCGAGGTGCCTGCCGGTGCTGAAGCGCCTGCGGCTGAGACCGCCGAGGTGAGCGAGGAGACAGCGCCGCGTCGTACGCGTCGGCGTGCCACGCGTCGGGTTTCCGCGCCTGCCGGTGCCCCGGCCGCTGAGGCTGCGGTGAGCGCCGACGTCTCCGCCGAGGCGGAGGAGCCTGTCGAGGCTGCTGCGCCTGTTGCGGCTGCCGACTCCGACGAGGCGGCCGAGGCTGCCGCCCCGCGTCGGGCCCGGCGTCGCGCCACGCGGCGTGGGTCCGCGCCCGCCGAGGCGTCCGAGGCCGTAGTTGCCGAGGCTCCGGCCGAGACGCCGGTGACGGCGGAGACTCCCGTGACCCCCGGTATCGAGGCGGAGACCGCCGCGGTCACCGGTGTCGGAGCGCCCGCCGAGGCACCCGAGGCCGAGGCCGACGAGGAAGTCACCCCCCGCCGTCGTCGTCGTGCCGTCCGGCGGGCCGCCGCCGGGTTCGCCGCGCCCGCTCAGGCCCCCGCCGCCGAGGCACCCGAGGCCCCGCGCCCGGCGCGGCCCGCCGTAGCCGTGTTCCAGGCGCCCGTGTTCACCGAGCCGCAGTTCCAGACGCCCCAGCGGGCCGCCGCCGAGGCCGCCGCCGAGGCGGAGACCGAGGACGTCGAGGAGTTCCCGGAGGAGCAGGCGCCCGCGTCTCGGCGTCGTCGCCGCCGCCGGGGCGGCGCGTTCGGCGAGGAGGTCGAGGCCCAGGGCGTCGAGGCCGCTGCCGAGGACGAGACCGAGGAAACCGAAGAGGCCGCCGAGGACGTCGTCGAGAGCGAAGAAGCCGAAGAGGCTGAAGAGTTCGAGGAGACCGGGTCACGTCGGCGTCGTCGGCGTGGTGGCCGGCGTCGTCGTCGTGGTGAGGCCGCGGAGGCCGAGGGCGGTGACGGCGAGGAGCTCGCCGCAGCGCAGGCCGCGCAGGACGCCGAGGACACCGCCGAGCAGGAGGAAGAGGACGCCGAGGACGAGGGCGCCGAAGAGGGCGCCGGTTCCAGCGCCAGCAGCAGGCGTCGCCGTCGCCGTCGTCGTCGCGCCGGTGACTCCGGTGTCGACGCCGAGCCCGGCGAGGGCGACCCCGAGCGCACCGTCGTCAAGGTCCGCGAGCCCCGTCCCCTGCGGGAAAAGGGTGCCGAGCCGTCCGACGAGGTGCAGTCCATCAAGGGCTCCACGCGTCTGGAGGCCAAGAAGCAGCGCCGCCGGGAAGGCCGTGAGCAGGGCCGCCGTCGCGTTCCGATCATCACCGAGGCCGAGTTCCTCGCCCGCCGCGAGGCCGTCGAGCGCGTGATGGTCGTCCGCCAGCACGGCGACCGCACGCAGATCGGCGTCCTCGAGGACAACGTGCTCGTCGAGCACTACGTCAACAAGGAGCAGTCGACCTCGTACGTCGGCAACGTCTACCTGGGCAAGGTCCAGAACGTGCTGCCGTCGATGGAGGCCGCCTTCATCGACATCGGCAAGGGCCGCAACGCGGTGCTCTACGCCGGTGAGGTCAACTTCGAGGCGCTCGGCATGGCCAACGGGCCGCGCCGCATCGAGTCCGCCCTCAAGTCCGGCCAGTCCGTCCTCGTCCAGGTCACCAAGGACCCGATCGGACACAAGGGCGCGCGTCTGACCAGCCAGGTCTCCCTCCCGGGCCGCTACCTCGTGTACGTCCCCGAAGGCTCCATGACCGGCATCAGCCGCAAGCTGCCCGACACCGAGCGGGCCCGGCTGAAGACCATCCTCAAGAAGATCGTCCCCGAGGACGCGGGCGTCATCGTGCGCACCGCCGCCGAGGGCGCGAGCGAGGACGAGCTGCGCCGCGACGTCGAGCGGCTGCAGGCGCAGTGGGAGGAAATCCAGAAGAAGGCCAAGAACGGCAACGCGCCGACGCTGCTGTACGGCGAGCCGGACATGACCGTCCGGGTCGTCCGGGACATCTTCAACGAGGACTTCTCCAAGGTCGTCGTCAGCGGTGACGAGGGGTGGGAAACCATCCACGGATACGTCTCGCACGTCGCGCCCGACCTGGCCGACCGGCTCCAGAAGTGGACCTCCGAAGTCGACGTCTTCGCCACGTACCGGATCGACGAGCAGCTCGCCAAGGCGCTGGACCGCAAGGTCTGGCTGCCCAGCGGCGGTTCGCTGGTGATCGACCGGACCGAGGCGATGGTCGTCGTCGACGTCAACACCGGAAAGTTCACCGGTCAGGGCGGCAACCTCGAGGAGACCGTCACCAGGAACAACCTGGAGGCGGCCGAGGAGATCGTCCGCCAGCTGCGGCTGCGCGACCTCGGCGGCATCATCGTCATCGACTTCATCGACATGGTCCTCGAGTCCAACCGGGACCTGGTGCTGCGGCGCCTGCTCGAGTGCCTGGGCCGGGACCGTACGAAGCACCAGGTGGCGGAAGTGACCTCGCTGGGCCTGGTCCAGATGACCCGCAAGCGGGTCGGCCAGGGCCTGCTGGAGTCCTTCTCGGAGACCTGCGTCCACTGCAACGGGCGCGGTGTCATCGTGCACATGGAGCAGCCGACGGCCGTCGGTGGCGGCGGCAAGCGCAAGAAGCGCGCGCGTGCCGGTGCCGGTCCCGAGCACGTCCACGAGGCGGCCGTCGCCCTCGAGCCGGTCGAGACGGCCGAGGAGGAGGCGGAGACCGAGATCGAGGTCGCTGCCGAGATCGCCGAGCCCGCGGCGCTGCCCGAGCCGGCCTTCGCGCCGGACGAGGAGCTGTACAGCAGCATCGCCGAGGCGGAGGCCGCGGCCGGGCGTGGCGGTCGTTCGCGGCGCCGTGGCGGTCGGCGCGTGTCTGCTCCGGCGGGTACGCCCCGGAAGCCCGAGGCGGTTCCCACGGCTCAGGACGTGACCGTCGCCGAGGAGGTGGCGCGTCCGGTGCAGCCGGAGCCTGCCGCCGAGGCGAAGGCCGAGCCCGTGGCCGTGGAGGACGTGGTCGTCGAGGCCCCGGCCGCGGAGGCCCCGGCCACCGCACCGGTCGCCGAGGAGGCCGCGCCCAAGGGACGTACGCGTCGTCGTGCGACCCGCAAGGTGTCCGCGCCCGCCGGGTCGCCCGCGGGGGCCGAGGCCGCCGTGGTCACGGTCAGCGAGGCCGCGTCCCCGGCGCCCGAGCCGGAGGCCGAGGCCCCGGCCGCTGCTCCGGCGGAGCAGGCCGAGAAGGCTCCCGCCGAGGCGGCCGCACCGACCGCTGCTCCGGCCCGTCCGCGGCGTCGTGCCGTGCGCAAGGCCACCGCGCCGACCGCGCCCGAGGAGACGGCCGTCGTGGTCGTCCCCGCGGCGGAGGCTGCGGAGGCCCCGGCCGCCGTGGAGGGCGTCGAGGAGACGGCTCCGGCCAAGAAGACGGCCCGTAAGACGGCCAAGAAGGCCACGGCGAAGAAGGCCGCCACCAAGAAGACCGCGGCCAAGAAGACGGTCGCCAAGAAGACGACGGCCAAGAAGGCGGCGAAGACCGCCAAGACGGCCGCGGCCAAGTCGACGGCGAAGAAGACCACGGTCTCGGCCGCCACCGACGAGTGATGCACGACTGATGCACGACAAGTGATGCGCGGTGCGGCCGGTCCCTGTGACCGGCCGCACTCCGTTGGAGCCCGGCCCGGTTTGACCCCCTTGGCTGCGGCCCCGTAACCTTGACCGTCGGCGTGTCCGTGGATATAGGCACGCCACATCCCCGTAAACCTCTTCCTCCGGAGCGCAGGGTGCTCTGGAGAGGCCGCCCGCGTGCGTGGTGGCTGGACTTCGGGGGTGCCGTTTCCGAGCGAGAGAGTGAGATCCGCGTGTACGCCATCGTGCGCAGCGGTGGTCGCCAGCACAAGGTTGCTGTCGGCGACATCGTTGAGGTTGACAAGATTTCCACTGCCAAGGTTGGCGACACGGTCGAGCTCTCGACCCTGCTCGTTGTCGACGGCGACGCTGTGACCAGTGACCCGTGGGTGCTGGCCGGCATCAAGGTCCAGGCCGAGGTTGTGGACCACCACAAGGGTGTGAAGATCGACATCCTTCGCTACAAGAACAAGACCGGCTACCGCCGTCGTCAGGGCCACCGCCAGCAGTACACGGCGATCAAGGTCACTGAGATCCCCGCGGCTGCGAAGTAAGGGACTGAGGAGAGATGGCACACAAGAAGGGCGCATCGTCCACCCGTAACGGTCGCGACTCCAACGCTCAGCGCCTCGGCGTGAAGCGCTTCGGCGGTCAGGTCGTCAACGCGGGCGAGATCCTGGTCCGTCAGCGCGGCACCCACTTCCACCCCGGTGCGGGCGTCGGCCGTGGCGGCGACGACACGCTGTTCGCGCTGAACGCCGGTGCGGTGCAGTTCGGCACCCACCGTGGCCGCAAGGTCGTGAACATCGTTCCGGTCGCCTGATCGGACACTTTCGCGAGGCGGACCTCACTTCCCAGGTGGGAAGGCGGGTCCGCCTTTCGCGTGTTACGTAGAAGACAAAGCCGTACGAACCTTTATCTGTGCTGGAGGCACCTCACCATGACCACCTTCGTGGACCGCGTCGAACTGCATGTCGCCGCGGGTAACGGAGGCCACGGCTGTGCCTCCGTCCACCGTGAGAAGTTCAAGCCGCTCGGCGGGCCCGACGGCGGCAACGGCGGGCGCGGTGGGGACGTGATCCTCACCGTCGACCAGTCGGTCACCACGCTGCTCGACTACCACCACTCCCCGCACCGCAAGGCCACCAACGGCAAGCCGGGCGAGGGCGGCAACCGGTCGGGGAAGGACGGGCAGGACCTGGTCCTTCCCGTGCCGGACGGCACCGTCGTCCTCGACAAGGCCGGCAATGTCCTCGCCGACCTGGTCGGGCACGGCACGTCGTACGTCGCCGCGCAGGGCGGCCGGGGCGGGCTCGGCAACGCCGCGCTGGCGTCGGCGCGGCGCAAGGCGCCGGGGTTCGCGTTGCTCGGTGAGCCGGGGGATCTGCAGGACATCGTCCTGGAGCTCAAGACGGTCGCCGACGTGGCGCTGGTCGGGTACCCGAGCGCCGGCAAGTCCTCGCTGATCTCCGTGCTGAGCGCCGCCAAGCCGAAGATCGCGGACTACCCCTTCACGACCCTCGTGCCCAACCTCGGTGTGGTGACCGCCGGTTCGACCGTGTACACCATCGCCGACGTCCCGGGGCTCATCCCGGGCGCCAGCCAGGGCAAGGGCCTGGGCCTGGAGTTCCTGCGGCACGTCGAGCGGTGCAGTGTGCTCGTGCACGTCCTGGACACCGCGACGCTGGAGTCCGACCGCGACCCCGTCTCCGACCTGGACATCATCGAGGCGGAGCTGCGGGAGTACGGCGGGCTGGACAACCGGCCGCGGATCGTCGTCCTGAACAAGATCGACGTACCGGACGGCAAGGACCTCGCCGAGATGGTGCGGCCGGATCTTCAGGCCCGTGGGTACCGGGTCTTCGAGGCGTCCGCCGTCGCGCACATCGGGCTGAAGGAGCTGTCGTTCGCGCTGGCCGACCTGGTCGGCAAGGCGCGGGCCGCGAAGCCGAAGGAAGAGGCGACGCGGATCGTGATCCGGCCCAAGGCCGTCGACGACGCGGGCTTCACCGTGACGCGCGAGGAGGCCGGCGGCGAGCTGCTGTTCCGGGTGCGCGGCGAGAAGCCCGAGCGCTGGGTGCGGCAGACCGACTTCAGCAACGACGAGGCGGTCGGCTACCTCGCCGACCGGCTCAACCGGCTCGGGGTCGAGGAGGAGCTGATGAAGGCGGGGGCCCGCTCCGGTGATGGCGTCGCCATCGGGCCCGAGGAGAACGCCGTCGTCTTCGACTGGGAGCCGACGCTGGTGGCGGGGGCGGAGATGCTGGGTCGCCGGGGTGAGGACCACCGGTTCGAGGCGCCGCGGCCCGCCGCGCAGCGCAGGCGGGACAAGCAGGCCGAACGGGACGACGCGGAGCAGGAGTTCGACGACTTCGAGCCGTTCTAGAGCGTCCTTCGCGAAGGCGCGTTAACGGCGGGGAAAGCCGGGGCGTACGGCAGGGCAACCTACCGTCGACCCGGTGAGTCGTACTGGGCGGTGCGGACGGGGATCTTGGGCCTCTCCGCCGTCAACTGCCCGTGCGACAACCGGAGTAGACGTGCCCTTGCCTGCCTCGCACAGAACACGGCGCGCCGATGGGGGTCCCCTCGCTCGAGCGAAGTCGAGCGTGGGGGCGATCGCGGTCGCCCTGCTCTCCGCCGTCTGCGGTGCTCTGCCCGCGGCCCAGGCCCAGGCCCAGGAGCAGGAGCAGGAGCAGGAGCAGCCGCAGTCGGGCGCGGCGGCGGGTGTGCGGCAGGACTTCAACGGCGACGGCTACGACGATCTCGCCACGGGCTCCCCGTTCGCCACGGTCGGCGGGAAGAAGGCGGCCGGTTACGCCGCCGTCGTGTACGGCTCGGCGCACGGGCTGGACCTCGCGAGCAAGAAGGTCATCACGCAGGCGTCATCGGGGATTCCCGGTACGCCCGAGGCGGACGACCGCTTCGGCGGCCCGCTCATCACCGGCGACCTGGACGGCGACGGCTACACCGACCTGGTGGTGCCCGCGACCGGCGAGGAATGGACCTGGGGCGGCCAGACGCGTACGGGCAGTCAGACCGTGCTGTGGGGTTCCGCCGCGGGCCTGACCGGCGGAACGATCCTGCAACCGGAGCGCGCCTTCGCCTCCCACTACAGCATTCCGGGCGACTACGACGGCGACGGCCACACCGACCTCGCCCTGCCCGGGGGCGTGCGGTTCGGCCCCTTCACCCGGGAGGGCCTGCCCGCCCGGACCCAGGCCGGCTCCGTCCACGCATACGACGACTCGCTGCTGGACATGGCGGCCGGGGACGTCGACGGTGACGGCCTCACCGATCTCGTCTCGCTGACCATGCCGGCCGACTGGGAGCCGGGCGACCAGAGCTCGGGCCACAGCCTCAACTACCTCCACGCCACGCGGAACGGCTTCGAACCGCTCACCGTGCTGCGGGACGGCCAGGGCCACAAGATCGAGGGCGGCGAGGACATCGAACTCGGCGACGTGAACGGCGACGGCCGTGACGACCTCGTCTTCGGTCGGCCCCGCCCGGCCAACAGCAACGAGGAGCCGAGCGACCCGAGCCAGTACGGCTCCCGGATCGGCGTCGTCCTGGGCACCGCGCAGGGCCTGCCGTCCGGGGATCCGCGCATGATCCACCAGGACACTCCCGGTGTACCGGGCGTCGGCGAGGCGGGCGACCTCTTCGGCGCGTCCGTCGAGGTGGGCGACGTGAACGGCGACGGCTACGCCGACATCGTGGCCGGCAACCCCTACGAGGACTTCGCCGGAGTGGACGACGCGGGCACGGTCGCCGTGATCCCGGGCGGGGCGTCCGGCCCGACCGGCGCCGGTTCGAAGGTGTTCAGCCAGAACACGACCGGTGTCCCCGGCACCGCCGAGCGCCGTGACTACTTCAGCGAGGCCGTCACCCTGCTCGACGCCGACGGCGACGGGCGTGCCGACCTCGTCGTCGGCGCCCCCGGCGAGAACACGAACGCCGGCTCGGTGTGGGCGTTCCGCTCCACCGCCTTTGGGGTCACCGCCACGGGATCGCTCGCCTTCGGTGCCAAGGCCCTCGGCACGACCCCGGACGGTGCCCGACTGGGGGCCGAGTTCCCGCACTGACACCGCGAGCGGCTCCTTCTCGTCCGGCGCGACCACCATGGGCCTGCCCGCGACCGACGCCAACTTCGGGGCCGCACTGGCCGACTGACATCCCCCCACGGACATCCCCCCACGAAACGACAGGAGACCACCATGAACAGGCGCAGGACAACGTGGCGTACGGGCCTCGCCGTCGTCCTTGCGGTGACCGGGGTCGCCGCCCTGCCCGCCGCCCAGGCGGCCGGGGAGACCCCGTCGGTCACCATGAAGCTCCAGGACGACTTCAACGGCGACGGCTACTCGGACGTCGCGATCGCGGCGCCCGAGGCGACCGTCGACGGTAAGACCAAGGCCGGGTACGTCGCCGTGCTGTACGGGTCGGCGAACGGGCTCCAGACCTCGTCCAAGCAGGTCATCAGCCAGAACACGACCGGCGTCACCGACTCCGCCGAGAGCGGCGACCTGTTCGGCAGCGCGGTGAGCAGCGCCGATCTCGACCAGGACGGGTACGCGGACCTGATCGTCGGCGTCACCGGCGAGGACTCGGTCGAAGGGGGCGCCGAGACCGGACTCGTGCAGGTCGTCTGGGGTGGCGCGAACGGGCTGTCGGGCGGGGCGCCGCTGGCGTACGGGCACCACACCTACGACCGGCTCAGCGCCCGCGGCGAGCTCACGGTCGGTGACGTGAACGGCGACGGGGCGACGGACCTGGTCGTCGTGGAGAGCCTCACCCGACTGCGGGTCGTCAAGGGCCCCTTCGGGCGGGACGGTGCCACGAACGGCGGGGAACAGACCGTCCGTGACGACTCCGACCCCCGCTTCCTCGACCTGGCAACCGGTGACGTGAACGGCGACGGCATCGACGACGTCGTCGGAACCATGCACGACGGCGACGAGGGCGACGCCCGCCGCATCACCTACTGGCAGGGCACGCCGGACGGGCTCGGGGAGAAGACCGTGCTCCTCGACAGCAGGGGTTGGCGAGTACAGGGCGGCGAGTCCCTCGACCTCGGCGACGTGAACGGGGACGGCTACGACGACATCGTGGTCGGCCGCTACGACGGCGCCGACAGCGACGTGTCGACCCCGATCCCCAAGGGCGGCCGGGTCGCCTTCGTGCCGGGCTCCGCGAACGGGCCGGTGGGTACCGAGGCGATGTACGTGAACCAGGACAGTGCCGGTGTTCCGGGCGCCGCCGAGCAGTACGACCGCTTCGGCGCGGACGTGTCCGTCGCGGACGTCAACGGCGACGGCTACGAAGACGTCGCGGCCGGCGTGCCCTTCGAGGACTTCAACGGGCTGACCAACGCAGGCGGCGTCGTCGTCCTGCGCGGCAGCGCCGCCGGTCTGACCGGCACCGGCGCCACCGGGTTCAACCAGGACACCATCGGCGTGCCGGGCGCAGCGGAGAGCTACGACGTCTTCGGCGCCGCCACCCACCTCGTCGACGCCAACCACGACGGCCGCGCCGAACTCGTCGTCGGTGCACCGGGGGAGAACACGAACGCCGGGTCGGTGTGGGTGTTCAAGTCCACGTCGTCCGGGGTCACCGCGACCGGCTCCTTCACGTTCGGCGCCGGGACCCTCGGCACGGTCGCCGCGAACGCGAAGCTCGGGTCGAGCTTCAACTACTGATCAGTTACTGATCAGACATCAGACCCGTTGTGGCAAGGGCACGTTCCCGTGCCGCAACGGGTTTTCTGTTGTCTCCCTGTTTGTCATGCACGCGAAGTATGCCGTTCAACGGGTGGTCCGCCCAGAAGCGTGAGCATCCGAAGTGTCCAAGAGGCCCGCGAGACAGGGGAGTTCGTCGATGACCGGTGTTATCGGATCCGTATCGCCCGACCGACGTCGCTTTCTGACCGCCGGAGCCGCCGTGCTCGGCGCCGCGGCCTCCGCCCAGCTGTGGCTGCCGACCGCCGCCCGGGCCGCCGAAACGCCGCTGCCCGACGGCGTGTTCAGCCTCGGCGTGGCCTCCGGTGACCCGCTGCCCGACGGCATCGTGCTGTGGACGAGGCTCGCCCCGGACCCGCTGAACGGCGGCGGGATGCCCGACGCCACCGTCTCGGTCGAGTGGGAGATCTCGGAGGACGAGCGGTTCAGAAAGCCGGTGCGCCGCGGCGTCGCCCAGGCCCGGCCCGAGCTGGGGCACAGCGTGCACGTAGATGTACGGAAGCTGCGCCCGGGCCGTACGTACTGGTACCGCTTCCGTGCCGGCGGCCGGCTCTCGCCCATCGGCCGCACCCGCACCGCGCCCCACCCGTACAGCTCCGGCGGCCATCTGCGCATGGCGCTGGCCTCCTGCCAGAACTGGCAGCACGGCTACTTCACGCCGTACGCCGACATGCTGGCCCAGGCCCCCGACTTCGTCCTGTTCGTCGGCGACTACATCTACGAGTCCAGGCCGTCGGCAACGGCCCTGCGCAAGCACGAGGGCACCGACGAGCCGTACACCCTGGTCCAGTACCGCAACCGGTACGCCCAGTACCGCACCGACCCGGACCTCGCCGCGATGCACGCGAACGCGCCCTGGGTGGTCACCTTCGACGACCACGAGGTCGACAACGACTTCGCCGGCGAGATACCGCAGGACCCGGGCAAGCAGCCGCACGACGCCTTCGTGGCCCGCCTCACCGCGGCCTACCAGGCCTTCTACGAGCACATGCCGGTCCGGGCGAGCGCCATCCCGAACGGCCCGCACATCCAGATGTACCGCCGCCTGGAGTTCGGCCGCCTGGCCCGGCTCAGTGTGCTGGACACCCGGCAGTACCGCAGCGACCAGGCCACCAGCCAGGAAGGCGCCCAGGACCCCTCGCTCACCATGCTCGGCGCCGAGCAGAAGCAGTGGCTGCTCGACGGACTGCACCACTCGCCGGCCCGCTGGAACCTGATCGGCTCGCAGATCATGATGGCCGAGACCGATCTCCAGGTCGGCGAGGGCAAGCTCTGGTACTACGACGCCTGGGACGGCTACCAGGCCGAACGCAACGCCCTGATGCAGGAGCTGAAGCAGGTCCGCAACCCGGTCGTCTTCACCGGCGACCGCCACCTCACGATGATCAGCGACCTCAAGGAGGACTACGCCGACCCGGACTCCGACGTCGTCGGCGCCGAGTTCGTGGGGACGTCCATCTCCGCCAACGGCGACCAGGACCAGGCCGCCTTCCACCGGGAGTGGGACCCGCGCCTGCCGGACAACCCGCACTGGAAGCTGCTCGACGCCCACCGCGGCTACCACCTCTTCGACATCCGCCGCGACGGCATCGACGCGCAGGTGAGGATCGTGGACACGGTGCGCCAGCAGACGGCCACCCCCAGCACGCTGGCGCAGCTGCGGGTCGAGGCGGGGCGGCCGGGCGTCGAGGTCGTGTAACTCCTGTCACTCCGGCAACTCCTGCAACTGCCGCAACTCCCGTAACGCTGGGAGTGGGACCTGGGACTCATCCGTGTCCCAGGTCACTCTCAGCACAGTCTCAGGAAGTGCTCTTACTGTCCTCTGACCATGGAGACGGACTGTACGAGAGACGAACTCCCGGCCAACGGCAGCATGATCACCCCGCTGCCCACCGGGACCCGCCTGCTGCACATCGGCCCGCACAAGACGGGCACCACCGCGATCCAGGGCGCGCTGTTCGCGGCGAAGGACGAGATGGCCCGGCACGGCGTCGAGTGGCCGGCCACCACCCGGCACCCCATGGAAGCGGTCCTCGCCGCCTGCGCCCGCACCGGAATGATGGGGGACACCCCGCCCACCGAGCGGCACTGGGGACGGCTGCTGGAGCAGGTGCGCGCCACCGGCCGGCGCACCTCGGTGATCAGCAGCGAGTTCTTCGCCGACGCGCCCGACGACGACACCGTGGCACGGATTGTCGAGCAGCTCGGCGGCGACCGTGTGCACATCCTGGTCACGCTGCGCCCGCTGGCGCGGATCATGCCCTCGCAGTGGCAGCAGTACGTGCAGAACGGCCTGCGCATGGGCTACGAGGACTGGCTGGAGCACATGCTCAGGAAGCCGCCGTACGACAGGCCCAACCCCAGCTTCTGGCATCGGCACCGGCATGACCGGCTGGTCGAGCGCTGGGCCCGCGTGGTCGGCCCGGAGCGGGTCACCGTCGTCGTGGTCGACGACCGGGACCGGGAGGGCCTGATGCGCACCTTCGAGGCGCTGCTCGGACTGCCGGCGCATCTTCTGCGGCCCGTTCCGGACGCGGCGAATCGTTCGCTCACCCTGGCCGAGACCGAAATGCTGCGGAATCTTAATAAGGAATTCCGTGCCAATGAACTGCCCGAGGAGCTCTATTCACAGCTCGTTCGGAACGGCGCCGTGATGCATATGAAGAACACGTGCACTCCCGGTCCCGGTGACGTGAAGATCTGCACTCCGCAGTGGGCCGTCGAGGCCGCCGCCGGGATCGGTGCGGAGATGGCGGAGAGTATCGGGAGAACGGGGGTGCGGATCCTCGGCGACATGCGCCTTTTGTCCGCCGTGCAGCTGTCCGCCGTGCAGAAGCCCGCGACCCGAACCGACATGGAGCCGCGCATCGCCCCCGAGGTCGCGGCTCAGGCGCTGTACGGAGCCCTCGCCGCCGCGGCCGCCGCGCCCGTACGGCACACCGCGGCCGCCAAGTCGCGTACTGTCCACCAGACGTCGTCGACGGAGCTTGTGCGGGTACTCGGCCATCGCTGCCTCAAGCGGCTACGGCTTCGGTGAACCTGTGCGGTTACTCACAGCAATTCCCCAGGACGTCCGGAGGGGTGCCCGACAATGACCATGCGTGCAAGGTGAATGACAGGTTGCGCGCACATATGCAGGCGGGGGCGCTCACCTTGCACTGCGGTAACCCCAAGTGGGACCATTTCGAAGTTCCCAGTCGCCACAAGGTAGGTCACCTGTGTCCCAGCACATAGCCAAGCCCCGTACCACCGCAGTGATCCTGGCCGGTGGCACCGGTCAGCGGGTGGGTCTGTCGATCCCCAAGCAGCTGCTGAAGATCGCCGGCAAGGCAGTCATCGAGCACACGCTGACCACCTTCGAGAAGGCCGACTCGATCGACGACATCATCGTGCTGATGGCCCCGGGCTACGTCCCCGACATCGAAAAGATCGTCGCCAAGGCCGGGTTCACGAAGGTCAAGAAGATCATCGAGGGCGGCTCGACCCGGAACGAGACGACCGAGCGCGCCATCGACGCCCTCGGCGAGGGCCTGGCCGAGGGCGAGGACCTCAACGTCCTCTTCCACGACGCCGTCCGCCCCCTGCTGTCACAGCGCGTGATCGACGACTGCGTGGTGGCGCTGGAGCGCTTCCAGGCCGTCGACGTCGCCATCCCGTCCGCGGACACCATCATCGTGACCCGCACGCACGGTGAGGACGGCGAGTTCATCACCGAGATCCCGGACCGCTCCCGGCTGCGCCGCGGCCAGACGCCGCAGGCGTTCAAGCTGTCCACGATCAAGCGGGCCTACGAGGTCGCCGCCGGTGACCCCAACTTCCAGGCCACGGACGACTGCTCCGTCGTGCTCAAATACCTGCCGGACGTGCCGATCCACGTCGTCGCGGGTGACGAGTACAACATGAAGGTCACCCAGCCCGTCGACGTCTTCATCGCCGACAAGCTCTTCCAGCTGGCCTCCACCGCCGCCCCCGAGCAGGTCAGCGAGGAGGCCTACCGCCAGCTGCTCACCGGCAAGACCATCGTCGTCTTCGGCGGCTCCTACGGCATCGGCAAGGACATCGCCGAACTCGCCGAGTCCTACGGCTCCAAGGTGTACGCGCTCGGCCGCTCCACCACCGGCACCCACGTGGAGAACCCGGAGGAGGTCGACGACGCGCTGTCCAAGGCGTACGCCGAGACCGGGCGCATCGACTACGTCGTCAACACCGCCGGTGTGCTGCGCATCGGCAAGCTCGCCGAGACCGACAACGCCACCATCGAGGAGGCGCTGAAGGTCAACTACCTCGCCCCGGTGCAGATCGCGCGCTCCTCGTACAAGTACCTGTCCGAGACCAAGGGCCAGTTGCTGCTGTACACCTCCAGCAGCTACACCCGCGGTCGCGCCGAGTACAGCCTCTACTCCTCGACCAAGGCCGCCATGGTGAACCTCACCCAGGCCCTGTCCGACGAGTGGGCCGGCGACGGCATCCGCGTCAACTGCATCAACCCGGAGCGCACCGCGACCCCGATGCGCACCAAGGCCTTCGGGCAGGAGCCCGCGGGCAGCCTGCTCTCCTCCGAGGCCGTGGCCCGCACCTCGCTCGACGTGCTGCTGTCCGAGCTGACCGGCCATGTCATCGACGTCCGCCAGCAGGACCCGACGGCGCCCGCCGGAAAGGCGTCCGGCTTCGAGCAGGCGCTGGCCAGTGTTCTGGACCGCCAGGACGGCGTGGCATAATCAACAGTCAATAGCCTTATGGAATTCAGGCCTCTGCGATTCTTCGTTCACGAAGAATTCACAGGGGCCTGAGTCCTTAGCCCCTCAGACCGGCCCCTCTCCCTGAGCAGGTTCTCCGTGATATCCACCGCTATTCGCGTCGCCCGGGTGGGCAGCGCGGCCGAGCTGGCCGCGGCGGCCCTCATGATCCTGGGTTTCCCGGCGCTCATGCTGGCCGCGCTCGTCCCGAGCGTTCCCGCCTTCGCGGCCGCGGCCGCCGTGACGTACCTGGCGGACCACTATCTGCACCGCAAGAGCAGCTATCTGGTCAACCGCCTGAGCAAGGTCCGGGCCGGTCTGTCGATCCGCTTCCTGATCAGACAACTGCTGCTGATCCTGCTGCTGGCCCGGCTCGGTTTCGCGGACGACCTGATCTACTACGGCGCGATCGCCTGCTTCATCGCCTTCTACGGCCTTCAGGCCCCGCACGGCGCGCTGGTCACCCTGATCCGCAACCGCCGCCGTATGCCGGTCGCCACCCGCAACGTCGACCTCGCCTCGCGCATCCGTATCCCGGACGCCCCGCCGCGCAAGCTGCTGCACCGCTCGGCGGAGAAGATGCTGCACATCGACCTCGCGGCCGTCGCCGGCATCCTGGCCTCGGCGGCCACGGAGTCGGCCGGGTTCGGCTTCCTCGGCATCGGCTTCACCATCGGCCTGGGCACCTCGTACGTCGTCGCGCTCGTGCCGTACGTCCGCGGAAGGAAGATCCCGCCGAAGGCCGACGCCGTCCTGGCCGCCGTCGACGACTGGCTGGCCGAGTACCGGCCCGAGACGGTGCTGTACTTCTCCGGCTCCAAGGACTCCGCCTACCAGGTCAACATGTGGCTGGAGACCATGGAGCAGCTGGACTCCAAGCCGCTGATCATCCTGCGCGAGCGGGTCATCCTGAACAACCTGGCGCCGACCACGGTCCCCGTCATCTGCGTGCCCGGAGGCGTGCACCTGATGAACCTGGACCTGTCGAACGTGCGCGTCGCGCTGTACGCGGCCAACGTCGGCAAGAACATCCACCTGCTGCGCGTCCCCACCATGAAGCACGTCTTCATCGGCCACGGCGACAGCGACAAGCTGGCCAGCGTCAACCCGTACAGCAAGGTCTACGACGAGGTGTGGACCGCCGGGCGCGCCGGCCGCGACCGCTACGCCATCGCCGACGTCGGTGTCCGCGACGACGACATCGTCGAGGTCGGCCGCCCGCAGCTGGCGCCGATCCAGGGCTGGAACGGCGTCCCCGAGGGCACCCGCGGCGGAGCCGCTGATGGACGCTGCCCGACGGTCCTCTACGCGCCGACGTGGGAGGGCTGGGACGGAAACCCCGGCAACACCTCGATCGTGCTGGCCGGCGAGAACATCGTGAAGAAGCTGGTGCAGGCCGACCCGCCGGTCCGCGTCCTGTACAAGCCGCACCCCTTCACCGGCACCGTCAGCGCCGAGGCCAAGGCCGCCCACCAGCGGATCGTCGCGCTGGTCGAGCGGGCCGGCGCCGAGCGCGCCACCGACTCGCGCTTCCAGGTCGACGCCGCCGCGCAGGCCGCCGCCAAGGCCGAGCTCGCCCGCATCGAGGCCCGCCTGGCCGAGCTGTCCGGCAAGGGCAACGGCAAGGGCGGCAACGGCAAGGGCGACGAGGCCGAGGCCACCCGCGACGGCCTGGTGGACGTCGCCAGGCACGAGGAGATCGCCCGGCTGCGCGCCGAGTGGAACACCGCGTACTGGCGCTCCTTCGGCAGCCACGAGCACCGCGTCATCTCGGGCGCCGAGCCGCGCCTGTACGACTGCTTCAACGTCTCCGACGCGATGGTCTCCGACATCTCCAGCGTGGTCTCCGACTTCATCGCCAGCGGCAAGCCGTACGCCGTCACGGACTCCGCCGAGCTGGGCGTGGAGGAGTTCAAGCGGCAGAACACGGCGGTGCGCGCCGCGACGATCCTGTCCAACAGCGCGGCCGAGCTGGGCGGCCTGCTGGCCGCCGTACGCGACCCCGCGTCGGATTCGCTGGCCGAGGACCGAAAGGACCTCAAGCGGTACCTGCTCGGCCCGGACGAGCCGACGTCCATCGAGCAGTTCAACACCGCCGTGGCGAACCTCGCGATCAAGGCCGAGACGCGCAACGTCGGCCAGGAGTCACGGCTGGCGGCCGGAGCCGCCGAGGCCGAGCCGGCGACCGTACCCGCGCAGCGCGTGGCGGCGGCCGGGGACGATGTGACCGCCTGACCTGCACCACCAACGGCGCGGCCCCCGAGGAGAACTCCTCGGGGGCCGCGCCGTTTCTCGTGGGCCTCTTACGTTTCCCGAATAGCGTGACCCCATGTCAGTTCCGCGATGTGATCCGGGTCACCAAAACATGGGCGTGAGGCAACCGCTTGCAAGACCCAGCCGTCTACCAAGTAGCGAATGAGGCGATACGGGGGAAATATCCCGTTGACAAGGGGGAAACGTGACCGTCACGCAGCCTGATGTGACTGTGATCATCGGGGCGTACGAAGCGATGCCGTACCTGGTCGAGTGCTTGGCGTCCGTCGAGGCACAGACCATCGACCCGGGGCGCATCGAGGTCATCGCGGTGGACGACGGTTCGACGGACGGCACGGGGGAGTGCCTGGAGGAGTTCGCGGCCCGCGTGCCGATGCCGGTGACCGTGATCCGGCAGGAGAACTCCGGGGGCCCCAGCGGCCCGCGCAACGTCGGTCTGGGCAAGGCGACCGGGCGTTACGTCTTCTTCCTGGACGCCGACGACCGGCTGGGCCCCGAGGCCCTGGAACGCATGGTCGCGATGGGCGACAAGAACGCCACGGACGTCGTCCTCGGCCGGGTCGAGGGCGTCAACCGCACCGCACCGAAGTCGATGTGGGGCAAGACGCTGGACCGGACCGACGTCTTCTCCTCCAACATCAAGTTCACGCTGAGCGCGCAGAAACTTTTCCGCCGCGAACTGCTGACCCGGCACAACATGCGCTTCGACGAGTCCCTGTGGACCGGCGAGGACGCGCTGTTCACGATGGAGGCCTATCTGCGGGCGGACGGCGTCTCCGTGGTCGCCGACTACACCTGCTACTACCTGGTGGGCCGCGACGACGGCAAGCACGTGACGAAGAGCGGCGGTTACGCCCTGCGCTTCGACTCCGCGCGCGCCCTGATGAACCTGATAGCCGAGCACGTCCCCGCGGGCGACCGGCGCGATCTGCTCATGGTCCGCCCCTTCCTCATCACCCTGCTGCCGCAGTTCGGGCCCAAGTACGCCAAGGACAGCGAGAAGGTCAGGCAGCACAAGCTCGAACTGGCGGGGCCCTTGATGGACGCGCACTGGACGCCGGACATCGCCCGCCGCCTCAAGGTCGGGGAGCGACTGCGGCTGCACCTGGTCGCCGAGCAGCGCCCCGAACTCCTGCTGCCCGTCGTGGAGTTCATCAAGGCCAAGAAGCAGCCGGCGGCCCTCCTGGAGAAGAAGGGCCGCCGTGTCTACCTCGCCTACCCGCACTTCCGGGACGCGGCGGCCGGGATACCCGACTCCGTGTACCTCGCCGAACCGCGCGAGGCCCGCGCCTTCCCCGGCTACCGGGAGGGCGGCACGGACTCGTTCCTGCGGCGGGCGGTGCGCAAGGCGCGGCGGATGCTGCGGGCCTCGCGCGAGGCTACGCCGGGCGGGCGGGCTGCCCCCGCGTGAGGGAGCGGCGCTGATCGGGGATCTCGGCCGGGAGCTCCGCCGCCAGCCGCTCCTCCATCCGCGCCCGGTGCTCCTGCGCGGCCGAACACAGCGCCTGTACGGCCTCGTTGAAGCGCACCTGTGACGTGGGCTCGGCCGGCCCCAGCAGGTGCTGCTTCAACTCCTCGCGCGCCGCGGCCAGTTCGTCCTTCTCCGGGTGCCGGACCGCGTCCAGCAGCTCCGGCACCCCGGCCGCGTCCGGCGTCAGTACGGTCGCCGCGCGCACGGTCGGGAAGGCCTTGCGGAACACGTCCTCCGCGAGGCCGCTGGTGTTCGCCACGGCGTACGGCTTCCCGCTCGCCAGGAAGTCGCTGATCACGCTCGACACATCGCTGATGAGCAGATCGGCCCGGTTGAAGCAGGCGTACAGCGCGGGCCGGACGTCCGTGACGACCTGGTGCTCCCCCTCCGGCAGCGACGCCCAGTACGCCTCCTCCCAGGCGGCCGTGGCCCGTGCCACCGCCTCCGCCCGCCCCGGCTCCGGCGCCGCCTGGAGCATCATCCGCTCGACCTGATCGGCACTCGCCCGGACGACGGTCGTGGTGAGACGGTCCAACTCCTGGGCGCGCAGGGCGAGTTCACCGGTGTCGCGGGGCCGCTCGCCCGCCCGCTCCCGGTTCGCCGCCCTGATCAGCTCCCGGATGCGCAGATCGGCGGCCCCCGCGCGCGGATCCACCGACCCCGTCAGCGGATGCGGCTTGTACAGCAGCCGTACGCCGGGGTCCGCGAGCAGCGCCCGTACGAGGTTCTCGCCGGCCTCGACCACCGAGGTGTTGCCGGGGTTGCCGTCCCAGCCCTCCCAGGTCGGGGCGTACAGGACGGTCGTACACGCTCCGGCCGGCGGGCCCGCGTACGGCTGTACGGCGTCCAGCTGCGGGCGGCCGATCTCCACGACGTCCTTGTCCTCGACGCCGACCTCGGCATACGCATACCGCTCGCGCGCCGCGGGACCCGCCACCCACACCTCGTCGTAGGCCTTCGCGTACGGGTTGCAGGACGACAGCTTGTCGCTCTCCCCGTGGTTGACGAAGGTGTGCTTCAGCGTGGGGATGCGCAGGACCTGGGAGGTCTTGCCGGAGTTGGAGGGGTGGATGAGGACCTGGAGTGAGGACTCCTCCAGGCGCATCAGCGTGGAGACCTTCGGCAGGCAGAGGACCGGCACGTCGGTCGGCGCGATCTTCTGCACCATGAACCGCTCCCGCAGCACGATCAGCGGACGGCCGTCCAGCTGCGCGAGCGGCTCCAGCCACATGTTCGCCTGGTACGCCGAGGACGCGCCGCCGGAGAAGTACAGGCCGACCGTCGGCCGGTACTCGGCCAGCCAGGCGTCCAGCCACTGAAGCGCCTCCCGCTCGCCCGCCGGGCGACGGCTCGGCAGCAGCCGTACGAGAAGGTCGTGCAGGCCCAGCAGGGCGAGCCCGAGGGACAGCGCGATGCCGACGGCCGCGCAGCGAGGGTCGTCGAGGGCCGCCGTGGTCAGCAGGCCCGCCGTGGCCGGGAGGCCGAAGACCAGCAGGCGGGGGCCGGGGCGGCGCAGCAGAAGGGGCGGGGCGGGGGACAGGCGCAGTGCGGAGGCGTCGATGTTGCGGGTGACCACCGGCAGGGTGCGGGTGCGGCGGACCAGCACCGAGACCGCCTGGATCGCGCAGTGCAGGGCGTAGAAGGCGAGGAGGCCCGCGACCAGCGGGGCGTACAGCGTCTCCCGGTGCTGCTCACCGAGCCGCAGCAGGGCCACGACCAGCAGCAGGTCCCGCAGCACATGCCGCACGGTGATGTCCGCGTGCGACTTGGCGAACAGCGACAGCATGCCGCGCTGCCAGCGCAGCAGCACACCCTCGACGACCAGGGACGTGACTGTCGCGGCGAGCAGCAGCGGGACGTGCGGGCGCAGCGCCGCCACGGCCTGGGCGCAGAAGGCGGCGGCCAGGAGAGCCGTGACGAGCGCTCTCACCGGGAGGCGGGACAGGGGTGTGGGCAACTGCGGTCACTCCAAGGTCGGGGTGGGACGTGGTGCGCCCGGGTTAACGCGTACCGACCTCCGGACGACACGCGAGTGTCCGGATGGTTTGGAGTGGCCGAGGCTGCCTGAACCCCGCCCCTATTGCCGCAAGCCTGCCCCTATCGTCCCGACTGCAGCGCCCGGCGGATCGGGCCGCCCACCACACGGCGGGCCCGGCGGTAGACGGACGCCGCGGGGGGCCCTGCGCTCGGCTTGCCGGTGCGGGCCAGTTCGCGCCGCAACCGGTCGTTGTCCGTGGCGAGTTGGGTGATACGGCTCTGCAGCCAGCCGAACCTGGTGGTGAGCGAGGCGAGGTCGGCGTCGTTCCAGGGGCGGATGCCCGCCGGGAAGGCCAGCGACCGCATGCGCTCCTCGAAGGCGGCGCCGCCGTCGCCGTGCGTGAACGTGTTCTCCAGGCCGTTGTTGTCCAGGAACGCCGTGAACCGCTCGAACCGCTCCTGGTGGCCGCTCATCAGGGCGCCGAATTCGGCCTCCTCGTACAGCGACGCCGGGTCCAGGTCCTCGGGCAGCTTGTCGATCCGGCGGTGCGGGATGCCGAAGTAGCGGCACAGCTCCAGCGTGCGCGAGTCGCCGCACAGCACCGTCGCCGGTGTGCCCGCGAGCAGCGCGGCGATATTGCCGTGGATGCGGGAGCCGAAGGAGAAGTCGAAGGCGCGCAGGTCGTCGATCCAGGTGACCGGGTCGACGTAGACGCGGACCTTGTCCTCTTGGTACATCGGGTGCTCGGGATGCGTCGGCATCGCCGTCACCAGGCCGTTCGGGTCGGACAGGTCCCGCCAGTGCAACTGCCGTGCGTCGCTGATGTTCTGGCCGATGAAGCGCAGGTTCGGGTAGCGGGCGTGGGCGCGGGTGATGACCTGGTCCAGGCCCTGGGACTTCACCGCGCTGTGCGAGCCGTTGACCGCGATCCTGGAGCCGGGGACGAGGGCCGGCTCCCGCTTGGTGACGGTGAGTTCCTTGCCGTACATGAACAGCGACGGGCAGCCGATGACCTCGACGTCCCGGAAGCCCAGGTCCTTGAGGTACTTCTCGGTGAACTCGCCCCGTACGCCGATCGAGGCGCTGCGGTCCAGCACCGCCGAGACGAACTCGCGCACGGAGGACTCGATCGGCTTCAGCCGCGCCGCGTTGTAGCCGAGCCCGGCCTGCGCGCCGACCCCCACCACGACCACGGGGATCCGCAGCTTGCTGATCAGTCGCGTCAGCCGCTTCAACTGCGCCTCGAACGAAGGCCGGAACGCGTTGGCGAGCGGGACGACGAAGGCGTCGTACTCCTCGTTGATCCGGCCCGCCGCCGAGACGTCGGTGCGGATGCCGTTCGAGACGACCTCGGTGTGCGGGGTCTCGAGGATCTTGTGGGTGGCGTCGCTGAAGATCAGGTTGCCGGAGTTGGTGGCGATGACGTCCCGGTGGAGGGCCTCTTCCACGGAAACGACGTCGTAGGGGCTCTTGCCCGAGCGGAGAAGGAGGCGCTTTCCGCGCTGAACCTGGTGAGCATGGTGTGACACATCGTTCAAAATAAGTTTGCTCTGTCGTTATTTTCTACAGGCAACCGACACAACCTTTTTGCCGTATGCGACGCGTGAGCAAACCGTTACCGCTCGCCTGTCCGGAGGCTGGAATCCCCGCGCGCCGAACGATCCGCTTCGCGTAGATTGCCGAGCAGGGAACCGGGACCCACGTGAGGGGAAAGAGCACAGGTGGCAGGGGCAAGGCAGGGTGTGCGCGAGGCCCGCAGGGTCGTCGTCAAGGTGGGCTCCTCGTCGCTGACGACCGCGTCCGGCGGCCTGGACGCCGACCGGGTCGACGCGCTGGTCGACGTCCTGGCCAAGAGCCGCAGCGGCGGGGAGCGGGAGATCGTCCTCGTCTCCTCCGGCGCCATCGCGGCCGGACTCGCCCCGCTGGGCCTGCGCCGGCGCCCCAAGGACCTGGCCCGCCAGCAGGCCGCCGCCAGCGTCGGTCAGGGCCTGCTCGTCGCCCGCTACACCGCCTCCTTCGCCCGGTACGGCGTCCGCGTCGGCCAGGTACTGCTGACCAGCGACGACATGAGCCGCCGCGCCCACCACCGCAACGCCTCGCGCACCCTCGACAAGCTCCTCGCGATGGGCGCGTTCCCGATCGTCAACGAGAACGACACCGTCGCCACCGACGAGATCCGCTTCGGCGACAACGACCGGCTCGCGGCCTTGGTGGCTCATTTGGTACGGGCGGATCTGCTGGTCCTGCTGTCCGACGTGGACGGCGTCTACGACGGCGACCCCAGCAAGCCGGGGACCTCGCGGATAGCGGAGGTGCGCGGGCCGTCGGACCTGGCCGGGATCGAGATCGGCAGCTCGGGCAAGGCCGGTGTCGGCACCGGCGGCATGGTCACCAAGGTCGAGGCAGCCCGGATCGCGGCCGCCGCCGGTATCCCCGTGGTCCTGACCAGCGCCATCCACGCCGCCGAGGCGCTGCACGGCGGCGACACCGGCACCTACTTCCACGCCACCGGCAAGCGCTCCGCCGACCGCCTGCTCTGGCTCCAGCACGCATCCACCCCCCAGGGCTCGCTGACGCTGGACGACGGCGCGGTACGGGCGGTCGTCGAACTCCGCAAGTCGCTGCTCCCCGCCGGAATCGCCGCCGTCGAGGGCGAGTTCAGCGCGGGCGAACCGGTCGAGCTGCGGGACAGCACGGGACGTGCCATCGCGCGCGGGCTGGTCAACTTCGACGCCAAGGAGATCCCGCAACTGCTCGGGCGGTCGACGCGGGAACTGGCGCGGGAGCTGGGTGCGGAGTACGAGCGCGAGGTCGTACACCGGGACGATCTGGTGATCCTGCAGCCCTGAGCGGCGCGTGGGGGGGGGCGACGCCACCTCCGGGCCCCCGGCCGAGGACCCGGACCCCCGGCCGCTGCATTGTCCCGGGGGCCAACCCCCGGACCCCCGGCCGAAAACAGGGTGAACGCCCTGACGCACAAGTCGCCCTGAGGTGGACGTTCCGCAAAATGGCCACGCGAGCCCTTGCGGCCTGCTCAACTTTGTCTCAGGGACATTCCGCACGACCACCGAGTCGGTCACTGCGTAGAGGAGGCCGTTGTGAGACGAGTGCGCCCTGGGGCGGCGGCCCGCAGTGCCGGAGGGGCCTCGTCCCGTGCGGCCGGTGAGGAGCGTGCCTTGACGAGCGTCGCCGCCGGCGACCGGTACGAGGAGCCCAAGGACCTGCCCCGTCTGTGGCACGTCACCCTCAGCGTCTCCGGCCAGGAGGCCCCGCTGAAGGAGGTACGGCGCGCCCTCGAACAGCTCGCCCACGACCATCCCTTTCTGCTGACCAGCAGGTACGCCCACGACCACGCCGAGATCCGCTACTGGGAAGAGGCCCGCGACCTGCACGACGCGGCCGCTGTCGCGCTGCGGCTGTGGGGCGAGCACCGGCAGAGCGCGGGACTGCCGCCGTGGGAGATCGTCGGCCTGGAGGTCATCGACCGCGAGACCTACCACCAGCGGCTCGCGGAAGGGTACGGGCCGCTCCCGGCGACCCCGGTGGGCGTCCATCCCTTTTGAGCTCCTTGAGAGGCCTGTGGGCTTGTCTCGGGGTTTGGAACGAGCGAGGGACCGGCCGCGCAGTCGCACTACCCTTCTTTCATGACCACGCTCTCGCCGTACGACTCCATGTCCCCGGTCACCCAGGCCGCCTACCGCGCCAAGGCCGCTGCCGCCGACCTCGCCCCGCTGCCGCGGGCCGAGAAGGACGACGCGCTGCTCGCCATCGCGGACGCCCTGGAGGTCCGTACGAGCGAAATCGTCGAGGCCAACGCCAAGGACATCGCCAAGGCCCGCGAGGCCGGCACCAGCGAGGCGATCATCGACCGGCTGACGCTCACCCCGGAGCGGGTGCGGGCCATCGCCGCCGACGTACGGGACGTCGTCGCGTTGCCCGACCCCGTCGGTGAGGTCGTCCGCGGGTCCACGCTCCCCAACGGCATCGACCTGCGCCAGGTCCGCGTCCCGCTCGGCGTCGTCGGGATCATCTACGAGGCCCGCCCGAACGTCACCGTGGACGCCGCCGCCCTCTGCCTGAAGTCCGGCAACGCCGTCCTGCTGCGCGGCTCGGCCTCGGCGTACGAGTCGAACACCGCACTCGTCCGGGTGATCCGGGACGCCGTCGGCGGGGCCGGGCTGCCCGCCGACGCCGTGCAGCTGGTGCCGGGCGAGAGCCGAGAGAGCGTGCGCGAGCTGATGCGGGCCCGCGGGCTGGTCGACGTGCTGATCCCGCGCGGCGGCGCCTCGCTGATCCAGACCGTCGTCTCGGAGTCGAGCGTCCCGGTCATCGAGACCGGCACCGGCAACTGCCACGTCTATGTCGACGCCCACGCCGACCTCGACATGGCCATCGAGATCCTGATCAACTCCAAGGCCCACCGCGTCAGCGTCTGCAACGCCGCCGAGACCCTCCTGGTCCACCAGGACATCGCCCCCGAGTTCCTGCCGCGCGCCCTGGACGCCCTCGCGGACGCCGGGGTGACCGTGCACGCCGACGAAAGGGTGCTGGCGTACGCCAAGGACTCCAAGGCGACCGTCGTCGAAGCGACGGCCGAGGACTGGGAGACCGAGTACCTGTCCTACGACATCGCCGCCGCGGTCGTGGACTCGCTGGACAAGGCCGTCGAGCACATCCGCCTGTGGACCTCCGGCCACACCGAGGCCATCGTCACCACCTCGCAGCAGGCCGCTCGCCGGTTCACCCAGCTGGTCGACTCCACGACGGTCGCGGTGAACGCCTCCACCCGCTTCACGGACGGCGGCCAGTTCGGCTTCGGCGCGGAGATCGGCATCTCCACGCAGAAGCTGCACGCCCGCGGGCCGATGGGCCTGCCGGAGCTGACCAGCACGAAGTACATCGTCACGGGGGACGGGCACGTACGGCGCTGACGTTCTTGGTGCGCGGGGGCGCGTCGGAGGGCTGGCCGGCGCGGGGCGCGCGGCCAGGGCATATGCGTCCGACACGCGCCCCCGGGCTGCCTCCGTGCCGCACGCGAGGCGTCTCACAAGGCGGATGAATTTCCATACCGTCTGCCCAAATTGACCCCCCAGGACTACTCTGGATCCGTGCCGGAGGACGTGGGGGGCACGCCGTTCCCTGACGGCTGGGAGCCCGACGACGACCACGACCGCGGGGTGTCGGACGAAGAGTTCGCCTCCGTGGTCTTCGACGAGGCCTTCGTACGGGCGGCCGTGGTGCACGAGCCGACCGCCGTCGAGCGCCTCCTGGCCGCCGCCCAGGCGAGAGCGGAGGCCTCCGAGGCGGAAGCGCGCCGCGCACTCGGCCGGGGCGAGCGGTACGACGACGGGTACGGCCCCGACGACCCCACCGGTTTCGGCCATGATCCCGAGTTCGACGATCTGGACGACACGGACATGCTCGAGGGCCGATACGGCGCCCCCGGGGCGTACGGCAAGCAGGTCCGCTGGCACCGTCCCGTCGCCTGGGTGCTCGCCCTCGTGATGGGCATCGGCATGGTCGCGCTGGCTTTCGCGGCGGTCTACCGCGGGGCCTCCTCCAGCGGCCGGGACCAGATCACGCCGCCCGCGTCCACCGGGCTCGAGCAGGGCAGCGGAGCGGCTCCCTCCGCCTCCGCCGACCACTCCCGGCCGGTCATATCGGCGATCCCGCGCACGCCCT
The DNA here is from genome assembly GCF_001509475.1 of Streptomyces regalis. Lineage (GTDB taxonomy): Bacteria > Actinomycetota > Actinomycetes > Streptomycetales > Streptomycetaceae > Streptomyces > Streptomyces regalis. The sequence goes on from NZ_LLZG01000265.1 coordinate 73,650, forward strand.
GAACGGGCCTGATCGAGGGCCTGAGCGTTGCTGAGAGCTGCCTGACCATCCTGGTGAGAACCTGTCAGAACTTGTCGTGTACCAGGGCGTTTACCGGGCCTCCCCGCGACCTACCCTGAAGATATGGGAGGGCTTGGAGACCCACCCGAGGGGACGCCCGAGGGCGGCCCCGGAGGTGGCGAGGACGAGTACCGATCCGTCGTCTTCGACGAGTCGTTCGTCCGTGCTGCCCGCCTCCAGGAGTTCTCCGCGCAGGAGCGCATGGCCGACCACGCGCCCGCCGTACGCCGCCGTCCACCCCTGCGTCGGGGCCTGTCCCGGCAGGCGCTCATCCTGGTCCTGTTGATCGCCGTGGCCTTCGGTACGGCGATCTATATGGGTGTACGGCATCCCTACCAGGGCCCCGCCAGTTCCCGGCCGCCCGCCGAGCCCCTGCGGATGACCGTCATCCCGCTCGCCCCGCAGGGCAAGGTGCCCGGGGCGAGCGACACCGACCGCCTGTACGCGCAGAGTCCCGCCGCGCAGTTCCGCATCGGCGCGGAGGGCATTCCGCTGCCGGCCGCGCGGCGTACCGCGCACTTCTCGGACAGTCAGGTGACGAGTGCGCTGAGTATCGCGAAGGACTACATCGTGCGGTCCTCGCTGTATCCCGAGGTGCTCACCGGGGACCAGGTCCGTCCGGTGCGAGTGCTGCTCGATCCCGACCAACTGGACCAGTTCGACCAGAGCTTCAGCCATCCGGCCGCGGACGGGCGGCATGCGCCGACCGGGTGGCTGGTTCGGTTCGATCCCGCTCAGGCCGAGCTGGCCGATCGCAAGGTCCGGGTGCAGGGCACGCTGCAGGCCGCGGAGACGGACTCGTCCACGCTCGAGGTCACGGCCGATCACACGTTTGTGTATGCGCTGCGGGCGGTGGACGCCGGGGGGAAGGCCGCCGAGGCCTCGCTGTTCACCGTGCGGCGGGAGCTGCACTTCCGGTTCGACCGTGAGGACCTGCGGCTGAATCAGGCGCAGGTGATCGTCTCCTATGTCCAGGCGGGGCCGCTGTCCTGTGCCGAGGACTCCACGAACCGGCTGCATCCGTTGCTGGCGGGGCAGACGGCGAAGGAGGGGGGACCGGCCGGGACCGATCCCTATGCCACGGGTGGGGCCACGGCGCTGTGCGGGTCGTTGGCGACGGGCTCCCAGCCGAAGGTGTGAGCCGGGCGGCCCGCGGCGGAGCCGCTGACAGATGCGGCCGCCCCCGCCGCCCCTACCCGTCTCATCCTGAAGGGGCTCCGCCCCTTCGACCCCGCCAGGGGGCTTTGCCCCCTGGACCCCCATCGGCCCTGAACGGGCCTCGTCCTCAAACGCCGGACGGG
>NZ_LLZG01000266.1 GCF_001509475.1 Streptomyces regalis
AGCTGCCGCGGGTACGCCGACCAGCCGGCGATGATCACCTTCGGCCGGTGCTCCTTGGCGAGCCGCTCGACCTCGGCCATGTCCACGAGACCGGAGTCGTCCACGTGGTACGGGACGACCTTGAACTGCTTGCCGGAGAAGTTCAGCCGCATCCCGTGGGTGAGGTGGCCGCCGTGGGCCAGGTCCAGGCCGAGGATGGTGTCGCCGGGCTGGGCCAGGGCGAACAGGGCGGCCTGGTTGGCGGATGCGCCGGAGTGGGGCTGGACGTTGGCGTACTCGGCGCCGAACAGCTCCTTGATCCGGTCGATGGCGATCTGCTCGGCCACGTCGACGTGCTCGCAGCCG
>NZ_LLZG01000267.1 GCF_001509475.1 Streptomyces regalis
TCGGGCTAACGCATTAGGACATCTGATTCTCTTCCTGAGCTGCAGCCCGCGGGTGGACTCCGGCGCGGCGAAGGCTAACTGTGTGGGCCGGTGGCAGCACGGACAGGCCGTGCACACGTAGGAAATTCCGCCGTTGTCGCCGAGGAGCTGGGCGACATGGACGGAGCCGCAGGAAGGGCGGCTGAGGCGGTTGGTCGTAGCCCGGATGAACCCGGCCTCGGAAAGGGGACCGATCTCCTTCAGGATCCCCGCACGCATCGCCGATTCCTTCGATCGGCGGGATCTTCTGGTATCCGCGGCGGGCGCCCGGATCAACGGCCGGGCTCCCGTGGTCGGTTCGCGCGC
>NZ_LLZG01000268.1 GCF_001509475.1 Streptomyces regalis
GTTGGAGCCGGCGGAGCGGACCTCGACGCGGTCTCCGGCCAGGTGGGTCAGCCACGCGGCGGCCATCTGGGAGCGGCCGGCGTTGTGGACACAGACGAAGAGCACGGAGGGCTTGTCGGACATCAGAGGTCTCTCTTGTCTCGCAAGGGAATGCGGGCACGGCAGACATCAGTACCCGGTGGTGTCAGTCACCACTGATGTGAGAGTATCAGTCCATGATGACGTCAGTCGACACTGATCTGATCCGGGTTCTGGCCGACCCGCTCAGGCTCCAGATCGTGACCCTGCTCGCCAAAGAGATGCTGTGCACCACCCACCTGGTGGAGGAGACCGGTGCCCGGCAG
>NZ_LLZG01000269.1 GCF_001509475.1 Streptomyces regalis
CCACCCCCCCCCCCACCGCCCCCGCAGAAACCTTGGAACACCTGATCGCCACCGCACCCCGCATCGCCCACGGCTACGCCACCACCCAACCCGACGGCGCCCCGCCCCCCCCCAACCCCCCCCCCCCCCCCTCCCCCCCCCGCCACTACCTCGCCGACGCAGTCTTCACCATCGCCGTCACCGGCCCCACACCCCTGCTGGAACGCATCGCCCACCACCTCGAACACCCCCGCTGGGCCCCCTACCTCGGCCGCCGCAACTGCATCCCCACCGAACCCCTCGTCCTGGCCACGTCCGTCGCCGACCCGATGGCCGAACTGACCGGCCGTGTACCGCTCAGCCT
>NZ_LLZG01000270.1 GCF_001509475.1 Streptomyces regalis
GTTGGAGCCGGCGGAGCGGACCTCGACGCGGTCTCCGGCCAGGTGGGTCAGCCACGCGGCGGCCATCTGGGAGCGGCCGGCGTTGTGGACACAGACGAACAGCACGGAGGGCTTGTCGGACATCAGGAGGTCTCTCTTGTCTCACGACGACATCAGGCGCGCATGACATCAGCACCCGGTGGTGTCAGTCACCACTGATGTGAGAGTATCAGTCCATGATGACGTCAGTCGACACTGATCTGATCGGGTTCTGGCCGACCCGCTCAGGCTCCAGATCGTGACCCTGCTCGCCAAAGAGATGCTGTGCACCACCCACCTGGTGGAGGAGACCGGTGCCCGGCAG
>NZ_LLZG01000271.1 GCF_001509475.1 Streptomyces regalis
CACTACGTCTATGAGAGCAGATCATGACTTCGGTGTGGCGTGGTGTCAAGTCACCTTCGGTGCAGGCCGCCAGGCGCCACACTGAGCCCGTGACCCGCTACGCCGTCCTCGCCGAGTCCCCGGAGGAGTGCGCCGCCGGCCTGGCCCGCCTGTGCGAGGCGCTGGGCTTGGAGCCGACGACGGCCCCGGTGCGGCTGACGGACGGCCGGGGGATCGCCCGCGCGGTCACCCCGGCGCCGGACGTGCGCGGTACGCTCGCCGCC
>NZ_LLZG01000272.1 GCF_001509475.1 Streptomyces regalis
GGCCCAGGCTGCGGTCGGGTGGGCGGTGACGCCGAGGATGTGCACGGTGCGGGTGCCGACCTCCATGACCACGAAGGCGTACAGCCTGGTCAGCGCGGCGGTGTCCACGTGGAAGAAGTCGGCGGCGAGCAGGCCGGAGGCCTGGGCGCGTACGAACTCGCGCCAGGTCGGGGCGCCGCGGCTTCGTCTGGGTGCGGGGCCGAGGTCGGCGCTGCGCAGGATGCGTCGGATGGTGGAGGCGCCGACGCGGTGGCCCAGGCGCCGCAGCTCGCCCTGGATACGGGTTGAGCCCCAGGTCGGGTTCTCGCGGGCCTGGCGCAGGATCAGGGCGGTGAGTT
>NZ_LLZG01000273.1 GCF_001509475.1 Streptomyces regalis
CGCCCTGGCGCTCGCAGATCCGGATGATCCGGTGGGTGCGGGCTGCGGTCAGGTCGTGAGTCCGGCCCGGCAGGGCGGGTGAGAGCCACAGCAGCCGGCCGCCGGGGTCGGTGACGACCTGCACGTTCACGCCGTGGCGCCGGTGTTTGTGGGAGTAGTCGGCCCGGCCGTCGCCGACTCGGTCGTACTCGGCGAGCGTGCCGTCCAGCAGGACGAAGTCCGCGTCGCTCTCGCGCAGAACCTTGAGCAGACCCGGTGCTCGTTCGGCGAGCAGGTGGACGACCGCACTGGTGTAGGCGTGGGCGGTGGACTCGCTGATCCCGAACCCGGCGGCGA
>NZ_LLZG01000274.1 GCF_001509475.1 Streptomyces regalis
TCGCCGCCGGGTTCGGGATCAGCGAGTCCACCGCCCACGCCTACACCAGTGCGGTCGTCCACCTGCTCGCCGAACGAGCACCGGGTCTGCTCAAGGTTCCGCGCGAGAGTGAGGCGGACTTCGTTCTGCTGGACGGCACGCTCGCCGAGTACGACCGGGTCGGCGACGGACGGGGCGACTACTCCCAGAGACACCGGCGCCACGGCGTGAACGTGCAGGTTGTCACCGACCCCGGCAGCCGGCTGCTGTGGCTCTCACCCGCCCTGCCGGGCCGGACTCACGACCTGACCGCAGCCCGCACCCACCGGATCATCCGGATCTGCGAGCGCCAGGGCG
>NZ_LLZG01000275.1 GCF_001509475.1 Streptomyces regalis
ATGCCGGGCGTCCCCGATGTCTACCAGGGCACCGAGGGCGAGTACCGGGCGCTGGTCGACCCCGACAACCGGCGGGCCGGGCGGTTCCCGCACGAGGATCCGGGGGAGAAGGGGGCGCTGACGGCGGCGGTGCTACGGCTTAGCAAGCGGGGGCCCGCTGGGATCGGTCCCTAACGGGCCGGCGAGGCCTTTAGCGCCGGGGGCCCGGCAGCCCCGCACTGGGTCGCCTAGGGGAGCGCGGGGGGGGGGGTCCCCGCCCCGACGCGGCCGGCGCCGCCCCTGGCGCCCTCCCGCCGCGCGTGTTAGGCGGCGCCGCCCTGGCCCCCGGGGGGGGG
>NZ_LLZG01000276.1 GCF_001509475.1 Streptomyces regalis
CCCTCAACGCGCACAAGTCCGGCACCGTCAAGGGCCTGTCCGCCGAGGTCGGCGCCTCCCTCACCTCCGGCGCACCCATCTGCGAAATCAAGGACTGAGCCTGTCGTACGGCCGTACCCGCCGACGATTCCCTCCCGGCCCGGCAAGCCATTGCACTCGATTCCCACTTCAGTATTGCCGGCCAGTCTACTTTTTCGTGTGCCGTGGCTGATTTCGGAATCAGCGGAGTCGCCATGCGTGAGGGTGAGGTATTTGACGATCTCAAGGCTTCCCGGAACTGAGACGAGAATGCCTTGGAGACCTCTTGGTTCTCTGTAGTGACGGGGAAACCGCAGAAGCACGGTACAGGGAATCTCTGCCATGTCTTCCCGGCCGTGTCCGGTGCAGAGTTTGCAATTCTCTGACGCTCTTCGCACGTGCTCTTTTCCGTCATGTAACTGTCCGGCGGAACATTGCGGAAACCTGAACAGTGAACCCTTGAAGTTCTATTCCCGGGCGAAGAGGCTCATTACATGCTCCAACCCTTTGACGGAACCTCTGAGATGGCCGAGGAGAGGTACATGGACGCCGCAGTAATTGTCGTGGGCGCAGGTCCCGCCGGAATGATGCTGACCGGTGAACTGCGGCTCGCGGGAGTCGATGTCATCGTCCTGGAGCGTCTGGAGGAGCGCACCGGGGAATCCCGTGGCCTGGGTTTCACCGCGCGCACCATGGAGGTCTTCGACCAGCGGGGCATCCTGTCGCGATTCGGCGAGATCGAGACCAGCAACCAGGGGCACTTCGGTGGGCTGCCGATCGACTTCGGCGTTCTGGAAGGTGCGTGGCAGGCCGCCAAGACCGTTCCGCAGTCCGTGACCGAGACGCACCTGGAGGAGTGGGCCACCAGCCTGGGCGCCGACATCCGCCGCGGCCACGAGGTCCTCTCGCTGACCGACGACGGAGCCGGCGTCACCGTCGAGGTTCGTGGCCCCAAGGGTGAACAGACGCTCCGCGCCGACTACCTGGTGGGCTGCGACGGTGGCCGCAGCCTGGTGCGCAAGGCCGCCGGCTTCGACTTCCCGGGCACGGCCGCGACGATGGAAATGTTCCTCGCCGACATCAAGGGTGTCGAACTGCAGCCGCGTATGATCGGCGAGACGCTGCCGGGCGGCATGGTCATGGTCGGCCCGCTGCCCGGCGGAATCACCCGCATCATCGTCTGCGAGCGCGGAACCCCGCCGCAGCGTCGGGAGGCCCCGCCGACCTGGCACGAGGTTGCCGACGCCTGGAAGCGGCTGACCGGCGACGACATATCGCATGCGGAGCCGGTCTGGGTCAGTTCCTTCGGCGACGCCACCCGCCAGGTCACCGAGTACCAACGTGGCCGCGTCATTCTGGCCGGCGACTCGGCTCACATCCACCTGCCGGCGGGCGGCCAGGGGATGAACACCAGCATCCAGGACGCGGTGAACCTCGGCTGGAAGCTCGCCGCCGTCGTCAACGGCACGGCCACGCAGGACCTGCTCGACACCTATCACTGTGAGCGGCACGCGGTCGGCAAGCGGCTCCTGATGAACACCCAGGCCCAGGGCCTGCTGTTCCTGAGCGGCCCCGAGGTGCAGCCGTTGCGTGACGTACTGACCGAGCTCATCGAGTACGACGAGGTTGCCAAGCACCTCGCCGCCATGGTCAGCGGCCTGGAAATCCGCTACGACATCGGCGCCGGTGAGCACCCGCTGCTCGGCAGGCGCATGCCGCACGTGGGGCTGACGACCGCCAAGCGTGCCACGTCCAGCACCGCACTGCTGAACTCCGCCCGCGGCGTGCTGCTCGACCTCACCGACAATCCGCGCCTGCGCGCCCGCGCCGCCGACTGGTCCGACAGGGTCGACATCGTCACCGCCGAACCGGGCGCGGTCTCCGCGGCCAGCGGGCTCGACGGCACCACAGCCGTCCTGATTCGCCCCGACGGCCACGTGGCCTGGGCCGCACCCGGCTCCCATCACGACCTGCCGATGGCGCTGGAGCGCTGGTTCGGCAAGCCCCTGGCCGGCTGAGCGCCCCGCAGCCCGCCGACGCGCACCCAGTCCTTGGACCAGCACATCACTTGGAGGAGCACCGAATGGCCACGCCGCAGGCAACCGTCGAGCGCGTCCAGGCAGGCCCGGCGGAGCAGCGCCGGGACGTCGTACGAGCGGCCCGCGTCGTCTTCGCCCGAGAGGGCTGGACCCACACCACCCTCGAGGCCGTTGCCGCCGAGGCGGGCCGCGAACAGGCGGCCGTCGAGCACTACTTCAGGGACAAGGAGCAACTGCTGCTCTCCGTCCTGCTGGAGAGCTCCGCCTCGGTCGCCGCAGCGCTCACGGTGGTCGCCGAGAGCCACCTCGTCGACGTCACCGACCTCGAGCAGCAACTCACCGACCTGGGCCGTGCCTGGGTGACTCCGCTGGAGACCTTCCCCGAGCACTTCGCGATCGTCCGGCACGTCAGCGCCGAGGCCCCCCGGCTGCCCGCCGATTTCCTGGAGATGTGGCAGACAGCCGGCCCCCGGCAGGCCCAGCGCGAGCTGGCCCGCAGGCTGCAGCGCCTCGCCGATGCGGGCCTGCTCGACATCGTCGACGCCGACCACGCTGCCGGGTGCTTCATCCAGTTGGTCGCCGCCGACCTCGTTCGGCGCTCGTTCCACGGCGCCCTGCCGCTCGCGGACTTCGAGACCGACGCACTGATCGCCGCTGGGGTGGCGGACTTCGTCCGGCTGTTCAGCCCGAGGCCGGTCCGCTGACCCACGAAGAGCACCTCGTCACGGAAAAGAGAGAAGACATGCACAGCACCCTGATCGTGGCCCGGATGGACGTGGAGTCCAGCGCCGAAGTGGCCAAGCTCTTCAGCGAGTTCGACCGGACCGAGATGCCGCATCGCATGGGCACCCGACGCCGCCAGTTGTTCTCGTACAACGGCCTGTACTTCCACCTGCAGGACTTCGACGGCGAGAACGGCGGCGAGCTGATCGAGGAGGCCAAGACGGACCCGCGGTTCGTGCAGATCAGCCAGGACCTCAAGCCGTTCATCGCGGCGTACGACCCCGCGACCTGGCGGTCGCCCGCCGACGCCATGGCCACCCGCTTCTACAACTGGACGGCCGCTCAGTGAAGCCGTCTTCCGCCGACACGATGGGAGGTCACCGCTCATGGGCCGCCGGGTAGTAATCACGGGAGTGGGAGTGCTCGCGCCGGGCGGTATCGGCGCCAAGAGCTTCTGGAGTCTGCTGAGCGAAGGACGCACGGCGACCCGGAGGATCACCTTCTTCGACCCCTCCTCCTTCCGTTCCAGAGTCGCGGCCGAGGCCGACTTCGACCCCCACCTGCACGGGCTGACTCCGCAGGAGATCCGTCGCATGGACCGCGCCGCCCAGTTCGCGGTGGTCACCGCCCGTGAGGCCCTTGCCGACAGCGGGCTCGAACTCGCCGGCTTCGACCCGCACCGCACCGGTGTCACCATCGGTAGCGCGGTTGGCGCGACCACCGGGCTCGACGACGAGTACCGCGTGGTCAGTGACGGGGGCGCACTTGACCTGGTCGACCACACCTACGCGCCGCAGCACCTGTACAACTACTTCGTGCCCAGCTCCTTCTCGGCCGAGGTGGCCTGGGCGGTCGGTGCCGAAGGCCCGGCCACGGTGGTCTCCACCGGCTGCACCTCCGGTCTCGACTCGGTCGGCCACGCCGTCGAGCTGATTCGCGAGGGCACCGCCGACGTGATGATCGCCGGCGCGACGGACGCCCCGATCTCGCCGATCACCATGGCGTGCTTCGACGCGATCAAGGCCACCACGCCGCGCAACGACGATCCCGAGCACGCCTCCCGGCCCTTCGACGGCACCCGCAACGGCTTCGTGCTCGGCGAGGGCAGCGCCGTCTTTGTCCTCGAAGAGCTGGCGAGCGCGCAGCGGCGCGGGGCGCACATCTACGCCGAGATCGCCGGCTACGCCTCGCGCTGCAACGCCTTTCACATGACAGGTCTGCGCCCCGACGGTCGCGAGATGTCCGAGGCCATCAACGTCGCCCTCGGCGAGGCCCGGATGAACGGTGATCAGATCGACTACATCAACGCGCACGGCTCCGGCACCAAGCAGAACGACCGGCACGAGACCGCCGCGTTCAAGCTCAGCCTCGGCGACCACGCGTACCGCACCCCGGTGAGTTCCATCAAGTCGATGGTGGGCCACTCGCTCGGCGCCATCGGCTCGATCGAGATCGCCGCGTCCGTACTCGCGATGGAGCACGACATGGTGCCGCCCACCGCGAACCTGCACACCCCGGACCCGGAGTGCGATCTGGACTACGTGCCGCTCACCGCGCGTGAGCAGCGTACCGACGCGGTCCTGACGGTCGGCAGCGGATTCGGCGGATTCCAGAGCGCGATGGTGCTGGCCCGACCCGAGAGGAGCGTGGCATGAGTGTCAAGACCGTCATCACCGGTATCGGCGTCGCGACGGCCAACGGGCTCGGCGTGGACGAGTTCTGGGCCGCCACCAGGGTCGGCAAGAACGCCATCGGCCGGGTCACCCGCTTCGACGCGTCGTCCTACCCCGCGCGGCTGGCCGGCGAAGTCCGTGGCTTCGAGGTCTCGGAACACCTGCCCAGCCGGCTGATCCCGCAGACAGACCGGATGACCCAGCTCGCCCTGGTCGCCGCCGACTGCGCCTTCGAGGACGCGGGTGTCGAGCCCGGCAACATCCCGGAGTTCGACATGGGCGTCGTCACCGCATCCACCTCGGGCGGTTTCGAGTTCGGCCAGAACGAGCTCAAGAAGCTGTGGAGCCAGGGCAGCCAGTACGTCAGCGCGTACCAGTCCTTCGCCTGGTTCTACGCCGTCAACAGCGGCCAGATCTCCATCCGCAACGGTATGAAGGGCCCTAGTGGCGTGGTCGTCAGCGACCACGCGGGCGGCCTCGACGCCATTGCCCAGGCGCGGCGTCAGATCCGCAAGGGCAGCAAGCTGATCTTCTCCGGCGGCTTCGACGCCTCGATCTGTCCCTGGGGCTGGGTCGCCCAGGTCGCCGGCGGCCGGCTCTCCACCAGCGACGAGCCCGACCGCGCCTATCTGCCCTTCGACGCGGCCGCGAACGGCTATGTGCCCGGCGAGGGCGGTGCGCTGCTCATCCTCGAGGACATCCGGACCGCCCGCGAGCGGGGCGCCGAGAACATCTACGGGGAGGTCGCCGGCTATGGCGCGACCTTCGACCCGAAGCCCGGCAGCGGCCGTGAGCCGGGGCTGCGCCGCGCCATCGCGGTGGCGCTCGCCGACGCGGGAGTGGAGGCCGGTGAAGTCGACGTGGTCTTCGCCGACGCCGCCGGCTCCCCGGACCTGGACCGCCAGGAGGCCGACGCGATCACTGCGGTGTTCGGGCCGTCCGGGGTCCCGGTCACCGCGCCCAAGACGATGATCGGCCGCCTCTATTCCGGCGCCGCGCCGGTCGACGTGGTCTCCGCGGTCCTGGCCATCCGCGAGGGCCTGATCCCGCCCACCACCAATGTCGAGTTGTCGCCCGAGTACGACCTCGACCTGGTGACGGGCCAGCCGCGGACCGCGTCGGTGCGCACCGCCCTGGTGCTCGCCCGCGGCGTCGGTGGCTTCAACTCCGCCGTCGTCGTCCGCGCCACCGGCTGACCCGTCGTCCGTCCCCGCCGCCCAGCCACTTCCCGGGCGGCGGGTACCTCACCGCTCCGCACCCACGCAGCCGGTGCGGAAATCGAGAAAGGGACCCACATGTCCGAGCAGGAATTCACCATCACGGACCTCACGCGCATTCTGCTTGAGGGCGCCGGCGCCGGCGAGGGGATCGACCTCGGCGGCGACATCCTCGACACCGACTTCGAGGAGTTGGGCTACGAGTCCCTCGCCCTTCTGGAGACCGGTGGCCGAATAGAGCGCGAGTACGGCATATCGCTCGACGACGACATCTTCACCGACCACCGCACGCCGCGGGCCCTGGTGGCAGCGATCAACGGCTATCTCAAGGAGCTCGTCGCCCCCTGACGTACAGGGCCTGCGGGCCTGCCCGCAGGCGCTGTACGAACCCGTCGTCACGCCCCGCCGCGCCGGGCTTCGGCGCGGCGGGCGCGTATGCCAAGCCTCTTTTTGCCTATGGAGAACAGACACATGTCGCAGCAGGACAAGAGGGTCGCCCTCGTCACGGGTGGCACCAGCGGAATCGGGCTCGCCGTCGCTCGGCTTCTGGCCCGCCAGAACCACCGGGTGTTCATCGGCGCGCGCAGTGCCGACAACGTCGCCGAGACCGTCAAGCAGCTCCGGGACGAGGGACTCGACGTTGACGGCACCACCCTCGACGTCCGCTCCACGGACGACGCCCGCGCCTTCGTGCAGGCCGCGCTCGACCGCTTCGGCACCGTCGACGTGCTGGTCAACAACGCCGGACGCAGCGGTGGCGGGGTCACCGCCGACATCACCGACGGGCTGTGGGACGACGTCATCGACACCAACCTCAACAGTGTCTTCCGGTTGACCCGCGAGGTGCTCACCACCGGCGGACTGCGCGCCAAGGACCGCGGCCGCATCATCAACATCGCCTCCACCGCCGGCAAGCAGGGTGTCGTCCTCGGCGCCCCCTACTCGGCCTCCAAGCACGGCGTCGTCGGCTTCACCAAGGCCCTCGGCAACGAACTGGCCCCGACCGGCATCACCGTGAACGCCGTATGCCCCGGCTATGTCGAGACGCCCATGGCGCAACGGGTCCGCCAGGGCTACGCAGCCGCGTACGACGCCACCGAGGAGGCGATCCTCGAGAAGTTCCAGTCGAAGATTCCGCTCGGCCGCTACTCGACCCCCGAGGAAGTGGCGGGTCTCGTCGGCTATCTCGCATCCGACACCGCCGCCTCCATCACCTCGCAGGCCCTCAACGTCTGCGGTGGCCTCGGCAACTTCTGAGCCGAACAGGGCCGAACACGTACGCCCCGTCCGGCCCACCCGAACCCGATCCCCGAAACCGAGGAGCAACAGCATGTCCCAGCCCGGCCTGCGTGAGGTGGAGCACGAGATCACGGTCTCTGCTCCGGCCGCCGCCGTGTACCGGCTGATCGCCGAGGTGCGGAACTGGCCGCGGATCTTCCCGCCGACCATCTACGTCGAACGCGAGGCGCAGGGCGAGGGCGCCGAGCGCATCCGCATCTGGGCCACCGCCAACGGCGAGGCCAAGAACTGGACTTCGCGCCGCACCCTGGACCCGGAGCAGCTGCGGATCACCTTCCGCCAGGAGGTCTCCGCACCCCCGGTCGCCGCCATGGGCGGCACATGGATCATCGAGCCCGTCTCCGGGGGCGAGTCCCGGGTCCGGCTCCTGCACGACTACCGGGCCATCGACGACGATCCGAAGAGCCTGGAGTGGATCGACGAGGCCGTCGACCGCAACTCCCGCTCCGAGCTGGCCGCGCTGAAGAACAACGTCGAGGCCGCGCACGCCGCCGAGGACCTGACGTTCTCGTTCGAGGACACGGTCCAGGTCAACGGCTCGGCCAAGGACGTCTTCGACTTCATCAACGAGGCGCAGGCCTGGCCCGACCGTCTGCCGCACGTGTCCACCGTCCGCTTCGAGGAGTCCACCCCGGGCCTGCAGGAGCTGGAGATGGACACCCGCGCCAAGGATGGCTCGGTACACACCACCAAGTCGTACCGAGTGACCTTCCCGCACGAGAAGATCGCCTACAAGCAGGTGACCCTGCCGGCGCTGATGACGCTGCACACCGGCTACTGGACATTCGCCGAGAACGACGCGGGCGTCGCTGCTTCCTCCCAGCACACGGTCACCATCAACACCGCCAACATCGCCAGGATCCTCGGCCCGGACGCGACCGTGGAGCACGCCAAGGAGTACGTCAGGAACGCCCTGTCCACCAACAGCCGCGCCACCCTGGGCCACGCCAAGGACTACGCGGAAGCGCGGGCCTGACCATGACCGGGGACTACACCGACACCCAGGTGGTCGTGGTCGGCGCGGGCCCGGTCGGGCTGTTCCTCGCGGGTGAGCTCCGGCTCGCCGGCGCGGACGTGGTGGTCCTCGAGCAGCTCACCGCGCCGACCACCGAGTCGCGGGCCTCCACGCTGCACGCCCGCACCATGGAGATCCTCGACAGCCGTGGCCTGCTCACGCCGCTCGGCGACATACCGAACGAGCCGATGGGCCACTTCGGGGGAACTCCGCTCGACCTCACACTTCCCAGCCCCTACCCGGGCCAGTGGAAGGTCCCGCAGACCCGCATCGAGGAGCTGCTCGGACAGTGGGCGAACGACCTGGGCGCGGACATCAGGCGCGGTCACGAAGTGACCGGCCTGACCGTGACCGGGGACTACGCCGAGGCCGAAGTGCGCACCGCGGAGGGGGCAACGGCGTTCTTGCGCGCCAAGTGCGTCATCGGCTGTGACGGCGAGAACAGCGTCGTGCGCCGCCTGGGAGGCTTCGGTTTCCCCGGCGCCGACGCGGAACGCGAACTCATGCGCGCCGACGTGGCGGGCATCGACATCCCGAACCGCCGCTTCGAGCGGCTCGACGGCGGACTCGCCATCGCCGCCCGGCGCCCCGACGGAGTGACCCGGGTGATGGTGCACGAGTTCGGAGCCCGACCCCGAGCGGAGCAGCCCCGGTTCGCGGACATCGTCGACACCTGGAAGCGCGTCACCGGGGAGGACATCAGCGGTGGCACCCCGCTGTGGGTGAACTCCTTCGGTGACGCCTCCCGGCAGGCGGACCGCTACCGTGACTACCGGCTCTTCCTTGCCGGAGACGCGGCCCACCAGCAGATGCCGATCGGCGGCCAGGCCCTCAACCTCGGTCTGCAGGACGCCGTCAACCTTGGCTGGAAGCTGGCCGCGCAGGTGGCCGGGCGGGGCCCGGACGGCCTGCTGGACAGCTACCACAGCGAACGGCACGCCGTCGGCCGGGAGATCCTCAGCAACATCAGGACCCAGGCGCTGCTGCTGCTCGGCCCGGCCGCCGTCGAGCCGGTCCGGCAGGTCTTCGCCGAAGTGGCCCGTGAAAGCGAGAACGTACGGACCCATCTGGCCGGAGTGATCTCCGGCCTCGACATCCGCTACGAGGTGGGGCCGGGCGAACACCCCTTGCTCGGTCGCCGGTTGCCGCACTGGCAGCTCACCACCGATGAGGGAGCCGTCACCAGCACGGCGACGCTGCGCTCCGGGCGCGGCGTCCTGCTCCTGCTGCCGGGTGACGAAGCCCGGCGCGAGGAGCTGCGCGCGGCCGCCGCACCCTGGGCCGGGCTGGTGGGCACGGTGACCGCCGACTCGTACTCCGGCGCCGAGGCACCGCTCACCGGCGCCCTCCTGGTGCGCCCGGACGGATACATCGTCTGGGCCGACACCCCGGACACGGACCTGAAGCAGGCGCTGAAGCGCTGGTTCGGCGCGCCGCCCGCGACGTCCCGCCCCAGCCCGGCGACGCCGGTGCCGGCCACAGCAAGGGTGAACAACAACTCGTCGGCCACAGCGACGGCGAAGAAGTGGAGAACAGACATGAACAGGCTCACGGGCAGGACCGCGCTGGTCACGGGCTCCAGCCGGGGCATGGGCCGGTCGGCCGCCATACGCCTCGCACGGGAGGGCGCGCTCGTCGCCGTCCACTACACCGCCCGCAAGGACGCGGCCGACGAGGTCGTCACCGAGATCGAGAACGACGGCGGCCGAGCCTTCACCGTCCGTGCCGAACTCGGCGTCCCGGGCGATGTACACGAACTCTTCCTCGGCCTGGAGAGCGGCCTGCGGGAGCGCACCGGCTCCACCGACCTGGACATTCTGGTCAACAACGCCGGTGTAATGGGCGGCGTCAAGCCCGAGGACACCACCCCGGAGAAGTTCGACGAGCTCTTCGCGGTCAACGCCAAGGCGCCGTTCTTCCTCATCCAGCGCGCGCTGAAGAACATGCCCGACGGCGGCCGCATCATCAACATCACCTCTGGGCTCACCCGGTTCGCGAACCCGGACGAGATCGCGTACGCCATGACCAAGGGCGCCGTCGACCAGCTCGCACTGCACTTCGCGAAGTACCTCGGCCCGCGGAACATCACCATCAACTCCGTGGCCCCCGGCATCACCCGCAACGGCAACCCTGTCTTCGACATCCCCGAGGCGGTGGAGCAGATGGCACGGCTGTCCGCCTTCAACCGAGTCGGAGAGCCGGAGGACGTCGCCGATGTGGTGGCCTTCCTCGCCACCGACGAGGCTCGCTGGATCACCGGCTCCTTCGTCGACGCCACGGGCGGCACGCTGCTCGGCTGAACGGCCCGCTCCGGACGGTCGGCGTGCACCACCCCCGGCAGCGCCGATCAGCCGGCCGCGGACGTCGCCGCCCGCGGCCGGCCACCCCACTCGCTCCTCAGCTCTCCCTCCACCCAACCCCTACGCCGAGACGGGACCATGACGCCTTCGACGACGCCCCGCGGCACGGGGTCGGCCCCGGCCAATGTGCCCTGGAGCCCCGCCCTCTGGGGGCTGCTGCTCGTGCTCGCCGGCAATATGCTCATCGACGCCCTTGAAGTGTCCGTGGCCCTGGTGGCACTGCCTGCCATCGGCGCCGATCTGGACCTCGCGGCATCCCAACTGCACTGGGTGGTCTCCGGGTTCGCCGTCGGATTCGGCGGTCTGCTGCTCTTCGGCGGCCGCGCGGTGAAGCTCCTGGGCCGCAGACCCGTCTATCTGGCGGCGCTGCTCGTGTTCTCCGCCGCGTCCCTCGTGGGCGCGCTCGCCGACAGTGCGGCCCTGCTCGTCGCCACCCGTTTCGTCAAGGGATTCTGCGCGGCGCTCACCGCACCCACCGGGCTCGCCATCATCGCGTCCACGTTCCCCGAAGGGCCGGCACGCAGTCGCGCACTGTCCGTCTACTCGCTGTTCGGCGCCAGTGGGTTCTCCGCGGGACTGCTTCTGTCCGGAGCGCTGACCGAGGTGAGCTGGCGCTGGACCTTCGCCGCTCCGGCCCCGGTGGCCCTGGTGCTCTTTGTCGCCGGACTCCGGCTGATCCCACGCGACCGACCCGACCCCGGTATCCCACGGCGCTACGACGTCGCGGGCGCCCTCAGCCTCACCGGCGCGATGCTGGCGCTGGTGTACACGATCGCCTCCGGGCCGGGCGGCGACTGGGACCATCCGCGCACCATCGGTGCCTTCGTGCTCGCCGCGTTGCTCACGGCCCTCTTCCTCCGCGTCGAACTCACCGTGGAGCAGCCCCTGTTGCGCCTGGAGCTGTTCGCCCACGGGGCGCTGATGCGCTCCGCACTGGGCGCCGGCGCGCTCAACGGCTCGTATCTGGGACTACTTCTGGTCGGCACCCTGCACCTCCAGCAAAGGGCCGGATGGAGCCCCTTGGAGACCGGCCTCGCCTTCCTCCCGGCCGCCGCGCCGCTCGCCCTCACGGCACTCTGGTCGGGCCGGATCGTGGCCCGGTTCGGCGCCGCCCGGCTGATTGCGGCGGGCGCCCTGGCCGCACCGCTCGGCTATCTGCTGTACCCACGCGGCGGCTCGGCCGCCGTGCACTACACCACCGACGTCCTGCCCACCATGCTGCTCGTCGGCGCCGCGTTCGTCCTCGCCTTCACCGCCTTCCACGTACAGGCCACCGGCGCGGTACCGGACGGCCGGCAGGAGGCGGCCGGAGGGCTGTACCAGACCGCCGTCCAGCTGGGGGCGGCTCTCATGACCGCGCTCTGTGCCGCCCTTTACCCGGTGGGCACCGGAGCGGTGCTCCGGCTGATCACGACCGTCGGCCTGTTCGGCCTGGCCGTCGCCCTCTTCGGGCTCGTACCGCGAAAGGCGGCGCAACCAGGCGCCCCCACCACCCCGGATGAAAGGAAACCCCATGTCGAATGAGCCTCTGCGGCTCGCGGTCATCGTCAGCAGCATGCGCGAAGGCCGGTTCGGTCCCGTGGTCGGCGAGTGGTTCGCCGGGCAAGCCAGGGAACGCGGGGACCTGACGGTCGATGTCATCGACCTGGCGGACCACGAGCTGCCGGCCGCCCTCTCGCACAACCCGTCGCCGGAGGTCGCCGAAGCGCTGTCCAAGGTGTCGCCCCGCTTGGCGGAGGCCGACGCGTTCGTGGTGGTGACGCCGGAGTACAACCGCAGCTTCCCGGCCTCGCTCAAGCACCTCATCGACTGGCACTACACCCAGTGGCGCGCCAAGCCGGTCGGTTTCGTCTCCTACGGCGGCCTGTCCGGCGGCCTGCGTGCGGTGGAGCAGCTGCGACCCGTCTACGCCGAGATGCACGCGGTCACCGTCCGCGACGTCGTCAGTTTCCACACCGCGTGGGAGCGGTTCGGCGAGGACGGCAACCCGGTGGACGAGACGGGCCCGGCCGGCGCCGCCAAGGTGCTGCTCGACCAACTCGCCTGGTGGGGCACGGTGCTGCGGGAGGGCCGCACCAAGCGCCCGTACCAGGCCTGACGGCGGATCTGACAGGACACCGGGCCGGAGATGTGGGTGACACGTGCCGCGCGTCTCCGGCCCCCGGACTTGGGAAAGACCATGACAGCGAACCGTACGGTGCGGGCTGCCCGCCCCTGCACGGCCGCAGGCCAGGTGACCGTGCCCGACCGGGCCGCCCTGGCCACGGCCGGCCGCGCCGAGCGCACTCGGATGCTCGACGGCTACGTACGCCAGGAGCTCGGCTGGGTCCTTGGCATCGCCCCGCACCTGGTGGACACCACGGGGCGCCCGATGAGCAGCCTGGGCATCGGGTCCATAGCAGGGCTCGAACTGCAGCACCGCATGGAGGCGGCGTTGCACGTCGAGCTGAATCTGCAGATGCTGCTGCTCGCCAACAGCGCGGCCGAGCTGGTCGACTGCCTGGCCGGGCAGCTCGGACCACGCGAGGAGGCCGCGCACCGGCACGTCCCGGCGGACTCGGCATGACGAGCACCATCGCGCAGGGCACCCACCCCGTAGCGGACCCGTCCGGCAGCCTCGCGGGGGAGTACACCGTCGCCCTGGGCCGGCTCGACCTGTGGCTGGTGCGCCCTCCCGAGGAGCGCGCCGCCGGGCTGGACTGCTCGGAACTCGACGAGGGCGAGCGGCGCAGAGCCGCCTCGTTCATCCGCCCGGCCGACGGACTGCTCTACGCGGCCGCCCACGTTGCGTTGCGTCGGCTGCTCGGCCGCTACACCGGTATCGCGCCGCAGGACGTACGGTTCGTCCGCGAGCCGTGCCCCGGCTGCGGCGGGGCACACGGCCGCCCCGCAGTGGCGGCCGCGCCGCTGCACTTCTCCCTCTCGCACAGCAGCGGGGTCGCCCTGGTGGGCGTGGCGGCGGTGCCGCTCGGCGTCGACGTGGAGCGGCTGCCGCGCCCAGAGGCGGTCGAGGTGTGCACTCCGGCGCTGCACCCGGACGAGCAGGCCGAGCTGGCTGCCGCAGGCGACGCGCAGCGCGGGCCGCTCTTCGGCCGGATCTGGACCCGCAAGGAGGCCTTCCTCAAGGGCATTGGCACCGGCCTGAGCCGCTCCCCGGCCGAGGACTACCTCGGCGTGGACACCACCCGGCACCCGTCCGGCTGGACGGTGGTCGACGTTCCCTGCGACGACACCCACGCGGCCGCGGTCGCGGTGCGGGGGGCCGCCCCCCTCTCGGTCAACGTCCGTCGGCTGGCGCAGGAGTGGCTCGGCGCGGGCGGCGGTACCTGTGCGGACCCCACCGACCAGGGCGCCGCCGATCCCCCCCCGACCACCCCTGACATCCCAGGTGAGCGCTCTCCCGAGCCGTTCACCACGGCTCTCGCCTGCTGACCGATGACAAGGACGTGATCAGGATGACCCGCACCGCTTTCGTCTTCCCCGGCCCGGGGACCCAGCACGTGGACGGTCTGATCCGCCGGATCCTGCCGGACGCCCGCGTCCACGCCACCGGCACCGTCCGCCAACTCGCGCTGACCGCCGACGCATTGACTCCCTCGGTCATCGCCGGCTGAGGCCCGGAACCCGGACCCGCCTTGGCGGCCGTAGCCGTCCGACCACCGACCCACGAGAGAGTGGCCACCACCATGCCCGCACCAGACGACACGATCCGGACCCGCATCGACGAACTCGCCGAGATCAAGGAATCGGCTCGCAGTGGCGACGAGGCCGCCACCGAGCGCCAGCACGCCAAGGGCAAGCTGACCGCGCACGAGCGGATCCAACTGCTCCTCGACAAGGGATCTTTCAACGAGGTGGAGCCGCTGCGCCGGCACCGTGCCAGCGGCTTCGGCCTGGAACACAAAAAGCCCTACAGCGACGGCGTGATCACCGGTTGGGGCTCCGTCCACGGCCGTACGGTCTTTGTCTACGCCCATGACTTCCGGATCTTCGGAGGTGCCCTCGGAGAGGCCCACGCTCAGAAGATCCACAAGATCCAGGACCTGGCCGAGGCGGCCGGCGCCCCCCTCGTCAGCCTCAACGACGGCGCGGGCGCCCGGATTCAGGAGGGTGTCACGGCCCTCGCCGGCTACGGCGGTATCTTCCGGCGCAACACCAAGGCGTCCGGCGTCATCCCGCAGATCAGTGTCATGCTCGGCCCCTGCGCGGGCGGTGCCGCCTACAGCCCCGCTCTGACGGACTTCGTGTTCATGGTCCGCGACACCTCGCAGATGTTCATCACCGGTCCCGACGTCGTGAAGGCCGTCACCGGTGAGGAGATCAGCCAGAACGGCCTTGGTGGCGCGGACGTCCACGCGGCCACCTCGGGCGTCTCGCACTTCGTGTACGACGACGAGGAGCAGTGCATCGAGGACGTGCGCTATCTGCTCTCGCTGCTGCCCGCCAACAACCGTGAGCTGTCGCCGGTCGAGCGCTCCGCCGACCCGGCCGACCGGCTCAACGACTCCCTGCTCGACCTGGTCCCGGCCGGTTCGGGACAGGCGTACGACATCCGCAAGGTCATCGAGGAAGTCGTCGACGACGGCGACTACTTCGAGGTGCACCCGGCCTGGGCCACCAACCTCGTGTGCGCGTTGACCCGCCTGGACGGCCATGTCGTCGGCATCGTCGCCAACCAGCCCGCCTCGATGGCCGGCGTCCTGGACATCAAGGCTTCGGAGAAAGGCGCCCGCTTCGTCCAGTTCTGCGATGCCTTCAACATCCCGCTGGTCACCCTGGTCGACGTGCCCGGCTTCCTGCCGGGCGTGGACCAGGAGCACGACGGCATCATCCGGCGCGGTGCCAAGCTTCTGTACGCGTACTGCAATGCCACCGTGCCGCGCATCTCCCTGGTCCTGCGCAAGGCCTACGGCGGCGCCTACATCGTGATGGACTCCCGCTCCATCGGTGCCGACCTCGCCCTTGCCTGGCCCACCAACGAGATCGCGGTCATGGGCGCGGAGGGCGCGGCCAACGTCGTCTTCCGCCGCGAGATCAACGCCGCGGAGAACCCGGAGGCTGTACGTCAGCAGCGCATCGCGGAGTACAAGGACGAGCTCATGCACCCCTATTACGCGGCCGAGCGCGGCCTGATCGACGACGTCATCGACCCGAGCGAGACCCGCTCGGTGCTGATCCGCTCGCTGGAGATGCTCCGCGCCAAGCACGCCGATCTGCCGTCGCGCAAGCACGGCAACCCGCCACAGTGACGAAAGGCCCAGCCATGAGTGACCCCCACGCCCCGTCCTCGGCGTTCTTCCGGATCGAGAAGGGCAACCCCGACGCGGCGGAACTGGCCGCGCTCACCGCGGTACTCCTGGCGCGCGGAGCGGCCGACGCGGAGGCACCGGTCGAGCGGCCGCGGGTCGCCGCAGGCTGGTCCGGCCCCGCGAGGCCCGCTGCGCACCACCTGCCGCGCAGCTGGCGCACCGCCGCCTAGACCGCACGCATGTCAAGTGTCGGACACGGTCTTCAACTCCTCGTCAACTCAATTGCCTCCCGCAGTGAGGCTGAAGAGGGTTGTTTCCAGTGCCCGGTGCACGGGCTCCGACAGGCCGATGTGAGCCCGTCACAGGCCATTCCCTGCGTTTGCGAGAGAGATTTCCCATGACTGAGAACCCCATCAAGCTCGCCGTGCTCGTCGGGAGTGTGCGTGACGCCCGTTTCGGCCCGACGGTGGCCAACTGGTTCGTCCAACAGGCCGAGCGGCACCAGAGCGTGAGCGTGGACCTGGTGGACCTGGCGGATTTCCCGCTACCGCTGCAGATGCCGGACTTCGGCCGGCGGCCCGCCCCCGAGGTCCACGCGACCCGCGAGCGCCTCGGCGCCCGCCTCGCGGCGGCGGACGCCTTCGCCGTGGTGACGCCCGAGTACAACCACACCTTC
Source organism: Streptomyces regalis (assembly GCF_001509475.1). Taxonomy (GTDB): domain Bacteria; phylum Actinomycetota; class Actinomycetes; order Streptomycetales; family Streptomycetaceae; genus Streptomyces; species Streptomyces regalis. Next base: position 16,270 of record NZ_LLZG01000276.1, read on the forward strand.
TCTCCGTCGCTGAGCAACACCATCAACTGGTATCTGGACGAGTGGACCGCCAAGCCGGTCGGACTCATCTCGTACGGGGGAGTGGGCGGCGGACTGCGCGCCGCCGAGCACCTGCGGCAGGTGTTCGCCGAGGTGCATGCCACCACCGTGCGCGACACGCTCAGCTTCCACAATGCCTGGACGCAGTTCGGCACCGCCGACGAGCCGGTGAGTCCGGAGGGCAGCGAAGCGGCCGCCAAGTCCCTGCTCGACCAGCTGACGTGGTGGGGGAACGCCCTGCGTGCGGCCCGCGCCGCACACCCGTACAAGCGCTGACGTACCGCTTCCGATGACCGCAAGCGAGGAAACGCCATGACGGCACCCGTGACCGAGACCGCCGGACCCGAATTCACAGAACAGCTGAGGAACTTGGTCGACCGGACCGAGATTTCGGAGCTCGTCGACCGCTACACCATTCTCCTGGACACCCAGGACGAGAGCGACGTCGACCCGGACTGGCCCCGGCGGATCTTCACCGAGGACTGCCGGCTCACCTACCCGATAGGCGGGCACACCGGATGGGCCGGCCTGGCGGAATTCCACCGCGAGGCGAAGCAGAAGTTCACCGCGACCCATCACCTCAGCGGGAACCACGCCATCGTGCTCGACGGCGACCGGGCGGACGTGCGGTTCCACATGGTGGCCACCCACGTCCACCGACCCGAGACGCGCCGGGCCGCGCGGACGGATCCCGGGCCGCTGTTCTCCATCGGCGGCCACTACGCGGGTGAGGCCGTGCGAACCGACGACGGCTGGCGCTTCAGCAACTGGTCGTTCCAGGTCGTGTGGACCGCAGGGGTGGGCCCTGCGGAACTGCCATGACCGACACAGCAGCGCAGGAACGGGAGTCCTCGAACATGTCACCCCTGTCCGGACAGGCCCTCAGACACTGCCACCACCTGCTGAACATTCTTCACTCCACGGTGTACTTCAGCCCCGACTTCGACAGGGAACTGTCGGGCCGAGGGCTGGACGACCCGATGGGTCGCTACCTGGCCGGCCGGTCCGCAGCCCTCGGCCGGGTCGGCCCGGGTGTGGTCACGGCCACCTTCTACAGCTTCCAGCACGGAATGGTCGCCCGGCACCTCCCGGCCGTATGGCATCGCGTCTCCCCCGAGGAGGCGCTGGCCGCCAGGCTGCGGGCGGCCGACAACACGCTGCGACGGGTCCTGGGCGAGGAAGCCGTCAGCTCCCGAGCTATGAGGGACGCGGCCGGACTGGCTCTGCGCGCGGCCGAGGCGGGCATCCGTCCCGGACGTCCGCTCTACGCGGCCCATGCCGACCAGCCCGTGCCGCGGGAACCGCATCTGGCGCTGTGGTATGCCGCCACCCTGTTGCGCGAGCACCGGGGGGACAGCCATGTCGCCGCACTCGGTGCCGCGGGGCTGGATGGCCTGGAGGCCCTGGTGTCGCACAGCGCCGGCGACGACGGCATGCCCCGCGAGGTCGTGATGACCAAGCGCGGCTGGACGGCCGAGGACTGGTCGGCGGCCGAGGACCGGCTGCGCGAGCGCGGGCTGATGACCGCGGACGGTTCTCTCACCGAGGAGGGGCGCCGGATGCGCCTCGCACTCGAGGACGACACGGACCGCAGGGACCGCGCGCCCTATCAGCACCTCGGTGAGCAGGAGGTCGCCGAACTCACCGCGTTGACAGCCGACTTCGTCCGCGCCGCCGGCACATCGGGCGCCTTTCCCGCCGAGCTGGAGGGCTTTTTCCTGGGGGCGGTCGACAAGACGGAACTCCGGAGCTGACGTGCGTATTGCCGAGCTGGACATACCTGGGGCGTTCCTCATGGCACCCCAGCACATCCGTGACACACGTGGATCTTTCTACGAGGCGCTGCGAGTGGACGATCTGGAAAAGGAGCTCGGACGCGCCTTCACCCCCAAACAGATCAACTACTCGGTCTCGCACCGCAATACCCTGCGCGGAATTCACAGTGTGACCAGTCCCCCCGGTCAGGCGAAGATCGTCTCAAGTGTGCGGGGGGTTCTCAAAGACGTTCTCGTCGACTTGCGCATCGGTTCCCCGACCTATGGCAGACACGTCAGCAACGTCCTGGACGCCGAGGCCGGCGTGTCGGTATTCGTGCCCGAAGGCGTCGGGCACGGTTTCCTCACCCTCACCGACGACGCCTGTATCTGTTACGTCCTCTCCACCGCGCACGTCCCTGGCACCCAGGTCGACATCAATCCGCTCGACCCCGAACTCGAACTGCCCTGGGGGTTCACGGAGCCGCCGCTGATGTCCGACAAGGACGCCTCCGCGCCGACCGCTGCCGAGGCGCTGAGGGCCGGGCTCCTCACCCCGTGGTCAGGGGAGCTCCAGGCATAGGCCCGGACGCACCGGACGCCGGACACCGCGTCGCTGGGTGTCCGGCGCCGGGAGGCTTCAGGAGGCGGGGCCGGTCAGCTGGTTGTGCAGCACATAGGCCTTGCCGCCCAGGCCGCGCACTCCACCGAGGCCCTGCAGCGTGGCGAAGGCCTGGTTGGACAACTCGCTTTCGAGGAAGGCCCGATGGGCGTCCGCCGAGGTCCATTCGGCGTAGTTGAGGACATGTACTCCGTCGGTGCTCAGATGGAAGTGCATCGCCTTCAGCCCTGGGAACGACTCGCCCAACGGCCCGTCGAGGAGTGCGTCCACCGCCTGCCGCTGCCGCTCGGGGCCGTCCACGTCGAATACCGGAGTGACGACGCAGACGGCTTCCTCCGTTCCCCCTGATGTGTTGCTCCGATAGCGACGGAACACCTGGGGGCGCAGGCGTCCGACGTCCGCCTGAGTCTCCACACCGGGGATCGGCAGCGGCGGATGGGCCTTGGAGAACTCGTCGAAAGACGATTCGTCGGCCCACTGGGAAACGGTCATCACGTGTTCGCCGTCGATGCTTTCGAAACAGCTCAGTGAACGGAATTCAGCGGGCAGACGAAGCGTTGACCAGTGTGCCATGATGCTTTCCACGGCCGCCTTCTGACGGTCCCGGTCGCCGACGAATCGGCGGCTCACGAGCACGATTTCCGCGTCGGGCCGGTCCATGCGGGGCAACGGGGCACTGCTCATAGCCATGGTGACTCTCCCGTAATTGTTGACTGCTGGGCGTGTGGCAACCCCATCGTTGATGTCACGGGCCCGCCCTCCAATGCGTTTTTTCGGACATTTGAAGCAAGCTGACCAAGCTCTGTAGTGGGAACTATTGAGACCGGTCGGTGTCCTCCGTGATGGTTGATTCGAGAGCTCGGCATCAAAGCGAGGGAGAAAGATGGGTACGTCCGTCATCGTTGTAGGCGCCGGTCCGGCCGGACTGATGCTGGCCGGAGAGCTTCGCCTGGCGGGCGCCGACGTCGTCCTCGTGGACCGTCTCGACGGCCCGACCAGCGAATCCCGCGGCATGGGTTTCACCGCACGAACCATGGAGATGTTCCGCCAGCGCGGACTGCTCCACCGTTTTGGCGAAGTGATCACCCCCATCGCCGGCCACTTCGGCAGCCTGCCGCTGGATTTCACCCCGGAGAACGGCCTCCACGCCAGTGTTTCCGGGATACCGCAGCGATTTACCGAACAGGTACTGCGTGACTGGGTCGCGTGCCTCGGCGTCACGGTGGCGTACGGCCGTGAACTGACCGCACTGACAGATCACGGTGACGCTGTCGAGGCTGAGATCACGGGCCCGCACGGCACCGAACGCCTGCGCGCCGCCTACCTGGTGGGGTGCGACGGTGGCCGTTCCACCGTGCGCCGCCTCGGCGGATTCAACTTCCCGGGCCAGGACGCCACCGTGGAACTGCTCCTGGCCGACATCAGCGGTCCGGCCATCAGCCCCCGCTTCACCGGCGAGCGTTCGCCCGCCGGTATCGTGCTCGCCGCACCCCTGGGCCCGGACGTCAACCGCATCGTCATCCGACTCCACGGCGCCCGCCCCCAGCACCGCACCGAACCGGTGGGGTTCGCCGAAGTCGCCGTCGCCTGGAAGCAGTTGACCGGCGAGGACATCAGCGGTGCCACCGCGCAGTGGGTCAGCTCCTTCACCGACGCCGCACGCCTCGTGGACACCTACCGGCGCGGGCGCGTCCTGCTGGCGGGCGACGCCGCCCACATCCATCTGCCCGCCGGCGGACAGGGCATGAACGTGTCCCTCCAGGACAGCTTCAACCTGGGCTGGAAGCTGGGTGCCGTGGTCACGGGACGTGCCCCCGAGGCCCTGCTGGACACCTATCACGAGGAACGCCACCCGGTGGGCCAGACCCTGATCACCAACACCCTCGCCCAGGGCATGCTCTTCTTCGGCGGGGCCGAGACCCAGCCGTTGCGCGATGTGATGACCTGTCTGATCGGTTTCGACGAGCCCAACCGCTTCCTCATCGGGCAGGCAAGCGGCCTCGACATTCGCTACGACGTCGGCACCGGCGCCCACCCGGCCCTCGGCCTGCGGATGCCGGACTTGGACGTGGTCACGAGCGCGTTCCCCGGCACCGGGACTCCTGTCTCCCAGCTGCTGAGGCCGGCGCGCGGTGTCCTCCTCGACCTCGCCGACGACGCCGAGCTGCGCAGCGTCGCCGCACCCTGGGGCGACCGCGTCGACGTGACCACCGGCGCCTTCCACAACCTGCCCTCCTACGAACCGTTCGCCGGGACCGACGCGGTGCTGCTGCGCCCCGACGGTCATGTCGCCTGGACCTCCCCGGGCGCGGACGACGGATTGGAGACCGCGCTGAACCGCTGGTTTGGCACCCCCCACCGATGACGCGGGGTGACCCGTGTCGCGCCGACTCCTCACCAACCAACGGAGAGATCCTTGCGTGTTGTCTTCACGATGCTGCCGGTGACGGCGCATCTCTTCCCGCTGACCCCACTCGCCTGGGCCCTGCAGAGCCAGGGCCACGAGGTGCGTGTGGTCACCCACGCCCACCGGGAGACCGTCGACGCCATCACCGCCGCGGGGCTGACCGCCGTACCGCTGCGCGAAGAGATCGACGTCAGCGCCGCCGTCGCGGCGACGGCGCACGACGAGCGGCTGGAGTCCATTGCCCGGACCCTGGACATCGACCCCGAGGACACCAACCGCTGGCAGGTGGTCCGGCACTATCTGCTGGCCCTGTTCGCGATGTACACCTCAGCCGGGGAGCGAGCCCCCGAGGCGGACGGACCGCGGCCGGCCGTGGATGAACTCACCGAATTCCTGCGTGACTGGCAGCCGGATCTGGTGCTCTGGGACCCGCTGTTCGCACCGTCCCCCATCGCGGCCCGGGCCGCTGGAGTCGCGCACGCCCGGTTCCTGTGGGGACTGGACCAGTTCGGCTGGGTTCGTCAGCAGTATGTGGAGCGGCTGAGCAACAGCAACCCGCCGGGTCAGGACGTCATGGCGGAGATGATCCGTCCCCTCCTCGAACGGTACGGCGACACCTTCGACGAGGAGGTGCTGCTCGGCCAGTGGAGCGTGGACCCGACGCCCCAGGGCATGCAATTACCGGTCCAGGGCACCACCGTGTCGGTGCGCTGGGTCCCCTACACCGGTGCCGCACCGTTGCCCGACTGGCTGCGAGAGCGACCTGCCAGGCCCCGTGTCGCGCTGACTCTCGGCACCAGCGCCCGCGCCTTGTTCGCCGACAACGAGGAATTCACCGCACGGCTGTTGGCCCTTGCCGACGGCCTGGACGTGGAGTTCGTGGCCACCCTCACCGCCGAGCAGCTCGCCGGGGTGGGAAGGCTGCCCGACAACATCCGCGCCGTCGACTACGTTCCCCTCACCCAGCTCCTGCCGACCTGCGTGGCTGTCATCCACCACGGCGGCGGCGGCACGATCTCCGCTGCCGTCGCCGAAGGACTGCCCCAGCTGATGCTGCCGCTCGAAGGCTCCGAATACGTCGACATGGCGCGGTATGTCGAGCGCCGGAATGCGGGACTGGTGATCGAGGCCGGCCACGCCACCGTCGAGGAGATGCGCAAGCAACTGGAACGGGTGCTCACCGAACCGGCCTTCCGGGAAGGGGCCGCGGCGCTCCGGGCGGACACGGCGGCAGCCCCGGCGCCCGCAGACATCATTCCGCAGCTGGAGACCCTGATCGCCGGACGCGGCCGCACCTACCGTTCGGACCGAAAGGACGCCTCATGAGCACATCCGCCACGCCGCGCGCCGGGCGGCGCGAGTGGATCGGCCTCGTCACCCTCGCACTCCCCACGGTGCTGCTGTCCATGGACCTCACGGTGCTGCATCTCGCCGTGCCGATGATCAGCGCGGACCTGAAGCCCAGCGCCGCTCAGCTGTTGTGGATCACTGACATCTACGGCTTCACCCTGGCCGGATTCCTGATCTGCATGGGAACCCTCGGCGACCGGATCGGCCGCCGTAAGCTGCTGCTGATCGGAGGCGTCGCCTTCGGTATGGCCTCGGTGCTCGCGGCCCTGTCCACCAGCGCGGCGATGCTCATCGTCACCCGCTGCCTGCTGGGCATCGCCGCCTCGACGCTGATGCCTTCCACGCTGTCGCTGATCCGCAACATGTTCCTCGATGCCAAACAGCGGTCGGTCGCCATCGGCGTGTGGATGACCAGTTTCATGGTCGGCGCCCTGGCCGGTCCGCTGGTCGGCGGCGCACTGCTCGGCTCCTTCTGGTGGGGCTCGGTCTTCCTGCTGGCCGTCCCCGTGATGGTGCTGTTGCTGATCGTCGGCCCGATGGTGCTGCCGGAGTACCGCAACGAAAGCGCCGGAAGGCTCGACCTGCCCAGCGCCCTGCTGTCGCTGCTCGCGGTGCTGAGTGTGGTGTACGGCGCGAAGAAGGTCGCCTCGGAGGGATTCGGGCTGCTGCCGCTGGGATTCGTGCTGCTCGGCCTGCTCCTGGGCGCGGTCTTCGTCCGCAGGCAACGCGTCCTGAGTCAGCCCTTCCTGGACCTGAACCTCTTCAGGAGCCGTTCCTTCAACACGGCGCTGACCGCGATGACGCTCGGCACGCTCATGATGATGGGCGTCAACCTGCTGGTCGCCCAGCACCTCCAGTTGGTCGCCGGGCTCTCACCCTTCGCGGCGGGACTGTGGATGATGCCGATGACCGTGATGGCGATCATCGCTGTGATGATCTCCACGACCCTGGTCCGGACGGTGCGCCCTGCCGTCATCATCGCCGGTGGACTGGTCATCGCCGCCGTCGGCTTTCTCATGCTGACCCGGCTGGACAGTTCATCCGGCATCGGCATGCTCGTGGCGTCCTCGGTGGTCTTCGCCGCAGGCCTGAGCCCGGCCGGAGTGCTGAGCACCGACATCCTGGTGGGTTCCGCGCCGCCGGAGCGGGCCGGTGAGGCGTCCGCCATCCAGGAGACCAGCACCGAGTTCGGCGGTGCCCTAGGCCTTGCCCTGCTCGGCAGTGTCTTCAACGCCGCCTACCACGCCGAGATCGGCGACAGGGTGCCGTCCGGTGTGCCCGATGCCGCGGTCGGTGACACGCTCGGCGGCACCCTGGCGGCGGTCGAGCAGTACGGCGAGACCACCTGGGGTGACCCCCTGATCGCCGTCGCCCGGCAGTCCTTCACCGATGCCTTTCACGTCACGGCACTGGTCTGTGTGGCGATCGCACTGGTGACCGCGGCTGTGGTGGCTGTATTCCTGCGACAGGCACCCGCAACAGGTACCTCGCCCTCGGACGACGGGGACGAAACCCCCGCCCCCACCGCGCACGAGGCCACGGTCAGCCCCGAAAACGCCTGACCGTTCGCTCGCCGTCCTGCCGCGGCACGGCCGTTGCCCTGTCGCGGCGGGATCCGGAACCGATCCCTGGTCCCGACGGCGATTCCGCCTGCCCGCTCGCCCGTACAGGCCCATGTTTTCTACAGGAGACGTAGAGATGATCAACGTGTTCCAGCCCACGACAGGCGATGAGGAACTCGCTGCTGTTTCCGAGGTGTTCGCGAGCAACTGGCTCGGGCACGGCCCTCGTACCAAGGAATTCGAGGAGAGGTTCGCCGCCCACCTGGGCGTTGATCCCGGCCATGTGCTGTTCATCAACTCCGCCACCTCGGGGCTGTTCCTGGCCACCGAACTACTCGGGATCGGGCCCGGCGACGAGGTCGTCATGCCGTCCGCCAGCTTTGTCGCTGCGGGTAACGCTGTCGCCTCCACCGGTGCCCGGCTGGTCTTCTGCGATGTCGACGAGCGGACCATGAACCCGACCGTCGCCCATATCGAGCAGGCCCTCACCCCCGACACCACGGCCGTTCTGATCCTGCACTACGGCGGACACCCCGGGGACGTCGCCGCGATTGCCCGACTCTGCCGAGAGCGGGGCATACGACTCATCGAGGATGCGGCCTGCGCGGTGGCCTCCAAGGTCGACGGCGTGGCCTGCGGCACCTTCGGCGATGTCGCCATGTGGAGTTTCGACGCCATGAAGGTCCTGGTCACCGGGGACGGCGGCATGCTGTACGTCCGCGATCCCGAACTCGCCCTGCGCGCCAAGCGACTGGCGTACCACGGACTCGAGCAGTCCAGCGGCTTCTCCGCCGCCAGGGTCTCGCACCGTTGGTGGGAGCTGAACGTCAAGGACTTCGGCCGGCGGATCGTCGGGAACGACATCGCGGCCGCCATCGGACTTGTTCAGCTGGCCCGACTCCCCGAGTTCGTCGCGCGTCGCCGCGCCATCGGCGATCTGTACGGTCAGCTGCTCGCGGACGTCGACGGTGTGGTGCTGCCGCCCGAGCCGCCGGAGGGCCAGACCTCGTCGCACTACTTCTACTGGGTGCAGCTCGAGCCCGAGATTCGCGACCAGGTCGCCGCGGACCTCTTGGAGGAAGGCATCTACACCACCTTCCGCTACCCGCCGCTGCACAAGGTCCCGGCGTACGGATCGGACCACGCCGAGCTACCCGGCACCGAGGCATCGTCCGAGAACACCCTGCTGCTACCGCTGCACCAGGGGCTCGACGACGAAGAGGTCCGCAAGGTGGCCGCCGTGCTGCGCAAGTCCGTGGAGTACCGCTCAGCGTCGGCCCGAAGCCGACGAGTTCGCTGACCTGTTCAGCTTCTCTTACACAGTGAGGAACCCATTCCCATGAAGGCTCTGGTGTTGTCGGGCGGGTCGGGGACCCGTCTGCGTCCGTTCAGCCATTCGATGCCGAAGCAACTGATCCCGATCGCGAACAAGCCGGTTCTGGCGCACGTGGTCGAGAACATCCGGGCCCTCGGCGTATCGGAAATCGGGATCATCGTGGGCGACTGGGGAGACCAGATAGCCGCAGTGATCGGAGACGGCACGCGGCTGGGGGTGAAGGTCACCTACATCCAGCAGGACCAGCCTTTGGGGCTCGCCCACTGTGTCGCCCTGGCGCGGCCGTTCCTGGGAGACGACGACTTCGTCATGTATCTCGGGGACAACATGCTGCCTGATGGCGTGGTGTCAGTGGCCGAGGCGTTCCGTGCGGAGCGGCCGGCCGCGCAGGTGGTGGTGCGCAAGGTGGCGGATCCGCGGGCGTTCGGTGTGGCGGAACTGGGTCCCGACGGTGCGGTGGAGCGGCTGGTGGAGAAGCCGTCGCAGCCGCGGAGCGACCTGGCCATGATCGGGGTGTACTTCTTCTCGCCGGCGATTCATCAGGCGGTCGATTCGATCACGCCGAGTGCGCGGGGCGAGCTCGAGATCACCGATGCGATTCAGTGGCTGGTGGAGCACGGTGAGGTGGTGCGGGCCAGCCAGTACCACGGGTACTGGAAGGACACCGGTCGCGTGGACGACGTCCTCGAATGCAATCACCACATCCTCGCGGGACTGAGCGACGACGGTCCTGGCGCCGGACCCGGCGTGGTCGACGCGGACAGCACCCTGTCCGGGCAGGTCCGCATCGAGGCGGGCGCCCGCGTCATCAACTCCCGGATCGACGGCCCCGTGGTGGTCGGCGAAGGGACCGTGATCGAGAACTGTCATATCGGCGCATATACATCCATAGGGCGTGATTGCGTACTGCGCGGGACTCGCATCAGGGACTCGATCGTCCTCGACGGTGCAACCGTCGCCGACGTACCGGGCCTCCAGGGCTCACTGATCGGCCGCATGGCGAATGTCGGAACGGGCGACGACGGAGTCTCCTGCCACCGCCTGGTGGTCGGCGACCACACCCGGATCGAGGTGGCGGCATGAAGATCCTCATCACCGGCGGCGCCGGCTTCATAGGCTCGCACTACGCACGCTCCCTCCTGGAAGGGCGGTACGAGGGGGCCACGGGAGCCGACCTCACCGTCATCGACAAGCTCACCTACGCCGGGAACCGCGACAACCTTCCGAGGGACCACCCGCGGTTGCAATTCGTCCAGGGGGACATCTGCGACGCGGAGCTGCTGAGCGAGTTGCTTCCCGGACACGACGCTGTGGTCCACTTCGCCGCCGAGTCGCACGTGGACCGCTCCCTGCAGTCCGCGGCCGAGTTCGTCCGGACCAACGTGGGCGGCACCCAGACACTCCTCGATGCCTGCCTGACCAGCGGCGTCGAGCGGGTCGTACACGTCTCCACGGACGAGGTGTACGGCTCCATCACCGAGGGCTCCTGGACGGAGAGCTGGCCCCTGGCCCCCAACTCGCCGTACGCGGCCAGCAAGGCCTCCTCCGACCTCATGGCCCGTTCCTACTGGCGTACGCACGGTCTCGACCTGTCGATCACCCGCTGCTCCAACAACTACGGCCCCTACCAGCATCCCGAGAAGCTGATCCCCCTCTTCGTCACCAATCTGCTCGAAGGCGCGCAACTGCCGCTCTACGGCGACGGACGCAACATCCGTGAGTGGCTGCACGTGGACGACCACTGCCGCGCCATCCAGCTGGTCCTGACCAAGGGGGCCGGTGGCGAGATCTACAACGTCGGCGGCGGCAACGAACGCACCAACCTCGACATCACCGAGGCGCTCCTCGAACTCTGCGACAGCGACTGGTCCATGGTGCGCAGGGTGGCCGACCGCAAGGGGCACGACCTGCGCTATTCCCTGGATGACAGCAAGATCCGCGAAGAGCTCGGGTACGCCCCGCGCGTCGACTTCGACCGGGGCCTCGCCGACACCGTCGCCTGGTACCGGGACAACCCCAACTGGTGGAAGGCGGTCAAGCACCGCCGTGCACACACGGAAGGCCTCCAGCATGGCTGAGACCAGTACCAACAAGGCGAACGTCCTGAACGCGACTCGCGCCTACCACGAGGAACTGCAGGGCGCCAAGGGTCCGTTCGAACCGGGCGTCACCGAGATCTGGCCCTCGGGCGCCGTCCTCGACGCGGACGACCGGGCCGCCCTGGTCGAGGCGGCGTTGGACATGCACATTGCCGCGGGACCGAGCTCACAGAAGTTCGAGTCCGCCTTCGCCCGAAGGCTCGGGCGGCGCAAGGCCCACCTGACCAACTCCGGCTCCTCGGCCAACCTTCTGGCGCTGACCGCGCTGACCTCGCACACCCTCGGCGACCGGCGGCTGCGCAAGGGGGACGAGGTGATCACGGTCGCGGCCGGCTTCCCGACCACGGTCAACCCGATTGTGCAGAACGGGCTCGTCCCCGTCTTCATCGACGTGGAACTGGGCACGTACAACACCACCGCGGAGCGCGTGGCGCAGGCGATAGGCCCCAAAACCCGGGCTGTCATGATCGCCCATGCGCTCGGCAACCCCTTCGAGGTCGCCGAGATCGCTCAGCTCGCCAAGGAACACGAGCTGTTCTTCGTCGAGGACAACTGCGACGCGGTCGGCTCCACCTACGGCGGCAAGCAGACCGGTACGTTCGGTGACCTGGCCACCGTCAGCTTCTACCCGGCACACCACATCACCATGGGTGAGGGCGGCATCGTCGTCACCTCTGACCTCAAGCTGGCCCGAGTGGTGGAATCACTGCGTGACTGGGGCCGCGACTGCTGGTGCGAGCCGGGCAAGAACAACACCTGCTTCAAGCGCTTCGAGTACCAGATGGGCAAGCTGCCCAAGGGATACGATCACAAGTACATCTTCTCGCACGTGGGCTACAACCTGAAGGCGACCGACCTCCAGGCAGCCCTGGGCCTGACGCAGCTGAAGAAAGTCGACGGATTCATCGAGGCGCGCAAACACAACTGGCGCCGCCTGCGCGAGAGCCTCGACGGAGTGCCCCATCTGGTCCTGCCGGAGGCCACCGCCGGCAGTGAGCCGAGCTGGTTCGGTTTCGTGATCACCGTCGACCCCGCGGCGCCCTTCACCCGGGCCGCCCTGGTCGACTTCCTCGAGGGCCGCAAGATCGGGACGCGTCGACTGTTCGCGGGCAACCTCACACGCCAGCCCGCCTACATCGACCAGCCGCACCGCATCGTCGGGGATCTGCACAACAGCGACATCATCACCGAGCACACCTTCTGGGTCGGTGTCTACCCGGGCCTCACCGACGAGATGATCGACTACATCGCCTCCAGCGTGAAGGAGTTCGTGGGGGCCAACGCATGACCGTCACCACCACCACCGTCGACGCCGCCCGCACCATGCTGCGTCCGCGCGAGGACACCCGGTTGCCCGAGCGCATGGCCCGGTCCGCCCTCACCACCGACGGGGCAGGGCTGCGAACCGAGGACTTCACCGACTGGCTCGAAGCACGCCGCCGTGCCCACGCGTTCCGGGTCGGCCGGATCCCGTTCAGTGATCTGGAGGGCTGGTCCTTCCTGGAAAGCACCGGGAATCTGGTGCATCGCAGCGGGCGATTCTTCTCCGTGGAGGGGCTGCATGTCACGGTCGGCGACGGTCCGATCCGCGAGTGGCAACAGCCCATCATCAAGCAGCCCGAAGTCGGCATCCTGGGCATTCTCGTGAAGGAGTTCGACGGCGTCCTGCACTTTCTCATGCAGGCCAAGATGGAGCCCGGCAACCCCAACCTCCTGCAGCTGTCCCCGACCGTCCAGGCCACCCGCAGCAACTACACCAAAGCCCACAAGGGCGCCGACGTGAAGTACATCGACCACTTCACACAGCCCGGCCGCAGACGGATCCTCGCCGACTCGCTGCAGTCCGAGCACGGCTCCTGGTTCCTCCGCAAGAGCAACCGCAACATGATCGTGGAGGCCCTCGGGGAGGTGCCGCTCGATGACGACTTCTGCTGGCTGACCCTCGGTCAGATCGGCGAGCTGCTGCGCCGGGACAATGTCGTGAACATGGACGCGCGTACGGTGCTGTCCTGCGCCCTGGCCCCCGAACCGGGCACGGACGCTCTGCACTCGGACACCGAGCTGCTGTCCTGGTTCACCGCCGAGCGAGCCCGGCATGACGTCTCCGCGGAGCGTGTCCCGCTCCGGGACATCCGCGGCTGGAAGCGCGGCCACGGCACCATCGACCACGAGGCAGGACGCTACTTCAGCGTGGTGGCGGTCGCCGTGGAGGCGGGCAACCGCGAGGTGGCCCGCTGGACCCAGCCGCTGTTCGAACCCCATGGCCTGGGCGTCACGGCGTTCCTGACCCGCAGGTTCGGGGGAGTCCCGCATCTGCTGGCGCACGCACGGGTCGAGGGCGGGTTCGCCGACACCGTCGAACTCGGGCCGACGGTCCAGTACACCCCTGAGAACTACGCCCATCTGACGGCGGCACACCGCCCGCCCTTCCTCGACGCGGTGCTCGACGCAGACCCGTCGCGCATCCGCTACGAGGCCGTGCACTCGGAGGAAGGCGGCCGGTTCCTGAATGCGGAGAGCCGCTATCTCTTCCTTGAGTCCGACGAGCAGGAGGCGCCGCTCGACCCGCCGCCGGGCTATGTCTGGGTCACTCCCGAGCAGTTCGCCAGACTGCTGCGGCACAACCACTACGTCAACGTTCAGGCCCGGACCCTCCTCTCCTGCCTGACCTCACAGGCGGTACGGCTCTGATGGATCCCGTGCGCATAGGCGTGCTGGGCTGTGCCGACATCGCACAACGCCGCATGCTCCCCGCGATGGCGTCGGACCCCAAGGTGGAACTCGTCGCGGTCGCCAGCCGAGACGCGGCCAAGGCCCGGGCCACCGCGGATGGATTCGGTTGCCAGGCAGTGCACGGCTACGCCGAGCTCCTCGCTCGCGAGGACATCGACGCCGTCTATGTGCCACTGCCCGCTGCGCTGCACGCGCAGTGGGTGGAGGCGGCGCTGAACAGCGGTAAACATGTCCTCGCGGAGAAGCCGCTGACGACCGAACAGGCCGTCACCGAGCGGCTCGTCGGGCAGGCTGCGGCGGCGCGGCTGGCGCTGGTGGAGAACGTCATGTTCGTCCATCACCCGCAGCACGCGGCGGTACGGCGCCTGCTGGCGGACGGGGCGATCGGCGAACTCCGGGTGCTGCACGCGGCGTTCGCCATCCCCCGGCTGCCCGACGACGACATCCGACACGACCCGGTGCTGGGCGGCGGAGCCCTCTGGGACACCGGCGTCTACCCAGTACGGGCGGCGCTGTACTTCCTGGGAGAGGAGCTCCGCGTCGAGGGCGCGTCCCTCGCGAGAAGCGCAGGTCGAGCGGTGGACACGGCGGGAACGGCGCTCCTGAGCACACCCCAGGGCGTGGCCGCCCAGCTTTCCTTCGGTCTCGATCACGGCTACCGGTCGGTGTATGAGCTCTGGGGAAGCGAGGGGCGCATCACCGTGGAACGGGCCTTCACCCCTGCCGCAGACCACGCACCGTGCATCCGCGTCGAGCGGGGCACGGGGACCGAGGAGATCCGTCTCCCGCCGGCCGACCAAGTGGCGCACGCCGTACGGGCGTTCGCGGATTTTGTGCGTGTCGGCGCCGCACCGGACCAGGCTTCGCTGCACCAGGCGGCTCTTCTGCACGCCGTGCGACAGCACGCCTCCGTACTCGGACCCTGAGGCGCCGACCTCGCGGTCACCGTCTCGCCGAGGGAGAGAAATGAGTTCGACCACCGATGCCCCGGAGATCCACAGAATCACGCTCGACGCCGCGGGCATCCCGATCTCCGCCCTGCTCGCCGAGCCGTCCAGCCCACCGCGTGCCGTGGTGGTGGCCATCCACGGCGGCGGCATGAGTGCCGGCTACTTCGACAGCCGGGCCAGGCCGGGCCTCTCCTTACTCGAACTGGGCGTTCGGCTCGGCTACGCCGTACTGGCCGTCGACCGGCCCGGCTACGGGGCATCCACCCCGCGTCTGCCCGAGGGGCAGACGGTCGACCGCCAGGCGGCCACGTTGCATGCCGCGCTCGGCGACTTCGCGGGTACCCACGAGACCGGTGCCGGCTTCTTCCTGGTGGCGCACTCCAACGGCGGCAAGCTGGCACTGGCCACCGCGGCCACGCCGTCCACCAGCCGACTGATCGGCCTGGACATATCCGGACTGGGCAGCACCCTGGCTGTGGCCCCGCACCAACTGCCTGGACCGGACGGGCACGGGGACTGGCGTCGGCACTGGGGGTCTCTACGACTCTATCCGCCGGACGCGTTTCGGCTCGGCCGGGCACTGGTGAGCCCGGTACCCGGCCTGGAGGCGAGGGAAGGGCCGCTGTGGCCCCACCTGTACCCGGGCATCGCCGCCCTGGTCACGATCCCGGTCCGGTTCACCTTCGCCGAGCAGGAACTGTGGTGGCGCTTCGACGACGAGGCCGTCGAGGCGCTCAAAGCACCCCTGTCCGGCACGAAGGTGACGGTGGACCACCAGCCGTACGCCGGACACAACATCAGCCTCGGCTGGGCGGCCCGCAGCTACCACCTCAGAGCGCTGGGATTCCTGGAGGAATGCCTCCTGGCACGGGACACGGCACCAC
Source organism: Streptomyces regalis (assembly GCF_001509475.1). Taxonomy (GTDB): domain Bacteria; phylum Actinomycetota; class Actinomycetes; order Streptomycetales; family Streptomycetaceae; genus Streptomyces; species Streptomyces regalis. The sequence goes on from NZ_LLZG01000276.1 coordinate 32,006, forward strand.
TCCGGCGACCGCGCGTCAGCTGCCCGCCGCCGGCCGGGGAAGGGCCGGACGTCCGCTGTTCAGCCACTCACCAGACACGCCTGCACATGTGAGAAAGGAGGCCTCGCATGGCCTTGCCCGACGACAGGGCCCCCGGGCCGGGCGAGCAACTGCGCGCGCTCACGGACCGCGCCGAACTCACCGGGCTCGTCAACCGATTCGTCATCGGCCTCGATCATCCTGATGCGCAGCGGTGTGGCGAGAGGTGGTATCGCTCGCTGTTCACCGAGGACGTCAGGCTCGCCCTGCCCAACGGTACGCATGAGGGCATCGTGGGGCTGCCCGAGTTCCAGAGCGGTCCCAGGCGGCATTTCGCGCGCACCCATCACCTCGCCACGAACTGCCTGATCGAGCTGGACGGGGTCCGTGCCACCGCACGGACGAACGTACGCGCGACGCACGTGCCGCACGGCGACGGTACCGCCCCGAACTTCGTGGGCGGCGCCGCGTACGACGTCGAGGCGGTACGCACGCCGGACGGCTGGCGGATCTCGCGGCTCACCGTGACGGTCCTGTGGACCAGCGGCCGTCCGACCCCCGGTTCCGAACCGGGTATCGAAGGGCCCCTTCGCGTAGCACTCCCTGTCCAGGACGACGAGGAAACACCATGCCCCTGATCTGGCGTCACGGCTCCCTCCTTCCCCGCCCGAGGGGTCTGCTCCTGCTGCGTGCCTTGCCGTTGATTCGCCGCACCCGCCCGCGGCCGTCCCGCGGTGGCAGCGGGCGGGGAGCGGCGATCCGCGACCTGTCCGCCTTCCGCTGCACCCGCGGAAGGCGGTGCTGACGCCTGTCCACACCCCCGGACCGTCACCCGGCCGACGGATGCCACACCGCCGCGGCGAACAGTCGTATGAAGGACCCGATGAAACACGTCCTCGCCAGCACCTGTCAGTCCCTGACGGTCCGCAACTTCCGGCTCTTCGCGGCGGGCCAGCTGATGTCCGTCGCGGGCACCTGGATGATGGTCGTCGCCCAGGACTGGCTCGTACTCTCACTGACCGGCGACTCGGGTACGGCCCTCGGGGTGGTGACGGCGCTCCAGTTCGCGCCGCTGCTGCTGCTCACTCTCTACGCCGGCGGACTCGCCGACCGGCACGACAAACGCCGCCTGCTGATGGCCGTGAACGTCGTCTCGGGTGTCCTCGCGCTGCTGCTCGCCCTGATGGTCCTGGGCGGATGGGTGGAGTTGTGGCACGTGTATCTCTTCGCCCTCGGCCTTGGCACGGTCAACGCCGTCGAAGTGCCCACCCGCATGGCCTTCGTCAGCGAACTCGTGGGGGCCGATCTGCTGCCCAACGCGTCCGCGCTGAGCGCCGCGTACTTCAACTGTGCACGCGTGGTCGGCCCGGCTCTGGCGGGCCTGTTGATCAGCGGCTCCGGCACCGCGGTCGTGATGGTGCTGAACGCCGCCAGTTATCTGGCGACTGTGGTGGCACTGCGCATGATGCGCCCAGGCGAACTCCACCGCAGTGGACGTCGCCCCGAACGTGCCCGGGCCATCGACGGAATCCGCCATCTGATGTCCCGCCGTGAGCTTCTCCTTCCGATGGTGCTCGTCGCGGTGATCGGCATGCTGGGATTCAACTTCCAGCTCACCCTGCCGCTGCTCGCCAAGACCGTCTTCCACGCCGACGCCGCCGAGTTCGGGCTGCTCACCACCGCCCTCGCTGCCGGATCCCTCGTCGCCGCGTTCGTCACGACCTTGCGTCGGGGCAGACCGCCGCTCAGCCTCGTCATCGCGGCGGCGCTGGGGTTCGGAACCCTGGAGGCCCTGGCGGGGCTGGCGCCCACCTACGCCGTGGCCGCCGTGCTGCTGTTCTGTACCGGCTTCGGCTCCGTCTGCTTCGCGCAAGCGGCCAACCACCGCATCCAGCTCGGCACAGACCCCGCCTACCGGGGCCGGATCATGGCCCTCTACACCTTGGTCTTCCAGGGCACGACCCCCTTCGGCGCCCTGCTCATCGGAGGGCTCAGCGAGATGCTGGGAGCACGGTCCGGCCTCCTCGTCGGCGGTACGGCATCCGTGGTGGCGGCCCTCGTGGTCCTCGCTGTGCACCTGAGCACCACGAAGGCCGTCCCGTTCCCTTCACGCCGTACGGCCAGGCCTGCACCGAACACGGACCTGGACGACACCTCGGTCCCGTAACCGGCGCGACAGCCCTGAACACGACGATCAGATGTCGACGTCGCGTGCCCGCCCCGCTGTCATGAGAGTGGTGCGTTGACTGCCTTCGCCGCCTTGCGGGCCGCCACCAGTACCGGGTCCCACACCGGGGAGAACGGCGGGGCGTAACCCAGGTCGAGGGACACCATCTGTTCCACCGTCATCCCCGCCGTCAGCGCCACCGCCGCGATGTCCACCCGCTTGCCCGCGCCCTCCCTCCCCACGATCTGTACGCCCAGCAGTCGGCCCGTACGGCGTTCGGCGAGCATCTTGACCGTCATCGTCGACGCGCTCGGGTAGTAGCCCGCGCGGCTCGTGGACTCGATCGTCGCCGTGACGAACTGCAGGCCCGCTCTGCGCGCGTCCTTCTCGCGCAGGCCCGTGCGGGCGATCTCCAGGTCGCAGACCTTGCTGACGGCCGTGCCGACGACGCCGGGGAACGTGGCGTAGCCGCCGGCGGCGTTCGTGCCGATGACCTGGCCGTGTTTGTTGGCGTGGGTGCCGAGGGCGATGTGGCGTTCCTGGCCGGAGACCAGGTCGAGGACCTCGACGCAGTCGCCGCCCGCCCAGATGTTCTCGTGGCCGCGCACGCGCATGGCCAGGTCGGTCAGGAGGCCGCCGTGGTCGCCGAGGGGGAGGCCGGCGGCTCGCGCGAGGGTTGTTTCCGGGCGTACGCCGATGCCCAGGACGACCACGTCCGCGGGATACTCGGCGGCCTCCGTGGCCACCGCGCGGACGCGGCCGTCCTCGCCTGTGAGGATCTTGGTGACCTCGGCGTCGTTGACCATCGTGATGCCCAGGCCCTCCATGGCCTCGTGCACCAGGCGGCCCATGTCCGGGTCGAGTGTGGACATGGGCTCGCTGCCGCGGTTGACGACCGTCACCTCGTAGCCGCGGTTGATGAGCGCCTCGGCCATCTCCACGCCGATGTATCCGGCGCCGACCACGACCGCGCGGCGGCCACGCGTGCGTGCCAGCGTGTCGATGAGGGCCTGGCCGTCGTCGAGGGTCTGGACGCCGTGCACGCCGGGGGCGTCGGCGCCCGGCATGTCGGGGCGGATCGGGCGGGCGCCGGTGGCGATCACGAGTTTGTCGTACGACGTCCAGGACTCGGCGCCGGAATCGACGTCACGCGCGCGTACCCGGCCGCCGGCCACGTCGATCTCCGTGACCTCCGTCCGCATGCGCAGGTCGATGTCCCGCGCGCGGTGCTCCTCGGCCGTACGGGCGATCAGCTGGTCGCGGTCGGGTACGTCGCCGCCCACCCAGTACGGGATGCCGCAGGCCGAGTAGGAGGTGAAGTGGCCGCGCTCGAACGCCACGATCTCCAGCTCCTCGGCGCCCTTGAGGCGCCGCGCCTGCGACGCCGCGGACATCCCCGCGGCGTCGCCTCCGATCACGACCAGTCGCTCCCGTGTACCCCGCACACCCCTCGCAGCGCTCATGTTCATGCGAACACGCTACGAGGGCCGGGCATTTCAGTCCTGCTCGCCGCCCTGTTCGGCACCACGCTCGTCCCCCGCGCGCGTGGGCGTCGGTGCCGGACGGGCCGTCGGCAGCGGGCCCAGCGCGGTCGACACGGGCGCGGTCGCCGGGCGGCGCGGCAGCCGGGGCCGCAGGACCTTCAGCCACACCAGCACGATCAGTGCCGCCACCGCGGCGAAGGGCAGCACGGCGCCGAACGCCACCGCGAGCCAGCGCAGCATCGTCACGAACGCGCCCCAGCCGCCCGCGAGCGCGTCCAGGAAGCCGGGGTCCTCATCGTCCTTCGGGGCCTTCTTCACCGGCGTCTCCGAGAGGGAGAGGGTGATCGTGGCGAGGCTCGTGCGGTCCTTCAGGGACCCCTGCTGGGCGAGCAGCGACTCCAGGTCGGCCTGGCGGGAACTCAGTTCGCCCTCCAGCGTGACCACGTCGCTGAGCTTCGTCGCCTGGTCCATCAGCTCGCGGATCCGGGCCACGCTGGCGCGCTGCGACTTGATGCGGCTCTCCACGTCGACGACCTGGTCGGTGACGTCCTGCGCCTTGGCGCTGCGCTCGATCAGCTTGCCCGCGCCCTCCAGGTCCGTGAGGACGTCGGCGTACCGGTCGACGGGCACGCGCAGGACGACGCGGGTGTGCTCGTGGCCCTCGTCGTCCCGGGTGGTGGTCTCGTTGCCGACGTAGCCGCCCGCGTTCTCGGTGGTGGTGCGGGCCTCGTCCAGGGCCTTCGGTACGTCCTTGACCTGCACGGTCAGCGAGGCGGTGCGGATGATGTGGCTCGCGGTGACCTTGGGCGCGGCGCTCGCCTGGTCGGCGCCGGAGCCGCTGTCCGGAGCGCCCTCCTTCGCACCTGCCTGGGAGTCCGCCTGGGCGGCCTCGCCGCCGGCGGCGCTGCTGTCGGCCCCTGAGTCGTCCGCGCCGCTGCAGCCGGTGAGCGCGAGGGCGGCGGCCAGCAGGATGCCGGCCAGGGCCTGGACTGGTCGTACGGATCGTGCGGAACCTACGGATCGTGCGGAACGTCGTGCGCGCATGTGGGCGTACCCCCGAGGGTCGTCGTGACGACTGATGCTTCTTCGACGCCCGGGTCCGGCGGAACGTTGGCGGGAAACGGTCCCGATGCGGTCACGGTCGGGACTCGTGAAGGACACCTCGTGAGGGACACGGGGGCGCGGACGGGATGTCAGTGGGGTCTGAGAGGCTGTGGACATGAGCGAAGTGGAGACTCGTACGGGTACGGGCCGGGTCGTCGTCATCGGAGGCGGAATCGCGGGGCTCGCCGCGGCCCACCGGCTGCTGGACGCCGGCCGGCAGGTCACCGTCCTGGATGCCTCGGACCGGGTCGGCGGCAAGCTGCTGCCCGGCGAGATCGCCGGCGCGCGCGTGGACTTCGGCGCCGAGTCGATGCTGGCCCGCCGCCCCGAGGCCGTCGCCCTCGCCCGCGAGGTGGGCCTCGCCGACCGCCTCCAGGCACCCGCTACCGCGACGGCCTCGATCTGGACCCGCGGCGCCCTGCGCCCCATGCCCAAGGGGCATGTGATGGGCGTTCCCGGCACCGCGTCCGCCCTCTCCGGCGTCCTGTCCGACGAGGGCCTGGCCCGCATCGAGCGCGACGCAGACCTGCCCCGCACCGAGGTCGGGGACGACGTGGCGGTCGGCGCGTACGTGGCGGCACGACTCGGCCGCGAGGTCGTCGACCGCCTGGTCGAGCCCCTGCTGGGCGGGGTCTACGCGGGCGACGCGTACCGCATCTCGATGCGCTCGGCGGTCCCGCAGCTCTTCCAGGCCGCGCAGACGCACGACTCCCTGACGGAGGCGGTCCGCGAGATCCAGGCCAAGGCCGCCGCCGGCCGGCAGACCGGGCCGGTGTTCATGGGCATCGAGGGCGGCGTGGGCCAACTCCCCCTCGCGGTCGCGGAGTCGGTGCGCGCGCGGGGCGGCGAGATCGTGACCGGGGCGCCGGTGACGGAGCTGCACCGCGAGGCGCCCACCGGGTGGCGCGTCGTCACCGGTGACCGTGTGCTGCACGCCGACGCGGTCGTCGTCGCCGTACCCGCCCCTGCCGCAGCCGCCCTCCTGCGCGCCGAGGCCCCCGAAGCCGCCGCCGAGCTGGACGGCATCGAGTACGCCTCCATGGCCCTGGTCACCCTCGCCTACCGCCGCGCCGACACCGACCTCCCCGCCGGCAGCGGCTTCCTCGTGCCACCGGTCGACGGGCGCACCATTAAGGCGTCCACGTTCGCCTCCCAGAAGTGGGGCTGGATCGCCGACGAGAACCCGGACGTGGTCGTGCTGCGCACGTCCGTGGGGCGATACGGCGAGACGAAGATCCTGGAGCGCGACGACGCCCACCTCGTCGACGTCTCCCGGCACGATCTGGAGGCGGCGACCGGCCTCGCCGCCACCCCCCTCGAAACCCGCGTCACCCGCTGGACCGACGGCCTGCCCCAGTACCCGGTCGGCCACCACGCGCGCGTGGCCCGCATCCGCGAGCACGTCGCCAAGGTGCCGGGCCTCGCCGTGTGCGGGGCGCCGTACGACGGCGTGGGCATCCCGGCGTGCATCGCGAGCGCGTACGCCGCCGTGGACCAGCTGGCCGGCGATCTGAGCGGTGTGGAGGAGCTCACCGCCCACCCGGTGCAGAGTCTGCACGGAGGAGCGGGAGAATAAGGGACATGAGTGACGACGCCCCCACCACCGAGTCCGGCAGGATCCCGAACAAGGGCAAGCTGGCCAAGGACCTCAACGAGGTCATCCGCTACACCCTCTGGTCCGTCTTCAAGCTGAAGGACGTGCTCCCCGAGGACCGCGCGGGCTACGCCGACGAGGTCCAGGAGCTGTTCGACCAGCTCGCCGCCAAGGACGTGACGATCCGCGGCACGTACGACGTGTCCGGTCTGCGGGCCGACGCCGACGTCATGATCTGGTGGCACGCCGAGACCAGCGACCAGCTGCAGGAGGCGTACAACCTCTTCCGCCGCACCAAGCTGGGCCGCGCCCTGGAGCCGGTCTGGTCGAACATGGCACTGCACCGCCCCGCCGAGTTCAACCGCTCGCACATCCCGGCGTTCCTCGCCGACGAGACGCCGCGCAACTACGTCAGCGTGTACCCCTTCGTGCGTTCCTACGACTGGTACCTGCTGCCCGACGAGGACCGCCGGCGCATGCTCGCCGACCACGGCAAGATGGCCCGCGGCTACCCGGACGTGCGCGCCAACACGGTCGCCTCGTTCTCGCTGGGCGACTACGAGTGGCTCCTGGCCTTCGAGGCCGACGAGCTCTACCGCATCGTCGACCTCATGCGCCACCTGCGGGCTTCCGAGGCCCGGATGCACGTCCGTGAAGAGGTGCCGTTCTTCACCGGGCGCCGGAAGTCGGTGGTGGAGCTGGTGGCCGGGCTTGCCTGACCGGTTGCGGTGAGGTGAGGTCGGCCGGGGGTCCGTGGGGTGCCCCCGGAAGATGCGGTACCGGGGGCCGGAAGTCGGTGGTGGAGCTGGTGGCCGGGCTTGCCTGGCCGGTTGCGGTGAGGTGAGGTCGGCCGGGGGTCCGGGGGGTGCCCCCGGAAGATGCGGTACCGGGGGCCGGAAGTCGGTGGTGGAGCTGGTCGCCGGGCTTGCCTGATCAGTGCGCCGGCCGGGCGGCCGCGGCATCCTGGGGCCGGCCGCCCGGTTTCGTGTCGGTCTGCTTGCTCAGCTTCTTCGCCTGGGGGTCGCCCGGGCGCTCCGGCTTCGGCTCGGGGTGCCCCTCGCACGCCGCGCGTCGCGCCGGGAGGCGGCCCTCCAGCAGGTAGGCGTCGAGGTGGCCGTTGACGCAGGCGTTCGGGCCGTACGCGATGCCGTGCGTGCCGGCGTCCCGTTCCGTCACCAGGACCGAGCCCGCCAGGCGCCGGTGCATCTCCAGGGCCCCTTCGTACGGCGTGGCCGCGTCCCGCTCGGCGGCCAGGATCAGAATCGGCGGCACCTCACCCGGCCCCGTCCGCACGTCGATGGGCTCCTGTCGGGGCGCCGGCCAGTAGGCGCACGGCAGGTTCATCCACACGTTGTCCCAGGTCTCGAACGGCGCCACGCGCGCGAGCCGCGTGTTGTCCCGGTCCCAGACCGCCCAGTCCGTCGGCCAGGGCGCGTCGTTGCACTCCACGGCCGTGTACACCGCGCTCGAGTTCTCGTCCTCGCCCGCCGCCTCCGTCACCGGCGCGGCCAGCTCGACCAGCGGCTTCGCATCGCCCTTCAGATACGCCGACAGCGCCTGCGCCCGCGCGGGCCAGTAGTCGTCGTAGTACCCGGTCTGCAGGAACGCCTCCTGCAGCTGCCCGGTCCCGACCTTCCCGCCCGCCGGCTTCACGGCCAGCCGCGCCCGCGCCTTCTCGTAGTTGCGCTGCACCTCCTCGGAGGTGTCACCGAGCCCGTAGACGCCGTGGTGCTTGGCCACCCACTCCCGGAAGTCCTCCCACCGCCCTTCGAACGCGGCCGACTGGGCGAGGTTGTTGCGGTACCAGACCTGCGCGGGGTCGGGGTTCACCGCCGAGTCGAAGACCATCCGCCGCACGTGCGAGGGGAACAGAGTCGCGTACACCGCGCCGAAGTAGGTGCCGTACGACGCGCCCATGAACGTCAGCTTCTCCTGGCCCAGCGCGGCGCGCAGGACGTCCAGGTCACGGGCGTTGTTGAGGGAGTTGTAGTGCCGCAGCGCGCTGCCCGTGCGCTGGGCGCAGCCGCGGGCGTAGGCCTTCGCGCGGGCGATGCGCTCCTTCTTGTACGACTCCGAGGGGTGCGTCGGCGCGTGCGAGGGCTTCTTGGCGAGCTGCTTGGGGTTCTCGCAGGACAGCGGCGCGGAAGGCCTCACTCCGCGCGGGGCGTAGCCGACGAGGTCGTACGCGCCCGCCAGCCGCTTCCACGCGGGCAGGACACCGATCAGCGGGAAGTGCAGGCTGGAGGCGCCAGGGCCGCCCGGGTTGTAGACCAGGGCACCCTGGCTCGGCACCCGGCGCTTGCTGTTGTGCGGGTCCTTGTGGGTGGCCTGCACCCGGCTGACGGTGAGCTTGATCTGCTTGCCGTCGGGATGCGCGTAGTCGAGCGGGACGGACACCGTGCCGCACTTCACGTGGTCCGGCAGCTTGTGCTCCTTCGGGCAGCTGCCGAAGGTGAGGCCGGCCGCCCTGGCGCGCGCCACGGCCACCGTCGTGCCGTGCCGTTCGTCCATGCCCGGGGCGGCCCCGGTGCTGCCGGCCGGGGCGGCGGAGAGGGTCGTCAGGAGCATGGCCCCGGCGGCCGAGTAGAGGGCGGGAGCTCTCATCGCGTATCCCTTCGCAGCACGGCAGCAACAAAAGGGATATTTCGTTTGTCTGTTGGTGAAGGCAAGCACCGTCTGCCGGTGTCGGCGTCTATGCCCCCTATGCGTCACCGGCCCCCGCGAATGTCAGTCGCTCCAGTGCGACGCCTCATGGTGCGGCTCGCGGTGCGCGAAGGCCGCGCGCAGGTCCGGCTCGCCGATCGCGCGCACGCCCCGTACGGCGACGGAGGTGAGAAACGTACGGTCGTCCCCGCCCCGGGAGCGCCGGACCAGGCCGCTGAGCAGCCGCTGCCCCGCCGGGGAGGCCCATTGCGCGTACGGGTGGATCTCGATTCGGGCGATGGCGAGGCAGCTCAGGGTGAGCACGAAGGGGAGCGCGAACCACAGGGCGACCAGATGCGCCGGCATGGCCGACTGGGCCGGCGTCAGCAGGGCGACCGTCCCCAGCGCCAGGACGACCACCGCGGCGAGCTGCACCTGCCGGATCGCGGCCGTGATCCCGTTGCGCGTCCCGTCGGGCACGGCGAGGCCCGCGCTGACCAGCCGGTCGGCGAGGCTGCCGATCGCGTCGGCGGCAGCCGCGGCGTCCCGCACCGGCTCGATCCGCGACTGCCCCTCCGGTCCGATGGCCCCTATCACCGAGCGTTCCATCTCGTCCCGGCCCCGCGGATCGACGACCGTCGCCCAGCCGGTGCGCGCGAGCAGCAACCGCCGCTGCCGCGCCATGGAGACGAGGGTCAGATCGGCGACCCGCCGGGGGCCGCCGGACAGGAACGCGGCCTCGTACAGCGTGAGATCACGTCCCTGGCCCGCGGTCGCCTCCTTCGTGTCCACGGCCGCGGCGTGCACGGCGGCCAGGCACAGCCGCGTGCACGCCGTGCCGGTGACGGCCCAGGCCAGCAGGAGGAGAAGGACCCAGAACATGCCGCGTTTCTATGCCAAAGGCTCTGTGAAACGCCATGCCTTGTTCACGATGCGGACGGAGAGTTGTCGGTATGTGACGTTCCGGATCGAGGGGGCCGGGCGGTCAGGAGACCTCGAAGAGCTCGGTGTCCGCCGCGCGTGGGCTGGTGGTGGCCGGCGGGAGGGTGTACGTCGGGGACGAGGGCGGTGTCACCGGCGTTGCCGGAGCGGGGTCGGCGGTCGGGCCGGGTGGGGCGGGGGACGGGGTGAGCGGAGGGGTGCTGTCGGCGACCATGTCCTGGACCAGGGCGTCGAAGTCGACGTAACCGGTGGCCTCCAGGACCGTGATGTGGTCCAGCACCGTGGTGTTGGCGTCGTCGGCCAGCTTGCGCACGAGGGAGTTGCGCGTGCTTGCCCGTACCTGGGCGATGACGGAGAACACCTTTCCGTGCGCCAGCCGCAGGATGTTGGCGAACTGCCAGTCGTACTCGACGCCTTGGGCGGAGTTCAGCGTGGCCAGCCACTCCTGCTGCTGCTCGGTGGGCTCGTTGGGCAGCTCCAGGCTGAGCTTGGCGGCGACGTCACGCACCCGCTCGTCCAGGAACGCGTGCCCCTCGATCAGGTGCTGCCCCGCGGTCCGTACGGCCGGCGTGGCGCCCTTCTGCTGGGCCTGCCGACCGGCGGGCAGCTCCCACAGTCCGGCCAACCGGACCTTCGTGATGAAGTCCCGGTCGAGGGCGGACAACGGCCCGTATCCGGTCGAGACGGTCTCGGCGTTGAGCACGTCCAGACCGGTCCCGGACCGGTCGGCGTACGACCAGATCGGGAAGATCATCGCCAGCAGCGTCGCCGTCAGGCCCGTGATGATGAGTCCGGTGCCGCTGAAGATGCCTCGGCCGTTGATGGGGGGTCGCGGTCGGGGTCGCATGGTGCCTCCTGTTGCGGCACCGCACGTTAGTGCGCTTCGGGGGTGGGGTTGGCATATTACTTCGGGGTACGGCGGGGTCTACGCCAACTGCCGTACCGGAGCGAATGGTTGCAACGGGGGTGGTTACGGGCGAATGGGGGAGGAGGAGTGGGTGGCGTACGGTGATAAAGGTGGGTGAAACGGATGCGCGGGCCATGGCGAGGGCTGGGCTGTTAACCCCGGCACACTCTGAGGGGCGGGGGCGTCCAGTAAGGGAGCGGGAGTTGGCGTAGGCGGGGACCGCCGGGCTGCGGGTGCAGCGCGGACGGGGCGTGAGCCGACCACCGACGCGAACGGCTGCACCGCCCAACTCACGAACTGCTGCACCGCGCAACCCGCGTGCCGCTCCGCCGCCAACCGCGCTCGTCCGGCCACCACGGTCGTCCGGCCACTCGGCCCGGCTACCTCGCCGCGCGAGTCACGTCCGTCGTGCGCCCGGGCCGTGGCCCGCTCGCGGCTGCACCGCGCAGCTCGCGTTCCGCTTCTACGTCAATCGCGGTCGTCGGCCGCCGCGGTCGTCCGGTCACTCGGCCCCGGCTACATCGGCCGCGCCAGTTGCGTCCGTCGTGTGCTCGGGCCGTGGCCCGCTCGCTGCTGCACCGCGCAACTCGCGTGGCGCTCCTACGTCAATCGCGGTCGTCCGGCCACTCCGGTCGACCGGCCACTCGGGCGCCGGCTACGTCGGCCGCGCGGCACGTCCGTGGTGTGCCCGGGCCGTAGGCCGCGAGCTGCTGCACCGCGCAGTTCGCGTTCCGCTTCTACGTCAATCGCGGTCGTCCGGTCACTTGGGCGCCGGCCACCTGGGCCGCGCGAGTCACGTCCGTGGTGTGCCCGGGCCCTAGGCCGCTCGCTGCTGCACTGCGCAACTCGCGTTCGGCTTCTACGGCAATCGCGGTCGTCGGCCACCCCGGGCGACAGGTCACGTTGGTCCCCCAGCCACCCGGTGAGCCGGTCAAGTTGGTGCCCTGGCGACCCCAGCGACCCCGGTCACGTCCGTCGTGCGCCGCGCCGCCGGCCGCTCATCGCCGCAGCAGTACTCGCCGCGTGGCCCGGGCCAGCCGCACCCCCGGCCGCCGGGACCGTGGCTTCGGTCCCGACCGCTCCAGCCACCACTCCCGAAGCTCCGCCCGCATCCGCGCGTCCTCGAGCCGACCCTCGGCCAGCAGATACCCGGCGAAGTCCAGCGCGTCGCGGCGATAGCCGTCGGTCATCGGGTGCCCGTGGCTGTACGCGAGGAACGCCCGCCGATACCCGTCCCCGAGAATCACCGGCAACTCGGGCGCGACCTTCGCCACGACGTCCGCCCGCTTCCCGGCGAGCGCCCGCGCCTGCACCCCGAGCCGCACCCGGTCGAACGCCTCCGGCACGGGCGTACCGGCGACGAGCGCGGACAGCAGCGCGGCCTGCGCGAGTCCGAGGCGCTGCCGGGCGGGGTCGGCGAACGCCCCGGCCGGCCCCCCGTCCAGCTCGCGCACTGCCTCCGGCTCGCGTGCCGACTCCCGCGAGGCCCCCTCCAGAGGAGGCGCCGAGCCTCCGGATGTCCCCGTCGACGACGCCACGTCCCCGGAAGCCTCTCCGGAGCGAACCGTCTCCTGCTCGCGAGCGGTCTCCAGCTCCCGCGCCGCCTCCCGCGAGGCCTGCTGCGCAGGCGCCGAACCTCCAGAAGGTTCCGTCGACGATGCCCCACCCGTGAACTCCCCGTTCCCGGACGCCTCTCCCGAGCGAGCCCTCTCTGTGGATGACTTCCTCCCGGACGGTTCTCCCGCAGCTGCACCTTCCGTGGATGGCTCGCTCGCAGTCAGCTCCTG
>NZ_LLZG01000277.1 GCF_001509475.1 Streptomyces regalis
CGGCTTACCCTCGCACGGCCTCTCCGAGGCCGGTCTTCCCGTGGGCGGCTCTCCCGCGGCCAGTCCCTCCTCAGGCGCCTCTCCCGAGCGAGCCCTCTCGGCGGATGACTTCCTCCCGGACGGCTCTCCCGCAGCTGGCCCTCCCGTGGACGGCCCGCCCGCAGCCAGCCCCTCCAGGGACGGCTTACCCTCGCACCGCCTCTCCGACGTCGGCTCACCCGAGACCGGCCCCTCCAGGGACGGCTCACCCGCAGACCACCCCTCCGCAGCTGGCCCTCCCGTGGACGGCCCACCCGAGACCGGCCCCTCCACGGACGGCCCACCCGCAGCTGGCCCTCCCGTGGATGGCCCTCCCGCAGTCAGCCTCTCCGGGGCCGGCCCTTCCGCAGTCAGCCCCTCCACGGACGGTTCACCCGCAGACGGACCCTCCGCGGCCAACCCCTCCGCAGCCATCCCCCTCGCCACACCCCCCAACTCCAAGGCCCCCCGAATCACCCCCAACTCCCGCTCCAGCTCCTCCGGTTCGGGGAAGTTCTCGTCCCGTTCCAGCAGTACCCCCGGCGGGGACACGCGGGACGCGAGGTCGGTCAGGATGTCGAGGATCGGCTGGGGGACCGGGTGGGCGTGGCTGTCGTGCCAGACGCCGTCGCGTTCGAAGCCGCCCGCGACGTGGACGTAGGCGATGGCCTCCAGCGGGAGTTCGGCGAGTGCCTTGGCCGGGTCTTCGGCGCGGTTGACGTGGTTGGTGTGGAGGTTGGCGACGTCGATGAGGAGGCGTACGCCCGTGCGGTCGGCGAGTTCGTACAGGAACTGCCCCTCGGTCATCTCCTCGCCCGGCCAGGAGATGAGCGCGGCGATGTTCTCCACGGCGAGCGGCACCGGCAGCGCGTCCTGGGCGATACGGACGTTCTCGCACAGCACGTCGAGGGCGTCCCGGGTGCGGGGGACCGGCAGGAGATGTCCCGCTTCCAGCCGCGGGGACGCGGTCAGCGCACCGCCCGCCCGTACGAACGCGATGTGCTCGGTGACCAGCGGCGACCCCAGCGCCTCCACCCGCTCGGCGAGCGCGGCGAGCCGCTCGGCGTCGGGCCGGTCCGCGCCGCCGAGGCCCAGCGAGACGCCGTGCGGGATCACGGTCACCCCGCGCGCCCGCAGCCGTACCAGGGACTCGGGAAGATGCCCGGGGCAGACGTTCTCGGCGACCGTCTCGACCCAGTCGATGCCCGGCATGCGTTCCACGGCTTCCGCGATCTCCGGACGCCATCCGATCCCCGTGCCCAGTCGCTTCATCGTCCCCTCCTCGGCCTCTTCCGTACCCGCTGTCCCGTCTCCTCGGACGTGCCGGACGTGACGGGGGTATGGCCCCGAGGGTCCCGCCCGAACCCCGCGGGCGGCACCTTCAGAGCAACATTTGAGGTTGGGGCCCACACCTGTGTTCCACACCCTGCGCCCCGCGCCTCGCTTCCCGCGCACGGCCGCTGTCGCAGGCGGCCACCGCAAGGTCGTACGCGCGAGGTGGCAGGGATGTTCAAACGCCCGGCGTCCGCCGCAGCGCCGGGTGGTCGGCGACGACGGTGCAGGACCCGGGCGCGATCTCCGTGAACCCCGCGTCCCGCACCACCGGCAGCCCACTGGTCGTCAGCTCGGCCCAACGCCCTGGCCGCGCGGTCCGTACGGCGAGCGGGAACCCCGCGTCGCGCCAGCCGTCCCGCTCCTCGTCCGACAGCTCCCACCAGGCGAGCTGCGCTGCGTGCCCCGCCTGCGCCATCGCCTTGCCGGCCGACATGTCGAGGTCGGGGTTCAGCCAGAGCACGGGCGCCGACGGATCGGCGTCCACGGGCGGCTCCGGATCGTCGAGGTCGGTCCCGGACACCTGGAGCTTCGCCAGCTCCTTGGGCCACCCGTCCAGGGGCACGGGCGGGAACACCCGCACCTCGGACGACTTGCCGGTGACCGTGATGCCCGGCAGCCCTTCCGCCCGCCGCCATTCGGCGCCGCGAGCCCGCCGCACCACCTTGCGGATACGGGCGTCCTGCCAGTCCCGCACGGCCTCGGCCCACTCGCCTTCGCCGAGGGACCGCTCGTCGCTCAGCATGACCAGCACCGCGCGGGCGGCGGTTTCCAGGGCGTCCGTACGGGGCGGGGGAGCGGTCCGCTCGATGCGGACGACGAGGGGCAGGACGAACTGCGGCGCCTCGTCGCGCGTCGAAGGCTCGGTGCGAAAGGGGCCGGCGTCGGGAACGGACGGGTCACTGGTCACGTCCTCCAGTCTGCCAGGCGGAAGATCCGTTCTTCGGCGCGAGAGGATGGGCCCCATGCAACGCGATCTTCGTCTGGACAACGTGGGCCGCCGCTACGGCATACGCGGCCCCTGGGTCTTACGCGGCGTCCACCTCACGGTGCCCCCCGGCACGCTCATCCGCATCGACGGACCCAACGGCACCGGCAAGTCCACCCTCCTGCGCCTCCTGGCCCGCATAGACGCCCCCTCCGAAGGCCGCGTCACCGGCCGCCCCCGCACCGCATACGTCCCCGAACGCTTCCCCACAGCCCTCCCCTTCACCGCCCTCGGCTATCTGACCCACCTCGGCACCGTCCACGGCCTGTCCCGGCCGGCGGCCACCCGTGCCGCCCTGGAGTGGCTCGACCGCTTCGGCGCCGCCTCCTACGCCCGCACGCCGATGGCCCAGCTGTCGAAGGGCAGCAGCCAGAAGGTCGCCGTCGTCCAGGCTCTCCTCGCCGAACCGGAGCTGCTCGTCCTGGACGAGGCGTGGACCGGCCTCGACGCCGACGCCCGCGCGGAGCTGGAGCGTGCGGTCGCCGAACGCACGGCGGGCGGCACCGCCGTGGTCTTCGTGGACCACGACCCGAGCCGCCTGGCGGGGGCGCCCGATGCGACGTACACCGTGCGGGACACGGGACTGGACCGCCGTACGGAACCGGCACCTTCGAATCCCACCGGCCCGCACGTGATCGTCGTCGTCCAGGGCCCGCGTGCCGCGCAACTCCCCACCGACGTGCCCCGCACCGTCGCATCGGTCGAGGAACTCACGCCCGGCACCCACCGCCTCACCGTCCCCGCGTCCCACTCGGACGTCGTCCTGCGCACCCTGCTGACCGCCCGCCCGTCATGGCACGTGGTGAGCGTGAGCCAGGAGAGACCTGCCCAACCCGAAACCGAGAGCCGCCGATGACGCCGATGAACGCCCTCCTCCGCTACCAGGCCGCCCTGCTGGCCCGCTCGCAGCGCTGGCTGCCGCCGTTCATCCTGTACGCCGTCTTCCTGGCCGTGGGTGTGCAGAGCGGGCAGCCCGTGCTCGACTCGCTCGGCTACGCGGCCGCGGCCCTGCTGCCCGTCGCCGCCTGGCTGGTGCGGATCTGCGTCACCAACGAGCCGCCCGCCGCCCGCAGTTGCGTCTCCGCGGCCGTCGGCCCGGGGCGGGCGCACCTCGCCGCGCTGTTGGTGGCGCTGGCCGCGGCGGCGGCCCTCGGTACGGTGGCGACCGTCGTCGTCACCCTGATCAGCAACCCGGCCGGCGCCGACCTCCAGACCCGCGTGCCGCGGTTGCCCGCGGGCGCCGCCGGGCTGCTCGCCGCGCTGGCCTGCGCCCTGCTCGGAACCGCCGTCGGCGCCCTCACCAGCTGGCCGCTGCTGCGCTCGACCGGCCGCGCGGTCCCCACGATGCTGCTCGCGGCCCTGCTGTCGGTGGTGGTGACCGGCTCCCCGGCCCACGCGGCGGTCAGCGGCCTGGTCACCGGCTCCCGCTCGGGCACGGTTCCCCTGCCCCTGCTCCCCTTGGCCGCGGCGGCCCTGCTCACGGCGGCAGCGACGGCCGTGGCCTGCGCGCTCACGTCCCGCAGATCACCCTGAACGGCAGGTCACCCCGAACGGCAGGTCATCCCGAACACGCCGTGCGCTGCGCCTCCTGCCACTCGCACACCGGGCAGAGCGTGATCCCCTTGTAGGACTCCGGGTACTCCGTAGGCTCCCGGCACAGCACACACTCCGCATACGGCGGCCCGTCCGCCTTGGGCGGCCTGGTCGCGTCGATCAGGCAGTAGTCGGTCGTGGGCTGTTCCTCGCTCATGTCCCCAGCGTACGAGCGTCACCGCCGCCCGCGGGCAGCCCCGATCAGCTCGGACACCTTGACGAACCGGAAGCCCTTCCCGCGCAGCTCGGGCACGACGCTCCGCACCACCCGCTCGGTCGTCGGAGCGGCGCTGAGCGTGCAGTGCAGGACGACCACGGACCCGGGCCGCACCCCGTCCAGCACCTCCCGGGCGACCGCGCGGGCGTCCGTCGCGAACGCGTCCCCGCTCACCACGTCCCACTGCACGGCGGTGACCCCGACCGGGGTCAGCGCCTTCAGGGCGCGGCGGTCGTAACAGCCGCCAGGAAACCGGAAGTACGGCATCGGGTCACGGATCCCCACCCTCCGGAACGCGGCGTACGCCCGCTCCACATCCGTCGGCATCCGCTCCTCGTCGACGGTCGGCAGCCCGTAGCAGTCGTCGGTGAAGGCGTGGTGGCTGTACGAGTGGTTGGCGACCTCGAAGAGCGGATCCCGCCCGATGGCCCGGGCCTGCCCCGGGTACTCCTCGGCCCACCGCCCCGTCATGAACACGGTCGCCGGCACCTTCAGCTCCCGCAGGGCCGCAACGAGCCCCGGATTGTCGAACCGCTCGCCGCTCGCCGCCCGCGGCCCCTGATCGGAGGTCATGTCCGCATCGAAGGTGAGCGCGACGGTCTTGTCCCGATCCCGGGGGCCGTGCTTGAAGACGGGGGTCAGACCGGCGGGGCCGGGCGCGAGGGTCGGAGGCTTGGCCGCGGGGGAGGAGGTGGCGGTGGCGCTGGGTGCCGGGAGGGGAGCCCGGGTCGCCTCGGGCGCACACGAGGCGAGTGCGCTCAGTGCCGCGCCCAGGGCGCAGGCGGCGGTGACGCGTCGTACAAGAGTGATCACCGCATGAAGATATGAGGATCAACTGGTCATATCGCCGCATCGACCGGCCCCGCCGGGCCCGTGTCACTCGCCCGGCGGGGCCGGCCTTCTCAGTCGGTGCGGGTGCAGGAGCCCGTCGGTGCGGCGGCCGGAGGGCGGCACTGGAGGGTGGCGTCGGCTGCGGCTGTGCTCAGGTAGCGGCCGAGGCAGTTGTTCACCGTGGTTCGGCCGCGCTCGGCGCAGAAGGTCAGGGCGGCGCGGCCGTCGGGGAAGGGGCCGGGGGCGTAGAACACCCAGTAGCCGCTGCGCAGGGAGGCGTAGTCGTCGCTGCGCAGGACGGCCGCCTCCGGCACGGACCTGCGGATGGTGGCGAGTCGCCGGTCGCGGGCGGCGGTGCCCGAGGCGATGGGTTCGGAGTGGAGCTGGGCGATCCAGCGGCCTTCCGGCGTGCCGACGGGGGTGCCGGCGGGCGGCGTCGGGCTGGGGGTGGATCTCGTGGCCGTCGGGGTCGTCGTGCCGTCGGCCTTGTCGTCGCCGTCGGTGTCGCCGGGGCGCAGCGCGAAGACCAGAGCCGTCGCCGTGGCGATCACCAGCGCCGCGCTCGCCGCCACCACGAGCGGTGTACGGCGTCGAGGGCCCCGCGGCGGCTGCGGAACCGTCGGGCGTGGGGTGTCCTGCTGGGTGGGGGTGGGGACAGGCGGCGGGGTCGGCATCTGGTGGTGCGGGGCGCCGGCGGTCAGCGTCGGGCGAGTCCAGTGCGGTGTCGCCCCCGCCTCCACCTCCGCCAGCATCGCGTCCAGCCGGGCGGCGTCAGGGCGGGCCGCCGGCTCGCGTACCAGCAGGGCATCGAGCACCGGCGTCAGTGGGCCCGAGCGGGTCGGTGCCGGGAGCGGGGCGTCGAGTACGGCGGCCAGGGTGGCGAGGGTGGTGGGGCGGCGCAGGGGGCTGACGCCCTCCACGCACACGTACAGGACCACGCCCAGCGACCACAGGTCGGCAGCCGGTTCGTCGTCGTGGCCCCGGATGCGCTCGGGGGCCATGTACTCGGGTGAACCGACGAGTTCGCCGGTGGCCGTGAGGGCCGTCGTGCCCTGCAGGGCGGCGATGCCGAAGTCGGTGAGGACGGCGTTGCCGTCGGGGCGCAGAAGGATGTTGGCGGGTTTGACGTCCCGGTGCTGGATGCCCGCCGCGTGCGCGGCCCGCAGCGCGGCGAGCACCTGGCGGCCGAGACGGGCCGCCTCCACCGGGGTCAACGGGCCGTCGTCCAGCCGCCGTTGGAGCGAGACTCCCGGCACGAGTTCCATCACGATCCACGGATGCGGTTCGGCGGCCACGATCTGATGAACCGTCACCACATGCGCATGGTTGAGCCGGGCCAGCGCCCGTGCCTCCCGCAGCACCCGCTCGCGCACCACGCCGACCGTGTCCGGGTCGGACCGGACCGCCTTGAGTGCGACCTCGCGGTGCAGCACCGTGTCGCGGGCCCGCCACACGGTGCCCATTCCGCCGCTGCCGAGCCGTTCCACCAGCTCGAAACGGCCGTCGACGACATCCCCCGGTGCGTTCATGCGGCACAGATTAGAGGACGCCGGAGAGGCGACCTCCGCTTGGGGAGGCGTGACGGGGGGGGGAGGCTACTTGCGCCAGGGCCCCGTCACCGCGAACGTCGTACCCGGCGTGTAGCAGTTGACGTACATCGTCTCGCCGTCGGGCGAGAAAGTGACGCCGGCGAACTCGCCCCACTCCGGCTCCGCGGGGGTCCCCATGTTCTGGGCGTTGCGCGCCATCGCGTACACCTCGCCGCCTCGCGTCACGCCGAACACGTGCTGGGCGCCGTTGCCGTCCTCGCACACCATCAGGCCGCCGCTGGGGGCGAGGCAGATGTTGTCCGGGGACTCGCCGGGGAGCTGCAGGTTCGTGTCGGGGCCGAAGACGATCACGAGGGTGAGGCGGCGCGCGGTGGGGTCGTAGCGCCAGATCTGGCCGTAGTGGTCCGCCGCCGAGCCCTCCGCTCTGCGGGCGAAGGAGGAGACGAAGTAGACGCTGCGGCCGCCCCAGTAGCAGCCCTCCAGCTTCTGCGCGTGCGTGATGCCCTTCGGGCCGAAGTCCTGGTGACGGATGGGGGTTTGGGTGGCGAGCGGGTCCGGTACGTCGACCCACTCGATCTTCTCGAAGCTCGCGCCCGTCTCCTGGATCGAGGAGAGGTCGGGTACGCCCGGCACGCGCATCGCCTGGAGGCGGCCGCCCGCGCGCAGGGTGCCCAGGCCGCCGCGCGGCTGGTGGGGCAGGAAGCGGTAGAAGAGGCCGAAGGGCTTCTCGAAGGCGTCCTCGGTCTCGTAGACGATGCCGCGCCCTGGGTCCACCGCGATCGCCTCGTGCTGGAAGCGGCCCATCGCGGTCAGCGGGACCGCGCCGGAGCGGTGCGGGTTGGCCGGGTCGACCTCGAAGATGAAGCCGTGGTCCTTGGTGTAGCCGTTGGTGCCCGCTCTGTCCTCGGTCTCCTCGCAGGTCAGCCAGGTGCCCCAAGGTGTGGGCCCGCCCGCGCAGTTGACGGCCGTACCGGCGATGGCGACGCGCTCGGACAGGACCCGGCCGTGGGAGTCCAGCGTCAGCGCCGTACAGCCGCCCTTGCCCGCCGGGTCGTAGGTCAGGCCCGCGACGGTCGGGACGGGGACTTTCGCGGTGACGCGGTTCTCGTGGTTGCGCACCAGGTGGACGCGGCCGTGCCGGCCGGGCAGGGCCGTCATGCCGTCGTGGTTGGACGGGACCGGGCCCTCGCCGGAGCGGAGCTGGTCGCCCTCGCGGGAGAGGACCCGGTAGGAGAAACCTTCCGGCAGATCGAGCAGGCCCTTCGGGTCGGGCACCAGCGGGCCGTACCCGGTGTGACCCAGGTTCTGCGCGGCGGCGGTCCCCGCGAAGAGTTCGGTGAGGTTTCCGGCGAAGGCGATCGAGACGCCCACCGCCCCGGTACGGGCGAGGAGCTGACGGCGTGTCGTACGACCGACGGTCGTGTTCTCGGACATGGGGCAACCTTCCTGCTGGCGGACAGGAACTGTGACCCCGCCGTGTCTATCACCTGGTGCGTGTCGCCGGAACCACGCGCGTAGCGTGTGTCACTTCTGAAGGGGCTGCCCGGGGGCGTCCGGCGTGGGTTCCCGGATGGACTCCTGGCTGGACTCCTCGACGGCCGCACGCTCGCCGACGGGCCCGACCTCGTGCTCCGGCGGCGGCTGTGCCCCCCTCTCCAGGAACCGCAGCAGCTCCACCGGGATGGGCAGCACCAGCGTGGAGTTCTTCTCCGCCGCCACGGCCATCACCGTCTGCAGCAGCCGCAGCTGGAGGGCGGAGGGCGCGTCGGCCATCTGGTGCGCGGCCTCGGCCAGCTTCTTGGAGGCCTGGAGTTCGGCGTCGGCGTTGATGACCCGGGCCCGCCGCTCGCGGTCGGCCTCGGCCTGCCGGGCCATGGAGCGCTTCATCGTGTCGGGCAGGGACACGTCCTTGATCTCGACGCGGTCGATCTGCACGCCCCAGCCGATCGCCGGACTGTCGATCATCAGCTCCAGGCCCTGGTTGAGCTTCTCGCGGTTGGACAGCAGATCGTCCAGATCGCTCTTGCCGATGATCGAGCGCAGCGACGTCTGCGCCATCTGGGAGACGGCGAAGCGGTAGTCCTCGACGTTGATGATCGCCGCCGCCGCGTCCACGACCTTGAAGTACACGACCGCGTCGACCCGCACGGTCACGTTGTCACGGGTGATGCCCTCCTGGGCGGGCACGGGCATCGTCACGATCTGCATGTTGACCTTGTGGAGCCGGTCGACGGCGGGGACGATCAGCGTGAATCCCGGCGGGCGTACGGTGCCCCGCAGACGTCCGAGCCGCAGGATCACCCCGCGCTCGTACTGCTTGACGACCCGCGCGGCGGCCGCGAGATACACCAGTCCCGCCGCGCCGACGCCCACGGCCGCGCCCAGCAACTCCTCGACCATGACGCCTCCTCATCGAGAGGCCCGTTCCGTATTCTCCTGTAACGATATGCCCGGTGTCCGGTCCGGGGCCATGGACGGCCCCGGACCGGAGTCGTACATCGGTCATACGCCGGTCATACGCCGGTCATACGCCGGTCATACGCCGGTCATACGCCGGTCATACGCCGGTCATACGACGGTCAGGCGCCGATCAGGGCGTGGTGACCCGCACCGGTTCCGTTCCTGCCGCGGTGGGGGTACCTCCCGCTTCGAGCGAAGTCGAGAAGTGGGGGAGCCGCTCGGCCCAGTTCTCCAGGGCCGTACGGCAGGCGTGGTCGAGGTGGTGCAGGCCGGAGAGGTCCAGCTCCACCGGGCGGTCCTGGGGCAGGGCCTCCAGACTGTCGAGGATCTTCGGCAGCCTGAGGAAGGTCGCGTTGCCCGACAGGTACGCCTGGATCGGGCCGGCGCCCTTGTCGATGACCTCCATCTTCATGTGCGAGGCCTCCCAGGCGGTCTTGGCGACCGACAGGGCCAGACCGAACAGCACGCCCTCGAACATGTTCACCGCGACGATCGAGACGGCGGTGGCGACGAGGATCAGCGCCTCGCCCCGGTGACCCCGCCACAGGGAGACGATCCCGCGGAAGGGGATCAGCTTGAAGCCGGCGTGGACCAGGATGCCGGCCAGCGCCGGGATCGGGATCAGCGCCAGAGTGGCGGGCAGCAGCGCCGCGAACAGCAGCAGCCACACGCCGTGCATGACACGGGACGCCTTGGTCTTCGCGCCCGCCTGGACGTTGGCGGAGCTGCGCACGATGACCGCGGTCATCGGCAACGCGCCGAGCGCACCGCAGACCGCGTTGCCCGCGCCCTGCGCCATCAGCTCCTTGTCGTACTCGGTGCGCGGCCCGTCGTGCAGCCGGTCCACGGCCGCGGCGCTGAACAGCGACTCGGCCGACGCGATGAGCGTGAAGGCGACGACCGTGGCGAGCACGCCGACGTGTCCGAGTTCGCCGAAGGCGCTCAGGGAGGGCGGCTGGATGGAGCCCAGCAGGCCCTTGACCTCGACGGTGGCGACGGGCAGGGAGAACACCACGGCGACCAGCGTCGCCAGGCCGACCGCGGCGAGCGGACCGGGAACCGTGCGCACCTTGCCCGGCATCCGCTTCCACAGCACCAGGACGGCGATGGTGCCGGCGCCCAGTCCCAGCGAGGCCGGCGCCCCGGTGTTCCCGGCGGCATCGGCGAGCGCGCCGGGCAGGCCCGCTATCTTCGCCAGGCCGGAGGCGGGCGCCTTGGCGTCCGCGACCGCGTAGAGCTGTCCGGCGATGAGCACGAGGCCGATACCGGCCAGCATGCCCTCGACGACGGAGACCGAGATGGCCCGGAACCAGCGCCCCAGCTTCAGGGCGCCCATGAGGAGCTGGAGCGCGCCGGTGGCGAGCACGAGCACACCGAGGATCGGCAGCCCGAACTCCTGGACGGCCTCGAAGACCAGCACGGTCAGACCGGCGGCGGGTCCGGAGACCTGAAGGCTGCTGCCGCGCATCATGCCGGTGACGATGCCGCCGACGATGCCGGTGACGAGTCCGAGCTCGGCGGGCACTCCGGAGGCGACGGCCACGCCGACGCACAGCGGCAGGGCGACCAGGAAGACGACCAACGAGGCGGCGAAGTCCTGCCGCAGGTGGGGGAATTTGGCCATCATGCCCATCACAGCGCCTCGAACGAGTCGGTCTCGGCGCTGTGGGCGCGCACGGCGCCCTTGTGCACCTCGTAGTACCAGGCGTGCAGGCTCAGTTGACGCTCCTTCAGCTTCTTCTCGATGAACGGGTACGAGCGCAGCCGCAGCAACTGCGTCAGCACATGGGCCTGGACGCCTTCGGCGACCTCGGGGTCCTCGACGGCGCCGGTCGGGCGCGGGGTGGCGTGCGCGAGCCAGTCGCGCACGGCCGGTACGGCGTCCAGGTCGTCGCCGCGCACCAGCGCGCCGACGGCACCGCAGTGGGAGTGGCCGCAGACCACGATGTCGCTGACGCCGAGGACCTCCACGGCGTACTCGATGGTGGCCGCCTCGCTGGTGGGGTGCTCGGAGGCGTACGGCGGGACGATGTTGCCCGCGGTGCGCAGCTCGAAGAGCTCGCCGGGGCGGGCGCCCGTGATCAGGGCCGGTACGACCCGTGAGTCGGAGCAGGTGATGAACAGGACCTGAGGGGACTGCCCTTCGGCCAGCTTGGCGAACTCCTCAGGGCGCTGTCCGAACGTACGGGCGTTGTCGATGAGGGGCTGCATATGTGGTGACTCCTCCTGGCGCGCTGCAGTGGCGCGTCGGGGTTTACATGACAGAGGTGGGGGACTGCTCTGCTTCTCAGCAGCGGAAGACCTGAAGTCCCGCCGGAGTGTGGGACGTCGAGGATCTCGACGTGCGCTGGTGCGCGGCGCCGGCTCTGGCCGGCTGGTGCGCGGACGCGGGGTCCCGGGTGAGCAACGGTCGGTCGGGCGCCTGGGGCCCGGAGTCGGCGTAGCGCAGATGGTCACGGGTGCGCAGCGGACCGGTCGGGTCCCCATCACCCGAGGGCACGCAGTGGCGGGACGTGAGGGTTTCGTCGCGCAGCGCCTTCCCGGAGAGCTTGATTCCGGGCTGGGCTTTGGCCTTCGCCTGACTGACTGTGTGCGCGTGTGCGAAGGATGCCGCGGGTGCGAAGAACTGGAGGGCGAGCAGGACGGCGGCGAGGATCGAAATCGCGGTCCGAACCGTCGTACCTCGGAACATGCGCCCCCCTCCAGTCGGTCCACACCTCTTGCGCGTGCCAACACTTGGTCAACCGTTGGTCAAGAAACACATTAGCCCGGCAAAGTTGTTTGCAGGGTTAACTTAGCGTTTCGAGCTGAAGAGAGCCTGAAACGCGAGGGTGGCATGGCTCGAACTCCCCCTTGACTTGGGGGAGTTGGCCAGTCGGGAGACGTCAGGCGGTGACGAGGCCCTGCGCGTCGCGCGCCAGGGCGGTGAGGCGCGAGATGGCGCGGAAGTACTTCTTGCGGTAGCCGCCCTTGAGCATGTCCTCGCTGAACAGCTTGTCGAAGGGCAGTCCGGAGGCCAGGACCGGGACCTCGCGGTCGTAGAGCCGGTCCGCGAGCACGACGAGCCGCAGCGCGGTGGACTGGTCCGGAATCGGCTGGACGTCGGTGAGGCACACGGCGTTCAGGCCATCGGTCAGAGCGCCGTAACGACTGGGGTGGACGCGAGCCAGGTGGTCCAGCAGGTGCGGGAAGTCGTCGAGGGAGGCGCCCTCGGTGGCGTACGCCGCCTTCGTCACCTGCTCCTCGGAGTACGGCGCCGGCGCCTCGGGCAGGCCGCGGTGGCGGTAGTCCTCGCCGTCGATGCGCAGCGCGCGGAAGTGGGCCGAAAGGCCCTGGATCTCCCGCAGGAAGTCGGCCGCCGCGAAGCGGCCCTCGCCGAGCTTGCCGGGGAGGGTGTTGGAGGTGGCGGCGAGCGCGACGCCCGCGTCGACGAGCTTGCCGAGCAGGGTCGAGACGAGGACGGTGTCGCCGGGGTCGTCGAGCTCGAACTCGTCGATGCAGAGGAGGCGGTGGCCGGAGAGGGTCTGGACCGTCTGCTGGAAGCCGAGGGCGCCGACGAGGTTCGTCAGCTCCACGAAGGTGCCGAACGCCTTGAGGGACGGATCGGCCGGGGTGGCGTGCCAGAGGGAGGCGAGCAGATGGGTCTTGCCGACGCCGTAGCCGCCGTCGAGGTAGACGCCGCGGGGTCCCGCGGGAACCTTGGGGGCCTTGGCCCTGCCGAAGCCCAGGAAGCCGCGCCTGGTCTTGCCGGCACCGCTGGCGTGCGCACCGCCGAGCCCGGCGGCGAAGCCCTCCAGGACGCCGACCGCCTCGGTCTGGCTGGGCTGGTTCGGGTCCGGTAGGTACGTGCTGAACCGGACCGAGTCGAACCGCGGCGGCGGCACCATCTCGGCGACCAGCCGGTCCGCGGGAACGTGCGGCTCACGGGCGCACAAGGACAGCGGGCTCGCTTCGGCTATCGCGTGCGGACCGGAGGCGGCGGAGGATGACGACACGGTTCACCATGCTAATCGCCGTGCCACACTCCTTGACATGCGACGCCTGTTCCCTGTGACCGATGAAACAGCAGCGAGGGCCGCCGGCGGTTCGGCCGGGGAGGAGGGGGGTGGAGCTGTCGATGCGGGGGGTGTGGCCCAGGGCTCTGGTGGGCCTTCGGGGGCTGGGGCCGGTGGCGAGGCCGGTGGTGAGGGTGCCTGGATCTCGGGCGGGTGCCCTGTCGACGGTGGTGCCCATGAGGTCGGTGCTGCGGGGCGTGGGGCTCGGCGTGGGGGTGGTGCCGGGGGTGGCTTTCCTGGTGGGGACCTGATCGACCGCGAGTGGTCTCTCGCCGAGATCGCCGCCGCGTATGCCTATCCCGAGCCGGGGCCCGGCGGGGCGCGGCCCTGGCTGCGGGCCAACATGGTGTCCACGTTGGACGGGGCCGCCCAGCACGACGGGCGCTCGCAGCCCATCTCCACCGCGACCGACATGCGGATCTTCGGCACGCTGCGGGGTCTGGCGGACGTCGTGATCGTCGGCGCTGAAACGGTACGTCTGGAGGGGTACCGTCCGGCACGCGCGCGTGCGGAGTTCGCGGACGCGCGTGAGGCGGCCGGGCAAGGGCCTGCCCCGGCCATCGCGGTGGTGAGCGCGAGCCTGGACCTCGACTACGGCCTTCCGCTCTTCACCTCGCCCTTGGTGCCGACCCTCGTCCTCACCGGTGCTGCCGCTGCTCCGGACCGCATCGCGACCGCGGAGAAGGCGGGCGCCCAGGTGGTGATCGCCGGTGACGGCGTCGGCGTCGACCCCGTACGCGCTGTCCAGGCCCTCGCCGAGCTCGGCCATACCCGGCTGCTGACCGAGGGCGGCCCACGGCTGCTCGGGCAGCTGGTGGCCGCCGGGGTGCTCGACGAGCTCTGTCTGACGATCTCCCCGATGCTCACCGCCGGTGACGCGCAGCGCATCGCCGGAGGGCCCTCGGTGGCGGTACCGAAGCGGTTCGAGCTGGTGTCGCTGCTGGAGGAGGAGGGGTTCCTGTTCGGCCGGTACCGGCGGACGTGAGGATGGTTCGAGTGGTGCGGAAAAGGGTTCTATCGGTGTCGAGGTCCTGAAAACGGCGGAATCTACCGTTCCGTTTGGCTTCCGCCGGGCACACTGAAAGTCGCAGTCCCCGTGCGAGCGCGGGGCAGGATGGTTTCCGCAGAAGGGGCGCCCGGTGTTCACAAGCGTTTTGATGATCGAGAAGGCCCTGACGTCCGCCGACGTGGAGTTCGTCACCACCTTGCACGGGGACGAGCAGGTCGCCTTCCATGTGTTGCTCCAGCCGCGCGGTGAGCAGGCCGACAGACTGTTGCGCGCCATCGACGACATCGCGCTCGGCGAGCTGGACGAGGCGGTCCGGGAGGGGAAGGCGCCGGAGGGCGAGGAGGCGCTGAGCACGGGGGAGCGGGCGCTGGAAGTGTCGCTCACGGCCCTGCGCGGGACCGGGGCGGACGCCGTGGGGCGGCTCTTGGAGGACCATCCGCTCGACGCGCTCAAGGCCTTGGTGGACGAGGTCGGTGCGGACGAGGTGATCGTGTTGACCGATCCCCACTACGTGGAGGAGTTCTTCCACCGGGACTGGGCGTCGAGGGCTCGGCACCGGGTGGGGGTGCCGGTGCTGAAGCTTTTCTCGCACAGCAAGGTTTAGGGATGTGCGGGGGAGCGCCGTAGGGGGTCCTGGATGTTGCCGCCCTGCGTCCATGTGCGAGGCCCATTTCCTCACCCCATAGGCTGGGGCCTCATCGTCGTATCGCAATCTTGGGAGAACACGCATGGCACCCGGCCTTCCCACCGCCATGGACCGACCGCACTTCATCGGCATCGGTGGGGCCGGAATGTCGGGGATCGCGAAGATTCTCGCGCAGCGTGGGGCCAAGGTGGCGGGCAGCGATGCCAAGGAGTCGGGGACTGCTGAGGCGCTGCGGGCGCTCGGGGTGACCGTGCACATCGGGCATGCGGCGGAGCACCTCGCCGACGATGCCAGCTGTGTCGTCGTGTCGTCGGCGATCCGGCAGGACAACCCGGAGCTGGCCCGCGCCGCCGAGCTGGGCATCCCGGTGGTGCACCGCTCCGACGCGCTCGCCGCGCTGATGGACGGGCTGCGCCCGATCGCCGTCGCCGGTACGCACGGCAAGACGACCACGACGTCGATGCTCGCCGTCTCCCTGAGCGAGCTCGGCCTCAAGCCGTCGTACGCCATCGGCGGCGACCTCGACGCCCCCGGCTCGAACGCCCTGCACGGCGACGGCGACATCTTCGTGGCGGAGGCGGACGAATCGGACCGCAGCTTCCACAAGTACGCGCCCGACGTCGCGATCGTCCTGAACGTCGAGCTCGACCACCACGCCAACTACGCGTCGATGGACGAGATCTACGAGTCCTTCGAGACGTTCGCGGACCGCATCACCGAGGGCGGCACGCTGGTGATCTCGGCGGACCAGGACGGGGCGCGGGAGCTGACCCGGCGGGTCGCGGCGCGCGACGTGCGGGTGGTGACGTACGGCGAGGCGGAGGACGCCGGCGTACGGGTCCTGTCCGTGCTGGCGCAGGGGCTGAAGAGCCAGGTCACCGTCCTCCTCGACGGCCAGGAGCTCACCTTCACGGTCTCCGTCCCCGGCCGCCACTACGCGCTCAACGCCGTGGCCGCGCTGGCGGCGGGTGCGGCGCTCGGTGTCCCGGCCGCCGAGCTGGCCCCGGCGCTGGCCGGGTACACGGGCGTCAAGCGGCGTCTTCAGCTCAAGGGCGAGGCCGCGGGTGTCCAGGTCATCGACTCCTACGCCCACCACCCGACCGAGATGACGGCCGACCTGGAGGCCATGCGCGCGGCCGCCGGTGACGCCCGGATCGTGGTCGTCTACCAGCCCCACCTCTTCTCCCGGACGCAGGAACTGGGCAAGGAGATGGGCCAGGCCCTCGCCCTCGCGGACTCCTCGCTGGTCCTGGACATCTATCCGGCCCGCGAGGACCCGATCCCCGGCGTCACCAGCGACCTGGTCATCGAGGCGGCCCGGGCGGCGAACGCCGAGGTGACGGCCGTGCACGACAAGGGCGAGGTGTCCTCGCTGATCGCGGGAATGGCGAAGCCCGGTGATCTCGTTCTCACCATGGGCGCGGGCGATGTCACCGACCTCGGCCCGCTCATCCTGGACCGCCTGTCGAAGTGAGGGGTACGGACTCATGTCGTACGACGTCGAAAAGCCGGACGAGCAGTGGCGCACGGAGCTGACCCCGGCCGAGTACGCCGTCCTCCGCCAGGCCGGCACGGAGCCCGCCTTCACCGGTGAGTACACCAACACCAAGACGACGGGCGTCTACTCCTGCCGCGCTTGCGGCGCCGAACTCTTCACCTCCACCACGAAGTTCGAGTCGCACTGCGGCTGGCCGTCCTTCTACGACCCGAAGGACACCGACGCGGTGGAGCTCATCGAGGACCGCTCGCACGGGATGGTGCGGACCGAGGTGCGGTGCGCCCGGTGCGGGTCGCATCTC
This sequence comes from Streptomyces regalis, assembly GCF_001509475.1. Taxonomy (GTDB): domain Bacteria; phylum Actinomycetota; class Actinomycetes; order Streptomycetales; family Streptomycetaceae; genus Streptomyces; species Streptomyces regalis. The sequence continues at coordinate 16,499 of NZ_LLZG01000277.1, forward strand.
GGGCATGTCTTCGAGGGCGAGGGGTATCCGACCCCGACCGATCAGCGGTACTGCATCAACAGCATCTCCCTGCGGCTGACGCCGGACGCGGACTGACTTGGGAGCTGACGCGGCAGGGGTGCGGCTGCTGGTTGCGCTGGCACGCCGGATGCCGGTGTTCCTAGACTCGTAAGGGACGTCGACGTCCGGCCCCGGCGGTCAGTGGCGGTGCGGGAAGGCGGTGGCGCTTCATGCCGTACGTCGCTGTGAGTGCGATCAGCCATCCCGGACTGCTGCGCGAGCGGAACGAGGACAGCCTCGTCGTCGGGCCGTGGACGCTGTGCGCGACCGTCACCGAGAATCCGCAGACCCTGATCTTCCCGCTCGGCACACCCCTGGTCGTGGCCGTCGCCGACGGGCTCGGCGGGCATCCCGGCGGCGAAGTGGCCAGCGCCCTGGTCGTGCGCCGGATCGCGTCGCTCGGTCCCGCCCTGAGCAGCGAGGTCGCCGTCCGTGACGCCCTGAACGCCTGCAACCGCGCCGTGTACCAGGCGGCCGGCGGCGACGAGGGCGGCGGGCTGTCCGCCATGGGGACGACGGTCGCCGGAGTCGTCGTGCAGCCCGGCTCGCTGCTGGCGTTCAACGTGGGCGACAGCCGGGTCCTCGCGGCCTCCCGCGACGGGCTGCGCCAGCTGAGCGTCGACGACAGCCCACCGCACCCGGCCGGGCAGACCACGTCCCTCGTCACCCAGTGCCTGGGCGGCTCGCCCACCTATCGCGCAGTCCAGCCCCATGTCACGGCCGAGTCCCCCGTGCCAGGCGAGCGCTATCTCGTCTGCTCGGACGGGCTGACGGACCCGGTGAAGGAGGACGTACTGGACGAGGTGCTGCGCGAGCACAACGACGGCCGTGCGGCCTTCGAACTGTGGAAGGCCGCCATCGAGGCGGGCGGGCCCGACAACATCACGGTGGCGGTGGTGCGCGTCGCCGACGAGTGACCCTTTTGCCTTCGAGGGAGCCTGTCTCTCAAGGGAGATCGTCTTCGTCCTGCGGATATCCATGACGTCCCTGCAGCCGGACGAAGCGGGCCGCCGTCAGTACCCGCCACGGCTCCAGCCCCGACTCGGTGCGCAGGAAACAGACGACCCGCTCGTGCCCGCCCGGACCGATCGGTTGCACCAGGCGGCCGGCCGGCCGTACCTGCGCGACCAGCGGGGCGGGCACCTCAGGGAACGCGGCCGACACGACCACCGCGTCGTACGGAGCGCGGTCCGGCACTCCGCCACTGCCGTCCCCGACGCGCAGCTCCACATTCCGTACGAGCTGTCGCATGAGGTTGGCGTGCGCCCGGCGGGCGATGTCCGGCCGCAGTTCGATGCTGACCACGTCGGCAGCCAGGCGTGCGAGCAGCGCGGTCTGGAAGCCGAGACCGGTTCCGACCTCGAGGACGTGCTCGCCGCCCTTCAGGCCAAGACTCTCGATCATCATGGCGGACAGCGACGGCTGTGTGGTGACCTGCCCCTGCCCGATGGGCACCGGCACGTCACGGTAGGCGTCGGCGACCTGATCGACCGGCACAAATCCCGCCCGCGGTGTTGTCCGTACGGCTTCGAGCAGCCGCTCGTCCATGATCCCGGCGGCCCTCAGGGCCTGCACGAGGTCCTCTGCATCCCCGCGGACGGAGCTCACGAGCGGATCACCACCGATCCCGGCAGGTCGGCGAGCGAGGCCGTGACCTCATCGTAGATCCGGCCGTGCCGTCGACGTCCAGGCCGGGGTGCCGTCCGCTCAGAGGATCCTGCGCTGGACCAGGATCGAGAGCACGAGTGCGCCCGGCAGCAGGGGCACCCAGACCGTCAGGACGCGGTAACCGATGACCGTGGCCGCGGCGAGGCTCAGCGGTGCGCCGAAGGTGACCATCGTGAACACCAGCGCCGCGTCCACGGGGCCGATGCCGCCCGGTGCGGGTACGGCGCCCACCGCGGTGCTGGCGAGCAGGAGGGCGAGGGTCACCTGCGTCCAGGACAGCGGCAGGCCGAGCGCGAAGCCGACCGAGGCGATCACGCTCGCCTGCAGCAGCGGGGTCGCGGCGGCCCCGCCCCAGAGGGCGAGGACGCGGCTGGGCCGGGTGTGCAGGATCCGTGCGTCGGTGAGGGCGGTGCGTACGCAGCGGACGAGGGGGCGGCGCAGCGGTCGTACGGCTGCCGCGAGGATGCCCGCGGTGGCGAGGGCGACCGTCACGCCCGCGGCCACCAGGAGCAACGTCCGCTTGTCCGGGACGAGTTCGGGCAGGTGCAGCAGTTCGGGGAAGGCCACGAGGAAACCGAGCAGCACCGCCGTCTTCGCGAGCGGTTTGACCAGCGAGTACAGGGCGAGTGAGGCGGTGGCCCGGGCCAGCGGTATGCCGCGGTTCTGCAGGAAGCGCAGGGTGACGGCATGGGCGCCGATGCTCGCCGGCAGCACTTGGTTCGCGGCGCCGGCCGCGAACTGCGACGCGAGCAGCAGGCCCGGCGGGAGCCGTTCCGGCAGGGCCCCTTGGCGGACGCACGCGGCGGCCACCCAGCCCATGCAGGTGAAGAAGAGGCCGGCGAGCAGCCACCACGGGTCGGCGGAGGCGAGCCGGGCGGCGCCGTCGACGAAGGTGCGCCAGTCGGCCGCCGCCCACGCCCCGATCAGCAGGAGCGGGAGCAGGGTCAGTGCGTGGCGGGTGAGGCGTGCGGGGGAGAAGGGGGAGCGGGCGGGGGCGGGGCAGGCGGGCAGCGGTCCGGGGAGATCGCCGAGCGGGAGCGAGGACACGGCGCGGTCGTCCTTCCGCGTCACCTCCGCGCGGACGCGGGGCGACGGCTAGAGGGCGAGGCAGGAGGGGACGCCGAAAACGTGCCCGCCCGGTGTGACGCCGTGGTGTCCACAAGCCGAAGCGGCGTCGGCGGGCGAGCGACGCGACCGGTGACCGCGCGCCGGCCCCCCTGCCTCTGCTCCCGCCCTCACCGCATCCAGTGCCCTCCGGTGCTCCACCCCAGGAAGCGGCGGGCGCGGCCGCCTGCTGCCGTGCCGTCGGCGTCGAAGGTGCCGCCCTCGGCGACCAGGAGCAGGCCCGCCAGGGCGGGGGCCACCCGGGTCGTGACGTGGGCGGGGTGGCGGGCCGTCTCCTCGTCCAGGCCGGCGAGGAACCGCCGCTGCTCGTCGGGCGGGCACAGGGACAGGTGGAACAGCATCTGGCGCCAGGCGTACGCCGCGTCCTTGATGGTGGGCAGCGGACGCCGGTTGCCGTGCACGCGGGCGGTCAGCCGGCACACGGTGACGAAGCTGCGGTGCGCCAGGTCGGCCCAGCCGGGCTGCGGGGCGATGGACACCCGGTGGACCAGCGTGGCCAGGTTGTGCGTGGTGAGGATCTGTGCCTGCTCGATCACCGTGCCGTTCGCCGCCGACCAGGACCCGTACGCGGGCCGGGATCCCGGCCCGGACGCGGTCGCGGCCCGCTCGGCGCACAGACGTGCGAAACCGGGAGACGTACGGGCGCCGTACGAACGGCTCAGCGCCGCGCCGGTCTCGGCGATCGCCAGGTTGCGGATCGCCCCGTAGTCGATGCCGTAGTAGCGCTCGTACAGCGTGCCGCGCAGCAGCTCACCGGCGATCCGTGCCGCCTTGAGGAATTTCGGGCTGAACGTGCCCATGAAGATGTCGGCGGCCAGCTCCTCCACGAACGGGGCGCCCAGGTCGCACTGGCGCTCGAGCACGCCGAGCTCGCGGACGAGCGGGTTGGGCAGGATCGTGCCGGGGAAGGCATGCACGGCCAGCTCGCCCAGCTGCCGCAGCATGTCGAGCGCGCCTTCTGCGTCCGGCTTGCCGATCACCGCGGCGCGCTGCCCGGACACCGCCCGTACCCAGGGCAGCTCCTCGACGCGCACCTGCCGTTCCAGGTTGAGCAGAAGCAGCGAACGGCGGCTGCGGAACGCCCGGTAGTTCGCGGCCATCAGCGCCCGCAGCGTCTCGTCGCCGTACGCCTGCGCGGTGGTGGTGGCCACCAACTGCGGTACCAGCTCGGCCAGTACCTCGGCGGACGGGACGACGCCCCGCTCCACGAGCGTGCCGATCGGCGCGCTCAGCGCGGACTCGGCCACCTGCCGAATCGTCGGCGGTACGGCCGCACCGGCGGGCAGGCCGGTCTCCCGGCTCTCCTCCGCCGTCACCGCGCGGACGAGCGGGGCGACATCGGGGACGCCCGTCTCCTGGGGGAGTACGGCGAGCCGGCGCAGCACCAGTTGGGCCAGGGCGTGGTGGGAGGGGAACGCCGCCTGACCGGCCTGGCGCCGGCGCAGGGCCGTGTGCGGGGCGGAGCCGGGCAGGCCGCGCCGCCGCACCATGGACCGCACCGCGTGCCGCAGCAGACCGAGCCGGCGCGCGTCCAACGGCCGTCCGGCGACGGTCTCCTCCAGCGCGCCGCGCAGAATGCCCAGGTTCTCCTTGGGGTTGCGGTGCTTGGTGCAGCGGGTGTGCTCTGCGGCCAGCAGCCGGTAGCGGGCCAGCAGGGCGGCGCCGTGCGCCAACCAGTCGGCGTCCGGAGCGAGTTCGAGCACCCGGCCGTCCCGCGCCGTCCGAAGCCAGTGGACGAGCAGCTCGTCGCCGAACGGCTGCCACACGGCGAGCGCCTCGCGCTGGGTCTCGACGGCCGTGTTGGGGCGCCGCCGCACCAGGGTGTCGACGGCGTCGGAGACGGTGTAGCGGTGGACGGCATCCGTGGCGTCCGTCGGGCCGGCCTCCGACGCGGGGCCGGCCGCCGGCCGGGGCAGGAACCGCAGCCGGTCGGCGAACGGCTCCAGTTCCGCCGCGAGATCCAGCGCCGCGTCCGTCTCCCCCTGCCGCACCAGCCAGGCCATGGTGAGCAGCGCGGCCTCCTCGGGAACGCCGATCGCATAGTCGCCGCTGTCCAGCCGGGCCCACAGCCAGGCGAGTCCCGCCTCGGTGAGGCAGTGGGCGAAGAGCGTGCGCCGCTCGGCCGGCACCCCGAAACTCTGCGCCGCCTCGGTCTCGTACGGCTGGAGCGGGCCGCCCGCGCTCGGGGTTCCCGTGGCGAAACCGCCCCGCACCACCTCGGGCGTCACCCAGGCCGGAAGCCCGGCCACCGGGGTCCGCGAACCGACCGTCAGCCGGCCCTCGGCCATCCCCGCGAGAACCGCCCGCCAGCGCTGCCCGCGCACCTCGGCGCGGCGCCGGGTGCCGGCGTCCTCGTGGGTCAGCGCGGTCGTGAAGGCATTGGCGAGCTGGGCCGCCGCATAGGACGGGGCCGCGGTGAGGGGCTGCTGCTCAGCGTTGTCATTCATAAGCCGGCGTGGCAGGTTCCGCCCCTGCGCCCTCCGGGTCCCGAGCCCGGTGCTCTGCTGCTGAGCTACACGCCGATGGAGGCTGACGTTAACGCCGGGATGATCACCGTACAACCGCATTTTTGGAGACCCGGTACAGCTACGCCGGGGTGTTGCTGAATCAGCCAGCCAATGGAAGGTTGACTTTCGGCTGGCCGAGCCAGAGCATTGCCGGGGTGAGCCACTTCGAGCACATATCGCCCAGGTCGAGCGCGCTCCCCGCCGATCTGGACGAAGCCGCCCACCGCTGCCTCGTCGCCGGGTTCGACGGGGCCACGAGCGTGCCGGGCACGCTCAAGGAGCTCATCGACCGCGGCCTCGGCGGGGTCATCCTCTTCACCCGCAACATCCGCGACGCGCAGCAGGTGCGCCGCCTCACGGACGAGCTGCGGGCCATCCGCCCGGACCTCCTCGTCGCCATCGACAACGAGGGCGGCGGCATCGGCCACCTGGTGAGCGCCGGCGCCCCCGACGTCCCCGGCTCCTACGCCCTCGGCGTCGTCGACGACCCCAACCTCACCGCCCGCTGCGCCGACGCGCTGGCCGGGCACCTGGCCACCCTCGGCATCACCGCCTCCTACGCCCCCGTGGCCGACCTCCAGCACCGGCCGGACAACCCGATCGTGCGCACCCGCGCCTTCGGCGCCGACCCCGAGCTGGCCGCCCGCCATCTGCACGCCTGGATCACCGCCACCGAGGGGCGCGGCATAGCCTCCTGCGCCAAGCACTTCCCCGGCCACGGCGGCACCGTCACCGACAGCCACCACGGCATGGCGGTCGACCCGAGGCCGTACGACGAACTCCGCGCCGACCTCGAACCCTTCCGCGCGGCCGTCGCCGCGGGCGTGCCGATGCTGATGAGCGCCCATGTCGTCTTCCCGGCGCTGGACCCGGGCCGCCCCGCCACCCTCAGCCGCCGCATCCTGGGTGACGTGCTCCGCCACGACCTCGGCTTCGACGGCGTCCTCGTCAGCGACGCGCTGGAGATGAAGGCGATCGCCGACGCGTACGGCGAGGCGGCCGGCGCGCGCATCGCGCTCGCGGCGGGCGCGGACCAGGTCATCGTCGCCGTGGGGGACCTGGGTGTCACCCTGGCCTGCCGGGACGCGGTGCTCGACGCGCTGCGCACCGGCGTGCTGGCTCAGGAGCGCGTCGAGGAGGCCGCGGGGCGGGTACGACGGCTCGCCGCGCGCTATGCGACCCCGCCCCTCGCGGTCGCCGGCTGGGACGCGGAGGCCGGCCTCGTGGCCGCGCGCCGGGCCGTACGCGGCCGGGGCGTACCGCCCGCCGTGCGCGGGGCCCATGTCGTCGACCTGTTCCCGCCGCCGCACCCCGCGCTCAACTGGGGCGGCGAGGACCTGCTCACCGAGATGCGCGCCGTCGACCCCACGGCGACGGGCACCTCGGTCACCGGCGAACCGGCGGATCCGGCCGAGCTCGTCGACGGCATGCTGCGCTGCTGCGGGGACGCGCCCCTGGTCGTCGCCACCTGCGACGCCGGGCTGCACCCCTGGCAACTGCGGTTGCGGGACGCCCTGTTGGCCCGGCGCCCGGACGCGGTACGAGTGGACACGGGGCTGCCGGAGGGCGGCGCGCTGTGCTCGTACGGGCGGGGCCGGGCGAACCTGCGGGCGGTCGCCGAGGCGCTGGCGGGCGTCGCCGACGGCTGAGGCGCCCCGCGTCGCCAGGTACTGCGCGTCTTCTGCCCGCGCGGCCAGGACCACTGCCGGGCGGGCGCCTTGCGTTCGCATCCGCATCCAGGCCTCGAAGTAGGCGCCGCCGGGTCCGGACGCCGACCGGGTGCCCGGTGTGCGGTCCAGGATCAGGGCGGTGTCGCGCGGCGGTGTGGGGCGGGGGGTCCGGTGCAGGTCGGCGATGGTCTCGGCGGGCGTCGCCGACGGCTGAGGTGCGGCCGCCGGGTGCGCGTCGTTCAGGATGGTCGTACGACCTGCTTGATTCCCCGCGTCGCCAGGTACTGCGCGTCTTCTGCCCGCGCGGCCAGGACCACTGCCGGGCGGACGCCTTGCGTTCGCATCCGCATCCAGGCCTCGAAGTAGGCGCCGCCGGGTCCGGACGCCGACCGGGTGCCCGGTGTGCAGTCCAGGATCAGGGCGGTGTCGCGCGGCGGTGTGGGGCGGGGGGTCCGGCGCAGGTCGGCGATGGTCTCGGCGAGTGCCTCGGCGATCGGTTTGGGGTGGCCGGAGGAGTCGAACAGGCCGAGGGTGTACTCCAGCTCCGGGAAGTCGGCCAGCGACCGGTCCACGTCGTGGGAGCACCACCAGGTCACCCCCCACAGCCCCGCGCACTCCGCCGCGTTCTGCACGGTCGCCCGCGCGAACTCCGGGGCGTCGGCGGCGGGGATGTGCGGCTCGGGGGCGCCCGTCTCCTGGACCCAGACGGGGCGCGCAGGATCGGTGGCGTATGCCTTGGCCAGCTCGGTGCCGTACTCGGCGAGGTGCCGGACCTGCGGGGAGCGCGGGCCGTAGCGGCGGGCGCAGTCGCCGGAGAACACCCAGGGGTGGACGGTGGTCAGGTCGCCCTTGCGGGCCGAGGCCTCCGGGGTGAAGGGATGGTCGTCGCCGTACCAGGCGGCGTCGTACGCGGAGTGCGTGACCAGGCCGCCGCCCGCGCCGAGCCCGTCACGGGCGGCGGCCAGCAGGGTGTCGAGGTAGTGGTCCACCTCGTCCGCCGTCACCGGGTTGTGCTCGACCAGGTTGTTGAGCTCGTTGCCGAGTTGGAGGCCGATGAGGTTCGGGCGGCCGGTGAGTGCGCGGCCCAAGGTGTGCAGGAGGGTGGCCTGGGCCTCGATGGCCTCCGGGTCCGTGAACACGTTGCGGTGGTGCCAGCTGCGGGTCCACTCCGGGTAGAAGTCGAAGCTCGACAGATGGCCCTGGACGCCGTCCACCATGACGTCGAGACCGGCCTCGCCGGCCAGGTCGACGAGGTGCGCCAGCTGGTCCACGGCGGCGTTGCGGACGAGGGTGCGGTTCGGCTGGAGCAGCGGCCAGAGGTGGAAGACGCGGACGTGGTCGAGGCCGAGGCCCGCCATCTGGTCGAGGTCGGCACGCGCGCGTGCGGGGTCGAAGTCGTGCCAGGAGTGGAACCAGCCGTGGCGGGGCGTGTAGTTGACGCCGAAGCGGAGCGTGTGGATGGGATCCTCCTCGGGTCCGGTCCCGGATTGAGCCTGCCTCTTGCCGGGGCTCGGCTCTTGCTCGTGGCGAATGTATCAACCACCATGGTCGGCAATGAATAGTGATTTGAACCAAACCTCGGACGCTTCGGCATCTTCGGACGCTGCGGCATCTTCGGCAGCCTCGGCGTACGTCGTCGGCCTGGACGCCGGAGGCACCCGCACCCGCGCCGTCCTGGCACCCGTGCGCGCCGGCGATCCCGAGGGCGAGGGCGTCGGAGGGCCGGGCAACGCCCTGACCGTCCCCGGCCCGCAGCTCACCGAGCACCTCGCCGAGGCCCTCGCGCACGCCGTGCCGGAAGGGCTGCGCAGCCGTGTCGTGGCCGTGGCGGGCGGGTTCGCGGGCGCCTCGCGGACCGCTCCGGACGAGCCGGGCCGCCTCAAGGCGCACGCCGCGCTCACCGTCGCGCTGAGCCGGCTGGGCATCGGCGCCGCCTCGGTCGAGATCCACAGCGACATCGAGGCGGCGTTCGCCTCAGGGCCCGGCAACCCCGCCGACGGCCTCGCCCTGGTGGCCGGCACCGGCGCGGTCGCGGCGCGCATCACCTCACGCGCGTGCACGACGACCGCCGGCGGCGACGGCTGGCTGCTCGGCGACGACGGCGGCGGCTTCTGGATCGGCCGCGAGGCGGCACGGGCGGTGCTGCGCATGGCCGACGGACGGGGCGGGCCCACGGCGCTGGCCGCGTCGGTCGGGCGGGCGCTGGGGGTGCCGGAGGACGTCCTGCCGGGACAGGCTCCGGGCCCGTACGACGAAGGGTCCTGGAGCCGGGCCCGGCGCGAGGCCTACCGCATGCACCTACTCCCCGCCGTCATGGCCGAACCGCCGGTCCATCTCGCCCGCCTCGCACCCCTGGTGACGGAGGCCGCGCGGCACGAGGACGCCCTTGCCGCCGGGATCCTCGACGCGGCAGCCGACCACCTCACCGCCACCCTCCGTGCCCTCGGTCCGCGCCCCGGCGAGCGGATCGTCGCGACCGGCGGTCTGCTCGGCCCGGACGGACCGCTGACCGCACCCCTCACCGCCCGGCTGCATCCCCTCGGGCTCACGGTCGACTGGGTGGCCGACGGGGCCCGGGGGGCAGTTGCCCTCGCCCGACTGGGGTACGACGGATGAGCGGCTTCGCCGCGCAGCGGCACCGCGCCGACCTCCCGCCCAACCCCCTCTACCGCGACCCCACCGCCCCCGTGGACGCCCGAGTCCGCGACCTTCTCTCCCATATGACTCTGCGCGAGAAGGCCGGCCAGCTCAACCAGCGGATGTACGGCTGGAACGCCTACCGCCGCACCCCCGACGGTCGCTTCGAACTCACCGATGCCCTGTACGCCGAGACCGACCGCTTCGAGGGACTCGGCGCCCTCTACGGACTCCAGCGCGCGGACGCCTGGTCCGGCGTCGACCACAGCAACGGGCCCGGCGCCGAGGACGGTGCGGCCCTCGCCGACCTGGTGCAGCGGCATGTCGTCGAGCGCAGCCGGCTCGGCATTCCGGCGCTGTTCGTCGAGGAGGTGCCGCACGGGCTCATGGCCCTCGACGGCACGGTCCTCCCGGTCAATCTGGCCGTCGGCGCCACCTGGGACCCCGAGCTGTACGAGCGGGCGGCCGCCCATGCCGCCGCCGAACTGCGGGCTCGCGGCGGGCATGTCGCCCTCGTCTCGGCCCTCGACATCGCCCGTGACCCGCGCTGGGGACGTACCGAGGAGTGCTTCGGGGAGGACCCGTACCTGGCTGCCCGGCTCACCGAGGCGCTCGTACGCGGCATGCAGGGCGAGCACGCCGAGTTCTTCGCCGCCGACAAGGCTCCCGTCGTCCTCAAGCACTTCGCCGGACAGGGCGCCACCGTCGGCGGCCGCAACTCCGCCGAGTCCGAGCTGGGCCTGCGCGAGCTGCACGAGATCCACCTCCCCGCCGCCCGCGCCGGCATCCGCGCCGGGGCCGCCGCCGTCATGGCCGCCTACAACGAGGTCGACGGGATGCCCTGCTCCGGCAACCGGGCCCTGCTCAGCGAACTCCTCAGGGACCGCTGGGGTTTCGACGGGCTCGTCATGGCGGACGGCCTCGCCGTGGACCGGCTGGCCCGCATCACCGGCGACAAGGTCTCCGCGGGCGCCCTCGCGCTCAACTCCGGTGTCGATCTGAGCCTTTGGGACGAGGGCTTCACACATCTGCAGGCGGCGGTCGAACGGGGGCTGGTGGCCGAGGAGACCCTCGACACCGCCGTCGCCCGCGTCCTGCGCCTCAAGTTCCGCCTGGGGCTGTTCGACCGGCAGCACACCACGCCTCCGCCCCCGCCCTCGACCCCGGTCGGCGGCAGCGACGTCAGCGGCGCTCTCGCCCGCGCCGCCGTCACGCTGCTCCGCAACGACGGCGTCCTGCCGGTGGCGGCCTCCGTCTCCCGTATCGCCGTACTGGGGCCCCAGTCGGCCACCACCGCCCACCAGTCGGGCGACTACACGGCCCCGCAACGTCCCGGCACGGGCACCAGCGTCCTCGACGCCCTGCGCACGCTCGCCCCGCCCGGCGTCGACATCCGGTACGCCCGCGGCTGCGCCCTCACCGGTGGCGACGTCTCCGGCGTCCCCGAGGCCGTCGCCGCGGCCGCCGCCTCCGACCTGGCCGTGGTCGTCCTGGGCGGCAGCAGCGCCCGTACGCCCGAGACGGGCTTCGCCGACAACGGGGCGGCCCTGACCGCCGTGTCCGAGATGACCTGCGGTGAGGGCGCCGACCTGGCGGGACTGCGGCTGGGTGCCGCGCAGTACGCGCTCCTGGACGCCGTGGTCGCGACGGGGACGCCGACGGCGGCCGTGCTGATCCAGGGCCGCCCGCACGTCGTGCCCGACACCGCGGGCGCGCTGCTCACCGCCTGGTATCCCGGCCCGTGGGGCGGCGAGGCGATCGCCGAGGTGCTGCTCGGGCTCACCGAACCCGTCGGCCGGCTGCCGGTCTCCTTGCCGCGCTCGGCCGCCCAACTCCCCGTCCACTACAACCACAAGGACACCGAGTACGGCGGCTACGTCGACGAGAGCGCCGAGCCGCTCCACTCCTTCGGGCACGGGCTGTCGTACACGCGTTTCTCCTACGGCCCGCCGAGCCTGTCCGGTCGCGGCGTCACGGTCGAGGTCACCAACACCGGGGAGCGGCACGGGCGTACGGTTGTGCAGGTCTATCTGAGGCGTCTGATCACGTCCGTCTGGCCACGCACCCTCGAACTGTGCGCGTTCGAGGGGGTCGACCTCGCACCGGGGGAGCGCCGCGCGGTGACTCTCCACCTCGATGCCGACCAGCTGGGCCGGGACGGCACCCTGGAGGTCCGGGTCGCGCAGTCCTCCCGGGCCGCGCTCGACGCCGTACCGCTCGTGCTGGACCTCAGAGGCTGAGAGGGCCGTTCAGGGTCTGCGGTCGTGGAAGGTGCGGCGCAGGTCGCTCACCCAGGCGTCGGGGTTCTCCCAGGGGATGAAGTGGCCGCCGTGGTCGTGGGCGTTGACGTTGACGTGGTTGAACCAAGCGGCCTGCGGGCCGGACTTGAAGGCCCGGACGCGTTCGTCGGCGGTGTGGATGCCGGGCGGGTTCTCGTACGTGACGAAGGTGAGGCCGACCGGGGCCTGCACGACCGGGGTGCGGTCGTGTGCGGGGGCCCAGGGGTAGCGGTTGGCGTTGGCGTAGTAACGCATCGACGTGGCAATGGAGTTGTTCACCCAGTAGATCGTGGCGTGGGTGAGCAGGTCGTCCTTGGTGAAGACGGACTCGACGTCGCCGCCGTTGTCGCTCCAGGCGTGGAAGCGTTCCAGCAGCCAGGCGAGCAGTCCGGCGGGTGAGTCGCTCAGCCCGTGGGCCAGGGTGGCTCCGTCGAGCATGTGCACGGCGAGGTGGGGCGCCCAGCGGTGGTCCAGCTCGATGATGCGGGCGCGGACGTCGGCGGGCTGGTCGTCGGTGAGGGGCCGGTTCCGGGCGAAGTCCCAGGCGCGGGGGCCGGTGAAGAAGTCGAGCGGCAGCCCGGAGCCGATGTGGATGCCGTACAGCTCGTCGGCGTACTTGTGGCCGAGCTGGCTGGAGACGATCCCGCCGATGTCGCAGCCCCCGGCGGCGTATTTCTCGTATCCCAGGGTCTCGGTCATCAGGGTGTGCCAGAGGTCGGAGACCTTCCAGAAGTTGACGTCCGCAAAGCCGGTGAGCGGGCCGGGGAAACCGAAGCCGGGCAGGGACGGCACGATGACGTCGAACGCGTCGGCGGGGTCACCGCCGAACGCGGCCGGGTCGGCGAGCGGGTCGATCACCTTCGCCCAGTGCCAGAACGTCCACGGCCAGCCGTGGGTGAGGATCAACGGGATCGGGCGGGGGCCGCGGCCGGGCTTGCGCATGAAGTGCACCGGGACACCGGCGACGCTCACCTGGTAGTGCTCGTAGGCGTTGATGGCGGCCTCGGCGTTGCGCCAGTCGTAGCCGTCCCGCCAGTAGGCGACCAGCTCACGCAGATAGCTGTCCGGGACGCCGTAGGACCAGTCCCCATTCCCCTCGTCCAGCGGCGGACGCGTCAGTGTGAGACGGACGCGCAGGTCATCGAGGACCTCGTCGGACACATGGATCGGGGTGGGTTCCAGGGGGAAGGCGTGCGGGGTGGTCAAGGCGTGGTTCCTTACCAGGTAGGGGCAAGCTCAGAGTTTGACGGCCCCCGACGAGACCCCCCTGTAGAACCACCGCTGCGTGATCACGAACAGCACCAGCACCGGGATCACCGAGATCACCGACCCCGCCATGACCAGCCGCTGGTCGTACCCGAACGACGACGTCTGCAGCCGGGCCAGACCCAGGGTCAGCGTGAACTGTTCCTCGGAGCGCAGCACGATCAGTGGCCAGAGGAAGTCGTCCCAGGCGCTGATGAAGGTGTTGATGGTGACGACCAGGATCGCGCCGTAGGCGGAGGGGAGGTAGAGGTGGCGGAATCGCTTCCACTCGCCTGCCCCGTCCAGCATCGCCGCGTCCTCGATCTCGCGCGGGACGGCGAGGAACGCGGCCCGCATGATGAGGACGTTGATCGCGGCGACGAAGCCGGGCAGCCAGACGCCGACGAGGTTGTCGACCAGGCCCAGGTCACGGACGCTGAGGAACAGCGACACCATGATCGACTCGAAGGGGAACATCATGGACGCCATCAGCAGCACCCAGACCAGCCCCCGGCCCTTCCAGCCGGGCTTGGAGAGCATGTAGCCGGCCATGGTGGAGAAGGCGAGCTGGCTGGCGATCGAGATGACCGCGACGAACAGGCTGTTCCTGATGTACGTCCACACCGGGACCTGGTCGAAGACCTGCTCGTAGGCGCGCAGGGTCGGGTGGTGCGGGATCAGGGAGGCGCCCGAGCCGAAGACGTCCTCGCCCGCGCCCTTGAGCGACGACAGCACCTGCCAGATCAGGGGGCCGACGGTGATGAACAGGACGAAGACCAACAGCACGTAGCGGACGACGAGTTCCCGGGGGCGGCCGTAGTCGCGCCAGCGGGGCGTCAGGCGTCGGCGTTTCACCGGGACCGGCGCGGTCGTCATGCCTCGTCCTCCTTCGTCAGGCGCTGGGCGAGCAGCGTGAGGCCCAGGGTGAGTGCGAACAGGGCGACGCTGACCGCCGCGCCGTAGCCGGCGTTGCCGGTGAGCGGGTCGAGGCCGACGTCCCGGATGTAGAAGGGGAGCGTGCGGTCGGCGCCGCCGGGGCCGCCGGTGGAGCCGCCGAGCATGTAGATCTCGGTGAAGACGCGCAGCGAGCCGATGCCGGTGAGGGTGCCGACCAGCATCATCGACGTGCGTACGCCGGGCACGGTGACGTGCCAGAAGCGGCGTACCGCACCGGCGCCGTCCACAGCGGCCGCCTCGTGGAGTTCCTTGGGGACGTTCCCGAGCGCGGCCAGGTAGAAGATCATGTACCAGCCGAGGCCCTTCCACAGCGTCAGGCCCATCGCCGACAGCAGGATCAGCCAGGAGTCGGACAGGAACGGGATGGCGTCCCGGATGATGTGCGCCTTCTGCAGCCAGGTGTTGACCAGGCCCTGGTCGCTCAGCAGCCACTGCCAGCTCAGGCCCACGACCACGCTGGAGGCGAGGACGGGGGTGTAGAAGGCGGAGCGGAAGAAGCCGATGCCCGGGAGGTTCTTCTCGACCAGGATGGCGAGCAGCAGCGGCAGCAGCACCATCAGCGGGACCACGATCAGCGCGTACAGCAGGCTGTTGCGGGTGGCCAGCCAGAAGTCGGCGTCGGAGAGCATCCGCCGGTAGTTGTCCAGGCCGACCAGGTCGTACGCGCCGCCCAGCGGCTTGGCGTCGGTGAAGGACACCAGGATCGTGTTCAGGAACGGGAACACCCCGAACACCGTCGTGCCGATGATCGCCGGGAGCATCCACAGCCAGGGCAGCCACCAGCGGCGGTAGAGCGCCGCGCCCCCCGCGTCCGCCGCCGGGCCGGGCGTCACGGAGCGCAGGGCGCGGCGCAGCGGCCCCGGCGGAGGCGGTGCGGGGGAAGCGCCGGGGCGCGGGGCGCCCGCCCCCGGGGGAGCGGGAACGGGCGCCTTGTCCAGTGCGGAGCGCTGAGTCATCGTCAGCTGCCCTGCTCGATCAGCTCGTTGGCCTTCGACTGCGCTTCGTCCAGCGCGTCCTGAGCGCTCTTCTTGCCCTGCATGGCGAGCTGGATCTGGGCCGATATGGCGTTCAACTCGCCCGGTGTGAGAGCGATTTCGTCGGCCGTGGCGGTCTGCCGGTCACCGGCGACGATCTTGCGGGCCTCGGCGAACGGGTCGGTTCCCTCCACCTTCTGGAAGAACGGGTCCTTCAGCGACTCGGTCGTCGAGGGGAAGATGACGACGTTCGGGTCCTTCGCCCACTGAAGCTGGTTCTCCGCGTTGGTCAGGAACTGTGCGAAGGCGAGTGCGGTCACCGCGTTCTTGCTGGTGGACGCGACGCCTATGTACTGGGGGGCGCCGACGGTGTGGCCGAGGTCGTCCAGCATGTAGCGGGCGACGCCCGTCTTCTTGTAGATGGACGGGTTGTTCTGCTGGATGAAGCGCAGGAAGTTGGGGTTCGTCGAGCCGTAGACCAGCTTGCCCTGGCCGTAGACGTTGGACGGGTCCTGGTTGGAGGAGAGCGAGTCCTTCGGCATCGCACCGGCCTTGTAGAGCTTGGCCATGCCCTCGACCCACTGCACGGTCTTGGGGTCGTCGGCGAAGGTGAACTTCTTGCCGTCGGCGGACAGGACCTGGATGCCCATCTGC
Source organism: Streptomyces regalis (assembly GCF_001509475.1). Lineage (GTDB taxonomy): Bacteria > Actinomycetota > Actinomycetes > Streptomycetales > Streptomycetaceae > Streptomyces > Streptomyces regalis. The sequence continues at coordinate 32,275 of NZ_LLZG01000277.1, forward strand.
TGCCAGTCGGCCGGGATGCGCAGGGAGGGGTTGGCGAGGAAGGCGTAGTACTTGCCGTCGGACACCTTGGCGATCTTCTCGGCGTCGGAGAACAGCCCGAGGACGGACGTCGGAGGTTTGGCCGGATCCAGGCCCGCGTTCTTCAACAGGTCGCTGTTGAAGGTCTGCACGATGCCGCCGGAGTACCAGGGCAGCACGCTGTGCACCTTCGTGCCGTCGGCCTCGGCGTAGGTGCTGGACTTCCACATCGACCCGGTGAACGGCTTGCCCGCGTCCGGGGCCTTGTCGTCGAGGTTCAGCAGATAGCCGTTCTTCGTCAGCGCCACCGCCGTGTTGACGTTGATGTTCACCACGTCCGGCAGCGTGCAGCCCTGCGCGTCGGCGACCAGGCGCTGGGTGAACGTGGCGTCGCCGGGGTCGTCGATCCACTTGACCTTCGTGTCCGGGTGCTCCTTCTCGAAGGCGTCGATGACGCCGTTGAAGTAGTCGCCGAAGTCCTTCTTCAGATTGGTCGTCTGGAAGGTGATGTCGCCCTTGACGTCCCCGGAGAGCGCGCCGGACCCGACGTTCGCCTTGTCGACCTTGCAGCCGCCGGCCGTGGCCTCGCCGTCGTCGGAGCCGCCGGAGAGGCCGCAGCCGGCGGCTGCGAGTGCCAGGGCGAGGAAACATGCCAGGGATCCGGGAAGTCTGCTTGCGCGCATGGGTGCCCTCCTGCGGCCGACTGGACGGCCGGGTTTCGCTGGTTCAAATCACCAACTTGGACGCTGATTGATGAAAAGGTGGACCAGAATTCATCGGAGGTCAATGGGTTGCCGTGTTGCTTTTACGTTCCGGTCAGTGGCGGTGCTCGTGGTCCGGGTGGGACGGGTCGCCCGGGTGCTCGTGGCCCGGGGCGTACTCCACGCCGGTGCGGGCCTGGTCCAGCCAGCCGAAGAAGGCCCGCCGGCCGAGTGCCTGTCGCAGCTCGTGGGCGATGCCCTCGCGGGCCTGCTCGTACGGCAGGAAGTCCGCGGGCGCGGCGGTGGCGCCGAAGGGGTCGACGCCGCGTCTGAGGGCGTCCGGGGTGAGGAAGCGGTCGCGGTTGCGGTCGTAGTAGTCGCGTACGGCCGTTTCCGGGACGTCCTGTTCCGCCTCCAGTTCGGTGAGCAGGAGACGGGCGGCGGGGGAGTGGGCCAACGCCGCCGCGACGATGCTGCCGAGGTCGGCGACGGTTCGCTCCGCGGGTAGTGCCGCGACAGGCAGTGTTTTGTCTGCGGTGACGTCGTGGCTGGTCGCGCCCACGCGGCGGAGCCGCATATCGACACTGTCCGCGCCCCTTGAGGGCGCTGCTGAACCGTGGACTGACGGCTGCAGCCCGCGCTCTGCGCAGGCCCGCCGGGCGAGTTCGTCGGTCACCACCACCTGTGTCGCCCAGCGTCGCCGCTGCCGTTCGGCTCTGGCAAGCGCCTCGGGCTGGGTCTTGCGGTCGCGGAGCGGAACGATTTCCAAGAAGGCGTCCACGCGTTCCTTCGGGATCGCCTCACCGCGTACGAGAGCCGCGTGTTCCCCGCTCACGGCCGCACCTCCAGCTCCACCGCCTCCGTATACGCCACACAGCCGTGCCAGCCCACCTTCGCCATCAGCCAGTACGACCCCGGCGGCACCGCCCCGCCGTCCACCTCGATCTCGCACTCCAGCTGCTCCCCGCCCGCCACGGTGAAGCCCTGGCAGCCCGGCGTCACGCCCGCCCAGGTTCCCCACGAGGACACGGCCCACAGAGAGCCGCTGACCGGGCCCCGGGTCGGGTTGCGCAGGGTCACCGGGACTCGCGCCCGTTCGCCCCGGCGAACGGTGACGCGCTCAACTCCCAGCGCAGTCACGAGCGTTGGACCGGTATGCCCCTCCGGCACATCCAGCGCCACCACGTCCTCGTACGTCTGCCCGCCGTGCCGCAACCGAGCGGCGAGCCAGTGCCGTCCCGGCTCCGCGTCGGGCGGTGGTGTCACCGTGACCTCGGCCATCGTGAACCCGCCGGGGCCCAGGGTGTACGGCAGTTCGCTCGGCTCGACGGACCAGCCGGGCGGGACGTGCAGGCTCACCGTGCCCGACACCGGAGCGTCGGTCAGTTCCGAGCCGACCCGGACCGTCGCCGTGACGGGGCCGCCGTCGGCGACGGTGAGGGTGGTCGGGGAGACGTACACCGCGACCGGCATGTTGCCGCGCGGGGCGGGGCCGGAGTTGTGGAGCCAGTAGCGGGTGGGGACGGGCTGGGCGGGTTCGTGGGCGGCGATGCCGGGGCCGGGGGAGGTTTCCGCGTCGGCGGTGGCGAGGAGGGTGGCCACCTCGAAGCCGGTCAGCCCGACCTCCAGCACCCCCTGCCCGTCCGGCGTCAGCGGCTCCCCCCGCCGCTCCAGTACGTCCGCCCGCGCACCGTCCGTCCACTCCCGCGGCCCGCGCACCCGCGCCCGCACCGGCCGTCCGTTCACCTCGTGCACCCGTACGGCGACCCCGCTCCCCGGATCCGCCGCTGCCACGCTCCCCCGCGCGAGCGGCGACCCGGCCGGCTTGAGCGCGTCGAGCAGTACCTCCCCGGCGGGCTCGAGCCCCAACAGCACAGCCTTCCTCGGCAGTACGGCATCCTCGGCGGCCGTCTGCCTCAGCCGTGCCGTCAGCGGATGGTTGAACGCATGCCCGGCCTGTGGCAGCCGCAGCTCCCGCCAGTCGCCCGCGCCCGCGACCACGGCGTACTCGAAGGTGTGCGACCAGCGCTGGAGCTGGAAGGCCGAGCCGTCGGGTGTCGTACGCCGGGGTGGGTCCACCCAGATGCCGGAGGGCCAGCCCGTGCAGGAGCGCATCAGCGACATGTAGAGGTCGCCGGAGGACGTCACCACGCAGCCCGGCGTCCCCCGGTTCAGGACCGCGAAGCTGCGGCCGTCCCACGCGTCCCCGGGCGGCAGGGCCTCCCCGCCGCCTGCCGCTGTGGCCCGCAGGACCGCGTCGTCCAGGTCGGCGATGAGCGCGTCGACGGCTTTGGCGTCGTCCTCGGGGCGGGTGCCCGCCACCACGAGCAGCGGCAGCCGCTCCAGGTCGCGCAGGTCGGCGCCGGGCACCCACTCCTCCCGCAGTGAGGCGCGCGGTGCGACCCAGACGGCGGCCACTCCTCGTTCGGCGAGCTGCCGGCGCAGTTCGCGGCCGGCCGCCGGGTCCCAGCCGAGGGCCTCGGCGACCACGGTGTTGCGCTCGGGCGCGCCGACCGCGATCCGGATGTCGGGCAGGTTCGAGTCGACCTCCAGGTCGCCGTAGCGCGGGCCTCCGGCGATCGTCGAGGTCGCCGTCACGCCCACGCGCACCAGGGCCGCCGCGAGCGCGGCGCCCAGCTCACCGGCGTCGTCCCAGGAGGAGTACACCAACTCGGCGACACCGATGGACCGTTCGCCGAGAGGGCCTCCGGAGCCGTCGGCCACCGCGACCCGCGCGGTGGACCCCAGTCCGAACCACGTGTTGGCCGGATTGTCCAGCGTCCACGGGAACCGTTCGCTGTCCACCTCCACGAACCCGAACCCGCGCCCGATCACCGCGTCGGCCACCTCGTGCACCGGCAGCCCGCCGCGCACGTCGGAGGGCCAGCGGACCCGGATGAGGCGGTCGGCGCCGTCGTAGCCGTCGAGGGTGGTCGTGAGGTCGAGACGGTCGACGCCCTTCCACAGAGTCAGCCGCTGGGTGTAGCGGAAGAGGCCGAGGTCGGCGCGGACGGTGATCCGCGATCCGGCAGGGGAGTGCTCGACCTCGATGTCGGCCGTGACGTCCCTGCCGCGGGCGGCCGTGGTCCCGGTCGGGGTGAGGTGCCAGGGGCCCTCGCCGAAGCGCGGGTGCCTCGGGTACTCCTCCTGCACGACGAGTTCGTTGCCGATGTCGCCGGGGCGCAGCAGTTCCCGGCCGCCCTCCGCGAGCGCCCGCAGGCTGCTGACGGCACCGCCGCGCGCGGGGTCGACGGTCACCTCGTAGAACTCGTTGCGGATGGTGACGCCCTCGCCGTGCGTCCACTCGGGGACGGTCCCCTGGGCGAGCGGGAGCGCCTTGAGACCCATGCCCGGCACCTCCGGTACGACGACGCGGAGTTCGCCGTCCTCCCGTACGGCGGGCAGGGGAAGCCCGGTGTCGTCCAACGGGACGAGCCCCGGGTCCTCGACGGCCAGTACGTCCCGCCGCTCCCACGTCGCCGCGTTGAAGACCACCAAGTCGGGTGTGCCGCCCGGTAGTTGGGCAACCCTCCTCGCGAGCGCGTCGGTCGCGTCGGCGTGCACGGTCTCGGCGAGGTCGTACAACTCCCGCCAGCCGGTGAGCAGATCGATGTAGACCTGGTCGGACTCCGAGCCGGTGATGGCGTCGTGATGGGCGCCGTAGATCAGCTGCCGCCACGCCTTGTCGAGTGCCGCGTCCGGATAGGGGTGCCCGGTCACCAGCGAGGCGAGCGTCGCCCAGGCCTCCGCGTCGGCGAGCAGCGTCTCGCCGTACCGCTGGGCCTGCTTGGTGTCGATGTAGGAGACGTCCTTGCCGGTGTAGATCGGGTTCATGTCCCGCGTCTGCGGGGACGCCTTGCGGCCCTCCGACTCCAGCTCCGCGCGTACGGCCGCGAAGAAGTCCCGGGGGATCCCGCTGATGAAGCGCGGCCAGACGTAACGGGCGTTCCAGTCCCGGTGGATGTCCATCACCCAGCGGCACGGCGGCGCGTAGTCACCGCCGACCGGAAGCAGCACATTGCGGGTGAGCGCGACCTGCTTCAGCCCCTTGAACAGCTTGAGCGCGGCCGCCTTCGCCTCCGGCAGGGTCGGCGCGTTGTCGATCGCCCAGCCGGCGCCGTAGTGGTTGACCATGTACGCGGTGAGGATGCCCCGCCCCGAGGGGGCGATCCAGTCGAACTCCGCCGGGAACTGCATCCGCTGCGGATCCCGCGGCTCCTCACCGAAGACGGACAGGGTGGGACCCCACTGGTGGAAGGGCCCGCGCGCCCACGAACTCGACGTGACGCCCGCGTCCGCCATCAGCCCCGGGAACTGCGGATCGTGCCCGAACGCGTCCAGCTGCCAGGCCGTCTCCGGGGACGCCCCGATGATCCCGCGCTGGAAACCGTCGCCGTACAGGGCGTTGCGTACGGTCGCCTCGGCGCCGGTGAGGTTGGTGTTCGGCTCGTTGTAGGTGCCGCCCATGATCTCGACGCGGCCGGTGCGGATCAGCTGGCGCAGGAAGGCGCGCTCCTCCGGGAAGGCGTCCCAGTAGGGCTTGAGGTAGTCGACCTCGGCGAGCACGAAGGTGTACGCCGGGTCGCGCCGGGCCAGATCGCAGTGTGCGCGGACCAGGCTCATGCCGGACTGGCCGCGTGAGTCGAAGGTGCGGGCGGGCAGGCCGGTGGAGGCGGGGTCGTCGGCCACGTCCCAGGTCTCGGTGTAGGCAGCCTGGGTGTTCCACCAGACGGGGTCGTAGTGGAAATGGCTGACCATGAACATGGACCAGCCGGGTTCGGCGACCGTGAACGCGGCGGAGTGTTCTGCCGTTCGCCCCGGGGCGTCGGCGTCCTCGGCCGTGACCCTGACATGCGTACGGTCGCCGGGGGCCAGGTCGGTCGTCACCGGTATCTCGGCGCGTACGGTGCCGTCGTCCCCCGCGGTCGCCTCGGCGGAGCCGTGGACACCCGGCCCCTCGACGGTGAGCCGGACTGCCCGGCCGGGAGCATGTCCGATCTCGACGGCCACCACCTGGTGCGGCTGGTCCTCGGTACCGACGAACAGTTCGGTCGACTCGACAGAGATGACGCGCATGGGGCTCCTACGAGTGCTCGTGGGGAGCCCCATCCTGGCATCGAGGGGATGATTCAAACAACCACCTTCACGTATCTCAGGTGGTTGAGCCATACATTCCGAGCGGGCTCAGCGAGCCCGGCGGTTCTTCACCGCGTGCTGCGGGGTGATGTGGTCCGTCAGCGCGAGCGAGGCGCTGGCACGCTGGTAGGAGACCTGGCCGACCCGGACGTAGAGACAGTCGACGATCATCAGGACGGAGTGCCGGCCGCCGATGCTGCCGGTGCGGAAGCTGGTCTCCGAGGTGGCCGAGATGAGCCGGATGTCGGCGGCCTTGGCCAGCGGGGAACGCGGGTCGGTGGTGATGGCGATGGTGGTGGCGCCCCGCTCCTTGGCCATCTCGAACGGTTCGAGGGTCTCCCGGGTGGCTCCCGAGTGGGAGATGCCGATGGCCACGTCGGCGGGGGTGAGCAGGGCCGCGGAGGTGGCCGCCCCGTGCACCTCGGTCCAGCCGCGGACCTGGCAGCCGATGCGGAACAGCCGTGTCTCCGTCTCCTGGGCCACCGCCCCGCTGCCGCCGACGCCGTACACGTCAATACGGCGGGCGCGGGCCAGGGCCTGGGCCGCCCGCTCCAGCGCGTCCAGGTCGATCCGGTCGATGGTCTGCTGGATTGCGCGCAGGTCCGCGCTGCCGACCACCTGGACGACCCGTTCGAGGCTGTCGTCGGGGGAGATGTCGGGCCCGATCTCGGCGGTGCCCCAGTCGGAGACCTCGCCGCGGCCGCGCTCCTGGGCCAGCTCGATCAGCAGATGCTGGTAGGAGTCGAGGCCGATGGCCCGGCAGAAGCGGGTCACCGTCGCCTGGGAGGTGCCGGTGCGGCGGCCCAGCTCGGCGGCCGAGCAGTGGGTGACGGCGGCCGGATCCTCCAGGATCAGCTCGCCGACCTTCCGCAGGGAACCGGCCAGCCGGGGCAGCTCGGTGCGGATCAGTGTGGTGACGTCCGTCGGGGGCATGGGGAGAAGGTATCAGCCACCGTTTGTCCCACAGGATGAATACCAGGACCGGGAAAGGCGCCGGGAACCTGACTCATCGGCCTTGCCGCTCATTGCCCTCATTGCTCCTGCCATCCAGTGTGTGATTTATTGATTCATCGATGGAGTCGTACGGGGTGGTTCAATCCACCAGTGGGGAGTGACGCGTGTCCGACGAGTCTGTGAGCGCCCAGCGCTTCGCGCGCGAGAGCATGGCCGTCCTCGACCGCATGGCCGATTCCGCCCGCGACGACGTGGCGCGCGCCGCCGAGCTGATCGCCGACTGCGTGCGCGCGGACGGCGTGATCCAGGCCTTCGGCACCGGCCACTCCCAGGCCATCGTCCTCGAACTCGCCGGACGGGCGGGCGGATTGGTGCCGACCAACCGGTTGAGCATCGCCGACCTTGTCCTGTACGGCGGCGACACCCCGAGCGTCCTCGACGACCCGCTCCTGGAGCGCCGAGCCGGAGTGGCGGCCCGGATCTACGAGCTCGCCGCGCCACGCCCCCAGGACCTCTTCGTCGTGATCTCCAACTCCGGCGTCAACAACGTCATCGTGGAGATGGCCCTGCAGGCCAAGGAGCACGGCCACCGCCTCCTCGCCCTCACCTCCCTCACCCACACCCGCGCCGTCCCCGCCGGACACCCCAGCGGCAAGAAGCTCGCCGACCTCGCCGATGTCGTCCTCGACAACGCGGCCCCGCGCGGCGACGCGCTGCTGGAGCTGCCGGGCGGCGGCGCGGTGTGCGCCCTGTCCACGCTGACCGGCGTGATGCTCGTCCAGATGGCCGTGGCCGAGGCATCCTCCCAGCTCCTGGCCGCCGGGGAGCGACCGCCGGTGTACGTCTCGGCCAATGTGCCGGGTGGCTTCGAGGGCAACCTGGAGCTGGAGAAGCGGTACGCCGGACGGATCCGGCGTACCGCGAGCTGATCACTCCACGGGTACGGGCGTCAGTGCGACCGCCAGCGGATAGGCGCCCGTCTTCAGAGGCGCCCCGGTGGTGCCCGACGCGGTGTCGACCGGTACCAGGGTGCTGCCGTCCGCGGTGGTGACGTAGGCCGTGCCGCCGTTCCAGTCCAGGCCGACGTCGAACGCGGACCTCCCGACTGTGACCTTGGTGCCGGGGGCGCCGGTCACGGTGTCGACCGGCGTGACGTAGTCCCCGGTACTGGGGCTGACCCACAGGGTCCGCCCGTCCGGTGACAGGCCGAGCCCGTAGGCCTGGCCCGTGACGAGCAGTGTCGGTTCGGTGTCGTTCGACGCCGTGTCGATCGGAGTCACCGTCGAGCCGCCGGAGTTGGACACGTACACCGTCCTCCCGTCGGGCGCCGCGACCACGTTGAAGGGGCGGGGGCCGACGGGGATGGCCTGGCCGGCCTGTCCGGTGGTGAGGTCGACGGGGCTGACCGTGTTGTCGTGGATGTTGGCCACGTACAGGGTCCTGCCGTCCGGGGTGATCGCCATGTTCTCGGGTCCGTCGCCGACCGGGACGGGCGCGCCGGTCTTCAGTGTGCCGGTGTCGATCGACTGCACTGTGCCGTCCGTGTAGTTGGCGACCCAGAGGGTGCCGCCGTCCGGGGTGAGCGCGAGACCGGAGGGGACCTTGCCGACGGCGACCGTGGCGGTGACCGCGCCGCCGGCCACGTCGATCACGCTGACCGTGTTCGAGCCCTGGTTGGCGGCGTACGCGGTACGCCCGTCCGCGCTCACGACGACCTCGCCGGGGTTGTTGCCGACCGCGATGTTCTTGGTCGTGCCGGCGGCGAGGTCGATGGAACTCACCGACGCCCCGCTGAAGTCGGCGGTCAGGGCGCGGGGAGTGCCGGTGCCGTCGGTGACCTGCACGGGGAGTGCGCGATCGAGGAGGCCGGTGCCGGAGACGACGACGGAGTGGACGCCCTCCGCCTTCCCGGTGAGGGTGACGGTGACCGATGCCGGGGTGGTCGCCGTGCCCTCGGAGGGCGTGGCGGTGACGCCGTCGGGCACGTCGAGCTTCCAGGCGACGGTCTTGGCCTGCGCGTCGGACAGGTCGAGGGTGACCGTCGCGGAGGCCCCGGGCTTCAGTGACAGCGAGCGGGGAGAGAAGGAGGCATCGACGCCGGGGTCGGGTGCGTTCTCCAGCATCGTCGTATAGAGGAACTGGTCCATGACGCCAGGGGAGACCTGCTGCGGGACGGCGTCCAACTCCTTGCGTTCCTTCCGGAGTTGCGTCCAGTACGTCGCGACCGCGTCCACGTCACCACGCTTGTTGGCCAGGAGCAGGTCCACGGCCGTCTCGCCCGCGCTGCCGTAGCGGCCGAGCTTGTCGAGCCAGGCGGAGGTCTCGTCGAGGAACCCGGGGTTGTCGAGACGGGCGCGCAACTGGGCGGGGGTGGCGGCCATGTCGGCGAAGTAGGAGGTCAACTCGGCTGCCGCTCGGTCGAGTCCGCTGTCCTGCTCGTAGGCCTTACGGAAGGCGGCGATCAGCTGGGTGAGGGTGGGGGACTCGGTCGGGTCCAGCTGGGAGGAGTAGTTGTTCTCGGCGAAGATCCGCAGCCACTTGGCGGCCTCGGGTCCCGCCAGCTCCCGGACCGACGCGAGGAACGCCTTGCGCGGGTCGTAGGCGTCCGGGTTCCACAGATAGGCGGCCGAGGTGAACAGCGCGATCCGGCTGGCCTCGCCCTGGACCATCGGGTTGGCGGTCACGCCGGTCGAGACGCTCGCCACCGCGGGCTCGCGGCCGGTGTAGGGGCCGAGCAGGAGACGGCTGGTGACGTAGTCGTTGACCGGGTAGTTGTCCCAGATCAGGATCGGGTGGCCGTAGACCTCGCGCGCTTGCTTCACCTGCTCGGCGGTGATGGCGGGCGCGATGACCCCGACGCCGGTCCACTCGACGACCACGGACGGGTCGAGCTTCTCCCGCAGTGCCTTCTTGTACGGGGAGTCGGCGAGGTCGGAGTACTCGGTGGGGACCATCTCCAGCGGCTGGAGTCCGGTGTGGCCGGCGGAGAACTCCTTCCAGACGGTGTTCAGCAGATGCGCCTGCGCGGCACCGGCCGCACCGCCGCCCGTGCCGAACTCCTTCTCGTCGGCGGCGCAGTTCCACTTCGTGTAGCTGATGTCGTCGAGCGGGATCGCGAAGGAGCGGACGCCGATGTCGTACAGCGAGTCGAACTTGGCGGTGAGCGCCTTGATGTCGGCGTCGGAGGAGTAGCAGACGGAGAGCCCGGGGGAGAGGGCGTAGGTGAAACGGACGTGGTTGGCGCGGGCCCGGTCGACCAGTTCCTTCAGCTTCGCGAGTGCGGCGGGCGGGTACTCGTCGCGCCAGCGGGCGCGGAGGTAGTCGTCGTCCTTGGGGGAGTAGACGTAGACGTTCTGTTTCGTACGGCCGTAGAAGTCCAGCTGGTCGAGGCGTTCGGCGTGCGACCACGGGGTGCCGTAGAAGCCCTCGATGACTCCGCGCAGGCCGGCTGTGGGCCAGTCGCGGACGGTCACCGCGGGCATGTGGTTCGTGGTGAGGAGTTGGCGCAGGGTCTGGGCTGCGTAGAAGGTGCCCGTGGTGTCGACGCCGGAGAGGGCGACGAGGGCGCGGCCGTGGGAGCGCCCGGAGGCGAGGACATGGCCGCCGGACGGCAGCCCGGCGGGCGGCTCGGCGTGGAGTTTGCGCAGCGCCGCCCCGGTGGCGGTGTTTTCGCCGGGGCCGCCGACATAGACCGTGAGGCCCGAGGCGGGGGGCTTCTCGCCCGCGTTCACGGTGATGATGCGCTCGGCGCCGGCATCGCGCAGTACGGATTCGACGAGGCGTCGGGCTGAGGGGTCGGTGCCCGGGCCGATGACCTCGACGACCCTGTCCGGGACGGCGAACCGGGCCGAGCCCGTGTGCATGCTCTTGGGGGTCGGCCATACCTGCGGGGCCGGGACTGGGACTGTGGCTGAGGTGGAGGGCTCGGGGGCGGCGGCTGCGGGCGATACGGCCGGTGCGGAGAGGCCGATGGTCAGCAGCAGGGCGGCGGTGGCCGATATGACCGGGTGCCGTGCACGTCTGACACGAGGGGGTGGAAGCACAGGTCCTCCCGGGGTGAATGTATCCACCGGGAGATGCTAGGGATGCTGAATGCTTCATTCAATGGGGCCGAAATGTACGCCGCGGCGCAGAAGGGGGCACATGGGCGCACACTGGAAGAGTGCTGTCGGTGCTCAAGGGGGTGTCGACATGGCTGCGTCGAAGTGCACGAAGGTGCGGCTGTGGCGGTGGCGGCGGAGTCCGCTGCGGCGGCGCAGTGACCTCGTCGAGGCCTGGGTCGTGCTGTGCGGATGGGTGTTCGCGCTGGTCGGCGCCCTGTTCGCGGGCCTGGCGGCGGCGGACGCGGTCGTGCACTCGGCGCAGGAGCAGCAGGCCGAGAGCCGCAAGGTGACGGCCGTACTGGTGAAGGACGCCGAGGATGTGGGGCCCTCGCGGGTCACCACCGACCATCTCGTCTGGGCGACCGTCCGCTGGACCGCACAGGACGGCTCGACCCGCACGGACGAGGCTCGGGTGCCGCCCAAGGCGCAGGCGGGCAGCAAGGTCGAGGTGTGGACCGACCGTCACGGTGTCATCGTCAACGAGCCGCTGTCCGAGGGCGAGCTGCTGATGCACTCGATCGCCGGGGGCGTCCTGGCCGGGGCGGCCACCGCCGGCATCGTGCTGGGGTCCACCTGGGTGGTACGGCTGGGGCTGGAACGGCGGCGGCTGGAGCAGTGGGCCGCGGAGTGGGAGCGGATGGACACGCCGTGGGGGTGGAAGACGGGCTGACGCGGCTTCGCGCGACGTGCAGCAGCGCCCGGGGGCTCTCGGGCGCTGCTGCTGTCACTTGACGTCCGCGCTCGGCAGCGCCGACGGTGACGCCGTGTTCAGGTCCTCGAGCCCCTTGGGGATGGCGAGTGTGAGGACCGGCGAGCCCGGCTGGGGCGCGGGCGGGGTGAGCTGGTCCTTGGGGAGCTTCGGGGGCGTGGTCTGCTGGAAGTTGTTCTGGTCGAAATTGACCAGGCCCGTCTTCTCCAGGACCGTGATGTGGTCGAGCACGGTGTCGTTCGCCAGGTCGGCCAGCTGACGGACCATGGTGTTCTGCGTGTTGGCCCGGATCTTCGCGATGACCGGGAAGATCTGCCCGTGTGTCACACGCATGATCGCGACACTGGTGGCGTCGAACTCCTTGCCCGTCTTGGAGTCCACGGTCGCCACGAACTGCTGCTGCTGCGGGCTGGCCTGGTTGGGCAGGGTGATGCTCAGTTCGGACGCGATCTTGCGACAGGCGAGATCGAGCCTGGCGTGTCCGACGACCAGGTGCTCGCCGGCCTCCTTCATCTCGGGAGTCGTGCCCCGTTGCATCGCCAGCATGCCCAGCGGGTGCTCCCACAGGCCTGCCGCGCGAACCTTGACCACGAAGTCCCGGTCGGCCTCGGTCAGCGGCCCGTACCGCGTGTTGGTGATGACGCGGTCCTGGTTGGCGGAGGTGGTCTCCACACCGAGCATGGCGGGGTAGGCGAGGGCGGAGAGAGTGAGTACGAGGGCGCCTCCCACGAAGACGGTACCTACCATGCGGCGCGAGATGGGCATCGTGCCTTGCCTCCTGACGTGAGCTGCTCGGTCCCCAGGAGGTACGTAGGGGAGGCGCGAAACAATCACCGGCGCAGGCAAAAAGATGGGGCCCGCTGTGCGTCGTGCGTCACATCGGGGGTCTCGGCCGCAGGTGGCGCTCGAAGAGGGCCGTCGTGGCGTCCATGGAATCCCGCCACGGAGCGCCCTCGCGGACTGTCCGGGCCCCGCCCCCGCGCCCCACCCGCAAGAGGATTCATTGTGATGCACGTCACAAGAGGGCTAGGGTGATAGCGCCTGGAGAAGCCCACTGGGTCGCGGGTCGATCGGCGGCGTGCGTGCCCGGGTCGGCTTCAGGTGAGGGAAGTGATCCCTTTGACCGTGACCTGGGACGGCATCGGCGGGCTCGTCGATGCGCACGAACGCTTTCTCGCCGGTTCACTGGTCGAGTCGGACGTCCGGGACTCGGTGCTCGATTCGTGGAAGCGATGCCGCTCCGTCGGGCTCGAGCCGCACCGGCTGGTGGTCCGCTACACCGAGGACGTGGCACTGGACGACCGGTTGCTGCGCGCTGTCGACCCGGTTCTGAAGGACCTGGCCGCCTCGCTCACCGACGTGGGGATGACCATCGCCCTGTGCGACGGACAGGGGCGGATGGTCCAGCGGCTCGGCGGTGGCCGACAGCTGTGCGAGCGCCTCGACGAGGTGCGGTTCGCGCCCGGGTTCGACGCCTCGGAAGCCGTCGTGGGCACCAACGGTGTCGGCACCGCCCTCGCCGAGCGCGGCCCGGTCTATGTCGCCGGCCGGGAGCACTTCGCCGACTGCCTGCAGCCCTTCGCCTGTGCGGGCGCGCCCGTCCGGGACCCGCTCAGCGGGCGCATCGAGGCCGTCCTCGACCTCACCTGCCTGCGCGACCAGGGTGACCCGGCCATGGTGCGGATGGTCCGCGACGCCGCCCGGGACATCGAGGCCCGGCTGCTGGAGCAGGCCTCCCAGCGGGAACGTGCGCTCCTCGCCGCGTACCGGCGGGCCGACGGCCACGCGCGGGGCTGGCCGAAGCAGCCCGAGGGGCCGGCGTTCGGTCACGCCGTCGACTCCCTCGGCCGGATCGATCTGGCGGTGCTGCGCGAGAGGGCCGAGGAACTCATCGCCTCACCGCGTCGCCCCTTCGCCGAGGTCACCCTGCCCAGCGGCCGGACCGCCACCCTGTTGCGCCGGCAGGTCAGGGGTGCGGCGGGCGAGGTCGGCGTCGCCGTCGAGGCCCGCGTCCTCGGGGGCCCGAGGCTGCGTCACGTCCGCCCGGCGCCGTCGGCCCTGCAGGCTCTGGTCGCATCGGACGTGCCGAGCACGCTCGGGTCGGCCGTGCAGGCCGGGACGGCCGGGCGCGTCGGGCCGCCCACGGCCGGCGAGCCCGCACCGCCCGTGCCGCAATCGGCCACAGCACCGCCTGCCACGACGCGCACCGTCGTCCCCGCCCCCGCCGGACTGCCCCCGAGCGCCCCCAACACCGACGGGAGCGGGAGCGGCGTCATGCGCACGGTCGTATCCCCGTCGCAGCCGCCGCCCATCCGGCCCGCGCCGGACGGTGGGGGCGACAAAGGCGGCGCCGCACCCACCCTCGTACCCGCACCTCAACCCGCCACCACCCAACCCGAGTTCGACGGCGACGGCGGCGGTGCCGAAGGGTGGCTGCTCCTCGTCGGTGAGCCCGGGGTCGGCCGGCTGGCGATGCTGGCGCGGCGGCGGCTGGAGCTGCTGCACGACGCGAGCGTCCGGATCGGCACCACCCTGGATGTCACCCGCACCGCGGAGGAACTCGCCGAGGTGACCGTCCCCCGGTTCGCCGACTTCGTCGCCGTCGATCTGCCCGACTCCGTGCTGCGCGGCGAGGAACCGGAAGCACTGGGCGGGGAGACCGCGCTGCGCCGGGTCGCCATCCGCGCCGCACGCAAGGAGCCCCACAATCTGTACGACGTCGGTGACCTGGTCGAATACGTCCCGTCCACGCCGCAGGCCCGCTGTCTGGAAACCCGGCAGTCCGTGCTCGAACCCGTCCTGGCGGCTGCGGGCGGCTGGATCGCGCAGGACCCGGCGCGGCTGGAACGGGTGCTGGCGGCGGGCATCCACTCCCTGATCACCGTGCCGTTGCGGGCCCGGGGCACCACCCTCGGCGTGGTCAGCTTCTACCGCTCGCTGCAGCCCGCCGCCTTCGAGGACGACGACCTGTCCCTGGCGCAGGAGCTGTCCGGCCGCGCGGCGATCTGCATCGACAACGCCCGCCGCTACACCCGCGAGCACAACACCGCCCTCACCCTGCAGCGCAGCCTGCTGCCCCGGGGCCGTTCCGAGCAGAGCGCCGTCGAGGTCGCCTACCGCTACCTGCCGGCGCAGGCCGGTGTCGGCGGCGACTGGTTCGACGTCATCCCGCTGTCCGGCGCCCGCGTCGCGCTGGTCGTCGGCGACGTCGTCGGGCACGGTCTGTACGCCGCCGCCACGATGGGCCGCCTGCGCACGGCGGTCCACAACTTCTGCGCACTCGACCTGCCGCCCGACGACCTCCTCACCCACCTCGACGACCTGGTCGGCCGGCTCGACCGCGGCGAGGGCTGGGCGGCGGAGAACACCCCCGACTCCGGCATCGTCGGCGCCACCTGTCTGTACGCCGTCTACGACCCGGTGTCCCGGCGCTGCACCCTCACCCGCGCCGGGCACCCCCAACCCGCGGTCGTCGCCCCCGACGGCACGGTCGAGTTCGTCGACCTGCCCTCCTGCCCTCCCCTGGGCCTCGGCGGCACGCCCTTCGAGACGATCGAGCTGGAGCTGGCCGAGGGCAGTCAACTCGTGCTCTACACCGACGGTCTGATCGAGGACCGGCATCGTGACATCGACGCCGGCATGGACCAACTGCGCACCGTCCTGGCCCGCGTCGGCCGCCGGCCGGAGGAGACCTGCGAGGCCGTCCTCGACGCCCTGCTCCCGGCCCGCCCCAGCGACGACATCGCCCTGCTCGTCGCCCGCACCCACACCCTGGGCGCCGACCGCGTGGCCCAGTGGGACCTGCCCAGCGACCCGGCGGTCGTCTCCCGTGCGCGGACGGCGGTCACCGACCAGCTCGCCGCCTGGGGCCTCGACGACCTGTCCTTCAGCACCGAGCTGATCGCCAGCGAACTGGTCACCAACGTCATCCGGCACGCCACCGGACCCGTCCAGCTTCGCCTGCTCCGCGACCGCGCCCTGATCTGCGAGGTCTCCGACGGCAGCAGCACCTCACCGCGCCTGCGCCGGGCCCGCAGCACCGACGAGGGCGGCCGCGGTCTGTTCCTCGTCGCCCAGCTCACCGAGCGCTGGGGAACGCGGTACACCCCCGACGGCAAGGTCATCTGGACGGAGCAGCCGCTGCCGTGACCGGCAGTCCCGGTCCGGAGCAGCGCACATCGGCCGCGGGCACCGTCCCGTCGACGAGATGGGCGGCGACCGCCCTGTCCACGCACGCGTTGCCGCGGCTGGCGAACACGCCGTGCGAGTAGTCGTCGTCGAGGGTGACCAGGCGGGAGCCGGGCAACACCTCCCGCAGCCGGCGGGCGCCTTCGATCGGGGTCACCGGGTCGTGCGCGGACGCGACGAGCAGGACGGGCGGAGCGGCCGGGCTGCCCAGCGGGGTGCGGTGGTCCGGGCGGTGGTGCCAGTACGCGCAGGTCGACGCCTCCAGGCCGGTCAGGACCGGCTGCGGGTCGACCCGTCGTATGCGCCGTATGTCCGCCACGACCTCCCGGGGCGTCGGCACCGGACCGTCCGCGCACTTCACGATCCGGTTGGCCGCCTGGTAGTTGCGGGATTCCGGGCTGTCGAAGGCGGAGGCGGGGCGCAGGCCGTCCGGGCTGCCGTCGGTCAGATAGGCGCGCAGCCCGTCGGCCAGGCCCGCCCAGCGCTCGGTGCGGCCCAGGGCCCGGTAGACGGCGCGGTCGAACTCCGCCGGGCCGAAGCCGTTCACCGGGTCGGCGGCGAGTCCTCGGCGTACGCGCAGATACGACCGCCGTACGGCATCCGCGCCGACGCCCAGCCCGAAGCGCTCCGCGTGCGCTGCCGTCCAGGCGAAGAAGGTGTCGCGGGCGCGCAGCATCGCCCGGCTCTGGATCACGTCGAAGTCGTGCCAGTCCCACGGGCCGACCACACTGTCCAGCACCATGCGGCCGACCCGGTGCGGAAAGCGCGCCACGTAGGCCGCGCCCAGGTAACTGCCGTACGAGACCCCGAGGAAGCTCGTGCGCGGCTCGCCCAGCGCGGCGCGGATCGCGTCCATGTCGTACGCCGTCTGCTCGGTGGACAGGTACGGCAGCACCTGCGCACCCGCGCCCGTCGCGCAGTCGTCGGCCATGTGCCGTTGGGACGTGAGGTACGTGCGCTCGGCCCAAGGCGTCGTCGGCACCGGGTCCGCTCCCGGAGCGGTGAACAGGCCGCCCATCGCGCCGCAGTCCACCGGCGCGCTGTGGCCGACGCCGCGTGGATCGAAGCCGATGACGTCGTACGAACGCCGCACGCTCGCGGGGAGTTTGGCGCGCTTGGTCACCGCGTAGGGGAGCCCGGAGCCGCCCGGCCCGCCCGGGTTCACCAGCAGGATGCCGCGCCGTTCGGCCGGCGTGCCGGAGGCGGGGACGCGGGAGACGGCGATCTCGATGCGCGGTCCGGACGGGCGTTGCCGGTCCAGCGGGACGGTGAGGCGTCCGCACTCCACGCGGTCCGGTGCGGGCGGCCTCGGTACGGAGTCCGGGCAGGCGCCGAAGGTGAGGGACGCCGACGACCCCCGGGCGGGGGTGGCCGTGGGGAGCAGGGTGGCCGCGGCCACGAGGGCGCACAGCAGGGCGGTGGGGCGGGGCAGGACGGACAAGGTCTTTCCGACTCTCCGAAGGCTGGGTAAGGCGGGTGAGAACGGGGTGGTAAATGAAAATGATTATCGATAATGTGTGCGCGTCAAGTCCGGCACCCCTCCGACCGAGGGGCGCCCCGGGCTGCCTTGACGTCTGAACTCACGGCACGCAAAGGGGAGTTGTGGCTCATCTGCTGGTGGTAGAGAGCTGGGTCGGGTCGATGAGCAGGCTGCTGCCACGGGCGATCCGGGAGAGCGGACACGAGTTCACCTTCCTCACCCGGGACCTGCATCACTACCTGCGCTCGGCGCCCGAGGGGACGGCACACCCGCTGCTCGGCGCCCGCAATGTGCTCACAACCGACACCAACGACGTCGACGCCCTGCTGCCCGAGGCGGAGCGGCTGCACTCGGTGCTGGGCTTCGACGGCGTGGTCACCTCCTGCGACTACTACCTGCCGACGGTGGCCCGGATCGCCGGCCATCTCGGCCTGCCCGGCCCCGGCCCCGAGGCGGTGCACAACGCCTGCCGCAAGGACGCCACCCGCCGCATCCTCGCCGACGCGGGCCTGCCCGGACCGCGATTCGCCATCCACGAGGAGTGGGCCGACCTCGCGCGGGCCGCGAAGGAGATCGGCTACCCGCTGGTCGTCAAGCCGGTCGACCTGTGCGCGGGCATGTACGTGCGGCGCGTCGACGACGAGGCCCAACTCGCCGAGGCCTTCCGCGCATTGGCCGACTTCCCGGTCAACGCCCGGGGACAGCGGCGCACCTCCGCCGTGCTCCTCGAGGAACTTCTCGACGGCCCCGAGGTGAGCGTCGAGACCGTGTCGTACGGGGGTGCGGTGCACCTG
This sequence comes from Streptomyces regalis, assembly GCF_001509475.1. Classification (GTDB taxonomy): domain Bacteria; phylum Actinomycetota; class Actinomycetes; order Streptomycetales; family Streptomycetaceae; genus Streptomyces; species Streptomyces regalis. Next base: position 50,358 of record NZ_LLZG01000277.1, read on the forward strand.
ATCGGCGTCACCGACAAGAGCATCGGCGGAGCGCCCGCCTTCATCGAGACCGGCCACATGTTCCCGGCCGCCCTGCCGCTCGCCGACATCGACGCCGCCGAGCAGACCACGCTCGGCGCGCTCAAGGCGCTCGGGCTGACGGACGGGGTCGTGGCGCACACCGAGATCAAGCTGACCTCCGCCGGGCCGCGCGTGGTCGAGGTCAACCCCCGGCCCGCCGGCAACCGCATCACCGAGCTCGTCCGCCATGTCACCGGCATCGACCTCGCCGCCGCCTGCGTGGACGTCGCCCTCGGCCGCGAACCCGACCTCCGGCGCACGGCCACCGGCCTGCGCAGCGCCGCCATCGGCTTCCTCGTCCCGGACCGCGCGGGCAGGCTCGAAACGCTCGACGCCGGTCGACTCGCCGACGAACCCAGCGTGTTGGAGGTGCAGCTCGCCGAGCCCGGCAAGGTCGTGAAGGCGGCGGGCAGCAACAACGAGTACCTGGGCCACGTCATGGCCGGCGACCCGGACGGACCCGGCGCCCGCGACCGCGTGCAGAACCTGCTGGCCGGGCTGCGCGCGGGACTGGTGATCCGATGACCGCCGTCAGCGCCTCGCCGACGGCGCGTGGCCGGACGTACGACGATCTCGTCGCCCGCGCCCTCGAGGGCGCCCTCGGCCCCGACCCCCGCACCCAGCGGATCGCCGTCGCTTTCACCACCCGGCAGGCCGTACGGCACGACGGGCGCGGCACCGGCTACCGCAACGAGGTGCTCAGCCTGCGCCTCGCCGAGGCCGTCGGCTCGTGCGCCGTCGAACCCGGGGAACTGCCCGACAGCGCGCTCGACGACTGCGTCGGCGCCGACGTGGCACGGCTGCTGGAGCATCCGCTGGCGGCGGTGCGGGTGGCCGCCCTGGACGCCTATCTGATGCACGTCACCCCGCACACACCGGACCACGGGGCGCTGCCCGTCGCGCTGCCCGCCGGGTCGTCGCTGGAGAAGTCGAAGGCCAGGGCGAGGGCCGTGGTCGAGCTGCTGGACCTCCCGGCCGGGGGCACGGTGCTGGTGGTCGGTGTCGTCAACTCCCTGCTGGAGGCGCTGCGTTCGCGCCGGATCGGCTATGTGCCGTGCGACCTCAAGGGCGGGGTGACGGAGTGGAGCGAGCCGGTTGTCGCCGACGCGCTCGCCGCGGCCGGTGGCTGTGACGCGCTGCTGGTGTCCGGGATGACCCTGGGCAACGGCACCTTCGAGCCGCTGCGCGAGCACGCGCTGCGGCACGGCAAGCAACTGGTGATGTTCGCGCAGACCGGCAGCGCGGTCCTGCCCCGTCTCCTGGGGCACGGCGTGAGCGCGGTGTGCGCGGAGCCGTACCCCTTCTTCTGGCTCGACGGCGGGCCCGGGGTCGTCCACCGGTACCGGGCTGCCGGGGGCGGGGATCGGCGCGGATCTTCCGAGGTCGGGCAGCTGCACGGAACCTCCGGAGGTGTGCGATGACCGCCACCGTCGTACGCCCCACCGCACGCCCCGAGTTGCTCGCCCTGCTCGGCCGTACCCCGGTCGTCCGTGTCACCACCGACCTGCCGCAGGCCCACCCCGGTTTCTGGGCCAAGCTCGAAGGGCTCGCGGCGGGCGGCATGAAGGCGCGGGCCGCCGTGTCGATGCTGCTCGGCGCGCGCGAGCGCGGCGAACTGCGGCCCGGCGCCCCGGTGGTGGAATCCACCTCCGGCACGCTCGGTATCGGGCTCGCCTTCGCCGGGCAGGCGCTCGGCCACCCGATCGTGCTGGTCGGCGACAGCGAACTGGAGCCGTCCATGCGGCAGTTGCTGCGGGCTCATGGGGTGAGACTGGAGCTCGTGGACCGCCCGGCGCCCCAGGGCGGCTGGCAGGCGGCCCGCCTCGGCCGGCTGCGCGAACTGCTCGCCGAACTGCCCGGCGCCTACTGGCCCGACCAGTACAACAACCCCGACAACACGGCCGGCTACGCCTCCCTGGCCGCCGAACTCGGCGCCCAGCTCGACCACTTGGACGTCCTGGTGTGCAGCGTCGGCACCGGCGGGCACAGCGCCGGCATCATCGGCCCGCTGCGCCGGCACTGGCCCGCGCTCCGGCTCATCGGCGTGGACGCCACCGGCTCCACGATCTTCGGCCAGCCCGCCCGACCCCGCCTGATGCGCGGCCTGGGCAGCAGCATCCACCCGCGCAACGTCGCCTACGACGCCTTCGACGAGGTCCACTGGATCGGCCCCGCCGAGGCCGTGGACAGCTGCCGACGGCTCGCCCGGGGCAGCTTCGTCAGCGGCGGCTGGAGCACCGGGGCCGTCGCGCGGGTCGCCGCCTGGGCGGCCTGCGTGCACCCGGGGGCGGTCGTCGCCACCGTGTTCCCCGACGGGCCGCACCGCTACCTCGGCACCGTCTACGACGACGACTTCCTCGCCGCCCACGGCCTCGACCTGGCCGGTGCCGCCACCCGGCCCGTGGAGATACCGCATCCGTATGCCGCCGAGGCGAGCGGGTGGGTGCGGTGTGCACGGGTCGCGGACCCACTCAAGACGCTCCACCCCCTGGAAGGCACTCAGTGAAGGTCAGCCTGCGCACCGTACGTCTCGAACTCGCCGAGCCGCTGCGCATCTCCCGCTCCACCATGACCGCCCGCGACGCCGTGTGGCTGGGCGTCGAGCACGACGGCGTGACCGGATACGGCGAGGCCGTCAGCAGCGTGTACTACAGGCTGGACGCCGACACGCTCGTGCGGATGATCTCGGCGGTCGGTCTGGAACGGTTCGCCGATCCCGAAAGCGCCCTGGAGGCCCTGCCCTCGGGAGCCCATCCGCCCGTTCCGCCTGCCGTCGTCGCCGCCGTCGAGTCCGCGCTGCTGGACCTCGTCGGCAAGCGGGACGGTGTGCCCGTCCACCGCCTGCTGGGGACCGAGGCGTCGTTCGGCGCCGCCACCGCACGCACCATCGGCATCACCCCGCTCGCGCACGCGGCGGCCGAGGCCCGGCGCCTGGCCGCGAACGGCTTCCAGGTCATCAAGGTGAAGGCGGGCACCCCCGACCCCGAGGACGACGTGGAGCGCGTACGGGTCATCCGGGACGCGGCGCCTCGGGTACGGCTGCTGCTGGACCCGAACGGGGCCTGGAGCGTGGCGGAAGCGGAGCGGTTGCTGCCGCGGTTCGCCGCGCTCGGAGTCGAGGCCGTCGAACAGCCTCTGCCGCCCGGCGACCCGGATGCGCTGGGCGCCCTCGCGGAGAAGTCGCCGCTCCCCGTCATCGCCGACGAGGACGCGGTGAGCGTGGACGACGTGCGGCGGCTGGCCGGGCGCGTCCAAGGCGTCAACGTCAAGCTCGCCAAGTGCGGGGGCGTCCGGGCGGCCCTGCGGATCGCGGAGCTGATCGAGGGCAGCGGCACCGAGCTGATGCTCGGCTGCCTCACCGCCAGCACCCTCGGCCTCGCACCCGCCGTCCACCTCGCCGACCGGGCCAGGTGGGCCGACCTCGACGGACATCTGCTGCTCGCGCACGACCCGTGGACCGGGATCGGCGGCGCCGACGGCTTCGTACGGGCAAGTTCACGGCCCGGTCTCGGAGTCGAGGAGGTGACGGCCCATGAAGACGTGGCGTGAGATGCGTGGCTTCCCGGTCGCCGTCCAGCTCCTGCTCGTCAACCAGCTCGGCGTCAACACCGGCTTCTACCTCCTCATCCCGTACCTCGCCACCCACCTCGGCGAGAACCTGGGCATGTCGGCGGCGGTCGTCGGGATCGTCCTCGGCGTGCGGAATCTGAGCCAGCAGGGCCTGTTCATCATCGGCGGCTCGGCGTCCGACCGGCTCGGCGCGCGCGGCGTCATCATCGCCGGGTGCGCGCTGCGGACCGTCGGCTTCGGGCTGTTCGCGCTCGGCGACGGACTGCCGGTGCTGCTCGCCGCGTCCGTGCTCAGCGGGCTCGCGGGAGCGCTGTTCAACCCCGCCGTGCGGGCCTATCTCGCGCAGGAGGCGGGGGAGCGGAAGGCGGAGGCGTTCGCGCTGTTCAACGTCTTCGCGACCACGGGCGCGCTGATCGGACCGCTGCTCGGCAGCGTGCTGCTCCTCGTCGACTTCCGTACGTCCGCGCTGACCGCCGCCGGGATCTTCGCGGTGCTCACCGTGGCGCAGGCCCTCGTGCTGCCCGCCCGGAAGGTCGAGCCGAGCGGCACCGGTGTCCTCGGGGACTGGCGTGAGGTGCTCGGCAACCGGGCCTTCCTCGCCTTCGCGCTCGCCATGGTCGGCATGTTCACCCTGGAGAACCAGCTCTACCTGCTGCTGCCCGACGGGGCCCGCGAGGCCACCGGCTGGGACGGCGCGGCGGGCATCGTCTTCCTCGTCGGCACGGTGGCCAACCTGGCACTTCAGCTGAGAATTACGCGGCGTCTCAAGTCCCGTGGCAGCAGGGCGGGTTGGATCGCGGTGGGCCTCGCGGTGATGGGGCTGGCCTTCCTGCCGCCGGCCCTGGTGGCGGGCGCGCGGTCGCCCGGCTGGCTCGACGCCGGGCCCGTGCTGCTCGGCGCGCTGTTGCTCTACCTCGGCGTCATGGTCGCCTCGCCGTTCGTGATGGAGCTGATCCCCCGCTTCGGGCGCCCCGAGCTGACCGGCACGTACTTCGGGATCTTCTACGTCGTCTCCGGAATCGCCGCGGCCGTGGGCAACACCGTCGTCGGCTGGGCCATGGACGCGGGCGAGAGCGGCGCCCATGCCTGGCTGCCCTGGCTGTGCTGTGCCGTGTTCGGGCTGGCGTCGGCGGGGGGCGTGGCCTGGCTGCACCGGAACGGCGCACTGCCCGCGGACCCCACACCGACGGCACCTGCGAAGGCCGAACAGAGGAGCACGGCGTGAGTGCGATGCACGCGGGAGGAGAGGCGGAGCGGGGCGTGGTCGGCGCGTGGGCGGGCGGCGGCGGAGGCTCTGCCGTCACTGGGCCGGGTGTTGTCCGGGAGTCGGGTGTGGCTGGGCGCGCGGTGTTGGCCGGGATGGCGGGCTCGCGGACGGGAGAGGCGGAGCGGGGCGTGGTCGGTGGGTGGGTGAGCGGAGGCTTTGTCGGCGCCGAGTCGGGTGTCCGGGAGTCGGGCGTGGCTGGGCGCTCGGTGTCGGCTGCGGTGGTGTGCTCGGGGGTAGGTGAGGGGGCTGGCGGGTCTGCCGGCCGGGTTGCGGAGCAGGGCGTGGCTGGGCGCGCGGTGTTGGCCGCCAGGGCGGGCTCGCCGATAGGTGAGGGGCAGAGTATGCCCCTCGGGCCGGTCTGCCCGGAGGCGGACGGGGCCGTCGCGGCAGGTAGCGCGGAGGGCGGCCGGGGCCCCGGCGTCTCGGTCGGCAGTCGCAACCTTCTCACCGACAACCCCGCCCTGTACGAGGCCCGCTTCCCCGACCCCGACCGGCTCGCCGGACGCTGGGCCGAGGACTGCCTGCGCCGCCACGCTGCCGGGCCGCGTGTGCTCGACATGGGCTGCGGCACCGGCCGCGACGCGGCGCAGCTGCACGCCGCCGGCCGTACGGTGACCGGCGCCGACCTCTCCGAGGCGATGCTGGCGCACGCCCGCGTCCACCACCCGGGGCCCGCGTACGTCCGGGCCGACCTGTGCGGTTTCGACCTGGGCCGGGCCGCGTTCGACGCGGTCGTCTGCCTGGACAGCTCCCTGCTGTACTGCCACACCAACGACCAGCTCGACGGCTTCCTCGCCTCCTGTCGCCGCGCCCTCGCACCGGGTGGGCTGCTGGTCGCGGAGATGCGCAACGGCGCGTACTTCCTGGGCCGTACCGACCTCCTCGACACCCCGTCCGACAACGCCTTCAGCTGGCAGGGCACCGCCTACCGGTCCACGACCACCCTGAGCGTCGACCGCACCGCCCAACTCCTGCGCCGTACCCGCGTATGGACCGCCGACGACGGCGACGAAGGCGACGGCGGTCCATCATCCGTCGAACAGCGCTCCGCCTGGCGGCTGCTGTTCCCGCAGGAGCTGCGGCACTTCCTCGCCGCGCACGGCTTCGAGGTGCTCGAACTGCACGACGGCCCCGGACCGCGCACCGAACCTCCTTGGCGGGACGGCCAGTTGCCGGGCTCCACCACGGACGCGGACCGACTGCACGTCGTCGCGCGCCTCATCTCTTCCCACTGACACACCGGATTCAAGGGACACTCATGAACAACCGTTTTCCCGGCCTGCGCCGCCGCGGCTTCCTCGCCGCCACCTCCGGCGCCGCCGCCCTCGCCCTCGTCGGCTGCGCAGGCGGCACGGACGACAAGGCGGCCGGTGGTTCCGGCGCCCCCAAGCGTGGCGGACGGCTGCGCGCCGCGTTCGCCGGTGGCGGCGCGAGCGAGACCCTCGACCCGCACCTGGCCAACCTCTTCGCCGACGTCGCCCGCGCCAAGGCGCTCTTCGACAAGCTCGCCGACTACGGCGCCGACCTCTCCGCCGAGCCCCGCCTCGCCGAGAAGTGGGAGTCCAACAAGACCCTGGACCGCTGGAAGGTGACGCTGCGTCAGGCCACCTTCCACGACGGCAAGCCCGTCACCGCCAAGGACGTCCTCTACAGCTACCGCCGTATCGCCGACCCCAAGCAGGCGTTCCGCGCCAAGGCGTCCCTGGAGCCCATCGACCTCGACGCCAGCCGCGCCACCGGCGAGCGGAGCATCGAGTTCGTGCTGAAGCGGCCGACCGCCGAATTCCCCAACGTCCTGGCCTCGTTCGGCGCGTACATCGTCCCGGAGAACGCCACCGAGTTCGACAAGAAGCCCGTTGGCTCAGGCCCGTTCCGGTTCGTCTCCTTCGCTCCCGGCCGCTCCGCCGTCTTCCGCCGCTACGACGACCACTGGGACGGCGCCCCGCTCCTCGACGAGATCGAGTTCGTCGTCGCCAACGAGGAGTCCGCCCGCGTCAACGCCCTCCTCGGGGGCCAGGTCGAGTACGCGCACGAGCTCAACCCGACCACCGCCCGCGCCCACGAGGGCAAGGGGCAGATCGAGATCGTGCGGCTGCGCAACAGCGCCATGCAGGCCTTCTGCATGAAGACCGACCGGGCGCCCTTCGACGACAAGCGGGTCCGCGAGGCCTTCTTCCTGATCGCCGACCGCCAGGAACTCGTCGACGGCGCCCTGTCCGGCGCGGGCGAGGTCGGCAACGACCTGTTCGGCAAGGGCTACGAGTACTACGCCGACGGCCTGCCGCAGCGCGAGCAGGACCTCGACAAGGCCCGCTCCCTGCTGAAGCAGGCCGGCGCCGAGAAGCTCAAGGTCACCCTGGACACCTCGGCCGTCGCCGCCGGGTTCACCGAGGCCGCCGGCATCTTCCGCGACCAGGCCGCGAAGGCGGGCGTCACGATCGACGTGAAGATGGGCAGCAAGGACTCCTACTGGAGCGACATCCTCGACAACGGCACCCTGTCCTGCTACCGCTCCGGCGCCATGCCCATCGAGGCCCACATCTCCCAGCGCCTGCTCACCGACTCGACCACCAACGCCACCAAGTGGCACCACAAGGACTTCGACGCCCTCTACCAGCAGGCCCAGTCCATCCGCGACAAGACCGAACGCGCCGCCGTCTACGAGCGCATGCAGCGCCGCCTGTACACCGAGGGCGGCTTCCTCATCTGGGGCTTCGCGGACTGGATCATCGCAACGGCGCGGACGGTGAAGGGAGTGGAGACCAAGGCACCCGCCAACACCCTCGACTGGGCCCGCTTCGACAAGGTGTGGCTCGCGTGAGGATGAGCCCCCTGCGCTCGTTCGTCGCCCGGCGACTGCTCCTCGGCGTCGCGCAGACCATGGCCGTCGTGCTACTGGTCTTCGCGCTCACCGAGGCGCTGCCGGGCGACGCGGCGGTGGCCCTCGCGGGCGATCAGCCGGACCCCGCGCGTATCGCCGCGATCCGCGAGGCGATGGACCTGGACCGGCCGGCCTACGAGCGGCTGGCCGACTGGGCGACGGGCCTGCTGCACGGCGACTTCGGCACCTCCCTGGCCTCCGGCCGCCCCGTCACCCAGTACATCGCCGACGGCTTCGGCCCGACGCTGATCCTGGCCGCGCTCACTCTCGCCCTGCTGGTCCCCCTCGGCTTCGGCCTCGGCGTGCTCGCCGCCCGTCACGAGGGACGGCTGATCGACCGGCTGGTCAGCTCGGTGACGCTGGCCGTGTACGCGGTCCCCGAGTTCGCGCTCGGCGTGCTGCTGGTGACGGTCCTCGCCCTGAAGCTGGCCTGGCTGCCGCCGACGGCGGTCGGCTACGGCACCGACCTGCTCGGCCATCCGGCGGCACTGGTCCTGCCGGTGCTGGTCCTGCTGTCCCGCCCCGTGTGCTCCCTGTCCCGCCTGGTGCGGGCCGGCATGGTCGATGCCCTCGCCTCCCCCTACGCGGCCCACGCCCGCCGCTACGGCGTCCCTGGCGCCCGAGTCCGCTACACCCACGCCCTGCCGAACGCCCTCGCCCCGGCAGCACAGCAACTGGCGCGTACCGTCGACTGGTTGCTGTGCGGGGTCATCGTCGTGGAGGCACTCTTCGTGATCCCGGGCCTGGGCACGGTCCTCCTCAACGCCGTGGCCGAACGGGACGTACCGGTGGTGCAGGGCCTCGCCGTGGTGTTCGGGGTGTTGACGGTCGTGCTCAACCTCGGGGCCGATCTGGTGGCCCATCGGCTCACGCCCCGCGCGGGGGTGGCCGCATGACGACACATCGCCGTTTCGCGCTCGGCCTCACCGTCATCGCCGTCCCCCTCGTACTCGCCCTCCTCGGACCGCTGTTCACCGGCGACCCCGGCCCCCGCGCCACCTCGTTCACCCTCGGCGGCGGCCACTGGCTCGGCACCGACTTCGTGGGCCGCGACGTCTGGCGACAGGTCCTGCTGGGCGGCCGTACGGTCGTGCTCACCGCCCTGGCCGCCACCGCGCTCGCCTATCTCGTCGCCGTCCCGGTCGCGCTCGTCAGCGCGCTCACCCGCCTGCGGTGGCTGGAGGAGCTGCTGATGCGGCCGCTGGACGTGTTGCTCGCCGTGCCGTCGCTGCTGCTGATCCTGCTGGTGGTCTCCGTGCTCTCGCCGGGCGCCGCCGGGCTGGCGCTGCTGGTGGCGCTGGTGAACGTGCCCGACGCGGCCCGGATCGTGCGGGCTGCGGCGGGGGAGGCCGCGGCACGGCCCGCCGTCGAGGCGCTGCGCATGCAGGGTGAGAGCTGGTGGCGGATCGCCGTCGGCTACGTCGGCCGGTCGGCGCTGCGCACCCTCGCCGCCGACGCCGGTATCCGGCTGACCGGCGTGCTCTACCTGGTGTCGACGGCCGCGTTCCTCGGTGTCGGCGTCGCGCCGGACGCCGCCGACTGGGCGGTCATGGTCGACCGCAACCGCACCGGCCTGTTCGTGCAGCCCTGGGCCGTGGTGGTGCCCGCACTGCTGATCGTGGCGCTGACGATGGGCACCAACCTGCTCTTCGACGCCGCCCTGGAGAAGAAGGGACGACGCCGGTGAGCCGGGCAACGGATGCGGCCGTCGCCGAGGTCAGCGACCTGCGCGTGGAGATCGACGGCCGTGCGATCGTGGACGGAGTGAACCTGCGGGTGCTCCCCGGAAAAGTGACCGCGCTGGTCGGCGCCTCCGGCAGCGGCAAGACCACAACGGGCCTCGCGCTGCTGGGGGAGTACCCGGCCGGCGCCCGCGTCACCGGCGAGATACGGCGGACCGGGGACGGCCCGGTCGGCTACGTCCCCCAGCATCCCGCCGCCGTCCTCAACCCGGCCCGCCGGGTCGGCGCGCTGCTGCACGACATCGCCCGCCCCCAGGTCCGCCACCTGCCCCGCGCCGAACGCCGCGGGGCAGCCCGAGAACTGGTCCTGCGCGCCCTGGCCGACGCCCAACTCCCGGACGGCGAAGCCCCGTTGCGTCGCCACCCCCACCAGCTCTCCGGCGGCCAGCAGCAACGCGTCGTCCTCGCCCAGGCCCTGCTGCTCGGCGCCCGCGTCATCGTCGCCGACGAACCCACCACCGGCCAGGACGCGTTGACCAAGAGCCGTATCGTCGAGCAGCTGGCGGCGGTGGCGGCACGCGGTATCGCGGTCGTCCTGCTCAGCCACGACCTGGACGTCGTACGCGTCCTCGCCGACGAGGTCCTCGTCATGCGCGCGGGCCGGGTCGTCGAGTCGGGCCCGGTGGAGCGGGTGTGGGCGGCGCCCCGGCACGAGTGGACGCGCCGACTGCTCGACGAGCAGCGCGCGGCACCGCAGGGCACGCAGAGCGCCGAGGCGGGCCAACCCGTCCTGACGGTAAGCGACTTGACCGCCGTACACGACCGCCGGACCGCCGTCCTGCGCGTCCCGCGCCTCGCTCTCCATCCGGGCGAGTGCCTGGCCGTGGTCGGCCGCTCCGGCAGCGGCAAGACCACGCTCGCCCGCTGCCTCGCGGGCCTCCACCGCGACCACGACGGCGAGATCCTGCTCGACGGCACACCGCTCCCGCGCAGCCTGCGCCACCGCGACCGCGCTCAACTGGCCGCCGTGCAGTACGTCTTCCAGGACGCCCGCGCCGCCTTCGACGAGCACCGGCCCGTCCTGCACCAGGTGGCCCGTACGGCGATACGCCTGCGCGGCATCGGTGAACGGGCGGCCACGGACGAGGCGTCGACCACCCTGAACCGCCTCGGTCTGGCAGCGGACCTGACCCACCGCCGCCCCGGCGAACTCTCCGGCGGCGAACTCCAGCGCGCCGCCCTCGCCCGTGCCCTGCTCGCCCGTCCCCGGGTGCTGATCTGCGACGAGGTCACCTCCGGCCTGGACACGGTCACCCGGCGCGGCATCCTCGACGTCCTCGCGGGCCTGGTGGGGGAGGGCGACGACCTGTCCCTCGTGCTCATCACCCACGACCTGGACACGGCACGCCTGGCGCACCGCATCGCCGTACTGGACGCGGGCGAGCTGGTCGAACAGGGGTCGGCGCAGCGGATTCTGACGAAGCCTCGGCATCCGTTCACGATCTCTCTCATGGAGACGACGGAGCGCCTGGAGACGGGGACCGTGGCGGGGGCCCGCATGTGAGCCGACCTCCGGGCGCCTTCGCGGAGGAGACGGGAAGGCCTCTGCGAGTGGCCCGGAGGTCGGCGGCTTCGGGGCGCGCGCCCTGCCGACAGGGCCTCAGGACCTGGTCGGCAGGCGTCGGCGGCGCGGGCGGGCGGTGGCCTCGGCGAGCAGGGCGTGGATCTGGCGCACCGCGTCGCCCGGGTGGGTGGCAGGGGTGGCGAAGGGCAGGCGGACGTCGTGGTGGGAGTCCGGCGTCTCCAGCCGGAGCACCAGGCCGTGGCGGTCGAGACGCAGCGGCCGCACGCCGGTCGCGCCGAGCTGCTCCCGGGCCGGGAGCAGGCGGGCGAGCGGGGCCACGGTGTCGGTGTGGGCCGCGTCCAGCCGGGCCAGCATCTCCGCCTCGTGGGTGGCCAGCAGGTCGGGGGCGGCCAGGGTCAGTTCGTCGAGGCCGATGGAGGTCGTCCCGCCATCCTGCTTGAGTACCGCCCGGGCCGGGTGGAACACCAGGGTCTTCGGGCCGAGCGCGCTGAGCCGGCCGCCCAGTGTCAGCCGGGCGCGCACCCGCTCGCGCACGGAGACGGGCGCGATGTCGGTGAACTCCACGAGGGCGGCCAGGTCACCGTGGGGTGCCACCGCGAGCTCGGCGGCCAGCTGGCCGTCCGGCGGGTTGTGCAGGAGCAGTCGTGCGGCCGCGTCGACGGTGTGCAGGCCGATCAGCTCGATGCGTTGGCCCTGCGTGGTGACGGTCAGGGAGCCGGCCGCCGCGAGCACCGAGCGGGCGCGCTCGGCGGGCGTCGGCTCAGGGCAGGTGGCAGCAGACATGGGAACCTTTCGATCCTGCGAGGTCGAGTTAGGTAAGCCTAACCTATCTTCACCTCTTCTGTGGTCGCCGACCCGTCACCAACCCGTCAGCAGCAGGTGATTGACGAGCAGCGCGAGCACCGCCTGCGCAGCGAGCCAGCCGCGCGACCCCCGCAGGAACGCACAGGCAGGCAACAGCCACAGCGCGAACGGCAGCCAGATCCGCTCCGTCTCCGCCTTGCTCATCCCGGACAGGTCGGCGACGAGCATCGCGACCAGCGCGCCGAGCACGAGGAGTGCCAGCCGGACCTGGGTGCCTTCCGTACGCCGGACCAGTTGCGCGCCTGCCCGCCGCAGCCCCGCCACCGTCGCCAGGCCCACCATGACGACCGTGCACGCGAAGTTGGCCCACACCCAGTAGCCGTACGGCCGCACGCCGCCGGCGCCCTGGTAGTAGCGGGTGACCAGCAGCCGGTACGCCTCCCACCAGTCGAAGCCCACGACCGTGAAGGCGACGGGTGCGACCAGGAAGCCGGCCAGCACGAAGGGCAGGGGGCGGACGCGGTGTGAGCCCAGCAGCAGGACGACGGCCGCGATCACGGCGAAGAGGGTCAGGCCGTAGGAGAGGTACGCCGCCCAGCCGAAGAGGAGGCCCGAGGCCGGACCCGCCCACCCCGGCCGGTGGCCCGTCACCGCCAACGCCAGGAACGCGACCGCCCACGCGGCGACCGCCGCGAAGTACCCGTCGGCCGAGGTGCCCACCCACACCGCGGCCGGGGCAAGGACGAGGAAGGGCGCGGCACGGCGGGCGAGTCGCTCGTCGGTCAGGGCGCGTACGGCGACGAGGACCGCGACCGCCGCCGTCGTACCGACGGTGATGCACCAGGCTCCCGCCCAGCCGCCACCGCCAAGGCCGATCCGGTCGAGGAGGACGAAGGTGAGGGTGGCGCCCGGGGGGTGCCCGGCGACATGGGCGGGCCAGTTGTCCGGCGACTCGAGCAGGATGTGGTCGGAGAAGCCCCGCAGGGCGGCGGGGATGTCCTGGAAGCGGTCGATGACCCGGAGGTACTCGTGCGGAGTCGTCAGCTGCACCGCGATGCCCCGGTGCCAGCCGTCGACCAGGGCGAGGGACCAGGTCCAGGCCATGCCGGTGACCCAGGTGGCCAGGAGCAGGGAGCGCCACGGCAGCCGGACCGTGAGTGAGGGGCCGTACGCCACCACGGCCGCCGCGACGGCGAGCGCGGCCGGTGTGCCGGGGCCGAGATGCGGCTCCCAGTCCGCCAGCAGTGGCGGCCAGTTGACCCGGAGCGTGCCGTGCCGGTGCTGGATCACCGCCCCGACGACGGCGGCGACCGCGACGAGCAGCGCGGCGGCCGCGGCCGCGTACAGGTCACGGCGGAGGTCACGCTCAGGGGTCTCGGGCAGGTGACGGTCAGGAGTTTCGGGCAGATCGCGGTTCACGCCTGCACGCTAGGACGGGCGGCCTCCTCCGTACGGCTGACAGGCGCGGACGTCAGAGATTCGTCATGGTTCGCGGCGGCTTCCCGGCCCCCGCTCCGGCCTACGGTCGGGGCATGGCACGGTTTCCTCTCTCCCCCTTCTCTCCCGCCTTCTGGCGCAGTCCGCTGCGCGGCCCGTGGCTGACCTCGGTGCTCGGTGTCGTGCTGCTCGGCGGGATCACGGTGCTGTTCGTGACAGGGCTGGTGTCCTACGCCGCCTACAACCCGAACCTGGCGCCGGTGAACGACAAGACCCCGGACAAGGGGATCCTGGGCTTCTATCTCTTCTCCTGGCCCACCAGCCCGCACTGGCTGTACCGGCTCAACCAGGGCGTCCACGTCACGCTCGGCATCACGCTGATCCCTGTGCTCCTGGCCAAGCTGTGGTCGGTCGTACCGAAGCTCTTCACGCTGCCGCCCGCGCGGTCGCTCGCGCACGCGCTGGAGCGGATCTCGCTGCTGCTTCTGGTCGGGGGCGCCCTGTTCGAGTTCGTGACGGGCGTGCTCAACGTCCAGCTGGACTACATCTTCCCGGGCTCCTTCTACGCCCTGCACTTCTACGGGGCGTGGGTGTTCTTCGCCGCGTTCGTCGTGCACGCGGTGCTGAAGACGCCCATGGCACTGCGGAATCTTCGCCAACTACGGGAGGAGAAAAGCGAGTTGACTCCTGCGGCTCCGGCCGAGCCGACCGTCTCCCGGCGCGGTGCGCTGTGGTTCGTCGGTGGCGGCTCGCTGCTGCTCTTCGGCACGACCGTCGGGCAGAACTTCGACGGAGCCCTGCGCCGGACCGCTCTCCTCGCCCCGCACGGCGGCGCCGAACCGGGCAGTGGACCGGGCGGCTTCCAGATCAACAAGACGGCCGCGTACGCGGGGATCCGCGAGGCCGAGACGAACGAGGAGGCGTGGCGGCTGGTGGTCGTGGGGCGGGACGGGCGGACCGTCCGCCTCGGCCGGGCCGACCTGCTCGCCATGCCCCTGCACAGCGTGGCGCTGCCCATCGCCTGCGTGGAGGGCTGGTCGACGTCCGACCAGTGGTGGCGCGGGGTACGGCTGCGGGACCTCGCGGCGCTGGTCGGCCACGACGAGGACCCGCCCGACGTCCTCGTGGAGTCGCTGCAGCGGCGCGGCGCCTTCCGGCGGGCCGCCCTGCGCGCCAACCAGGTCGCCGACTCCCGTTCCCTGCTCGCCCTGTTCGTCAACGGCGAGGACCTGACCCCCGACCACGGCTACCCGGCGCGGATCATCGTGCCCGCCGCGCCCGGTGTGCTGAACACCAAGTGGGTGGCGCGGATGACGTTCGGAGACCTGTGATGCGACGACCGAGGCTCACTCTGGGCAGCCCGCTTCAGCTCCTCCTGCTGGTCAGCTCGTTCGCGCTCGCCGGATATGCGGGGGTGCGGCTGATGGAGGGGGACTGGTTCGAGGTCGCGCTGTGGTTCGTCGGCGCGGCGATCCTTCACGACCTCGTGCTGCTGCCGCTGTACGGGGCGGCGGACCAGGCGCTGCTGGGAGGGTTCGAGGCGGCCGGACAGCGACGGTGGGTGTCGTACGTCCGCGTCCCCGCCGCGCTGTCCCTGCTGCTCCTGCTGGTCTGGTTCCCGCTGATCAGCGGCCGGGTCGCGGACCGCTACGCCTCCGCCACCGGCCTGTCCGCCGAGGGCTTCCTGGCCCGCTGGCTGCTGATCACCGCTGTGCTCTTCGGCGGCTCGGCGGTGCTGCTCGTGCTGCGGTGGCGACGGCTGCGCAGGGCGGCGAAGGAACGGCCGCCGGCCGTCCACTGATCGACGGCACGCCAGCCGGCGCGCTCCGCGTGCCGCAGCAGGGCGGGCGTGCCGAGCCGGGCCCAGGGGAAGGCGGTGCCGGTGGCGCCGTGGGCATCGGTGACGTGGACCTGGACCCGTTCGTCGAGGTCCAGGTCCGGCACGGTCTCGGCGATCAACAGGCCGCCCGGGGCGAGGAGTTGTGCCATCCGGTCGAGCAGGGCAGCCGGGTCTCCGCCGATGCCGATGTTGCCGTCGACGAGGAGGGCGGTGCCCCAGCGGCCCTCGCCCGGGAGCGGGTCGAAGACGGAGCGGCGCAATGCCGGGCCGCCGAGCCGCACGGTGCGGGTGACGGCGGCCTCGCTGACGTCGATGCCGAGCACGCGACGCCCCCGCCCGGCCAACGCCGCCACCAGCCTCCCCGGCCCGCACCCGACGTCCAGCACCGCCCCCTCACAGCGCCGCAGCACCCCCAGATCCGCCGCGTCGGCGTCCGCGCACCACCGCTCCACTTCTAGCGGCAGCAGCCAGCCGTCGGGGCGACGCAGGAAGAGGGGGCCCTGGCCGGTGCGCAGGGCGCGGGAGTACGGGTCTGCGGACCAGGGCCGGTCGTCGGTGGGAGCGGCCAGGGGGTGGAGACCGGTGCTGCCCGCTCCGGGCGTACGGGGGCTCACATCGGCGAGGGCTGTTCCGCCGCGATCGCCGTTCAGGTCGCCGTCGTCGGTGAACCCGTCTCCGCCCTCGCCCGCACAGTCCTGACCACTCCGTGCACCCACCTCTGCGGCGCTCGTGTCCGGACGGCGGATCCCGGCGAGGCCCGCTCGGAGCGCGATGTGCGCCGACATCATGTCCCGCACGCCGCTCATCGGCCCGCCCCCGGTGTCAGCCGCGCCAGTGCCGTGGCGAAACGTCCGCGCGGGGCCGCCTTGGCGACCAGGTCGGCGTCGTACACCGTGTCGACGTCCCGTAGGCGCGGCAGGTCGCGTACCCGCAGGTCCGTGAGGCGGGCGCGCTGTGCGGCGCCGGTCTGCGGCGTCGACATCGGTACGCCCCGCAGCCGTGCCGGGTCCGGTTCGGACAGGCCCAGGGCCCAGAAGCCGCCGTCCTCGGCGGGGCCGAAGTACGCGTCGCAGTCGGCCCAGTCCACCGTCAGCAGCTCCGGCGTCACCTGCGGGGTGTCCATGCCGATGAGCAGCGCCGGGCCGTCGCAGCCCGCGAAGGCGGCGGCCAGCCGCTCGTCGAGACCGCCCGTGCACTGCCGTACGACCTCGAAGCCGGGCGGCAGCCAGGAGCCCGGCGCGCCGTCCAGGACCAGCACTCGGCGCCGCGCGGGCGTGCGCGCCACGGCGTCCAGGGTGTCCGCGAGGGCCGCCTCCGCGAGTGCGGCCGCCTCCTCGGGCGTGAAGGGCGGCGTCAGCCTGGTCTTCACCCGGCCCGGCCGGGGCTCCTTGGCGATGACGAGGAGCGTGGTCACGGGCGGGTTCCCTTCTGTACGGGGGTGTCCGGCCGGGCGTCGGGGCGTTCGGTGGGACGGGGCTCGGGGCCGGCCCCTGTGTGCCCTCCGTCCTCCGCCAGCACCCGGCTCATGTCCCGCACCGCCTGCCATGTCCCCCGCCAGGTCCCGGTCACCTTCGACGCCCCCGTGCGCGGCAGGTACGGCACGTCGTACTCGGCGATGCGCCAGCCCGCGTCGGCGGCGCGGACGACCATTTGGAGCGGGTAGCCGCTGCGCCGGTCCGTCAGGTCCAGGGCCAGCAACCGCTCGCGGCGGGCGGCGCGCAGGGGGCCCAGGTCGTGCAGGCGCAGGCCGGTGCGGCGGCGCAGGAGGCGGGTGACGGCGAGGTTGCCGACGCGGGCGTGCGGCGGCCAGGCCCCGCGGGCCTCGGGGCGGCGCCGGCCCAGGACGAGGTCGGCCTCGTCCGCCGCGATCCGCCGTACGAAGGGCATCAGGTCGCCCGGGTCGAGCGAGGCGTCGCAGTCGCAGAAGCAGACGACGTCGGCCGTGGCGGCGGTCAGCCCCGCGTGGCAGGCGGCGCCGAAACCGCGTCGCTCCTCGTGCACGACGGTCGCGCCGAGCTCGCGGGCGACGGAGGCCGAGCCGTCCGTGGAGCCGTTGTCCACGACGAGGGCCCGCCAGCCGGGCGGGATGCGCTCCAGGACCCAGGGCAGCGCCTCGGCCTCGTCCAGACAGGGAAGCACGACGTCGACGGACGCCGCGCAAGGGTCACTCGCTGTTGCGGATGGGGTCGTCACGCCTTTCACCCTACGAGCGCGAAAAGGGCATACCGGACTATCGCTCCTTACGAAACAAGGACGTCGGGCGCCGACGGCGACGCATACGCGCGCGGAGTGCGAGGCTGGCGGCATGGAGCAGCAACAGTCGTATCCGCAGGCAGGGGTCAGGGTTCTGGTGGTCGACGACGACCCCACCGTCGCCGAGATCGTCTCCGGGTACCTCGACCGTGCCGGATACATCGTGGACCGCGCCGGCGACGGCCCCGACGCCCTCGCCCTGGCCGCCGCGCACTGGCCCGACCTCGTCGTCCTCGACCTGATGCTGCCCGGCATGGACGGCCTGGAGGTGTGCCGCCGGATGCGCGGCCAGGGACCCGTGCCGGTCATCATGCTCACCGCGCGCGGCGACGAGGACGACCGCATCCTCGGCCTGGAGGTCGGCGCCGACGACTACGTCACCAAGCCCTTCAGCCCCCGCGAACTCGTCCTGCGCGTCGAGTCCGTGCTGCGCCGTACCCGGCCCGCCGAGCCGTCCAAGACCTTGCGCGCCGCGGGCCTCTCGGTCGACCCGGCGGCCCGCCGCGCCGTCAAGGGCGGCAGTGAGCTCGCCCTCACCATCCGCGAGTTCGACCTCCTCGCCTTCTTCCTGCGTCACCCCGGCCGGGTCTACAGCCGGGAGGACCTGATGCGCGAGGTGTGGGGCTGGGACTTCGGTGATCTGTCGACCGTCACCGTCCACGTCCGCCGCCTGCGCGGCAAGGTGGAGGACGACCCGGCCAGGCCCCGGCTCATCCAGACCGTGTGGGGCGTCGGCTACCGCTTCGACACCACCGGTTCCGCTCACCAGGAGGCGTGACTGTGCGCGACACCCTGCTCATCGCCCTCTTCGCCTTCCTCGGCGCCGCCGCGGCCGGCCTGCTCGGCGCGCTCGTGCTCATGCTGATCCGGCGCCGCTCCCTCATCGCGCACCTCGCCGTGGTGGTCGGCGTCGCCGTCGCCGCGATGCTCGCCGGCACCCTCGCGGTCTGCCAGGCGATGTTCCTGTCCGGGCACGACCTGACCGTGGTCACGACCGTCGTCGCCATGGCCGCCGTCGTCTCCCTGGCCACCGCCCTGCTGCTCGGCCGCTGGGTCGCCGCCCGCAGCCGCGCCCTCGCGCTCGCCGCCCGCTCCTTCGGCGACGGCGGCGACTTCACCTCGCCCGACGGCCCCGCCACCGCCGAACTCGCCGCGCTGAGCCGCGAGTTGGAGGCGACCAGCGTCAGACTCGCCGAGTCCCGCGAGCGCGAGCGGGCTCTGGAGTCCTCCCGGCGTGAACTCGTCGCCTGGATCTCCCACGACCTGCGCACCCCGCTGGCCGGCCTGCGCGCGATGGCGGAAGCCCTGGAGGACGGGGTCGCCGCCGAACCCGACCGCTACCTCAAACAGATCCGCATGGAGGTCGAGCGCCTCAACGGCATGGTCGGTGACCTCTTCGAGCTGTCCCGTATCCACGCCGGCGCCCTGACGCTCTCGCTCGCCCGGATGTCCCTGTACGACCTCGTCGGCGACGCCCTCTCGGGTGCGGACGCGCTGGCCCGCGAACACGGGGTCCGGCTCGTCGGCGAAGGGGTCGAACCGGTGCCGGTGCAGGTGGACGGCAGGGAGATGAGCCGGGTGCTGGGCAACCTGCTGGTCAACGCCATCCGCCGCACCCCGGCCGACGGCACGGTCGCCGTCGCCGCCGAACGCGTCCCCGAGGGCGTGGTGCTGTCCGTCACCGACAGCTGCGGCGGGATCCCCGAGGAGGACCTGCCCCGCGTCTTCGACACCGGCTGGCGCGGCACCCACGCCCGCACACCTCCGGCCGGCGCGGGGCTCGGCCTCGCCATCGTGCGGGGCATCGTCGAGGCGCACGACGGACGGGCCACGGTACGGAACGTCCCCGGTGGCTGCCGCTTCGAGGTGGTGCTGCCCGCTGCCGCTTCCTGAAGGCGGGCAGCACCACCGGTCCGAGGCAGACTCCGAGGCAGACTACGCCCCCCGCAATCCGGCTTCCGCGAACTCCCGCATCCCCTCCGCGAACCCCACCTCGGGCTTCCACCCCAGCTCCGCCCGCAGCCGCGAGGAGTCCGCCGTGATGTGCCGTACGTCGCCCAGCCGGTACTCCCCGGTCACCACTGGCTCGGGCCCGCCGTACGCCGCCGCGAGCGCCCGTGCCATCTCGCCGACGGTGTGCGGGTCGCCGCTGCCGGTGTTGTACGCCGTGAGCGCGCCCTGCGGCAGGACCGCCGAACCCGCCTCCAGCGTGGCCACGTTGGCGGCGGCCACATCCCGTACGTGGACGAAGTCCCGGCGCTGGCAACCGTCCTCGAAGACCCGCGGGGCCTCACCGCGTGCGAGTGCCGAGCGGAAGAAGGAGGCGACCCCGGCGTAGGGGGTGTCGCGGGGCATGCCCGGGCCGTAGACGTTGTGGTAGCGCAGCGACACCGCCGTACCGCCCGTCGCGCGCGCCCACGCCGCCGCCAGGTGCTCCTGGGCGAGCTTGGTCGTCGCGTACACGTTGCGGGGATCGGCCGGGGCGTCCTCCGCGACCAGGCCGGGCGCGAGGTCGGCGCCGCACACCGGGCAGGGCGGCTCGAAGCGCCCCGCCTTCAGGTCGGCGACGGCACGCGAGCCCGGCCGCACGACGCCGTGCCGTGCACACGCGTACCGCCCCTCCCCGTACACCACCATCGACCCGGCCAGCACCAGCCGCGGTACGCCCGCGTCGGCCATGGCGGTGAGCAGTACGGCCGTGCCGAGGTCGTTGCGGGAGACGTACTCGGCGGCATCGGAAAACCCGACGCCGAGGCCGACCATCGCGGCCTGGTGGCACACCGCGTCGACGCCGGTCAGGGCGTCGCGGACGGTGGACGGGTTGCGTACGTCCGATTCGGGGTCGGCACGGACGTCGTACACGACGGGCTCGTGCCCGTGCGCGGTGAGCGCCTCGACGACATGGGATCCGATGAACCCGGCACCGCCGGTGACCAGTACACGCATGCGCTCACGCTAGGGCGGCGAGCGGCGTTTGGGCCGTTCGGCGCCGGTCATGTCACAAGTCCGTAAGACGTCCGAGCGTGAGCGGGATCGTCACCGTGAACACCGTCGCCCCCGGCTCGCTGGTCAGGTCGATGCGGCCGCCGTGGGCGTGGACCAGGGACTGGGCCACCGCCAGGCCCAGGCCGCTGCCGCCGCGGTCGCGGCTGCGCGCCTTGTCGACGCGGTAGAAGCGGTCGAAGACGCGCTCCCGGTCGGCGGGTGGGATGCCGGGGCCGGCGTCGGCGATCCGGACCTGTGCCGTGCCGTTCGCGACCGAGACCGCCACGGAGACCTGCGTGCCGGTGGGCGTGTGCATCGCCGCGTTGGTGAGCAGGTTGTCCAGGACCTGGCGGATGCGCTGGGGGTCCAGGCGCAGTTTCAGGGAACCGGGACCGGGGGCCACCATCAGCGGGTGGTCGGCGTGGGTGACCCGGAACGCGTCCGCCGCCTGCTCGACCAGCTCCACCAGGTCCGCCTCCTGCGGGCGCAGCGGCGTCTCGACCTCCGCGGCGTCCAGGCGGGCGAGCAGCAGCAGGTCGTCGAGCAGGAAGCCCATGCGGGCGGCCTCCGCGCGCAGCCGGGCCAGGTGCTTGTCCCGCTCCTCGGGGGCGTTGGCGGCCGCGTACTGGAAGAGGTCGGCATAGCCCCGCACCGACATCAGCGGCGTGCGCAGCTCGTGCGAGGCGTCCGCCACGAAGCGGCGCAGACGCTGTTCCGCCTCCGCCCGCACCGCGAGGGAGTCGTCGATGTGCTCCAGCATCGTGTTGAACGCGGTGCGCAGCTCCTCGACCTCGGGCCCGCCGCTGCGCCCGTCGTGCCGCACCGACAGCCGCGCCGAGTCCGTCAGGTCGTGCGAGGTGATGCCGCGGGCGGTGTGCGCCATGTCGCTCAGCGGCTTCAGGCCCCGCCGCAGCATCCCCCGCCCGAAGACGACCAGGGCCAGCACCGCAAGCCCGAAGGTGACCACCTGGATCGTGATCAGCTGCCCGACGGTGTCCTCGATGTCCTCCATGGGCGCGGCGCTGACCAGCACCACACCGGGCTCGACCTCGCAGGCCCGCAGCCGGTACTCGCCCTCGCCCCGGAGGTGCTCGGTGCGCAGGAGCTCCGTATGGGCCGCGGTCTGCGCCTGGGCGAGGGCGGTGAAGTCGTCGACGTCCTCCGGCAGGTCGGCGGGGTCCTCGGGCTTGCGGAGCTCGGGTGTGCCGTCCGCCACGTCGTACACGGCGTAGAACCAGCTGTAGTACTTCTTGCCCGAAAGCGTGCCGTAGTCCGCGATGCTCTTGGACTGGGCGATCTGGCCCTGCGCCAGCGTGGTGTCGAGCTGGGCCGAGAGGTAGTCCCGCATGTACGTCGTCAGGGCGGTGCCGACGACGCCGAACACGACCAGGGACAGCACCCCGAGACCCAGCGCCAGCCGGGTCCCGAGCCGCATCCCGCGGTACGCCCGGCGCAGCCGCCCGATCACTCGGCCGCCTGTCGGATCACGTACCCGAAGCCCCGCACGGTGTGGATCAGCGGCGCCCTGCCGTCGTCGCCGTCGTCGGGCTCGTCGAGCTTGCGGCGCAGCCGGCTGACGACCAGCTCGACGACGTTCGAGCGGCCGCCGAAGCCGTACTCCCACACATGGTCGAGGATCTGCGCCTTGGTCAGCACGGTCGGTGACTTGCGCATCAGATAGCGCAGCACCTCGTACTCGGTCGGCGTGAGCGTGAGCAGCTTGTCGCCGCGGCGCACCTCGCGGGTGTCCTCGTCCATCATCAGGTCGGCCACCCGAAGGACGGAACGCTGGAAGCCGGGCCCGGCGCTGCGCCGCAGCACGGTCCGCAGCCGGGCCATCAGCTCCTCCACCGCGAACGGTTTGACCAGGTAGTCGTCACCGCCCCGGGTCAGCCCGGCCACCCGGTCGGCGACCCCGTCGCGGGCCGTCAGGAACACCACGGGCACCATCGTCCCGGCGCCGCGCAGCCGGTCCAGGACGCCGAAACCGTCCACGTCGGGCAGCATCAGGTCCAGTACCACGATGTCCGGATGGAACTCGGCGGCCAGCCGCAGCGCCTCCTCGCCGGAGTTCGCGGTGACCGCCTCCCAGCCCTCGTAACGGGCGACCGTCGCGACGAGGTCGGCGATGGGCGGGTCGTCGTCCACGACGAGAAGGCGTACTTTCTCCACCCGTTCATAGTGCGGCACCCGGCACCGGTCCTCGGGGGCGGGGAGGGCCCCGCGACCACATCGATAACCAGTTGAAAGAAGTACGACAGCTTTTCGACAGCTGCAGCGGGACAAGCTCGGTGTCCACAGACGAGATCAAGGAGCTGTCGCCCGTGACGACCGTCCAATCGCCCCCTGCGCCCCCCACGGCGATACGCCCCAGGGTGGTCGCCCGCACGGGCCTGTACGCCGTGCTGGCCGCGAACGTGGCCGTGGTCCTCTACTTCTTCTTCGCCGCCGGCTTCGCCTCGAACACGCTCATCGTGCTCGGCCGGCTCGCCGGCCTGTCCGGCGCGCTGCTCATGGCGTTCCAGCTGCTGCTGGTGGCCCGGCTGCCCTGGCTCGACCGCCGGATCGGCATGGACCGGCTGACCTCCTGGCACCGCTGGACCGGCTTCAGCGTCCTGTGGGCCCTCCTCGCGCACGCCGTGTTCATCACCTTCGGCTACGCCGAGTCGTCCTCCCTGGACCCGGTCAACCAGCTGATCGACCTCGCCGAGACGATCGAGGGCGTGCTGCGCGCCGTCGTCGCGCTGGGGATCATCATCGTGATCGGCGTCGTCTCGGCCCGGTTCGCGCGGCGCCGGCTGGCGTATGAGACGTGGCACTTCATCCACCTGTACACCTACG
The DNA here is from genome assembly GCF_001509475.1 of Streptomyces regalis. Taxonomy (GTDB): domain Bacteria; phylum Actinomycetota; class Actinomycetes; order Streptomycetales; family Streptomycetaceae; genus Streptomyces; species Streptomyces regalis. Next base: position 73,563 of record NZ_LLZG01000277.1, read on the forward strand.
TCGCGGTGGTCCTGGCGTTCACGCACCAGGTGGCGGCCGGTACGTCCTTCACCTCCTCCTCGGCCGCCACGGCGTACTGGTACGCGGTGTGGGGCGTCGCCCTCGCCTCGGTCTTCGTCGGCCGGCTGGTCCTGCCGCTGTGGCGGAACTGGCGCCACCAGCTGCGCGTCTCCGCCGTCGTCGCCGAGTCCGACAACGTGGTCTCCGTCTACGTCACCGGCCGCGACCTGGACAAGCTGCCCGCGCGGGCCGGCCAGTTCTTCCTGTGGCGGTTCCTGACGAAGGACCGCTGGTGGCAGGCCAACCCGTTCTCCCTGTCGGCCGCCCCCGACGGCCGTACGCTGCGGCTCACCGCCAAGGCGGCCGGCGCCGGTTCGGCCGGCCTCAGGCACATCAAGGTCGGCACGCGCGTCTTCGCCGAGGGCCCCTACGGCGCCTTCACCACGATGCACCGCACCCGCCCGGAGGCCGTGCTCATCGCCGGCGGCGTCGGCGTCACCCCCATCCGGGCGCTGCTGGAGGAGCTGCACGGCCACGCGGTCGTGATCTACCGGGTCGCCACGGACCAGGACGCCGTCCTGTACGGCGAGCTGGTCGAGCTCGCCCACGCCAAGGGAGCCGAGCTGCACCTGGTGACCGGCCCGGCCGTCCCCGACAAGCTGGCCCCCGCCGAGCTGGCGCGCCTGGTTCCGGACATCACCGACCGGGACATCTTCCTGTGCGGCCCGCCGCCCATGATGAACGCGGTGATCGGCAGCCTGCGCGAGCTGGGCGTGCCCAAGCAGCAGGTCCACTTCGAGCGTTTCAGCCTGGCCGGCTGAGAGGGACGGGAAAGACATCGTGAAGCGAGCAATACCTGTCCTGGTCCTCAGCATCGCGGGCCTGATCCCGGTCTGGCGCTACGAGCCGTCCCTCGGCACGGCCTCCACGGAAGCCGCCACACCGGCCTCGACACCCTCGGCGTCGTCCTCCGCCGCATCGGGTTCGGGTTCCGGCAGCACGGTCGTCAAGGGCTCGACCTTGCAGACCGAGAAGGGCCCCGTGCAGGTCCAGGTGACCTTCGAGGGCTCCAAGATAGCGTCGGTGAAGATGCTTCAGCAGCCGAATCACCCGCAGACGACGGCGGCGGTGCCGAAGCTGATCGCGGAGACGTTGGAGGCGCAGAGCGCGGACATCGACACCGTCTCCGGTGCGACGATCACCAGTGACNNNCGACGGCGGCGGTGCCGAAGCTGATCGCGGAGACGTTGGAGGCGCAGAGCGCGGACATCGACACCGTCTCCGGTGCGACGATCACCAGTGACGGCTACAAGGAGTCCCTCCAGGCCGCGATCGACGCGAAGGGCTGATCATGCACCGAGTCGAACACGTCATGGGGTTCCCGGTCTCGCTGCGGATCGACGACGAGCGCTTCGACGAACGAGGCGCGGAGACCGCCGACGCCGTGTTCGCCTGGCTGCGCGAGGTCGACGCCCGGTTCAGCCCGTTCAAGGCCGACAGCGAGGTGTGCCGGCTGGACCGGGGCGAGATCGCCCGAGGAGATGTCAGCGCGGACCTCGACGAGGTGCTGGGGCTGTGCGAGGAGTACCGACTCGCCACCGACGGCGCCTTCGACGTACGGCTGCCGGGGCGCGGGCTGGATCCGTGCGCCGTGGTGAAGGGCTGGTCCGTACAGCGGGCCGCCGAGCTGCTGAAGGCGGCGGGAGCGCGGCGCTTCGTCCTCAACGCCGGGGGCGACGTGGTCGCCTCCGGCGGGCCCTGGCGAGTGGGGGTACGGCACCCCGAGCAGGCCGACAAGGTGTGCACGGTGGCCGAGCTCACCGACGGGGCGATCGCGACGTCCGCCCGCTACGAGCGCGGCGACCACATCATCGACGGCCGCACCGGACGTCCGGCGACGGGGCTGCTGTCCCTCAGCGTCGTGGCGTCCACCCTGACCGTGGCGGACACGGTGGCCACGGCGGCCTTCGCCATGGGCGCGGACGGCGTCGCGTGGGCCGCCTCGCGGGAGGGCTGCGAGGTGTTCGCGGTGGACGCCGAGCGGCGGGTCTTCCGTACGGAGGGCTTTCCGGTGGCTCGGGCGGAGACGCGGGCTGCGTAAAACGGCTCAAGTGCCTGTTTTCGAAGTCCGGTGTGTGCGGTCTTGGGAGCAGAGGCTCTCTCTGGGACTGGCAGGCCGAAGCGTTGGGAGCTCCGCTCAGGATCGGCCCCGGTCCGACTCTGCTGTTCAGTAGGTGTTTTTGATCCCTGGCCGCGAACTGGGTACGGCTGGATGATCTGGCTTGTGGGTGCCGGCGGGACGGCTCGGCGATATTGCCGGGAGTGCGGTGATCCGCTGCCGCAGACGATGGCGGCGGAGGCGGTGTTTTGCTCGGGTCGGGCGCCTCCACCGTCGGCCGCAACAGCCGTGGCTACGACGCCGCGAAGAAAATCAACGGCCGCAAGCGACATATCACCGTGGACACGCTGGGACTGCCGGTGATGATCACGGTGACGCCCGCCGACATCCAGGACCGCGACGCCGCCCGCGACGTGTTCTGGCGGCTGCGCCTCACCCAGCCGCAGATCACCCAGGTCTGGGCCGACCGCGGCTATGCCGGCGAACTCGTGGACTGGGCTCGCGACCGCCTCTGGCTCACCCTGCGCATCGTCTCCCGGCCCAAAGGCATCAAGGGCTTCGTCGTGCTGCCCCGTCGTTGGAAAGTAGAGCGCACGATCGGCTGGTGCATGAACGCCCGCCGCAACGCACGGGACTACGAACGGCTGCGCACTCAGAAGCACACCTGAACTGGGCACTCATCATCCTTATGACCAAGCGACTGACTCGCAAGAAGCCCACCCCCGGCTGGGCGAAGAAGCCGAAGCCCGACCGCTGAGCTGGCAGGACCGAGTTCGCCACTTCCCCTGACCTGTCGGCTCCCGCAGTGTGATGATCGAACCCGTGATCAGCAAGGGGACTAGACCAGCCGGACGCAGTGCGTGGATCGGGATAGCGGTGGCAGCGCTCCCGCTGTACCTGACCATGATCGCCGCCTCAGCTGGTGCTCTGGTCGACACCGCGCTGCTCGGCAACCACGCCACCGCCACCCTCGCGGCCTTCGCCGTCGCCATGGCCGTGTTCAGCCCCGCTACCGCAACGGTGGCGGGCGCGCTGCGCGGCGTGATGCCGTTTGTCACGCCAAGCAAGGAGAATCCTGACCGTCTCCTGCCCGTGGTGCGCAGCGGGACATGGCTCGCGATCACCGTCGGCGCCATCGCCGCGGTGGCTGTCGCGTCTGTTCCGCTGATCGGCAAAGCGGCCGGGGTTCCCCGCACCGCCCTCGATCAGCTGGGGATCTTCCCCCTTCTGCTGGCCGGCAGCGTGCTCGCCATCGCGGTCAGCTCGTCAGCCACGTCCGTCCTGGTGGCACTGGGCCAGTCAAAGTTGGTGATGCGGGCCGGACTCCTCGGCACCGCCGCATCCACCACGCTGTCCGTCCTTCTCGTGGGTGGTCCCGGCCCACTGCCCAGTTACGGCCTGACCGGGGCAGGTATCGCCATGCTCGCCTCCAGCGTGATCAGCGCCTTTGTCAACCAGGTGGCCATCCGCCGCTCCACCGTGCTCAGCGGCCGCTCTTTGTTTCCGGGCCGGCCCAATGTGAAGCAGGTCTGGACATTGGGCACTGTGGGGATTCCGCTGGCCGGCACGGTACTCGTCAAGTTCGCGGTCCTGGGCGTATTGACCTTCGCGGCGGCCAGGATCGGGACGGACAGCGCCGCGGTGCACAGCGTCGGCATCTCCCTGGTCAACCTCATCTTCACAGCTGCGGTGGCGGTCGGCCAGGCCACCATCCCTCTGATCTCCGACTACGCAACGAAGCAGGACAGCGCGCGTGTCCGACGCAGCGTTCGCGCTGGGACGTGGCTGGCACTAGTCGTTGTGGGGTTCATCGCGGCAACGGTGATCGTCCTCAGTTCATGGGTCGTTCCGCTGTTCACCCAGGATGTCGATGTGCGGCCACAAATCACGGACCTTCTGCCGCTGGTGCTGGCCGTGGTCGTCACCGACGCGCTGCAGGCAGTCGTCGGCTTCGGCCTCATCGGTCTCAAGCGCACCGTGCCGAGTTTCGTGTCGACCTTCATCTCCTACGGAGTCCTGGCCGTTATCGCCGCTTCGCTAGCCACAGCCGGAGGGCTTGCCGCCCTGTGGGCGGCTCTCGCCCTTGCCAACCTCCTCCAGGCAGTGAGCAAGGCCTACTCCTTTTACCGGCACAGCACATTCACCGAGAACCGCGAACACACACCAGCCGCCACGTGAGAGAGGCACCGGCCGGCGCTGTGCTCCGTCCTCGACAGCAGTCGACGACCCCGCGGCGACGAACGCACGGAACCGTCTGACTGAAGTACGAGGTAGCTCAGGCTATCTGGATGCGCTCAAGCCAGGCCGCCACCTGCCAATGAGTTCTAACCCGGTGTCAAGTTCAAAACACCTACTCAGCGGCCTGCGGTCCTCACCCACTGGGGTGTCTTGTAGCGCTCTCGTGCGACTGGTGCGGCTGAACCGTCGACTGCCTACGAAGGCCCCGGTCTCGTTGTCGTCTCTCTGGCGCTGTCCGGCTCGCGTCTTCTGCAGCGCCTCTGCACGGAAAATGGTTGTGCGGTCGAACCTTCTGGTTGTACGGTCGAACCATGTTCAGGGATCAAAGGGCTGATGACCCGGCCGTCCTCCAGGAGGCGCTGGGAAGCTTCGTTCGCGCCTTCGGGCTGCACCAGCCGGAAACAACCCCTTGTGGCCAGCCGATCTCGGTCTCCGAGGCACATGCCTTGGGCGAGCTGGCGCAGGAGGGCGGCGAGCTGCGGCAGGTCGAACTCACCCGTCGGCTGCGGCTGCAGAAGAGCACGGTGAGTCGGCTGGTAGGTCAGATGTCCGCCCGTGGCTGGGTGGAACGCGCCCCGGCTCCCGACGACGGGCGCGGCGTTGTCCTGCGGCTCACTCCTTCGGGGAGGCGCGCGGCGCAGAACCTGGCGGAAGCGCGACGGGAGCGGTTCTCCCGGCTGCTCAGTTCGATCCCGGCCCATGAAAGAGCGGGCGTACTTCACGCCCTCGATGTGATGGTGGAGGCAATGGATGAAGAGCAGTAGGCGCCGGGCCCTGGTCGCGGGCGCGGGCGTGGTGATCGCCGGCGCGGTGACGGCTGTCGCCCTGGTGGCGGGCGGCTCGCGGCAGGACCTGGGCGAGGGCCGGACCGAGCGGCAGGCGTTAGTGGCCGAGCGGGGCAAGACCGTGATGCCCTTCGACCTGGAGCAGACCACCCACCGCTTTACCCCCACGGCGACGGGCGGCGTCCAGGATGTCGTGGCCGACCAGCGCGGCGATGCCGAGCAGATCGACCTGATACGTACTCACCTGCGCAAGGAGGCCGAGGCGTTCAGCCGCGGGGACTTCGCCGACCCCGCCCGGATCCACGGCGCCGACATGCCCGGCCTCGCCGAACTACGAGAGGGGCATGACCGTATCGAGGTGCGCTACGAGGACCGGGCCGACGGGGCCACCCTGACCTACACCACCAAGGATTCCGCGCTGGTGGACGCCCTGCACGAGTGGTTCGAAGCGCAGCTCGGCGACCACGGCGCGCACGCCGAGTCCGGCCATTGATGCGAAGAGGGGAAGGGGACAAGGGCGCGGCAGCGCGATGACCGACATCACCACCGCGTCCCCGCCCGTGCTCGCCCGGGTGCTGATCGTCGGCTCCGGCATCATGAGCCTGGCCAACTCGGTCACCGTGCCCTTCCTGGCTGTGTTCCTTCGCAAGGAACTCGGGCTCCAGCCGGGCATGATCGGCTTCATCATCGGTTCGTCGGTGTTCTTCTCGATCTTCGCCGGGTTCGTCGGAGGTTCGCTCTCCGACCTTCTCGGCCGGACCCGGCTGCTGCTGATTTCCCTGCTCCATGTTCCTCGGTGTCGGCTCGTTCGCCCTGGCCAGCGTGGTCATCTACCTGCTCGTCGGCCGACGGATCCCCGGACTGGCCGCCCCCGCACCGGAACGCACTGCGGAGCGGCCGAAGGAGGAGCATGCCGATGATGTGGCGTGAGCGGGGACGACGACTGCCGGTGCTGCCCAGCCGGCGGTTAGATGTGCGCGGACAACGAGAACGACACCTCCTTCACCACCATCACCGGCGTGCACTGGTGGAAGGACGGCGAGGCGGTGCAGGTGGCGACGAGCACCAAGGTCTTCCCGCGGCTGGCGGAGCTGCTGGACGCGGTGCCCGAATGACGCCCTCGGCGTCGCGCACGCCGAGGGCGTCGTGTCGTAGGGGGGACCGGTGGTTCAGCTGACGTCGGAGGCGTCCAGGCGGTACAGCCCGCTGTAGTCGCTCACCGCGGTGCCGTTCTTCTTGACCCAGGTCGAGATCTCGGAGTTCGAGGAGCCCTGACCGCTGTCGCTGATCACGATGTAGTGCAACGTGCCCGCCTTCACCAGGCTCTTGAGCTTGGCGAGCGTCATCGCGTCGTCCGTGCCGGACCAGCCGCCCATGGAGATCACCGGCTCACCGGACTCCAGGATGATCGAGGAGGCGGTCTGGTCGGTGGCCACCGCGACCAGCCAGGTGGCGCCGTCCTGGTTCTTCTTCAGGTACGTGATCATCCCGGAGGTGACCTGGGTGCCGCCCATGCCCCCGGCGGTTCGACCGCTTTGCGACTGGTCGGCGCCCTCGGCGCCCTCGGTGTCGGTGCTTCCGGTGCCGGTCGGTGGCTGCCCCATGGCCTGGCCGTTGGAGCTGCCGGCCCCGCTCGGCGCGCCGCCGCTCGGACGCCGGCCGCCGCCCATGCCACCGCCGGTGTTCGGCCCGGCCGTCGGGTTGGTGCCGTTGCTGCTCGCGGTCGTCCCCGCCGACACCGAGTACGCGGCGGGACCGGCCAGCAGGGCCACGACCGCCGCCAGCGCCGCGAGCCCGATCAGCCGCCGCCGCTTGGTGAACCGCCCGACCAGCAGCCCGAGCACGGCCGCAGTGCCTGCCACACCGGCCACCACCTGGGCGACCGTGTACAGCGTTCCGGAGCCGGAGACCCGCTGGAACAGCACGACCGCCCACACGGTGCTCGCAGCGATCGCACCCGGCAGCACCCAACCCCTGCCCCCCGCTCGGCTTCGCTCGAGCGGGGGGACCCCCATCGCCGCCGAACCCTCGACGAACGCCCGGTACAGCATCACGGCACCGATACCGGCCAGGGCCGCGATCCCCGGCGCCATGGCGGTGACGTAGTAGGGATGGAAGGTGCCCTCGGCGAGGGCGAAAGTCAGGTAGTGCAGCACGAACCAGCCGCCCCACAGCATGAGCGCCGCACGCTTGCCGTCGGTCCTGGGCGCCCGCCCGCGCAGCACGAGCCCGCCCACGAGTGCGACCAGCGCGAACGGGATCAGCCAGGAGATCTGCCCGCCCATGACCTCGTTGAACATCCGGTACAGGCCGGCCTCGCCGCCGAAGCTCGCGCCGTTGCCCTGCGAGCCCACCGACGAACTCGCCCCGAAGATACGGCCGAAGCCGTTGTAGCCGATGACGAGATCCCAGACGGTGTTGTCGGTGGAGCCGCCGATGTACGGACGCGACGAGGCGGGGATCAGATCGACGATCACCATCCACCAGGCGCTGCTCACCACCAACGCGACCGTGCCGACGGCGAGATTGCGGAGCCGCCGGCCCAGGGAGGCGTTCGCGGCCCACAGGTACACCAGGAAGAACACGGGCAGGACGACGTACGCCTGCATCATCTTCGTGTTGAACGCGACGCCGATCGCGACGCCGGACCACACCAGTGGCATCAGCCGTCCGGTGCGCACGGCCTTCGTCAGCGCGGCGGCGCCGAGCAGCATCAGGAAGACCAGGATCGGGTCGGGGTTGGTGTCGCGGCTGATGGCGACCGTGATCGGGGTGAGGGTCAGCGCGAGGGCGGCGATCGTGCCCGCCACCACCCCGAAGTCCCGCTTGACCATCCGGTACAGCAGCGCCACCGAGCCGACGCCCACCGCGACCATCGGCAGCATCAACTGCCAGGTGCCATAGCCGAAGGCGCGGGCCGACAGGCCCATCACCCACAGCGCGAACGGCGGTTTGTCGACGGTGATGAAGCTGCCGGCGTCCAGCGCGCCGAAGAAGAACGCCTTCCAGCTCTTGGTGCCGCTGTAGACGGCCGCGTTGTAGAAGGTGTTGCCGGTGACGGAGGAGAGGTTCCAGGCGTACAGGGCGGTGGCCAGGAGCAGGATCGCCCACAGGGCGGGGCGGGCCCAGCGCGGGTCCTCGGGTGTGCCGGTCAGCAGCCTGCGTGCACGGGCGGCGAGGCCGCCGCCGGCCGGCGGTTCGGCGCGGTGCCGGGGTCCGCCGTCATGGACGGGCGCGGGGGGTGGGGCGAGGGTCGTCATGACGCGTACTCCAGGTGGGTGTTCGCCCCGACGGGCAGGACAGCGGCGGTGGTTCGGACGGCCGGTACCTGCGGGGTGCGGGTCCGGCGTTCATGCCGCTGACGATCGAGGCCGCTTCTGGGGGATCGCTGAGGCGCTTCTGAGGGAAGGGTGAGAATCAGCGGACTCACAGGGTGCGCACAGAACAGTGCTGACCGGCGCCGAGGAACCGGCCCACGAAGGCCCGAAACACAAGAGGTCTAGACTCGGCCGGACGGCCCCACACCCGAAGGGTATTCGGCGTTTTGATACGGATAGATTCAGTCACCAAGCGATACCCGGACGGCACGGTGGCGGTCGATCGCCTCTCGCTGGAGATCCCCGACCGTTCGATCACCGTCCTCGTCGGACCGTCGGGCTGCGGAAAGACCACCACCCTGCGCATGATCAACCGGATGGTCGAGCCCAGCGAGGGCACCATCCTCCTCGACGGCAAGGACATCCAGCAGCAGCCGGTCAACACGCTGCGCCGGTCCATGGGTTACGTCATCCAGAACGCCGGTCTCTTCCAGCACCGCACGATCCTCGACAACATCGCCACCGTGCCCCGCATGCTCGGCTGGGGCAAGGAGAAGTCCCGGGCGCGGGCACGGGAGCTGATGGAGCGGGTGGGGCTCGACGGGGCGCTCGCCAAGCGGTACCCGTACCAGCTCTCCGGTGGCCAGCAGCAGCGCGTCGGCGTGGCGCGGGCGCTCGCGGCGGATCCGCCGGTGCTGCTGATGGACGAGCCGTTCTCGGCCGTCGACCCCGTGGTACGCAAGGGTCTGCAGGACGAACTCCTCCGGATCCAGGAGGAGTTGGGCAAGACCATCGTCTTCGTCACCCATGACATCGACGAGGCCGTCAAGCTCGGCACGATGGTCGCCGTGATGCGCACCGGCGGTCATCTCGCCCAGTTCGCGCCGCCCGCCGAGCTGCTGTCCCACCCGGCCGACGCCTTCGTGGAGGACTTCCTCGGCGCCGACCGCGGCATCCGGCGGCTGTCGTTCTTCCCCTCGGCGGGCCTGGAGTTGCTGACCGCCCCGATCGTCGCCGTCGACGCCACCGCCGAGCAGATCGCCGCGGCCGGCGCGGGCGACACGCCCTATCTCCTCGTCACCGACCAGGACGGCAAGCCCCTCGGCTGGAGCGAGCCGCAGGAGCTCACCGCCGGGGAGATCAAGGCGGGGCAACTGCTGTCGTACGGCCGCCCGTTCGTGGCCGGCACCGACTCGCTGCGGGCCGCGCTCGACTGTGCGGTGCTCTCGCCGACCGGATGGGCCGTCGCCGTGGACGCCGAGGGCCGGGCCGCCGGGGTCGTCTCGCAGCAGGTCATCGGCGAGGCCATCCGGGGCGCGCACGCGGAGCGCGGTGCGGACGCGAAGCCCGGTGGGGCCGGCAAGGTCCAGAAGGTCGCGCCATGAGCGAACTCTTCGACCTGCCCAGCGACCTCCAGAACAGCTACTTCGGACTGGTCGCCCTGCACCTGCGCGAGGCGTTGATCCCGGTGCTGGCCGGGCTGCTCGTGGCCCTGCCGGTCGCCCAGCTGTGTGTGCGGGTGCGCTGGCTGTACGCGCCCGTGCTGTGGGTGACGACCGTGCTCTACGCGATTCCCTCGCTCGCCTTCTTCGTCATCCTCATCGACTACACCGGCCTGAGCGAGCTCACGGTGATGATCCCGTTGGCCGTCTACAGCCTGGTGGTACTGGTCCCCGCGATCGTGGACGGGGTGCGGTCGGTGCCGCAGGAGACGCTGGCCGCCGCCACGGCCATGGGCTTCGGGCCCGTACGCCGCTATGTCCAGGTGCAGTTGCCGATCGCGGCGCCCGCGATCATCGCCGGACTGCGGGTGGCGTCCGTGTCGAGCGTCTCCCTCGTCAGCGTCGGCATGCTGATCGGCAACGAGGGCGCCCTCGGCAACCTGCTCAACAGCGGCCTGATCTACAACCAGCCACGCCTGATCTGGCTCTCCGTCGTGGGAACGGCCGTCCTCGCCCTGCTCGTGGACGCCGCACTGATCGGCCTCCGTGTACTGCTGACGCCCTGGATGCCGCGCGCCACCCGCAAGAACCCGCGCCCGCTCGCCGTGAAGGAGGCCGCCCGGTGAACGTACTGAACTTCATCAACTCCTTCTTCAGCGACAACGCCCACTGGCAGGGCTACGACGGCATCCCGGCGCGGCTCGCCGAGCACCTCGAGTACACGCTGATGGCCCTCGGCATCGCCGCCGCGGTCGGACTGCCGATCGGCCTGCTCACCGGACACACCGGGCGCGGCGGCAACGCGCTCGCGCTCATCGCCACTTCCGCCCGGGCGCTGCCCAGCTTCGGCTTGATGGTGCTGATGTTCATCCTGCTGGGCCTGGGCATGGCCCCCGTCATGATCCCGCTGGTCGTGCTCGCCATCCCGCCCATCCTCGTCACCACCTACGAGGCGATGCGCTCCGTCGACCCAGCCCCGGTGGACGCCGCGCGCGGCATGGGCATGGCCGAGACCGCGGTCCTCTTCCGGGTCGAACTGCCCGTCGCCCTCCCGCTGATCCTCAGCGGCCTGCGCTCGGCGGCCATCCAGATCGTCTCGACGGCCACCATCGCCGCATACGTCAGCTTCGGCGGCCTCGGCCGCTACATCATCGACGGCCTCTACCAGCGCAACTACGAGAAGGTGGTGGGCGGCGCCACCCTCGTCGCCGCCATGGCACTGACGACGCTCGCGGTGTTCTGGGCGCTGGGCCGGCTCGCGGTGTCGCCGGGGGTGCGCAGGCGCCACTGACGCGACGGAGTCGGCCGTACGGCAACTGCGTCGACCTCGAAGAGCATGCCCGGCAGCGCGAGTGAGGCGACGATGAACGTGCCGAGGCGGACCACGTGTTCATAGCCGAGGCCGACGGCCTCGTCAATATGCGGCTCCGCCGCGTGGGCGCGACCAGCCACGACGGGGCCCGCAGACGCTCGACGGCCTGTCGCGGCTCTCACCGCGGAGCGACACGTGCCAGCGCCAGTTCCAGTACGACGAGCAGGGCGTCCCTGACCGAGCCGCGCTCGCGGGCGTCGAAGACGACCACCGGGACGCCGTCGGTGACGTCGAGTGCCCAGCGGACCTCCTCCAGGGTGTGCTCGACCTTGCCGTCGAAGGCGTTGACGGCGACCGCGAAGGGGATGGCCCGGTGCTCGAAGTAGTCGACGGCGGCGTAGCAGTCGTCGAGGCGGCGGGTGTCGACGATGACGAGCCCGCCGACCGCGCCCTCGACGATGTCGTCCCACATGAAGCCGAACCGTTCCTGGCCCGGTGTGCCGAACAGGTACAGCTTCAGGGTCGGGTCGATGGTGATGCAGCCGAAGTCCATGGCCACGGTGGTCGTGGTCTTGCGCGGGGTGTGCGTGAGGTCGTCCACGCCCGCCGCGACCTCCGTGATGGCGGCCTCGGTGGTCAGCGGCTCGATCTCGGATATCGAGCCCACGGTGGTGGTCTTGCCCACACCGAAGCCGCCCGCGATCACCATCTTGACCGGCAGCGGCGGTCGTACGGTGGCCGTCCGCGCGGCTGGCGCGCCTGGGGGTCCCCCCGGCCGGAGGCTGGGGGAGGCCGGTTCAGTCGTCGTCACGGAGTGACCCCTCGTGAGTCGGGGATGGCGCGCAGGCCGTCGATGACCCTGCGCAGTACGGATGCGTCATGGACGACGCCGGAGTCGGGCACGTGCACCGTCAACTGCCCCGCGGCGCGCAGATCCTCGGCGAGGACGCGCACCACGTTGAGGTGCAGCCGCAGCCGGGCCGCGATCTCCGCGATGGACTGCGGCAGCCGGCACACGGCGACGATGTCGTGCTGCTCGAAGGCGAGCCGGTCGAGCGCGTCGAGCCCCTCGGTGGTGGCCACCACCTGGGTCTCGACGGGCATCGACCGGCCGTCGGCGTCGACCGCCACCCGGCCGGCGGTGACCAGGAACGGCCGCACGGCGGGGGCGGGGCCGACCGGGGCCGGGCCGTCGGGCTCCGGTCCGTCAGGGTCCGGTCCGTCAGGGTCCGGGCCGTCGGGGTCCGGCGGTGGGATGCCGTCCGCCATGGGCTTGTCCGTCCTCCTCGACCGGGTGCCTTGTCCTTCCCGGCTCTCTTCCCGGCCCGGTCAGCGGGCCGACGCGGCGCCGACGCTGTTCTTCAGCTCCAGCACGAGCTGCGGGCTGAGGGCGGAGCCGGCGCGGTTGGCGAACACCGTCATCTCGTAGGCGATGTTGCCCAGCTTGGCCTCCTTGTCGGTGACCACGCCGAGCACGGCGCCGCTGCCGATCGCGGAGACCAGGACGTGGCCGCCCTCCAGGTCGATGATGACCTTGTTGAGGCTGCCGAGGCCGTAGTTGCCGGATGCGCCGGCGGCCAGACTGGTGATGCCGGAGACGATCGCGGCGAGTCGCTCGGAGTCGGCGTGCTCACGCAGTTCGGAGACGGCGATGAGCAGTCCGTCGGACGAGACGGCGATGGCGTCCACCACGCCGGCCGTCTCCTTCGCGAAGCGATTCAGCAGCCAGGTGAAGTCGGCTGCGGCGGCCTGCAGTTCGGCCGGTGTGGTGCCTCCCGCCGGGGTGCCACCTGTCGACGTGCTCACTGCTCCGCTCCTTCCGGGGGGTCGTTCTGGTCTTGCGTATGGGGGGTCGGGTGTGGGGCTGGGGCGGAGTGTTCTCCGGTGCCGGCGGTCCTGGCGGTGCCGGTGGTGTCGCCGCGTCGGCTGTCGCGGTGCGCGCGCTCCACAGCGGCCTCGAACTCGTCGAGCGCGTCCCGCACGGCCTCGGCGTCCACGGTACGCACGGCCTGCCGCGGCGCCGTCTGCGGGGCGGAGGCGGCCGTCGTCCGCAGGGTCGCGCCGCGGACGCGGCGACGCAGAGGGCGGGAGGCGGCGGCTTCGTCGGCGGACGGGTCCGGCTGGTCGGCCCGGGCGTGATCCGCCGTACCGCCCGGGGCGGCACCCCGCTGGGATACCCGGCGGGGGAGAGGCCGCAGCCCGTCCCCGTCCGCGCCGTCGACCGCCGGTACGGCGGCTGCCTGCGCGGCGGCCGACGGCCGGGGCCCGGAGGCAGGGACCGACAGCGCGTCGGCGGAGTCGGCTGTCGCCGCGTCGACGGTCTGCGCGCCGGGGCCGGAGGCCTGCACGGCCCGCACGGTCTGCGCGCTCGCCTCCGCCCCGGTACCTCCGGCGATCGCCGCCAGCGCTGCCGTGGCCATGGACCCCGTCGTGCTCCCGGTCACCAGCAGCGACGACGGCACCGTCACCTCGGCCGTCAGGCCGCCACCCGGTGTGCGCGACAGGGCGACCGCGATCTCCCAGCGGCGGGCCAGTGTGCCGACCACGAACAGGCCGAGGACCTTCGTCGGCACGAGGTCCAGCCGTTCGCGGCGGATGAGGCGGGCGTTCTCCTCGTCGAGGCGTTCGGGGCTCATGCCCAGGCCGTGGTCGGTGACGACGATCACCGCGCTGCCCTGCTCGCCGTCCGCCACCGTCACCTCGACCGGGCGGCCATCCGGCGAGAACGACACCGCGTTCTCCAGCAGTTCGGCCACCATCAGCGTCAGGTCGCCGATGACCTCCGGCTCCACCACGACCTCGGTCCGCGCGCGCAGCTCCACCCGCTGGTAGCCCTCGATCTGGCCGAGCGAGGCGCGTACGACGTTGGTGAGCGCGAGGGGCGCGGTGTCGAGGACCGCCTCGTGGATGCCGGCGAGCAGCATCAGGCTGTCGGCGTTGCGGCGCAGCCGGACCGCGATGTGGTCGATGGAGTACAGGCGCTCCAGGAGCGCGGGGTCCGTCTCGCCCCGCTCCACCGCGTCGATCAACGACAGCTGACGTGTCGTCAGGTTGCTGACCCTGCGGCCCACGTTGCCGAACATCTCCGCCGTGTTGCGCCGGCTGAGCACCTGCCGCTCCAGCAGCGCGACCGCCGTGGTCTGCACCCGGTTGAACGCCTCGGCGAGGTCGCCGATCTCGTCGCGCGCCATGACCGGCAGCTCGACCAGCCGCGGCGGACCGTCGTCCTCGGCGTCGTCGTCGGCCACCCGGTCCAGCTCGCGCTCGGCGACGACGGCGACCTGCCGTGCCGCACCCGTGAGGGCCTGCACCGGGCGGACCACCGAGCGGCGCACCAGCATCGCGAGGACCAGCCAGACGGCGAAGCCGAACAGGGCGAGCCCCAGCAGCAGGAGCGCGCGCAACGCCGCCGTCTCGGAGGCGCTGTCCGCCTGGTCGGCGATCTGGTCGATGAGCGAGGTGGTGATCGCCAGCCGGGTCTTGGCCTGGTCGCGGTAGGCGCCGTAGGAGTCGAGTGCCTCCGCGAGCGACTTGCGGACCTCGGCGGGCGACTCGGCCTGCACCGCGCCCGGGTCGATCTGCAGCTCGGCGTACTGCCGGCTGATGGTGGTCTGCGCGTGGGTGTACTTGATCCCGTCGAGCGTGCCGGCCTGTGCCTCGGTGGCGAACCGCGCGAAGCGTTCGGACTGGTGGGTGTACTCGTCGTAGGCGCCGATCGCGCCGATGAACTCGATGAGCGCGTTGGAGTCACCGGTCGACGCGGAGAACACGCCGGTCTCGAAGGCGCCGTGCGCGGCGCCCGCGCGCAGCAGCGAGTCGAGCAGGCTGCCGGTGAAGGTGGTCGCGAGATCGGGGTTGCGGTCCAGCCCGAGGCCGTCGATCAGGCCCTGCGAGGCACGGGTGTACGCGGGGTCGATGTTCTCGGCGGGCAGATACTGCTGCTCGACGGTCTCGCGCAGGCTGCTCAGGCCCTCGACCGTCCTCAGGGCCTGCGCCTCGGTCTGCGGCAGCCCGTCCCCGAACGCGTCGCGCACCCGCTCGACCTGGGCGTTCACCAGGGACTGCGCCGTGCGGTAGGCGGCGGGCGAGGGCGCACTGCCCTCGGTGGCCTCGTGCCGTACGGAGAGCAGGACGGCCTGCTGGTGCTCGGCGGCCAGCCGGTCGATGAGCCTTGCGACCTCGACGCTCTCCCGGACCAGCCGGGCGGCGTCCGCGGCGTTGCGTGACTGTGCGGTCTGGTCGGCGATGAGGTAGGCGAGGAGAGCTGCGACCACGGTCAGCGGCACACCGACCAGAAGGTTGAGCTTCCGTCTGAAGGGCCAGCGGACGGCGAAACCGCGTAGCCGACGCGGGCGGGGCGCGCCCACCGCGTTCGTGGACACCGACTTGCCTCCTTCGTGGGCGTCACACGGCGCGCGAGGTCTCACGTGACCGTTGTTGATCGGCTGTGGATCGGCTGTTTGCGCACGTCACCCCGTCAACGTCGGGGAGACTACCGCCTCTTGTCGTTCGTGACCGAAACTGTATGTCAAGAATCCGTTACAACGCTCTCCGCCCCAACCGTCCCCTCTTAACCTTCCCCCTCGCATCGGGATCGCATCGGGTCACAAGTGACCGTTCTTCGAGGCCAATCGGTGACCCGATTTCTCTTGACTGAAGGAGAACTGGCTGGATTGGATCAGTAGAGAGCGTTCTCCGCTCACCACAATCCCCAGAATCCGGAACGGGAATCGTGACTTTCACCGCCTCACGCAGCAGGTCCCTCAGGAACCATCCCGGCGCGGCCGCCGTCGCGCTCGCCGCCACGGCGGCGCTGCTGGCGGGATGCTCCTCCTCCGACGACAAGTCCGACCCGCTCGCCGAGGACGGAGCGAGCGGCGACACCGTGGTCGTCGGCTCGAACAACTTCCCCGAGAGCACTCTGATCGCCGACATCTACGGCGAGGCGCTCAAGGCCAAGGGCATCAAGGTCACTTACAAGCCCAACATCGGCAGCCGCGAGGTGACCTACGGCCTGCTGAAGAACGGCTCCGTCACGGTCCTGCCGGAGTACAACGGCTCACTGCTCTCCTACCTCGACCCGAAGGCGGAGCAGAAGTCGGCCGACGCCGTGAACGCCGCGGTGAAGTCCAAGCTGGACTCGACGCTGACGCTGCTGGAGTCCTCGTCGGCCGAGGACAAGGACTCCGTCAGCCTCAACGCCGAGACCGCGAAGAAGTACAAGCTGACCTCCGAGTCCAGCCTCGATGACCTCAAGGACATCGCCCCGGACCTGGTGTTCGGCGGTTCGCCCGAGTTCCAGACCCGGCAGCAGGGCCTGAAGGGCCTGGAGTCCGAGTACGGCCTGGAGTTCAAGTCCTTCAAGGCGCTGGACGTGGGCGGCCCGCTGACCCGGGCGGCGCTGACGAAGAACACCGTGCAGGCAGCGGACATCTTCACCACGGACCCGACCATCACCAAGGAAGGCTTCGTCGTCCTGAAGGACCCGAAGAACCTCTTCGGCTTCGCCAACGTGACCCCGCTGGTCTACAAGAGCGGCCTCTCCCAGGAAGGCGTCGACGCGCTCAACGCGGTCTCGGCCAAGCTGGACACCAAGACGCTCCTCGACCTGGACTCCCAGGTCCAGCTGGAGAACAAGGACCCGCTGGACGTGGCCAAGGCCTGGCTGAAGTCGGCCGGTCTGGCCTGACCTCCGGCAGACTTTCGCGGGGTTGTGACGGGCTCTCGTCACAACCCCGCTGTGCTGCTCAGTAGCCGACGTGGAAGGTGGCGTCCTGGCGCTCGGTGGTCGTGGAGACCGGGTCGATGCGCAGGGCGTAGTCGGCGTGCCGGATGTAGCGCGTCGGGTTGTTGTACGAGCGGAACGACGCCCAGGAGGAGTCGGCGAGCCCGGCCGTCCGGTAGAAGGTCGCGTCCGCGGCGAACGTCGACGTGCCGTCGTTCGCGTCGAGGCGCAGGGCGTAGCTGTAGTGCCGCAGGTAGCGGGTCGGGTAGTTGACCGACTGGAAGGACACGGCGGAGGAGTCGGCGAGTCCCGGCACCAGCTTCCACTGGGAGTCGGGGTACGGGTCGAAGGGGTACGCGTCGATCCGTCCGGCGAAGCCGCTGTGCCGGACGTAACGCGCCGGGAAGTTGTACGACTTGAGCCGGTTCCAGGCGGGGGCGCCCCACTTGGCGATCAGGTTGCTGTACTCGGTCGAGGTGATCGGGTGGATGCCGCAGTGCTTGGAGTTGAGCGGCTGGGTGTAGAGCTTCTGGTCCAGCGCCGTCCAGGTTCCGGAGGCCAGGTTGCTCGTCTGCCAGACGTAGAAGACGCCGTTCGGCGTGTACGTGTCGCCCCAGAGGTACCACGTGTTGCTCGTCAGGGACTTGACCACTGTGGGGGCCTCGGTGCCCCCGTGGTTCACCGCCGTGCTGAACGGGGTGAAGCTGCCGGGGTTCAGGCTCGTCGAGCGGGCGCCGACCAGCGTGCCCGCGCGCTTGAAGTAGAGGTAGTTGACGCCGCTCACGCCGACGGTGAGGTTGCCGTCGATGACGTCGTAGCCGGGGTCGAAGAAGACCTGGGGGCTGGTCGTCGTACGGAAGTCGGTCGTGTAGCTGACCATGATGACGTTGTGGCCACTGCTGTTCACCGACGAGTAGAGGATGCCGTACTGGCCGCGTGAGGCGTCCCAGAACGCCTCCGGCGCCCAGCTGTGCGTGGTGGTCATGTCGTGCAGCTTCAGCAGCCGGTAGCCGGTGAAGGTGCGCAGGTCGGTGCTGTCCCAGACGTGGATGTAGGCGCTGTTGCGGGTCCAGTCCGTGCCGCTCAGGTCGGTCGCGAGGACGACGAAGGTGCCGTCCTGCTTACGCAGCAGGAACGGGTCGCGCAGACCTCCGGCGCCGAGCGTGGGGGTGGCGACGGGGGCGTTCTGGTTGAGCGGCGTCCACCGCAGGCCGTCGGTGCTGACGGCCAGATGGAGGTTGTAGTCCGCTTCCAGCATGGTGTTGGACTCGGTGAAGTAGACCATCGCGTACGCAGAGTCGGCGGCGTGGGCGGTCCCCGCGCCGAGGGCCAGGGCGCCGGTCGCGGCGAGCGGGGCGCTCGCGGCCATGCCGAGGAAGTGTCTGCGGGAGGGGTGGGCCATGTGCTCTCCAGGGGGGTGCGGCCTTCTGGCTGAGATGCCGAACTGTCGCAATTGCCGAAATATCGAACGAAGTTCGGTGAGTCGACCAGAAGGTAGGAGAGTGTTGGGTCCGCGTCAATCACATGGTCATCCTTGGCGGATTCCCGCCACTCGGCTCGGCGGCAGCCCGAGTTCCGCACGCGTGCGTGCCGCCGCCCCGACCGCCACCGCGTCGGCGCCGAGGCCGGCGCGCCGGACCCGGACGGGGTGGCCGCTGACGGGCGGTTCGGCGGTCAGGGTCGCACGGATCGGGTGCTCCAGCAGCGACCAGGAGCGGCTCAGGCCACCGCCGATGACCACCGTGGTGAGGTCCAGCAGGCCCGCCGTGACGAGCAGCGCACGGGCGACGGCGGTGCCTGCCGCCTCGTACACGGCGAGCGCGTCCACGTCGCCCGCGCCCGCCGCCTCGGCGACCTCCCGGGCCGTGCGCGCGCGGCCGGTGCGCCCGGCGTAACGGGCGGCGATCGCACGGCCGGAGGCCAGGGTCTCCAGGTGGCCGCGGCCGCCGCAGGTGCAGGCCAGGTCACCGAAGCCATGGAGACCAAGGAGCGGGCCGCCCGCAACCTCGTCGACCTCCTGGCGAGCGGTGCGCCCCGGCCGGTCAAGGCGTGGATCCCGGTGCCGGTGCTGCTTGCCGGGGAGCAGACCTCCACCCGTATCGAACCCGCGAAGGGCGTGTACGCGGCCGTGGCGGAGGTCGAGGCGGCCGACGGCGTGACGGACGCGGCGATCTGGGTCGGTTACGCCTGGGCGGACGAACCGCGCAACCGCGCCGCGGTCGTGGTCACCGGCCCCGACGAGGTCGCCGTCACCGTGGGCGCCGAGCGGCTCGCCCGCGGATTCTGGGACGCCCGGCACGACTTCGCCTTCGTCGCCCCCACCGGGGACCTCGACGACTGCCTCGACGAGGCCCTCGCCGCCACCGCCCGCCCCTACTTCATCAGCGACACCGGCGACGTCACCTGGGGGCTCGAACGCGTCCTCGCCCGCCCGGAGTTCAAGGACGGGTCCGGCCCGGTCGTCCTCTACGCCTCCCTGCCGGGGTCGTCCGCGGTCGATACGGCGGTACGGGCCGGCGTCGGCGCGACGGTGACCGTCACAGCGGGCGCCGAGGTCGACGACCGGCACGCCGGGCCGCTCACGATGACGGGCGTGGTGCACTGCGTCCGGAACGGCGACCGGGACGCGGAGACGGAGGTCGTGCTGCGGGTCGGGAGCGTGCACGTGATCCTGACCCGGCTGCGCAAGCCGTACCACATCGAACGCGACTTCACCGGCCGGGAGTTGGAGCCACGCACGGCCGACGTCGTGATCGTCAAGATCGGCTACCGTCTCGGCCACCACCGCATCCGCCGGCCGATGTTCCTCTTCGACCCCGGCATGCCCGATCCGGACCTCACGGCCCGGATCGTCGCGCCCGCGAACCGTCCGCTCACCGGCCCCGAGGAGTGAGAAGGCCTCGTCCAACGAGTGAGAAGGCCTGGTTCAACGAGTGAGACCGCTCCCGGCTCAGCTCGCCTTGCGGGCATCGGCGATCAACTGGTCGATCAGGGTGATCAGCACGTCCCGGCACGACTCGCGCTTCCGCGCGTCGCACAACAGCACCCGCACATGCTGCGGCAGCGCGAGGGCGTCCCGGATCTCCTCGGCGGGGTAGGGATGTTCGCCGTGGAAGCCGTTGACGCCGACGACGAAGGGGATGCCCCGGCGCTCGAAGAAGTCGATCGCCGCGAAGCTGGACTCCGGCCGGCGGACGTCGACCAGGACCACGGCCCCGAGCGCGCCGATCGCCAGGTCGTTCCACATGAACCAGAACCGCTGCTGACCGGGCGTACCGAACAGATACAGCACCAGTTCCCGGCTGATGGTGATCCGGCCGAAGTCCAGGGCCACGGTCGTGGCCCGCTTCTCCTCGATGCCGCTGAGGTCGTCGATACCCAGGCCCGCGGCGGTCAGGGGCTCCTCGGTGCGCAGCGGGGCGATCTCGCTGACCGACCCGACCATGGTGGTCTTGCCGACGCCGAAACCGCCGGCGATGAGGATCTTGACCGTGTCGGGCGGCGCGGCCGCTTCCACGGTGGTGTCAGAGCCGGCCAAGGCCGTCCCTCACTTTCTGCAGCAGGTCCAGGTCCGGGGTGCGGGGGGTGACGGGGTGCGGCGGGTGCACGGTGATCAGGCCCGCCTCCAGCAGATCGCAGAGCATGATGACGACCACGCTCACCGGGAGGTCGAGATGGGCCGCGAGTTCCGCGACGGCGATCGGCCGGGCACAGCGCCGCAGGATCCGCGTCTGTTCGGGCTGCGGACGGGGCGCCCGCTCCGGCGGCGGATCCACCGCCGTCACCGTCGTGATCAGCGTGAAGTCGGCGCGGCTGGGGCGCGTCCGGCCGCCGGTCAGGGTGAAGAGACGTACCAGCCGACCCGCCGAATCATCACCGCCCACCTCACGCACCAGGGCCGACGTGGGCCCGCGGTGCCGCCGACAGATGCTCGCCGATCTTCTTCACCAGCATGTTCATCTGGTACGCCACCACACCGACGTCCGCGCCCTGGTTGGTGAGCACGACCAGGTGGGCGCCGGGCCCGGCGGAGGTGAGGATCAGATAGCTGTGGGCCATCTCGATCAGCGCCTGGCGCACGGGGCCGCCCCGGAAGTCCATACTGACGCCCTTGCTGAGGCTCATCAGCCCGGACGCGGTCGCCGCCAACCGCTCGGCGTCGTCGCGCAGGAAGCCGGTGGACTTGCTGACCACCAGACCGTCCTCGGAGAGCACGACGGCGTGGTTGACGTCGGCGACCCGCTCCACGAGTCCGGTGAGCAACTGGTCGAGCTGGGTGTCCGTGGCGGGTGTGGGGCGTGTCATGGCGATGTCCTTCATGAGCGGTCGGCGGGCGGGGTGGAGGACGTGGGGGAGGAGGCCGAGCCGGCCGTGGTCGGCTCCTCGCGGGCACCGTCGTCACGCGCCCCCCGAGTGGCCGGGACCCGCTGGTCCTCGGCCTTGGGCGCGTCCGGTGCCTCGTCGTCGCTTTCGTCGCGGGCCTGAAGCGTCCCCCGTTGGAAGCAGGCGAGCGAGGAGGCGGCTCGTTCCGCGGTGAAGTCATCGGCGCACTCGTCCTCTTCGGCGGCCGGGGCGTCCTCGCGCAGCTCGGCGGCCAGGCTGGTCTGCGGTACCCGGCGGGGGAGCGGGGAGAGGCCACCGTGGCGTGCTGAGGGCGCGGGCGAGGGCGCGGGGGCCGGGGCGGGTGCGGTGCGGGCCGGGACGACCGGGCGGGACTCCCGTACGGGCTCCTCCGGTTCGGCCGCCCCGGCGTGCTGCACCTCGTCCCGGTCCGGCGCGGGCACGTCCCGCACCACGATGTCGTGCGGGATCAGCACGATCGCCGTCGTGCCGCCGTACGGCGAGGAGCGCAGGGTGACGGCGATGCCGTGCCGGTGGGCGAGCCGGCCGATCACGAACATGCCGAGCCGCAGGTCGTCGGCGAGCGCCACCACGTCGAACTGCGGAGGGTCGGCCAACTGGGCGTTGAAGGAGTCGTAGTCCTCCTCGGACATGCCGAGGCCACGGTCCTCGACCTCCACGGCCAGGCCCTTGGCCACCATCGCGGCCCGCACCCCGACCGGGGCCGGCGCGGGGGAGTACAGGGTGGCGTTCTCGATCAGCTCCGCCAGCAGATGGATCACGTCCGCCACCGCGGGCGGCGCGACGTGTACCTCCTCCTCGGTGTGCACCTCCACCCGCTGGTACTCGGCGACCTCACCGACGGCACTGCGCAGGATGTCGATCAGCGCGACCGGCTCGCTCCAGCTGCGGCCGGGCCGCTCGCCGCTGATGATGACGAGGTTCTCCTCGTAGCGGCGCAACTGGCTCGCGGTGGAGTCCAGTTCGTACAGGCCCTTGAGGACCTCGGGGTCCTGGTGCGCGCGCTCCAGCGCGTCGAGCTTGGTGAGCTGCAGGTTGACCAGGTTCTGACTCTGCCGGGCGATGCCCAGGATGATCTTCTGGAAGCCGCGCCGGGTGTCGGCGAGTTCGACGGCGGTGTGTACGGCGGTGCGCTGCGCGGTGTTGAACGCCTTGGCCACCTGGCCGAGTTCGTCATGGCCGTAGTCCAGCGGCGGGGTCGCCAGCTCCACGTCGACCTTCTCGCCCCGCTCCAGCCGGGCCACCACGTCCGGCAGCCGCTCCTGGGCGAGGCTCAGGGTGGCCTCGCGCAGCCCGCGCAGGCGCCGGGACAGTGAGCGGGTGATCCGCCAGGACATCCCGATGCACAGCAGCAGGGCGACCAGACCGCCCGCACTCAGGGACGCGGCCTTGATCAGCAGGCTGCGCGCGTCCTCGGCACTGCGCTGCAGCAGACCGGTCGTCTGCTGCTGGATCAGGACCGAGTAGTCGTCGGACACCTTGATCAGTGCGGCCCGCCACTCCTTCTGCACGTCCGGAATCGCGATGTCCCCGTCGCCACGCGCCGCGGCCCGGGCCGCGAACACCCGGTCCTCGACGGACTTCAGGGTCCGCCACTGCGCGCTGCGCAGGATCCGCTCGGTCTCCGTCTTCGCGCCCTCCTTGAGCAGGGGGACGATCTGGTCCTTGACGAGCCAGCGGCGGGTGTTCACCAGCTCCGCGAACTCGGTCCACGTCTTGTCGTCCATCTTCCCCGACGGCCCGGCCAGGGTCAGCAGCGCGTCCTCCTGGGACACCAGCTCCGCCGCGTGCTCCAGCGAGACGAGCGGACCGGCCTGCGAGGTGAGGTCGCCGTCGTCGACCTGGGAGAGCTCCTGGAAGGCGTGGATCTGGTCGTCGATGATCGACGTGTACTGGCCCAGCGCCTGCACGGCGGTGATGTCGGTGGGGTTGTCCACCTGACTCCGGTAGTACTCCAGGCTGCTCAGGGACGCGACGACCGAGTACAACCGGTCCTTGATCCGGGCCGGCGCCTGCTGGATCTCGTCCGACTGGCCGAGGAGTTTCGCGACCGCCTTGTCCGTCTTGCGGCGCTGCGCGTCCAGCGCGGTGCGGGCCGCTTCCTGGCGCGAGGCCAGCCAGACGGCCGAGTAGCTGCGCTCCTGCTGCAGCGCGAGGGTGGCCTCGGTGCCCATGGCGCCGGTCGACTTGCTCAGCCCGGTCTGCGCACGCAGCGTCAGGCCCTCCGAGAACATTTGGATCGTCGTCACGCTCCAGACGGCGGCGAGCGTGACGCTGGGCACCAGCGCCAGGAGGATCAGGGAGAGACGTATGGAGCCGAGGCGGCGGCGCCGGGGACCTGTCCGTGGAGACATTGTCGTCCTAGGGCGATCAGCGGAGGGCGGGGATGGTCAGCGCGGAAGCGGAAGCGGAGGCGGAGGCGGAGGCGGAGGCGGAAAGGGAAGCGGAAGGGGAAGCGGAAGGGGGGACGAGCGCGAAGGGTGGACGCGTGTCCGGTACATCACAGGGGGTGCGCAGGATGCTATCCGTACATGTGAGCGTACGCGGCATGCGTGCCCCAATCTTTGGCGACACCGTCGGCAGAAGTGTCCGGTCAGCGGGATCCGTTGGCGGCGAGCTTCGCGACCGCGGCGACGTTCGCCTTGGTGACGAACGCCGGACCGGTGAGGACGGGGGCCTCGCCACCGCCGAGGGTGTTGCCGTTGGTCCGGTACAACCAGAGGGAGTCCACGGCGAGGTATCCCTGCAGATACGGCTGCTGGTCGACCGCGAACTGTACGTCCCCGCCCTGGACCGCTGTGACCAGGTCCTTGTTGAGGTCGAAGGTCGCGACATGGGCCTTGCTGTGCGCCTCCTGGGCCGACTTCACCGCGGCGAGCGCGAACTGTGCGCCGAGCGTGACCACTTCGTCGATGCTCGGGTCCTGGGTCAGCCGGGACGCGACGGTGGCGGTCACCGCGTCCATGTCGGTGCCGTCCACGTAGAGGATCTCGGTCTCGCCGCCGAACGCCTTTTTCACACCCGCACAGCGCGCCTCCAGGGCGACGTTGCCGCGCTCGTGGATGACACACAGGGCGTGCTTGGCCTTCAGACCGTCCAGCTTGCTGCCGACGGCGCGGCCCGCGACGCTCTCGTCCTGGCCGAAGTACTCGAGCAGACCGGCGGACTTCCATTCGTCTATACCTGAGTTGAGGCCGACCACGGGTATGCCGGCCGCCCGCGCCTCGGTGACCGGGCTCGTCATCGCCGACGGCTTGGCCAGGGTCACCGCGATGCCGTCGGCCTTCTGCCGGATCGCGTCCCGCATCAGCTCGGCCTGCCCGGCCGGGTCGGAGTCGTTGGCGTAGGTCAGGTCGACGTTGTCCTTGGCGGCCGCGGCCCGGGCGCCCTTCTGCACCAACTCCCAGAAAGCGTCGCCCTCGCCGCCGTGGGTGATCAGGGCGATCTTCAGACGTGGACTGCCGGCCGCGGCGGCCGTGTCCGAGGCGTCGTCGGTTCTACCGAGGGCGGAGCAGCCGGCCAGCAGCAGACAGGTGGCGGCCGTGAGGGCCGCGACGCGAGTGAAAACGGGGGAGGGGGGTGAAGTCTTCATGAGGGTGCGGCACCTCGCTGTACGGCCGAGCCGGAGGAACGAACGAGAGTACGGCCCGCGCCGCAGGGGGAGTGCGCCGACCTGGTGAACTCTCGCTGGGCCGGAGCCAATCGCGTGTGACCACCGGTAGTCAAGTGTGCAACCACTCGGCGTGAGTCGTTGCTGCCACATCGTGATGAACCGCTGGCGGGAGGGCGGGCAGACGACCGGCCCACCCCGACTGCTTGCGCTCGCAAACCGGGTCAACTCGGCTTGCGTGCCACCGCCCCGTACATCGCGATGTCCTCGTCCCGGATCACCTCGGTGCCTGTCCCGTCCGGACGCCACTTGTGGACCTGCACGATGCCCGGCTCGACGAGGTCCAGACCGGTGAAGAATTCCTCGGCCTCGGCAAGGGTCCGCAGCCGCATCGGCATGCCCCGGGCCGCGTACTCCCGGGCGACCCGGCCGACCTCGTCCGGCGCGAACTCGGCGGTGCCGATGGACATGGCGAGGTAACTGCCCGTGGGCAAGGGTTCGAGCAGCCGCCGCACGATCCCCACCGCGTCGTGCTCGTCCAGCAGGAAGTGCACGATCGCGATGACAGTGAGCGCGACCGGCTCCCCGAGATCGAGCGTCTCGCGGAACGCCGGGGCCTCGAGCACGGCCGCCGGATCCAGCATGTCGGCCTCGATGTACGCGGTCCTCCCCTCCGGCTTCCCGGCCAGCAGCCCCCGGGACAGCGCGAGGACCAGCGGATCGTTGTCGACGTACACGACCCGGGACGCGGGCGCGACCGACCGGGCGATCTCATGGATATTGGGCGACGTCGGAATCCCGGTCCCGATGTCCAGGAACTGCCGTATCCCCGCCTCCTCGGCGAGATACCGCACGGCCCGGTTCATGAAGTCCCGGTTGGCCCGCATATGTAGGGGCAACGCGGGCCACTCACGCGCCATGGCGTCACCCGCTTCCTGGTCGGCGGGGTAGTAGTCCTTGCCGCCGAGGATGTAGTCGTAGATGCGGGCAGAGTGGGCGGTCTCGGTGTCGATACGGTCGGCAGACATGAGGCCTCCGGGGGTGGGGGTCGGGCCGGGTCAGTCTGTCAACATCCCGACGCCGTAGGGAAGTTGGTGGGAGGCATGCCTACCGCTGGGGCGCTGGGAGGTTGGCGGGTGGGGGGCCAGCCCTGGGACGTTGGGAGGCTGGCGAGTTGGCCGGTCAACCCTGGGACGTTGGGAGGCTGGCGAGTTGGCCGGTCAACCCTGGACGTTGGGAGGCTGGCGAGTTGGCCGGTCAACCCTGGGGCGCTGGGAGGTTGGGCGGGTGGGCAGGTCAACCCTGAGGCGCTGGAGGCCGGTGGGCCGGCACGCCAACCCGGGGCGCTGAACAGCCGACGGCCGGCATGCCCACCCAGGGGCGCGGGGCTGTATCGATATGCGGCTCCGCCGCGTGGGCGCGACCAGCCCCCACACACCCGCACCCGCCGAACTGCTCTGCCCCCTATGGCGCTCCGGCGATACGGTTCAGGCGGGCTCCCCAGCCTCCTGAGCGCCCGCCGCAGCAACCCCCTCCTCCCGCCCCCGCTGCCGCCGGCGCCCCCGCGGCGCCTGATCCGGAAGCCACCCGAACGCAAGTGAGCTACCGACAACACCCAGCAGAAGTCCCACGAAGAACCCGCCCAGATTCGACGTGGGCCAGGTACCCAGGGTGACCAGAACCCCGGTGATCGAATAGAAGAGCCGCTGCACCGGATTGAACAAGACCAGCAGCCCGAGCAGCACCATCAGAGCGGGCAGCAAATACCCCGCCAGCCCCTGCATCCCGACATGAAGAACGACCTTCATGGACGCCTTCATCGTGAGCAGAATCTCCGCCCCGCCCAACGCGAGCAACAGCCCGCCCCAGAACGGCCGGTCGGCCCGCCAACGACGGAAGGCCGACCGGAAACCCGAACGCTCGCTCATGGGCAACCCGTGCTGCTGAAGCGCAGTTTCAGACCCGGAAGCCTGAACACCCCGGCAGTCGTCGCGTAGTTGGTCTGCCGCAGGTTGGCGATGCGCACGGTGTCCGCCTGCTGACTGAAGACACCGATCGGCCCCTTCACTCCGGCCTTGGTCAACGTACTCGCGTCGTTGCCGATCTCGATGTTGCCGAACGCCGCGTCACCCGACAGCTCGGTCGAGTCGGTGGTCAGATCGGTCGCGGACACCTTCTCCGCCCCGCCGCCCGCGGTGATGAGCAGATTCGTGCCGCCGAGGTCGACGCTCTGGCACAGCTTCGTGAGCGTCGCGTTCTTGATAGCGGACGTGACGACCAGCACCTGGCCGCCCGTGTCCCCTTCGTTGGGGCTGCCCGGCGCCATGCTGTCGAGGCCGCCGAACTGCTCGAACCCGGTGCCGTTGAGCTCGGTCGCGGTGACCGTGAAGGGCATGCCGGAGATGGCGAACTGCACGCCCAGCGCGCCTTCGGCGGTGAGGACCGCGAGGGCGCCGGCGACGAGGGTGGCCGGCACCGCCATCACGGCGGCCCGGCGCGCCCGGACCCGCCCGCGTCTGGCGGGGGCGTCGGTGGTGTCGGACGCTTCGGACCCGGAACCGCTTTCCGGGTTCTCGGGGATGTTGTCGGCGGACGAGGTGATGTCCGAGGACGAGGCCATAACTGCTCCCAGGTGCATGAAAGTGCGGGTAGGGCATCAGCGGCACGTTGTCCTGGCGCGGACAGCGTCCACGGCGCACGGCTCCTCGCAACTCCCGGCGGGTGCAAGGGCTTTCTCGTACTCCGCAGTAGCCAGCCGGGAAGTTACCGGTGGTTACAGGCGAGGGTCAAGGCACTTATGGAAAAAGGGTGTTGATTGTGTGCCACCTGTGGGTCGAGGAGTCCTCGTGGCCGCGGAAGGCTCGTGCGCAAGCATCAACTCCCTTGCAACTCCTTGACGTTGACTGACACTCAGGTCTACAACTTGCCCTGGCTCCCCCCTGGATCCGTGGCGCCGGATCTGCCGTCGCGTGGCCTTGGCCCGCGTTCCCGGACCTGATGTCCTTCACATTTTCTCGAGATCACTCCACGGCGCCGTCACGGTCGCTTCCCCCCTCGGTCCGTGCCGGACGCCCCCGCCCGGTCCGCCCGGAGCCCTCCCCACGGTCTCCGGGCGGTCACCGGTCGGGCTGCCGTTGCCGGTCCGTGATGTACGGAGAAGGCGTCACAGACCGGCAACGGCACACACCGACTCGAGAGCCCCCACCCCCGAAACCCTCCGAACCCCCGATCCCCTGAGCCGCGCAGTCGCCCTCAGGGCACACCCCCGCAACGAAAGCCGAGGTACACCCGCATGCGTACGCGCACTCTCCTCACCCTCGCCGGCACCGTCGCCGCCCTCACCCTCCCCATGGCTGCCCCGGCGTCCGCGGCCGACGGCGCCGTTCTCACCACCGGCTCCGTCGGCGGTACGGCCGTCCCGGTCGGCGAGGTTCTCACCGCGCCGCTGGCGAGCGGCACCGCCGCCACGTTCTACTCCAGCGCGACCGGTACGAGCGGCATCTCCTGCACGTCGTCGCAGTTCACGGCCACCGTGACGGACAATCCCGGCGCGCCCGGCACCGCGACGGAGTCGGTCTCCGCACAGACCTTCGATCCCGCCAGCTGCACCACCAATGTGGTCGGCGTGCTCGGCGTCACCGGCATCACGGTCAACAACCTGCCGTACAGCGCCGCCGTGGCCTCCGACGGCACCGTCACCGTCACCCCGGCCGAGGGCTCCGCCATCCAGACAACGGTCGTCCTGCGGACCCTGCTGGGCAGCATCAACTGCGTCTACCAGGCCCCCAGCCTGTCCGGCACGGCGAGCAACGACGACAACACCATCAACTTCACCAGCGCGCAGTTCACCAAGGTCTCCGGCTCGTCCCTCTGCTTCGCCAACGGCTACTTCACCGCCAAGTACGCCCCGGTGACTGGCGGTGGCGAGGCGGTGTACGTCAACTGACGTCAGCCGTGCAGGAGTTCACCTCCTGCGCAGTCGCAGCGCAAGGGCGGCGCCCCCGGTGAGTACCAGCACCGTGGCGGCGCCGCCCGCGAGCAGCGGCGTCGAGGGCCCCGAACCGGGGCCGCCGGTGGCGGCCACCGGCGTGCTGTCGGGCGCGGCGGCGTTCTGCCTGCGCTGGGTCTCGCCGTCGGCCGGGGCGGAAGGCGTCGGTGAGACGGTCTTGCGCGGCTCGGCCGCCGGCGAGGAACCGGCGGGCGTACGACCGTTGTCGCGGTCCGCGTTCGCGGCGGTGGAAGCCGTGCTCTCACCACCGCTCTCCTCGGCGCCGCTGTCCTGTTCGGCCGGGAACACCACATCCGAGCAGGAGTAGTAGGTGTCCGGCGTACTGCTGTTCTGCCAGATCGTGTACAGCACATGGCGCCCGGCGCGGTCGGACGGCAGCGTCGCCCTGATCCGGTACGCCCCGTCCGCCAATGCGGGATCCTTCACCTCCGCGAAGGGCTTCTCCGGGAGGTCGGACCAGGACAGCGGCTTCGTCGGGTCGTAGCCGGGCTCGGTGAGGTAGAGCTTGAAGGTGCCGGTGTGCGGGATCGTCGAGACGTACCGCATGGTCAGAGTGGAACCCGGCGTGTACCGGGTCGACGGCCAGTCGGCGCGGGCGAGGTCGAGGCCCCGGTAGGCCGGCAGCCCGCCGCTGCACAGCTGCCCGTCGGGGACGACCTGCCGGTCCCTGCCGTTCACGTTCGCGATCCGAAGGTTGTCCCAGGCGGTGAAGGGCGCGCCGTTCGACGCGACCGCCGCCCGGCAGGCAGCCGACCGGGACGCGCTGCCGCCGTCGGGGGAGCAGCCGTACACCCGGCTGACCGGATCCGTCGGCGCACCGTGCGCATGGGCCGGGCCCGCCGCCCACACCGTGAGCAGCAAAGGCGTGACGGCGGTGGCCGCCAGGGCGGTGCGGTGCGATCTCATCCAGGGCATCCGGGACATCCGGAACGTCTCCTCGGCCGGCGCGGGAAGGGTCCTCGTCCAGTACGGGAAACCGGCCCGGCGCGTTCAGTGCGTGACGAGTCGGGCGAAGTCCGTCATTACCGGTCGACTGTCCGACGTAGAGGGTGGGTTTCCAGCCGGATCGAGGGTTTCCCCTGTATCCCAATGACCTTCTCTTTGCCTATCGTTCGACCACAGCTGACCCACAGGTAACCCCGAACGGGTCGCAGCTCGCGCCTGGCCGGCCGCCGCGCCCCTGCAACGCACTAACGCACTTTCGATACACCCCCCGCCGCTTCGACGACGAAGCGAATTCGACCGCCGCTCCGCGCTGCCCGGAGTACGGCCGGCCCACGAAAGGCAAGCTCTTGCGTACCTCTGCACCCCTCAGACGGAAGCTGATATCCGTCGCCGCGGTCTCCGCCGCGCTCTTCACGGCCGCCACCACCGTCGCCGTGGCCCAGGACACCGCCGCCCCGCAGGCCGCCGCCCCCGTCCCGGCGGCCCAGACCGAGGCCGCCCCCGGCACCCCGGCCGAGCGCCTCATCGTCGGCTACAAGTCCGGCGCCGCCGAGGCCAAGTCGAACAAGGCCGCCGAGGCCGACGCCGCCGCCAAGGGCAAGGAGGCCGGCGAGGCCGTCGACTTCCAGCGCCGCCTCGGCTCCGGCGCCGCCCTCGTCGACCTGGGCGAGAACCTCACCCGGACCGACGTCGCCGACGTCGTCGCCGAGTACCAGGCGGACCCGCAGGTCGCCTACGTCGTACCGGACCGGCTCAACAAGCCGCTGGCCACCCCCAACGACACCGAGTACAGCAAGCAGTGGGACCTCTTCGAGACCACCGCGGGCATGAACGTGCCGGGCGCCTGGGACGTCACCACCGGCAGCGGGGTGACCGTCGCCGTCATCGACACGGGTTACGTCACCCACTCCGACCTCGGTGCCAACATCGTCGGCGGCTACGACTTCATCTCCGACACCGCGGTCTCCAACGACGGCAACGGACGCGACAGCAACCCGGCCGACACGGGCGACTGGACCACCGACGGCCAGTGCAGCACCGACTGGACGGCCACCACGTCCTCCTGGCACGGCACCCACGTCGCGGGCACCATCGCCGCGGTCACCAACAACAGCAAGGGCGTCGCGGGCATCGCGTACGGCGCGAAGGTCTCCCCGCTGCGCGTCCTCGGCCAGTGCGGCGGCTACGACTCCGACATCATCGACGCCATCACCTGGGCGTCCGGCGGTACGGTCTCCGGCGTCCCCGCGAACACCAACGTCGCCAAGGTCATCAACATGAGCCTCGGCGGTGGCGGCGCCTGCTCCTCCGCGACCCAGAGCGCCATCAACGCCGCGGTGAACCGCGGCACCACGGTGGTCGTCGCGGCGGGCAACGAGAACCAGAACGCCTCCAACTCCTCGCCGGCGAACTGCAACAACGTCATCACGGTGGCCGCGCTGGGCCGCTCCGGCTCCAAGGCCTACTACTCCAACTTCGGCTCGATCGTGGACATCGCGGCTCCTGGCGGCGAGACCCGTACCACCACGGCGAACGGCATCCTGTCCACGCTGAACACCGGCACGCAGGGCCCGTCGAGCGAGACGTACAAGTACTACCAGGGCACCAGCATGGCCGCCCCGCACATCGCGGGCCTGGCCGCGCTGATGAAGTCGGCCAACGCGTCACTGACCCCGGCGCAGATCGAGTCCGCGATCAAGACCAACTCGCGTGCTCTGCCCGGTACTTGCTCGGGCGGCTGTGGCGCCGGCCTGGCGGACGCGGCCAAGACGGTGCAGGCGGTGAGCGGCTCCGGCGGCTCCACGGGGGGCACCACCTACACCAGCACCTCCGCCGTCTCCATCCCGGACAACGGCGCCGCGATCGAGTCCTCGATCGCCGTCAGCGGCCGCACCGGCAACGCCCCCTCGGCCCTCCAGGTCGGCGTGGACATCACCCACACCTGGCGCGGTGACCTGGTCATCGACCTGGTCGCCCCGGACGGTTCGACGTACCGCCTGAAGTCCGCCAGCTCCTCGGACTCCGCGGACAACGTCAACGCCACCTACACGGTGAACGCCTCCAGCGAGACGGCCAACGGCACCTGGAAGCTGCGCGTCCAGGACACGGCGGCCCAGGACACGGGCACGCTCAACAGCTGGAAGCTGACCTTCTGAGCGGACGCCGACCTTCTGAGCGGACGCCGACTTTCTGAGCGGACGCGGACGACAGTCGCGACCGACAACTGAACGCGTGCCCTGAGCGGGTGCGTACCACAAGCGGGCGGGCCGGCCGGTGCGGATGGGGCATCGGCCGGCCCGTCGTACGTACGTGGAGAGCGTTTCGGCCACCGACCGGCCCGGCGGAAACCGTCGATCCGGTCGGTGCCGTGTACTCAGCGTGCGGACAGGTCCATGGCGACCGGTTCCACGTCCGCGGCTTCGAGGGCCGCCAGAACACGCACCCCGCGATCCGGCTCCCGGTCGATGCCGGTCAGCAGGCCCGGTAGCGCGATGCTCGGCAGGAGGTGTCCCCACAGGACCGAGATCCGCTCCGCCAGATCGTTGCGGTCGTTCAGCGCCCGGGACATCAGCTGGATTCCCGCGAACGCGCCGACCAGCATCTCCACCGTCTGCCTGGGCTGCACGGTGGGCAGCAACTCGCCCTGTTCACGGGCTCGTTCGAGTATCACGACCAGATGGTCCGCCCACTGCCTGAACGGCCCGGAGTGATCGACACCGGGCGGCGCGCACTGGTCCACCGCCAGCCGCACACTGCCCTTGAGCAGGGAGTTGCTGAGCAGCCGCTGCCCGAACACGAAGGTGATGTCGACGAGTTCCTGCAGCTTGCACGGCTGCGGCGGCACCGCCCCGAGCGACAACTGCTCGTCCAGCACGGCCTGGGCCAGGGATTCCTTCGAGGGGAAGTGGAAATACAGGGCCCCCTTGGTCACCGCGGCCCGATCCAGGACCATCGCGATCGTCGTCGCGGTGTACCCGTGCTCGTCGAAGACCGCGCCCGCGGCCTCCAGGATGACCTTCCGCGTTCTGATGGCGCGCTCCTGCCTCGCCATAACAGCCCCTCCGCTGCGCCGAGTCGACCTCTGCGCCCGGCGTGCGCCGGAGCGGGTTCGGGCACGGTCGGACGACTCAAGGCCGCATTGAAAACAAACCGGTCGCCTCGTACTCTAACGCTCGCGGCACGGGCACCTCGCCGTCTGTCCTGCACATACGGGGGTACCCAAGGAGGGGACATGCCTCATCCGCAGCGATTCGCCACGACCCTGCTCGCCGAGACCCCGACGGCACCGAACGGCCTGACCGCCACCGTACCGCGTCAGCTCGTCCACCGAGCCTCCGTCGCTGAAACGTTTCTCACCGGGGCGACCAGCACCGATACCGACCGGTTCACCGTCTGGGCCCAATGGCCGCGCGCTCATCAGTTACACGTGTCGCCGGACCGGTCGGCGTACGAACCGCTGCTGGTCGCGGAGACCGTCCGGCAGGCCGGCGCGCTCCTCGCGCACACCGCCTACGGCGTCCCCCTGGGCCACCAGTTCGTGCTCAGGGAACTGCGGATCACCACGCGCCCCGAGCTTCTCGCGGTCGGCGCCGCGCCCGCCGAACCCGTCCTGGACATCACCGTCTCCGACGTCGACCACCGCGGCCGCCGCCCGGCCGGATTCCGCTACGACGCGGACATACGGCTCGGCGGCGAACGCGTCGCGACCGGGCACATCGCCGTCACCTGGACAAACGAAGCGGTCTACCGCCGACTGCGCGGCGGCCGCACCGCGACCACCGTGTCCGCCCTGTCCGTCCCGCCCGGTCTGCCGCCCGCCGAGGTGGACCGCGCCCTGCCCGCGGACGTCGTCCTCGCCCCCGCCGACCGTCCCGGCCGCTGGCGGCTGCGAGTCGATACCGCGCATGCTGTTTTCTTCGACCATCCACTTGATCACGTGCCCGGAATGCTGCTGCTGGAGGCCGCCCGCCAGGCCGCACGGGCCTGCGCGCCGAACGGCCGACGGCGGCCCGTTTCGTTCCGCGCCGTCTTCCATCAGTACGCCGAACTCGACCAGCTCACCTGGATCGAAGCGGTCTACAGGGCGGTTGACAGGGCGGTCGACAGGGAGGGCGCGAGCGGCACCGGCCTCCAAGTCCGGGGAGGGCAGGGAGAGTCGACGGTTTTCGAGTGCGAGGTGGGAACCGAGGGGTGGTGAGATATCGTGTGCGGAGAGTAAGAAACAAACGGCATGACCCGTTCTTTTCCGTCCCAGGAGTGTCCAGCGATGGTGAGGCAGTTACGCGCCGAACAGACCCGCACCACGATCCTCACAGCCGCCGCCGAACTGTTCGACCGTCACGGCTATGAATCGACCAGCCTCAGCGACATCGTCGAGCACGCCCAAGTCACCAAGGGTGCCCTGTACTTCCACTTCGCGGCGAAGGAGGATCTCGCCCAGGCCATCATGGAGCTCCAGTCCAGAGCCTCCCGGCAGATGGCGACCGAGATGGACGCCCGGGCCTCCTCCTCGCTGGAGGCCCTGATACGCACGACGTTCGGCATCACGCGCCTGTCCGTCGAAGGGCCGATACCCCGGGCCGGCCTGCGCCTCGCCACGGGGGGAGTGGTGATACGGCCGCCCCTGCGGCACCCCTTCACCGAGCTGCTGGACATCACCACCCGCAAACTCCTCGGCGCCGCCAAGGAGTCCGACATCCACCCGGACGTCGACGTCGAGGCCGCGGCGCACTCCCTCGTCTGCTTCTTCGTCGGCACCCGCGTCGTCGGCCGCTCCCTCGAACCCGTCGCACGCCAGTCCCGCAGGGTGGCCGAGATGTGGCACTTCATGATCCGCGGTCTGGTCCCGGTACCCCGCCGGGCCCGCTATCTCGCGCTCGCGACACAGCTGGAGCGGGAGCTCAGAGCCGTATGACAGGCGCGATACCGTGAGCCGCATGCCCGACAGGTCCGACACCCCCCTCGCGCCCGTGCTCCTCGGCAACGAGCCCGGCTCGTTCCCGCACAGCGTGCTCGCCGAGCGGCACCCCGCGATCATCCGGCAGGTACGGGAGTCCTTCCCGTACGCCCCCCAGCAGCACCGCGCGCTGGACGCGCTCCTCGCGAGCTGCACCAAGGGCGTGATCGAACCGCTCCCCGCCGACGCGTACGACGGGGAACACTGGGCGTCATGGGGCGCCGACGCCTGCACCGGCCGGACCTGGTTCGACGTACCGTGGCTGTGGTCGGAGAGCTACTTCTACCGCCAACTCCTCGAAGCAGTCGGCTACTTCACCCCGGGCCCCTGGCAGGGCATCGACCCCTTCCGGCCCTCCAAACTGGCCGAACTAGACTCCCCCGAGACGGACGAGGAACTCGCAGCCCTCGACGCCCTCGCTGACCGGCCCGCCGACGAGCAGGACCGGGCGCTGCTGCACGGCTCGCTGTGGGGCAACCGCGCGGACCTCGGATTCCGTATGTCGGCCGCGCAGGGCGAGGCAGCAACCTCAAAGACCCCGCCCCTCGTGGCCGACGACAGCGAGACCCTCTGGTCCCTGCTCCCGCACTCCGGCTCGGCCACCCTGTGCCTGATCGCCGACAACGCGGGCCGCGAACTCGTCCCCGACCTGCTCCTCATCGCCCGCCTCCTCACCCAGGGGCGCGTCGGACGGGCACTCCTCCACGTCAAGCCGTACCCCTACTACGTCTCCGACGCCACGCACGCCGACGTGCTCGACGCCCTGCGTCGGCTGACAAAGGCTCCGGGCGCGGCCGCGACGTACGGCCGCGTGCTCTGGTCGGCCATGACGGACGGCCGCCTCACCGTCCGCGCCCACCCCTTCGCCGCCGCCCCGCTGTCGTACGCGGACATGCCCGGCGACCTGCGCGAGGAGCTCGCCGCTGCCACCCTCACCCTCGTCAAGGGCGACCTCAACTACCGCCGCCTCGTCGGCGACCGACTCTGGCCGCCGACGACGCCGTTCACCGCCGTGACCGCCCACTTCCCCGGCCCGGTCGCCGCCCTGCGCACCCTGAAGTCCGACGTGATCACCGGCCTGGACGCCCGCACGGAGGCGGCGCTGGTGGCGGCGGAGGGGCAGAAGTGGCGGACCGGCGGGACGCATGCGCTGATCCAGGTACGGACGTGACGACCGCCCCGTTCGCTGGGCAGCCATCAAGTGATCTGCACGGGCAGTGACTTGAGGCCGTTGATGAAGTTCGACACCAGTCGCCTCGGCGGCCCCGCCGTCCGCAAGGTCGGCAGTACCCGCAGGGCCTCCCGGTAGAGGACCCGCAGCTGCAGCCGCGCGAAGTGCGCGCCCAGGCAGACGTGCGGGCCGTCACCGAAGGAGACGTGCGGATTCGGGGCGCGGGACAGGTCCAGCCGGTCCGGGTCGCTGAAGACCCGTCCGTCGCGGTTGGCGGAGGCATGGAAGACGACCACCTTGTCGCCCGCGCGGATGCGCCGGCCCGCCAGCTCGGTGTCCTGGGCGGCGGTGCGGCGGAACGTGAGGACGGGCGGGTGCCAGCGGAGCAACTCGTCGACGACGGAGGGCAGTTCGACGCGTCCGCTCCGTAGGCGCTCGCAGGCCTCCGGGTGCTCCGCCAGCGCCAGCAGGCCGCCGGGTGCCGCGCTGCGGACGGTGTCGTTGCCGGCGACGGTGAGCAGGAAGAAGAACATCCCCAGCTCGGCGCGGGAGAGTTCGGCGTCGTGTGCCAGGGTGGTCATGACGTCGTCGTCGGGGTAGCGCCGCTTGTGCGCGGCCAGTTGCTGGGCGTACCCGAACATGTCCGCCAGCATCGCGGGCGACCGCGGATTGACGGGCCTGCCCGTGGCGTCCAACACCGGGGCACCCGCCTCGTCCGGGTCCTGGTACCCGATCACCCGCTGCGTCCAGTGCAGCAGCAGCTTGCGATCGGCCTCCGGCACACCGAGCAGGTCGGCGAGGTTGAGCAGGGCGTAGTCGTCGGTGACGGCGGAGACCAGGTCGACGGTGCCGTCCGAGGCACGGGCCTCGTCCAGGGCGCGCGTGAGGAGCGTTCGGGCCCGTTCCTGCGCGACCGCGGTGAAACGGTCGATGCGGCCGGGCGTGAAGGCCCGGCTGATCAGCCGCCGCAAGCGCCCGTGCCCCGGCGGATCCTGATTGAGCATCATGCGGCGGATGAACGGCAGATCGTCCGGGTCCGGGTCGCGGATCTGGGTCGCGCCGATGTACGAGGAGTACGTCGCCGAGTCCTTGAGTACGCGCACCACGTCCGCGTGCCGGGTCACCGCCCAGAACCCGGGCCCGGCCGGCCAGCCCAGCACCTCGGGTTCGTCCTGCCGGGCCACCGGGTGGTGCTCGCGCAGGATGCGGTAGGCGTCGTAGGGCACGCCGGTGGCGTACTGCCGGGGGTCGAAGACGTCGGGGACGGAGGGAGCGTCGTGGACCGTCACGCCCCCTCGCCTTCGTTCGCGCCGGCCACCTCGCCCGCGCCGTCCGCGCGCAGGAAGTCCTCGACCACGCGGATCAGCTCCAGTGGGGTCTCGTCCATGGCGATGGGGGTCCCCCCGCTCGAGCGAAGCCGAGAGTGGGGGAGGCCAGCGGAGGGGAGTTCGTGCAGCTCGGCGCGGGGGTACCAGGTCATCCACGTCCGGCGGAGCAGGTCGGCGGACAGGGCCGGGTCGAGGGCGCCTGCCACGGCGAGCGCGGGTACCAGGGAGCCCTCGACCTGCGTGTGGAAGTCCTCCCGGGCCCAGGAGTCCAGCCAGGCGCGGAACTCCTTCTGGTCGCTGACGGCGAGCGACCGGGCGACCATGCGATCGAGCCAGGCGGCCGGGCGGCGCCCACCGGTGGTGATGTCGATGATGGCGCGCCGGTTCTCCGGCTGGTGCGCCGCGTCCGCGAACAGTTCCCACTGTTCCGGCGGCAGCGCCAGCCCCGAGGCCGGAACCGGCGAGACCCCGACCAGCCTGCGCAGCCGGTGCGGGGCGACGGTGAGGAGGCGCTGTCCGACCGCGCCGCCCATTGAGTGGCCGACCACCGAGAAGCGCTCCCAGCCGAGCCGGTCGGCGAGTTCCACCAGGTCGAGAGCGGCTTCGGCGGTCGTACACGCACCGACGGCGTCCTTGGCGCCGCCGTAGCCCCGCAGGTCGACCAGGGCGTAGGTGAAGGCCGTGCGGTCGAGGTCCGGGAGGAGGGGTGCGTAGGCGGACCGGTCGGCGAACCAGCCGTGCACGGCGAACACCTTGTGGGGCCCGTCGCCGTGCAGCTCGTGCGGGAGTGTGAAGGAGGTCATGCGACCAAGGTGGCGCATATCGGCGAAGACCGGCAGATTGACGTGGCGTTGTTCGCATGCTGTATGTGGTGATCATGACAAAAGCTTGATAGTCATGTCGACATGGCGTTACGTCAATTGCGCTCGGGAACGGGGAAAGCAGCGACGGAGAAGGCGACGACGGGGAAAGCGGCGGCCGCCGCGGTCACCTTCATGCTGGTGGCGCTCACCGCCTGCGGCGACGACGGGGACTCCTCGTCCGGTGCCGAGGGGCGGGAGACCGTCACGGTGGCCGCTCTGCCACTGATCGACTGCGTCGCCCTCTACATCGCGCGGGACCGCGGCCTGTTCGAGAAGGAGGGCCTCGACGTCCGCATCCAGCAGGTCCAACAGAGCCTCCAGGCGCTGCCGGCCCTGGCCAAGGGCCAGATCGACATGGTCGCGAGTGCCAACTACGTCACCTATCTGCAGGCCCATGAGCAGGGCACGCTCGACGTCCGGATCGTCGCCGAGGCGATCAGGGCCGCGCCGCGGATGATGGAGGTCCTGGTGCCCGCGGACTCGG
Source organism: Streptomyces regalis (assembly GCF_001509475.1). Classification (GTDB taxonomy): domain Bacteria; phylum Actinomycetota; class Actinomycetes; order Streptomycetales; family Streptomycetaceae; genus Streptomyces; species Streptomyces regalis. The sequence goes on from NZ_LLZG01000277.1 coordinate 112,230, forward strand.
ACATCAAGACCGTCGCCGACCTCGAGGGCAAGAGGCTCGCGGTCAACACCCTGAACAACGTCCAGTCGCTCACCTTCGACGAGATCCTGGAGAAACAGGGCGTCGGCCGCCCCGTCTACCGGGCGATTCCCTTCCCGCAGATGGGCGCGGCTCTGGACAAGGGGCAGGTCGACGCCGTGCACGCGGTCGAGCCCTACGACAGTTCCATCCAGGACGAGTTGAAGGCCCGGGTCCTCGTCGACGGCTCGTCCGCTCCCGTGGAGGCCATTCCCCTCAGCGGGTACATCAGCTCGAGCAAGTACGCCGACGGGAACGCCAAGACGCTGGCCGCGTTCCAGCGGGCCGTCAAAGCGGCTGTGCGGATCGCCGAAGAGGACCCGTCCGTCGTACGCGACATCCTGCCGACGTACACCAAGGTGACCGAGAAGCAGGCCGCGTCCATCGATCTGCCCGTCTTTCCGCCCACTGTGGACGCCGCGCAGCTCACCCGGCTCACCGACCTCATGGAAAAGCAGGGGATGCTGAAGAAGCCGATCGACCCGGCGACGCTGATGGTCAAGTGACGTGGTGACATGAAGGGGCGTCAGGAGCAGCTCCTGCTGGGCAGTTTGGGCGTACTGCTTGCCTTCGGTGCCTGCGAGGCCGTCTCCCGCGCCGGTCTCGTACGGCGCACCTACCTCCCGCCCGCCTCCGAAGTCCTCGCTCGTGCCGTGGAGTTGGCGGGCGACACGGTCTTCCTGGACGGCCTCGCCGCCACTCTGCGCGCCTGGGCGCTCGGGCTCGCCCTGGCCTGTGCCATCGCCGTTCCGGTCGGCCTGGTCCTCGGCAGTGTGCCGGTCGTCGACGCCGCCGTCCGCGCGATCGTCGAGTTCCTGCGGCCGCTGCCGTCCGTCGCGCTGATTCCCCTGGTCTCCCTCCTCCTCGGCTCCGGCACCGAGACCAAGGTCGCGCTGGTGACGTACGCCTCGGTCTGGCCGATCCTCTTCAACACCGTCTACGGCCTCGGCGAGACCGACCACCTGGCCAAGGACACCCTCCGCGCCTTCGGCTTCGGCCGCCTCGCCGTCCTCCTCCGCGTCGAACTGCCGGGCACGGCCCCCTTCATCGCCGCCGGCATCCGCATCTCGGCGGCGGTCGCCCTCATCCTGGCCGTGGCCACGGAGATCCTCTCCGGCTTCGGAGAGGGCCTCGGCATCTTCATCGCCCAGGCGGGTCTGGCCACGGACGGGACACGGGATGTGCTGGCGGG
>NZ_LLZG01000278.1 GCF_001509475.1 Streptomyces regalis
TTCGACCCCGCCAGGGGGCTGCCGCCCCCTGGACCCCCGCTTCGGCCCTGAACGGGCCTCGTCCTCAAACGCCGGACGGGCTGAAATGCACGGACCGGCACTGAGAAGTGACCGCCAGCACCCTAAGGCGAAGCCCCCACGGGTGGGTGGGGGATCGGGATGGCCGTGCTCGTCCTCAAACGCCGGACGGGCTGAAATGCACGGACCGGCACTGAGAAGTGACCGCCAGCACCCTAAGAGCTCGTAACACGATCATGGTGAAGGGCTGTTGAGTCGTCTCCAGCAGATCAGTCCGCAGGCCAGGGAGACTATGGCGTTGTGGAGGTCGAGCCG
>NZ_LLZG01000279.1 GCF_001509475.1 Streptomyces regalis
GATGCGCCACGGGCTGCTCCCCCGCACCCTGCACGTCGACGAACCCACCCCGCACGTCGACTGGACCGCCGGCGCCGTCCAACTCCTCACCGAGGCACGGGAGTGGAGGCCGGAGGACCGTCCGCGCCGGGCCGCCGTCTCCTCCTTCGGTATCAGCGGCACCAACGCCCACGTGATCCTGGAGGAGGCACCGGTCCTGGACTCCGAGGAGTCCGGTACGGCGACCGGGGACGCCCCGGCTCCGTGGCTGCTGTCGGGTCACAACGAGCAGGCCCTGCGGGACCAGGCGGGCCGGCTGCGCGAGTACGTCGAGACACATCCCGGCACCGAA
>NZ_LLZG01000280.1 GCF_001509475.1 Streptomyces regalis
CCGATTGCCGTGGGCAGTGGCTTCCGAGCCCCGGCTCGCCGCTGTCGCTCGGTCGGCGTGGACATGGGTGCCCGTGTCCCGGCCGGGCGCTGAAGGCCGGCTGCCGTGGTCAAGTGCTCCCGCCTCTCGGGCGCACGTCGACAACCGACGGCCGTGCTCAAGTGCTCCCGCGCCCCGCGGTGCCGTCGCTCGGCCGGTGTGGACATGGGCGCTCGTGCCCTGGCCGGGCGCCGAGGACCGATTGCCGTGGGCAGTGGCTTCCGAGCCCCGGCTCGCCGCTGTCGCTCGGTCGGCGTGGACATGGGTGCCCGTGTCCCGGCCGGGCGCTGAA
>NZ_LLZG01000281.1 GCF_001509475.1 Streptomyces regalis
CCGTCACGCTCCTCGCACTCGTCGTCCTCATGGTCCTCACCGGGCGCCTCGTGCCCCGCCGGACCTACGACGACCTGAAGGAGGAGCGGGACACGTGGCGGCAGGCGCACGTCGTCTCGGAAGAGGCGCGGGCGATGGAGCGCGCGCAGACCCGCGAGCTGCTGGAGCTGGGACGCACCGGCGCCCACGCACTCGCCGGTCTGCGCGCTGCCGCCGCCGACTCGGAGGAGGTGGGCACAGGGTGAAGTGGCCATGGCGCCGCCGACACAGCGGCCGAAGTCCCGGACAAGCAGCCGCCGCCCGGGCCCTTCACCGGGCCCGCGCCG
>NZ_LLZG01000282.1 GCF_001509475.1 Streptomyces regalis
TTCGGTGCCGGGATGTGTCTCGACGTACTCGCGCAGCCGGCCCGCCTGGTCCCGCAGGGCCTGCTCGTTGTGACCCGACAGCAGCCACGGAGCCGGGGCAGCACCACCCGACGGTTCCCGTGGGTCGAGGGCGGGCGCCTCCTCCAGGACCACGTGCGCGTTGGTGCCGCTCATGCCGAAGCCGGAGACGCCGGCCCTGCGCGGGTGGCCGTTCGGGGCCCATTCGCGTGCCTCGGTGAGGAGTTGGACGGCGCCGGCGGTCCAGTCGACGTGCGGGGTGGGTTCGTCGACGTGCAGGGTGCGGGGGAGCAGCCCGTGGCGCATC
>NZ_LLZG01000283.1 GCF_001509475.1 Streptomyces regalis
GCCCCCCACCCCCCTGCCCCACCCCCCCCCCCCCCTCGGCCACCAGCACGGTCCGCGGGGCCCGCCGATCCGCCTGCCAAGCGAGCCGGAAACTCGACGCCAACAACGACGGCAACCGCGTCACCAGGGCCCGGAAGCTCAGCTCCAGAAAGGCGTCCCGATGCTGGTTCCACCCCATGTCGTACCGCAGGGGACCCCCGAAAAGCAGCCGCTCCGACTCAGAAACCCCGCCCTCACCAGCACCGCGCTTCTTCCCCACGCCAGCCCCTCCCCCGACCGCCTCGTGACGGAGGGCCACTATGGCGGGGTGGGGGCGTTGGGGGG
>NZ_LLZG01000284.1 GCF_001509475.1 Streptomyces regalis
CCTCCGTCGCCATCGGCCGCACCGTGCATCCGGAGCGAGGCTGGTGGGTGGGCCTGGACCACACCGCGCTGGCGGCCGCTTGCGTCCACCACCTCGCGGGCCTCCGCCCCCACAGGGTCGCCTTCGTCAACCGGCCTCAGCAGCTGCTGCGGGCCGGGTACGAGTCCGCTCACCGCGGCCTGGACGGCCTCACCAAAGACGCGGCCGAGCGCGGGCTGACCGTGCGCACGTACTGCTGCGGGGACGATGCCGCGTCGGGCCAGGCCTGTGTGGAACGGATCCTGCACGACGGCCCGCCCACCACGGCCCTGGTCACGCT
>NZ_LLZG01000285.1 GCF_001509475.1 Streptomyces regalis
TGGCTGCGTACGGCCTGTCCCTGCTGCTTGCGGGCAAGGACGCGGTGTTCGGCGGGATCGGGGGGTCGTCCAGCGGCTCCGGGTCGTGGTCCGGCGGTTTCGGGTGGTGGGCCGGGGGCCCCGGGGCGGGGGCCGCGGGCGCCGGGCCCCCAGGGGGTCGGGGCCGGACGACACGGGTTGTCCCGGGGCCCCGCTCCCCCCCCCCCCCCCCCGGGAGCCCCCGGACCACGAACCGAAACCGCCGGACCACGCCCCGGAGCCGCTGGACGACCCCCCGATCCCGCCGAACACCGCGTCCTTGCCCGCAAGCAGCAGGGAC
>NZ_LLZG01000286.1 GCF_001509475.1 Streptomyces regalis
AGGATCTGCGGGTGATGCGGGGGTTGGTGCGGGCGGCTGGTGGCTGACGGGAGTTCTTCGCCCCCGCGTCAGCGACAGCAGGTCCCGCGCCGGGCCCACCGGGCGATGCCCCGTCGGCCACACCGCCGGCAGATCCCGCGCCAGCTACACGTCCGCCACCGGGACGCTCACCAGCAGCCGCATCGACAGTTCCCCCCCCACGGCGAGCTCGCTCAGCCCCGCCGGCCCCGCCCCGCTCACCGCGGCCGCCTTGACCGCGGTGGTCGAGGACAGCTCGATCAAGGGACGGGCCAGCCCGCCGAGCGCCGCGTCGAGGA
>NZ_LLZG01000287.1 GCF_001509475.1 Streptomyces regalis
GAACTGGGCCACCGCCGGATCGTGCACATCGACGGCGGGGGCGGCCCCGGCCCCGCCCAGCGGGGGCGCCCGGACCCGGCCGGGCGGCGCCCGCCCGGGGGGGGGGGGGGGGCGGGGGGGGGCCCCCCGGCGCCCCGGCCGCCCGCCCGGCCGGGCGCCGGGGCCCGGGGTGGGCGCGCCCCCGCGCGGCAGGGCGCGGGCGGCCCCCGCCGTCGATGTGCACCATCCGGCGGTGGCCCAGTTCCACGAGGTGGTCCATGGCCTGCCGTGCGCCCTTGCCCGCGGCGCTGTGCACGAAGTCCACGCGCGCCTGGGG
>NZ_LLZG01000288.1 GCF_001509475.1 Streptomyces regalis
AGCTTCACAGCGAGTTGGTCACGTGTCTCGTCCGGGATGGGCATACCACACCAACGATCCCCAGAACGGGAAGCAACACCTTGATTCCCTGCAAGCCCTAAGGACTGTCCCGCAAACTGCCTGCTCGGGGGCCTGATGGCATGATCGAGGCGTGATCGGTGAACCTGCTCAGCCCGGAGCTAAGAAGTATGTCCTGTTTGATGTCGATGGCACGTTGATCGATGCCGTGGACAACCAGCGCCGGGTTTGGCGCGTGTGGGCGGAGCGATACGGGCTGGATCCCGATGAGGTCTACCAAGTGGCGCTGCGGACAAGGCCGATGGAGACCTTCGCGCAGGTCGTTCCCGACCGTGACCCGAGGGGGTGCCTGGCCGTGCTGCATCAGCTGGAGGACGAGGATGTGCGGTCCGGCGTGTATGCGGCCTTCGACGGTGCGTCTGAGCTGCTGGGCGCTCTGCCCTCCGGGGCGTGGGCGTTGGTGACGTCGAATTACGAGCACCGGGTGCGCGGACGCTTCGCCCGGACGAGCTTGCCGGTGCCGGATATCATCGTGGATGCCGCCTGTGTCGAGGAAGGCAAGCCCTCGCCTGTCCCTTATTTGCTGGCTGCCAAGGGGCTCGGTGCCGAGCCGGAGGACTGTCTGGTGATCGAGGATGCCCCCTCCGGGGTGCAGTCCGGACTGCGTGCCGGCATGACGGTGTGGGGGGTCAACTCTCCCGTTGCGGTGGACGGCGTGCACCGTCACTTCAAGAGCCTGCGTGCAGCAGTCCCCGACGTTCTCGCCTTCGCGTCGGGAACCGACCCTCACCGGCCGGAGGGCTCAATGCCAGTGGAATGATCTTGCTGTGGCTGGTGTGATCACGGCGTCGGAGCCGTCTTGGATAGCCCGTTCACCGGGCTGAACCCGCGCCAGTTCGCAAAGCTGGTGACGGTGCTGCGTCGCGCCGGTGTCGATACTGACCACCGAGGTCGGCCGTGGGGATTGTCGCTTGACGACCGCACGCTGCTGGTCACGGCGTACTGGCGCACGAACTTGACGATGCGCCAGCTCGCCCCACTGTTCGGCATCTCGAAGTCCGCGGTCGACCGCATCATCGATCACCTCGGACCGCTGCCGGCACTGCGACCTCGGCGCCGCTTCGCGAAAGGCACCGTACTCATCGTGGACGGCACCTTGGTCCCGACCCGTGACCACGCCATCGCCGAGCAGTCGAAAAACTACCGGTACTCCACCAACCACCAGGTCGTCGTTGACGCCGACACCCGGCCGGTAGTCGTGGTCGGACAGCCGCTGCCGGGCAACCGTAACGACTGCAAGGCGTGGGGGGAGTCCGGCGCAAAGGGCGCCGTCGGCCACACCATGACGATCGCCGACGGAGGCTACCCAGGGACCGGACTCGTGATGCCGCACCGTCGCCGGGCCGGCGAGGAACTGACCGAGTGGAAACAGGAGCACAACCGCTCACACAAACAGGTCCGGGCCCGCGTCGAGCACGCCTTCGCCCACATGAAGACCTGGAAGATCCTTCGCGACTGCCGTCTCAAGGGCGACGGCGTACACCACGCCATGCTCGGCATCGCCCGCCTACACAACCTCACCCTCGCTCTGGGCCCGCACGGGCTGGTCGTCAAGACCATCGGTGGTCAGACGGTGCGGATGACAGAGACGGGCTTGATGTCCTGGGCGTCGATGAGGGTGCGGACGTCGTTCGGGTCCGAGGTCCAGATGATGGCGCCGAGGCTGGCTGCCATGGTCACGACGGTGGCGTCGACGATGTCGGAGGTGCCGGCCTTGCCGCAGAGGATGCCTGCGGCTCTGGCGGTTTCGAGGCCGACGGGTACGACGTGGCACCCGGCGAGGAACTTGCCGAGTCTGACCTGGCGGCGGGAGTCCCGCCATGCCTGGCTGACGACGACGGCGGGGACGTGGATGTCCCGGCCGTCTTCGAGGGCCAGGCTGTGGCGGGCCCACATGCGTCGGTCGTCGTTGTCGATGGCGATGAGTACCCCGGCGTCGTACAGGTAGGGGATATTCACGCGGCCGAGGCTCCCGAGCTGCTGAGGTACTCGGCGTCGGCGGCGGCCAGGTCTGCGCGTGCGGCGGCGAGCTCTTCCGGGGTGAAGGCGCCGTGTTCTGCCTGCCACTCCCGGATGACGGCCCGGCCGGCCCGCAGGCGCAGCTCGCGTTCGGCTGCTCCGGCGACGAGGCGGGAGAGTGGGATGCCTTCTTCCTCGGCGGCTCCGGCCAGGGCTTCGACCAGGGATTCGTCGAGAGTGATAGTCACCTTCTTGGTAGCCATACATCAACCATAGCGTGGTATGGCCTTCAGAGTGGATGCGTGGATCACGTGCCGGCGAGCGGAGGGTGTGAGTGCATACAGCAAGGAGGCCCCTCGCCGACTCGATGGGCCGCGTGGCTGCGGGTGAGGCTGGGTCCACATTCGCCGGAAAGAGCGGATTCGTGATGAATATCTTGCTCGGCCGTTAGGTGGCGGCGCACGGTTTCGAGCACGGGCCAGGCGAAGGGTCGGGGCATGGGTGGCGAGCGTTTTTCAGAGGTGCAAGAGGGATGTCCGGGACCGGAACTTTCCCTGTGATCGTCCGCGGTGCCGACATGGGTGGACGGTGCGGTACCGGGAGAGGTCGTTTCCCCGTCAGGTGGGCTCGGATGGTGCGGACGCTTTCGCCGACACGGTCGAGAACGACAAGGAGGACGGCGTTCGCTTTCGATCCTGCGCGAGGGCTTGTGCCGTTGCGGGTCTGGGCTCAGGAGTGGCTGGAGCGGCGGGTCATCGGTGAGTCGACGCGCCGCAACTACGAAGGGTTCATCCATAACCATCTCGTGCCGCGCCTGGGGCGGGAGATGCTGGCCAGGCTGGCGCGGCGCGATTTCGAGGAGTTTGTGTCAAGGACGTGCATGCCTCCGGTGCCGGGTTGGCGGTCTCCACGGTCAATGACCGGATGGTGATGGTGGCCGCCATGCTGGAGGCGGCCGTCGTTGATAAGCGCATCCCGGACAATCCCGCGCGCGGCATCCGGGTATCCCGGGCGGACCCGTGCGCGGTGGACGAGGACGAGATTCCCACGCTGGGCGACGTCGATCTGATCGCGGAGCACATCGCCCCGCAGTACCGGCTCGCCGTCTACCTACAGTCGGGTACCGGCCAGCGCCCCTGCGAGGCCCTGGCCTTCTCCGCCGAGTGCCGACGGTCCGGCTACGTCAGGGTCCGCTGGCAGGTCAGCGCCAAGGCTCACCGCGATGACTGCCGCACGGTCTTCGTGCCGCTCAAGCACCGGGCGGAGGGCGAGTACCGGGACGTCCCGGCCGCCCCGTTCATCGAGCAGGAGATTGACGACCACCTGTCGCGGTGGGAGCCGGTGCCCGTAGCCTTCACCGGTCAGCGGGGGCAGACGACGGCGACTGGAGGTCCTCTTCGCCCCGCGCCGGCGTGGCAAGGGCGTGATGCCCACCGCCTCCACCTACGGCTACCACTTCAGGAAGGCGTACGTGTCGGCCGGCCTGGTCGATGTGGACGGCAAGGCCAAGTGCGCGCCCGGCAGTCTGCGGCACTTCTTCGCCTCGATCGCGTTGGCGAAAGGCGTACCGATCTGCGAGGTCTCGCGATGGCTCGGGCATGAGTCGATCAAGACCGCCGTGGACATCTGCGGTCACCTCGTCCCCGAGGCGTGGGATCGTTGTCGAGACATCATGCAGAACGCCATGCGCCATGCGCCCTGCGGTCGAGGACTCGGAGGGGTCTGTCTCCTCGGCTTGACGTGCTGGATGTGTTGGATCGGTCCCGACGGTGCTGGATGCGTGCTGGATACGATCAACCGAAGGAACATTTCCGCAGGTGGGAGCGCTGCATTGAGCGTTCCGGATCAACGTGTAGGCGCAGTTCCACCACATCGCTGCCGTCAAATATGCAGGTCAGAAGGGTCCGGCTCGTTGGAGTCGGGCCCTTGCTCTTTGAGTCGCGACGTGAGTGACGTGAGCTAGGCTAAACGTAGATTGAATCTACGTAATATCGAAACTGTGTTTGTGTGGGTACCCCCGGTCGAGGTGATGGGCTGTGAGCGGCTTCAAGGGCAGGGCGCTGGACCTGGAGCGGCTGGATCGCCAGCTGGGTCGGGTGGCTCAGGGCGCTGGGACCACGCGCGGTCAGGCTGTGATCATGACGGGGCGGCGGCGGGTGGGGAAGTCGCGGCTGGTCCAGGAGTTCTGTGATCGATCCGGGCTGCCGTACTTGGTCTTCCAGGCCACGCGAGGCCGTAACCCTGTGGCCGAGCGGGCTGATTTCATCGCCGCGCTCGCGCAGTCGCCGCTGCCGGGGGCGGAGTTGGTGGCCGGGCTGCAGGCCGGCGACTGGAACCAGGCGCTGCGGTCCCTGGCCGTCGCGCTGCCCGACGACGCCCCGAGCATCGCGGTGATCGACGAGGTGCCGTGGTTGGTGGAGCAGGACCGAGAGTTCGAGGGTGCGCTGCAGACGGTCTGGGATCGCCACCTGTCCGCCAAGCCCGTGCTGCTGATCCTGGTCGGCAGCGATATCTCCGTGATGGAGGCCTTGCAGACCCATGGTCGCCCGTTCTTCGGACGGGCCACGAAGATGACCGTCGATCCGCTGCGCCTGGCGGATGTGCAGGCCGCCACCGGGCTGGGCGCGGCAGAGGTGGTGGATGCCCTGCTGATCACCGGGGGGTTCCCGGAGATCGTCCAGTCCTGGCGGCCGGGGATGAGCCGTACCGACTTCCTGGCCGAGGCGGTGGCCAACCCGCTCTCGCCGCTGCTGGTGGCGGGCGAGCTGTCGCTGCTGGGCGAGTTCCCCGAGGCGTCCCACGCCCGGTCGGTACTGGAGGCTGTGGGCGCCGGCGAGCGGACGTTCTCCACCATCGCGGCCCGGGCCGGCGGGTCCGGCGCACTGCCTTCCGGGGTGCTGACTCCGCTGCTGAACACGCTGCTGGGCAAGCGCGTGCTGGCCGCCGACCTCCCGCTGTCGGCCAAATCCGACCGCAAGAACAAGCGCTACCGCATTGCCGACCCCTACCTGCGCTTCTGGCTGGCCTTTCTGCAGCGCGGCCTGCCGCTGATCGAACGTGGCCGGGGCGACCTGGCGCTGGAGCGCATCGAGCGGGGCTGGACCAGTTGGCGCGGACGGGCGGTGGAGCCGATCGTCCGCGAGTCGCTGCTGCGGCTGCTGCCTGACGAGGCGTGGCCGGACACCGAGGCGGTAGGCGGCTGGTGGAACCGGCAGAACAACCCCGAGATCGACCTGATCGGCGCCGACCGGGAGCCGGTGGCCGGGCGGGTGCACTTCCTCGGCTCCATCAAGTGGCTGGAGGACCGGCCGTTCGACCGCCACGACTACGACGCCCTGGTCCGCGACATGCTCGCCGTCCCGGGCGCGGGGACGGACACCCCTCTCGTCGCGGTGTCACGCAGCGGCATCGCCTGCGGCCTGCCGCTCGCGGCGCACTGGGGCCCGGAGGACCTCGTACGCGCCTGGCGGTGACCAGTCGGCGCCTGCCCTCTGGGGTGGGGGCGGATCACTCCCGCCCACCGGTGCTGCAACGTCATCGCTGGACCACGGTCGGACGAGACCACGACCGGCAGCTACGGGCGTTCCGCTTCCACGGCTGATCGGACTGCCGGAAGGGGCCGAGCCCACGAAAGCCCAACCCCTTCTGCGTTCCCGAGCTTGATCCGTGCCGACTTCTCCGGCGCTCAGCCGGGGAAGACGTGGTCGTGGGTGACGTGGCGGGAGCGCAGGAGCAGTTCGCCGTTCTCGCCGCGGACCAGGACGTCGTGGACGACGCAGCTCGGGCCGAACTCGGGCTCCTTGACGTCGGCGTGGACGGTGAGGACCAGGCAGTAGCTCGTCGCCGTGATCGAGCCGTCGGACGCCTGGTCCACGGCCACGTGGTTGAACCAGTGCCGGCGCTGGATCCTGCGGGCGTCGAACTTGCGGTGGAAGTCCTCCAGGACGGCGATGATCCCGGCACGGGTACGGGCGGCCGGCAGCGAAGGGGAGTGCTTGAACTCGCCGTCCTCGGTGAAGGTCGCGGCGTAGCCGGCGAATTCGCGGCCGTCCAGCTTCTGCATCTGGTGGCCGTAGAACGACAGGACCTCGGCATACAGGCCGGTGGGAAGCTCGGTGATGGTCATGCGGCCACGGTCGCCCCGTGGCCTCGAAGTCCGCTCGAGCCGGGTTCGAGTGGGCCCTGCCAGCCTCGTCGCCATGAGCACCGTGACAGTGATCGGGGCGGGCACGATCGGCCTGGGATGGATCAATCTGTTCAGCGCCTGCGGGCTGACCGTACGGGTCAACAGCCGCAGGCCTGACGCCCGGCGCATCGTGCGCGAGGGGCTCGAGTTGTTCTCCCCGGGCCGGGCGGACGAGCTGGCGGCGCGGATCGAGTTCGAGCCGGACGTCGGCCGGGCGGTGGCCGGAGTGGACCTCGTCTCCGAGAACGCCCCCGACGACCTGCCCCTCAAGCAGCGGCTGTTCGCCGAGATCGGCGAGGCCGCCCCCGCCCCCGCCCTCGTGCTGTCCTCGACGTCGAAACTGCTCCCCGACGATCTGAGCCGGGACATGCCCGGACCGGGCCGGCTGGTCGTGGCCCATCCCTTCAACCCGCCGCACATCGTTCCGCTGGTCGAGGTGATCGGCGGGGAACGCACCGACCCGGAGGCCGTCGAAAGGGCGGTGACCTTCCTGGAGTCGGTCGGGCGGACCCCGGTCGTGCTGCGCAGGGCGCTGCCCGGCTTCGCCGCCAACCGGCTGCAGTCCGCGCTGCTGCGCGAGAGCATCCACCTCGTCCTCGAAGGCGTGGTGACCGTCGAGGAGCTCGACCGGATCGTCACCGACTCGATCGGGCTGCGCTGGTCCACCATCGGGCCGTTCCACGCGTTCCACCTGGGCGGCGGGCCGGGCGGCCTGCGCAAGTGGCTCGAGCATCTCGGCAGCGGCCTCGAACAGGGCTGGCGTGGGCTCGGACAGCCCGCCCTCGGCGCAGAAGCCGTCGAGGCCCTGGTCGAACAGACCGAAGCCGCCTATGGCGACCGGACCTATGCCGAGCTGGTCCGGGACCGTGACGACCGGCACCACGCCGTACTGGCCGCCCTGGGGCGGACCGGGCAGTCCCAGGAGGAGAAGAAGTGATGCGTGCCGTGCAGTTCGACCGGTACGGCGACCCCGACGTGCTGTACGTCGCCGAGCGCCCGGTCCCCGAACCCGGCCCCGGCCAGGTGCGCATCGCCGTCGAGGCGGTCAGCGTCGGCCATGCGCAGACCCAGATGCGGCGCGAGGTCTTCCCCGCGCCGATGTGGAAGCCCGTCTTCCCCGTCGTGCTCGGCGGCGACGTGGTCGGCAGGATCGCGGCGGTGGGGCCGGACGTCGCGGGGCTTCGCCCGGGGGACCGGGTCGGCGCCTTCACCCTCTACGGCGCCTACGCCGAGCAGGTCGTCGTCGACGCCGTCACCGTCGTACCCGTACCCGAGGAGCTGGACGCCGCCGAGGCCGCGGTCCTGCCGGGCACCGGACTGATCGCCCTCGGCATTCTGCGGACCGGGCAACTGAGCAAGGGCGAGACGGTGCTGGTGCATGCCGCGGCCGGCGGCGTGGGCCATATCGCGGTCCAGCTGGCCCGGGCGGCCGGGGCCGGCCAGGTCATCGGCACCGCGGGGGCGGCCGACAAGCGCGAGTTCGCCCGCGCGACGGGCGCCGACGCCGTCGTCGACCACCGTTCCCCGCACTGGGCCGAGGAGGTCCGGGAACTCACCGGGGGACGCGGGCCCGACCTGATCCTGGACGGCGTCGGCGCCGAGGTCCTGCAGCAGGGCATCCGCCTGCTCGCGCCGGGCGGCCGGCTGGTGTTCTACGGCTCGTCCGGCGGCGAGCTGGAGATCCCGCGGGTGTCGGTCATGGACCTCATCGGCATCAAGTACGTCACCGGCTTCGCGCTGTCGGCCTGGAGGGGCGGCCGCCCGCACGAGTACGAGGCGGGCGTCGCCGAACTCACCCGGCTGCTGGTCGGCGGACAGGTGAAGTCCGCCGTACACGCCCGGCTGCCCCTGGAGCGGGCCGCCGAGGCGCACACCATCCTCGAGGCCAGGGCCCAGCTCGGGCGGGTCGTACTCATTCCCTGACCCGCCCCGACCCTTCCCTGATCCTCCCTGGCCCTTCTCCGACCTCCATCCCGACCTTCCGAGTTCGTATTCCAAGAGTCCGAAGGAGACCTTTTCCATGACCTCATCGCGTCAACAGGTGATACGTCTGACCACCGCGTCCGCCCTCGCGCTGGCGGGAGTCATGAGCCTGGGCACCAGTGCGCACGCCGCGAACGTGGACGTGCCGTACGAGTGCCGCACCTGGGTGCAGGGCAACACGCACCCGGTCTACGACTACAAGCGCGGGTTCGACGTCACCGTGCCCGCCTCGGTCCGCGCGGGCAAGCAGTTCCAGGCCACGTACGACCCGGCCCCGATCACCGCCTTCGCCGAGTACAACAAGATCGTCAAGGATGTGCGGGTCGCCTACCGGATCCCGGAGGGCGCGAAGGTCAAGAAGGTGAAGCTCACCGGCGGCAGCGGTCTCGGCGACTCCGCTCTCCAGGTCAAGGTCGAGGGCAAGGACATCATCGTCAGCGCGTCCGGCCCGCTCGACGGCGGTGTCGAGTTCGACCTGCCGACGCTGAAGGTCACCTACAAGGCCCCGAAGGCCACCGCTACGCTCAACTTCGGCCCCGGCGGCTCGAGTTATGAGCAGCCCGGCTTCTACTGGTACCGCTACCAGCCGATTCTGGACGAGTGGGGCCCGTTCGAGTGCTTCCCCGACCCGGCGAAGCCCGCGACCGTTTTTGCCAGCACGCAGGTCGCGAAGTAGCAGCAGCCGTCAAACGAACGTGGAGAACGCATGCCCAAGGCCATAGCCATCCAGCAGTTCGGCGGACCGGACGTACTGGGTCTCATCGATGTCCCCGAGCCGGTGCCAGGGCCGGGCCAGGTGACGGTCCGGGTGCGGGCCGTCGGGGTCAACGGGTTCGACTGCCGGGTGCGTTCCGGCGGCATGCGGGGTCGTTATCCGGTCGAGTTCCCGCAGATCATCGGCAACGAGTTCGCCGGGGTCGTCGAGCGGACCGGGCCGGAGGTGACCGGGTTCGCACCCGGCGACGAGGTACTGGGGTTCGCCGTCATGCAGTCCGGCGCCGAGCTGCTCGCCGTCGGCGCGGACCAGATCACCGCCAAGCCGGCGGAACTGTCGTGGGAGGTCGCGGGGTCCCTGTCGGCCGTGGGGCAGACCGCGGACATCGCTCTGGCCGAACTGCGCGTCGGCCAAGGGGACACCGTGCTCGTGCACGCCGCGGCCGGCGGCGTCGGCAGCCTCGCCGTCCAGCTCGTCAAGGAGCGGGGCGGCACGGCGATCGGCAGCGCCGGTGAGCACAACCACGAGTTCCTGCGCTCGCTGGGCGCGCTGCCCGTCGCCTACGGCCCGGGCTTCGCCGACCGAGTGCGCGCCCTGGCCCCGGACGGCGTCGACGCCGCCCTCGACTGCCACGGGGGACCGGAGGCGCTCGCCGTGTCGCTCGAACTCGTCGCGGACCGGTCCCGGATCGCCACCATCGCCAACTTCCGTGCCGCGGCCCAGGAGGGCATCGTCATGCCGCAAGTGGTGCGGTCCGCCGAGCGGCTCGCCGCGCTGGCCGCGCTCTGCGCCGAGGGCCGGCTGCGGCCGCACGTCGAGGCCGTCCTCCCCTTCGCCAAGGCGGCCGAGGCCCACCACCGGCTGGAGCAGGGCCATGTGCGCGGCAAGCTCGTCCTGGTGCCGGACCTGTGACATCCGGACCTGTGACACCGGGTCCTGCTCGACCGGGCGGCCCGGCGCACGAGGGGCATCCGCGGCGCTGGGCCGTCCTGGTGGTGCTGGTCCTGAGCCTGGTGAGCATCATCCTCGACAACACCGTGCTCAACGTGACGCTGCGCACCCTCACCGACCCGGAGCAGGGCCTCGGCGCCTCGCACAGCCAGGTCGAATGGGTGCTCAGCGCCTACACCCTGGCCTTCGCCGCGATGCTGTTCACCTGGGGTGTGCTCGGTGACCGGCTGGGCCGCAGACGCGTACTCCTGCTGGGCCTCGCCCTGTTCGGGCTGTCGTCCCTGGCCGGGGCCTACGCCGGGTCGCCGGAGCAGCTCATCGCCGCCCGCGCCTGCATGGGCGTGAGCGGCGCGGCGGTCCTGCCGAGCACCCTCGCCACCATCGCCGCCGTGTTCCCGATGCGGGAGCGCCCCAAGGCCCTCGGGATCTGGGCGGCTTCGGTCGGCTTCGCCCTCGGCATCGGACCGGTCACCGGCGGGCTGCTGCTCGCGCACTTCTGGTGGGGCTCGGTCTTCCTGGTCAACGTGCCGATCGTGGCGGTCAGCCTGGTCGCGGTGGTGCTGCTGGTGCCCGAGACCCGGGGCACCGTGGGCAAGCGCGTCGACGCGGGCGGGCTGCTGCTCTCGATCGCCGGTCTCGTGCTGCTCGTGTACGGGATCATCGAGGCCGGCCGGACCGGCGGGGTCACCCAGCCCACGGTCTGGGGACCTGGCCTGGCGGGCCTCGGCCTGCTGGGTGTGTTCCTGTGGCATGAGCGCCGTACCGCGGAACCCTCGCTGGAGCTCGGCTTCTTCCGGTTGAAGGCCTTCTCCACCGCCGTCGCGGCCGTCGGCTTCGTCAGCTTCGCGATGATGGGCTTCCTCTTCTTCAGCGCCTTCTACCTGCAGAGCGTGCGCGGCTACACCCCGCTGCAGGCCGGGAGTTGCACCGTGGCGCTGGCCGGCGCGAACGTGGTCTGCGGACCCCTCAGCACGGTCCTGGTCCGCAGAGTCGGCCCCCGGAACGTGTGCGCGGCGGGCATGCTGGCCGTGACCGCCTCACTTGCCGGGGTCGTCTTCGTGACGCAGCACGCTCCGCTCTGGCTGATCCTCGCCTTGTTCGCCGCACTGGGAGCGGGCGTAGCCTGCGTCATGCCGACCGCAGCCGTGTCCATCATGAACGCGATCCCACGCGAGAAGGCGGGCGTGGCCTCGGCGATGAACAACACCGTGCGCCAGCTGGGCGGCGCCCTGGGCGTCGCCGTGCTCGGTTCCCTCATGGGCGCCGCCTACCGCAGTGGCATCGAGGACGAGCTCGCCGTACTGCCGCCCTCTGTGCGGCACGAGGCCGGCGAGTCCCTGGACGCCACGCTGCTGGCTGCGACTCGGCTGGGGGAGAGCGGACTTGTCGGTCCCGCACGGCAGGCCTTCCTGGACGCCATGCATCTGGCCGCCGGGGCAGCTGCCGTGGCGGCCCTCGTGGGCGCCCTCGCCGTGCTCCGCTGGCTGCCGTCCACCGTCACGACTCCGAAGCTCGCGGCGGGCCCCGTGCCCGGCCGGGAGCATTCCGACCAATCCAAGGCCCAAGGAAGCTGACATGCCTTTCACTCCTGACGAGCTCGAGTACTACGCCTCCCAGAACCTCGGCCGGCTGGCCACCGTGGCGGCCGACGGCCAACCCCAGGTCAACCCCGTCTCGTTCACGATCAACACCGAGACCGGCACGATCGACATCGGCGGGCACAACCTGACGGCCAGCAAGAAGTTCCGCAACGTCGGCAAGAACGACCAGGTCGCCTTCGTCGTCGACGATCTGATCTCCACGCAGCCGTGGAACGTACGCGGTATCGAAGTGCGCGGCCGTGCCGAGGCACTGACCGACGCCCAGCCGCCGCACCCCTACTTCGGCACCGCGATGATCCGCATCCACCCCAAGCGCATCATCACCTGGGGCCTCGGCGAGGACACCGCTCAGCGCGGCCGCAACGTCTGACGACAGGGCCCAGGGGCCCCAGACCCCTTCGACTCCGCTTCGAGTGGCCCTCGATGCCCCCTTGCCAGGGTGGAGCCCGTAGGACGGGCACACCACGGGGAGGGCCGGATGAGCACGGAAATCTTCCATGAGGGTTTCACCGGGGGACTGAGGACCGAGGGACCGGGCGCGCCATGGCGGCTGCGCCCGGTCGACGGTCTCCCCGAAGGAGACGGGGTGGTCCGCGGCGGGCCGGACGGCCTGAGGGTCGTGCCGAGCTCCCTCCAACCCCGCACCAGGCGGCCGGCGTTCACCGAGCCCAAGCCGGGACCGGACGGTACCCCGCTCCATCTGCGCTGGGGAGCCTTCACCACCGGCGGCACCGCCTCCGCGCGCGGCGGGTTCACCGCGGTGCCGGGTGAACTGCTCTCGGTCACGGCCGAGATGGGACTGCGCGGCTTCGGCCTGCGCTCCCATCCGTACGACGACGTCGACGAGCCGACTGCGGACGCCCGGCTCGGCGCGGGCGGTCTGATCTCGGTCGACCTCGAGACCGGCATGATCTTCGACTTCTTCCTCACGCACAGCCGCCTCTACGCGGTCTACGAGCGCCTCGCGCTGCAGCCGGACGCCGAGTTCGCGTCCTTCACCTACTGCGTCCCGGTCGCCGACCGCACCCCGGGCACGCTCCACCGGCTCGAGGTCGGCTACGACGGCGCGGCCGGCACCGTCCACTGGAAGGCCGACGGGCAGGAGGTGCTGTCCGTGGACCGGATCGGCTTCCGCTCGCTGGACGCGCGCTGGCTGCGGCGGGACAACGGCGGCCGGGAGGAGGCCGTACGGCCGCGCGGCCTCAGCTTCGGCCTGGGGCTCTTCCTGGAGCGCTACTTCGGCCAAGGGGTGCGGCTGTCGGTGCGCCGGCTCTCGGTGTCCACCTCGCCCGCCGGTTCGCGCGACTCGTGACGACACCAACGAAAGGCACAGCCATGCCCGATGAGAACAAGCCCGTACTGGTCCTCGGCGCCACCGGCAAGCAAGGCGGCTCCGCGGCCCGGTACCTGCTGGAACGCGGCTGGACCGTCCGGGCCTTCGTCCGCGACCCGGGCGCGCCCAAGGCCAAGGAGCTGCGCGAGCTGGGCGCGAGCCTGCACACCGGCGACCTGGAGGACGCCGAGTCGGTGCGCGCGGCGATGAAGGGCGCGTACGGCGTGTTCAGCATCCAGACGCCGATGACTCCGGCGGGCGTGGAGGGCGAGGAGCGGCAGGGCAAGATCTGCGCCGACGCCGCTCGCGACCTCGGCATCCAGCACTACGTCCACAGCTCGGTCGGCGGGGCGGAGCAGCCGGAGGGCGTGAACTGGCGGCTGTCCAAGCTCGCGATCGAGCAGCGGATCCAGGAGAACGAGCTCAGCTTCACCTTCCTGCGGCCGTCGTACTTCATGGAGAACCTGAACCACGACATGTCGCCCCTCGTCATGGAGGACGGCGAGCTGACCTTCCGGCGGGGGCTCGGGCCGACCAACACCCTGCAGATGATCAGCGGCCCCGACATCGGGTACTTCGCGGCCGACGCCTTCGACGACCCCGGGACCTTCGGCGGCGCCAAGATCGAGCTGGCCGGGGACGAGCTGACCGGCGAGCAGATCGCGGACGCGTTCGGCCGGCACACCGGACTGCCCGCCCGCTTCGTCTCGGTGCCGATACCGGAGCTGCACCGCACGGGCTTCGAGTGGCAGGCGATCTCGTACACCTGGCTCAACGGGATCGGCTATCACGCCGACATCCCCACGCTGCGCGCCCGGTTCCCGCAACTGCTCACCCTCGACCAGTGGCTGGCGAAGACCGGCTGGGTCCCGATGGATGCGGCATGAGTGCGGGCGCGATGACCCAGGAGACCCAGCAGATCCCGGCGGCCCGGGAGCCGTCGCCCCTGGAGGCCGGGGCCCGCCGGATCGCCGAGCTCGCCGGGAAGCGGGCGGCCGACGCCGAGCAGCAGCGCCGGCTGAGCCCTGACGTCGTCTCCGCGGTCCTTCAGGCCGGTTTCGCCGCCCACTTCGTTCCGGTGGCGCACGGCGGCAGGGCTGCGACGTTCGCCGAGCTCGTGGAGCCGGTCGCGGTGCTGGGCGAGGCCTGCGCGTCGGCCGCCTGGTACGCGTCGCTCACGGCGAGTCTCGGCCGGATGGCCGCCTATCTGCCGGACGAGGGCCAGGCCGAGCTGTGGTCCGCCGGCCCCGACGCCCTGATCGTCGGTGCCCTGATGCCGCTCGGCCGCGCCGAGAAGACGGCGGGCGGCTGGCAGGTCTCGGGCACCTGGCCGTTCGTCAGCGTCGTCGACCACTCCGACTGGGCGCTGGTGTGCGCGAAGGCGGGGAAGGAGCCGTGGTTCTTCGCGGTGCCGCGGCAGGCGTACGGGATCGTCGACAGCTGGTACCCGATGGGCATGCGCGGAACGGGCAGCAACACCCTCGTACTCGACGGGGTGTTCGTGCCGGACTCGCGGGCCTGCACCCGTGCGGCCATCGCCGCCGGGCTCGGTCCGGGTGCCGAGGCGATCTGCCACACCGTGCCCATGCGGGCGGTCAACGGGCTGGCCTTCGCGCTGCCGATGCTCGGCGCGGCCCGCGGCGCCGCGGCCGTGTGGACCTCATGGATCGCCGAGAAGCTGGCCGGGCCGACCGGACAGAACGCCGTCTCGTCCCAGGACCGTGTGCTGTACGAGCACACGCTGGCCCGGGCCACCGGCGAGATCGACGCGGCCCAGCTGCTGCTGGAGCGGGTCGCCGAGGTCGCCGACGCCGGCGGGGTGACCGGTGAACTCGTCGGCCGTGGGGCGCGGGACTGTGCGCTTGCGGCCGAGCTGCTGACCGCCGCGACCGACCGGCTGTTCGCCTGCGCGGGCACCAGGGCGCAGGCGCAGGACAGCCCGATGCAGCGCTTCTGGCGCGATGTACACGCGGCCGCGAGCCATATCGGGCTGCAGTTCGGGCCGGGAGCGACCTTGTATGCCGGAGAGCTGCTGAGGAGGAGCAACGATGGCTGAAGTGAATGATCCGCAGGTGGGTTTTGTCGCCGTCGTCACCTTCGCGGTGGACGGCCCCGCCACCCAGCGCAAGCTGGTGGAGCTGGCCACGGGCGGGGTGCAGGAGTGGATCCGCGAGGTGCCCGGCTTTCTGTCGGCCACGTATCACGCGAGCACGGACGGCACCGCGGTCGTCAACTACGCCCAGTGGGAGAGCGAACAGGCCTACCGGGAGAACTTCAGCGCCGACCCGCGCTCGGCGAAGCTGCGGGAGGCGCTGAGCTCTCTGCCCGGCCTGATGGGACCGCCGAAGGCCGTCTTCATGACTCCGGAGGGGTCGATCCTGCCGACGACCTGACACCGTCGTCCGCACCGTCGTCGGCCCCGGCCCCGGCCACCAGGCCGGCGATGATGATCTCGAGGCCGAGCTCGAACCGGCGGTCGGAGTCGAGCGAGGTGATCGGGCCGGCCAGGTGGACCAGGTTCGGGAACTGCGTGGCCGGCAGCGACTTCAGGTAGCCGTGGAGCTGGTCGGCGAACATGCCGGCCTGCTCCTGGCTCTGTTCCGCGCCGGAGTGCCGGGACGACTGCTCCAGGGCCTCCGCCGTGACGAAGGTCGACAGCAGGTCGCCCCCGTAGGCGGCGAGTTCGTCCTGCAGGCCCCCGGCGCGCAGCAGATTCAGGGTGCGCTCCATCCCCATGATCCCGTTGGGCCCGAGAGGCACCCGGTCGATCGCGATGCGCGCCAGATCCCGGTGGGCCAGGAACATCCGCCGCAGTGACCGGCACATCTCCTTGACCTGCTCCGCCCAGCGGCCCGGCTCCGGTTCCGGGATGTCCACCTCGGTCAGGACCAGGTCGAAGACGAGGTCGAGCAGCTCGTCCCGGTTCCCCACGTGCGCGTACAGCGAAGCGTGCCCGGTCTTCAGCTCCTGCGCGAGCCGCCGCATGCTCAGGGCGTCGAGTCCCTCGGCGTCGAGGATGCCGAGCGCCGTGTCGACGATCCGGTCCTGGGTCAGGGGCATGCGCGGCGGCGCCTTCTTCGGCCGGCGCCACGGAGGTACGGGGATCTCCTCGGGCATGGGCCTCCTTCCTTCGCTTCGGAGCAGGTGGACTCGCAGCAAGTGAACTCGCAGCAGGTGGATCTCATCGTATGGCATCGACGGGCCACCGTTTCTTGACACGACCACCGTTCCATTATAGAACGGTGGTCGTTCGTGGACCTGTTGTCGAGAATCTCGGGGGATGCCATGAGTTCCGTTGAAGCAGACGAGCCGGACGCAGCCGCGGCCGAGCCCCCGGCCGAACCCCCGGCCTACGCGCGCCGCTGGGCTGCGCTGGGTGTCATCCTCGGCGCCGAGATCATGGACCTGCTCGACGGCACGATCATGAACATCGCCGCGCCCGCGGTCCGCGCCGATCTGGGCGGCAGCCTCAGCGTCATCCAGTGGATCACCGTCGGGTACACGCTCGCCTTCGCTGTCCTGCTGGTGGTCGGCGGCCGGCTGGGCGACATCTACGGCCGCAAGCGCATGTTCGTCATCGGCGCCGTCGGCTTCACCCTGGCCTCCGTGCTGTGCGCGGTGGCGGGCAGTCCCGAGATGCTCATCGCCGCACGCTTCCTGCAGGGCGGGCTGGGCGCGCTGATGATTCCGCAGGGGCTCGGCCTCATCAAGCAGATGTTCCCGCCCAAGGAGACCGCGGCGGCGTTCGGCGCGTTCGGGCCCGCCATCGGACTGGGCGCCGTGCTCGGCCCGATCGTCGCCGGATTCCTGGTCGACGCCGATCTGTTCGGCACCGGCTGGCGGGCCGTCTTCCTGATCAACCTGCCGATCGGGGCAGCCGTGATCATCGGTGCGATGCTGCTGCTGCCCGAGGGCAAGGCACCCGTGCGGCCGAAGTTCGATTTCGGCGGCATGTTGCTGGTGACGCTCGGGCTGACCTTGCTGATCTTCCCGCTCGTCCAGGGGCGCGAACGCGGCTGGCCTGCCTGGACGTTCGTGCTGATGGCGGCCGGAGCGGCCGTGCTCGCCGCCTTCGTCGCCTACGAACTGCGGCAGGAGAAGCGCGGCGGCGCCACGCTCATCGAGCTCAGCCTGCTGCGCCGTTCCCGCTACGCCGCGGGACTGGCGGTGGCGCTGGTGTTCTTCACCGGCATCTCCGGAATGTCGCTGCTGCTCGGCCTGCATCTGCAGATCGGCCTGGGCTTCAGCCCGACCCGGGCGGCGCTGACCATGACGCCCTGGTCGGTGTTCCTGGTCGTCGGCGCCATCCTGACCGGGGCGGTGCTGGGCGCGAAGTTCGGCCGCAAGGCGCTGCACGGCGGGCTCGCGGTGCTGGCGATCGGCGTACTGATCATGCTGCTGACCATCGGCGACCAGGCCGGCGATCTCACCAGCTGGGAGCTCGTCCCCGGCATCGCCGTGGCGGGGCTCGGCATGGGCATCATGATCGGTCTGCTCTTCGACATCGCCCTGGCCGACGTCGACAAGCAGGAGGCCGGCACCGCCTCCGGGATCCTCACCGCGGTCCAGCAACTCGGCTTCGCGGTCGGGGTCGCGGTGCTCGCGACCCTGTTCTTCGGGCTGCTCGGCTCCCAGGCCACGGCGAGCGTCGCCGACGGCGAGAGCCGCACCCGCGCCGAACTCACCGCCGCCGGGGCGGCCCCGGCCGAGCAGGACCGGCTGCTCACCGACCTGCGGGTGTGCCTGAGGGAATCGGCGAGCCAGAAGGACTCCGAACGGACGCCGGGCAGCTGCTGGAACATCCAGCAGGCCCGGCCGGAGCTGGCCGAGGCCACGGCGCGGGCCTGGCAGCGGGCCCACACCGAGAACTTCAGCACCGCGATGGTCCGCACGCTCTGGATCGTGATCGGACTGCTGGCGGTGTCCTTCGCGCTGGCCTTCCGGCTGCCGCCCAAGCCTCGTGAGGAAGAGGGTTTCTGATGACACGCACACTGCTGGCCTGGCCGGGCGGACGCCGGCTCAAGTGGCTGGTGCTCGTGGGCTGGATCGGTCTGCTGATCGTGCTCCAGCCGCTGGCCGGCAATCTCGGCGACGCCGAGTCCAACGACGCCGCCGCCTGGCTCCCCGGCAACGCGGAATCGACCGAAGTACTCGAACTCTCCGAGAAGTTCCAGCCCGCCGACACCAGCCCGGCCATCGTCGTCTACGACCGCCCGTCCGGGATCACGGCCGCCGACGAGGCCAAGGCCCGGGCCGACGCCGCGGACTTCGCGGACGGCACCCACGTGGTGGGCGAGCCGTACGGCCCGGTGCGCTCGGAGGACGGCAAGGCCCTGCGGACCGTGGTCAACGTCCACCTCGGCAAGGAGGGCTGGGAGGGGCTCAACGAGGCCACGAAGGATCTGCGGAAGACCGCGCAGCCCAACGCGCCCGACGGACTCGGCGTCCATGTGACCGGCCCGACCGGCTATGCCGCCGACTCCGCGGAGTCCTTCAGCAGCGCCGACTTCAAACTCACCCTGGTCACCCTCCTCATCGTCGTGACGATTCTCGTCATCACCTATCGCAGTCCGCTGCTGTGGCTGCTTCCGATGATCTCCGCGGGCATGTCCCTGGTCATCTCGCAGGCCATCATCTACCTGCTGGCCAAGCACGCGGGACTGACGGTCAACGCCCAGACCTCGATGATCCTCACCGTGCTGGTGCTCGGTGCGGCCACCGACTACGCGCTGCTGCTCGTCGCCCGCTACCGGGAGGAGCTGCGGCGGCACGAGGACCGGCACGAGGCCATGGCCGTGGCACTGCACCGTGCAGGCCCTGCCATCGTGGCCAGCGCCGCCACCGTCGCCATCAGCATGCTCGTGCTGCTGCTGGCCGCCCTGAACTCCACCAAGGGCCTCGGCCCGGTCTGCGCCGTCGGTGTGCTGGTCGGCCTGCTGTCGATGATGACGCTGCTGCCCGCCCTGCTGGTGATCTTCGGGCGCTGGATCTTCTGGCCGGCCCGGCCCAAGCACGGTACGGAGCCCGATGTCACCCGGGGCGTGTGGACGCGGGTCGCCCGCATGGTCTCGGGCCGTCCGCGTGCGGTCTGGGTCACGACCAGCGTGGTGCTGGGGGCGGTGGCCGTGCTGGCCGTCACCCTGAACGCCGACGGGCTGCAGCAGAAGGACGGCTTCAAGACCAAGCCGGAGTCGGTGGTGGGCGAGGAGTTTCTCGCCCGGCACTTCCCGGCCGGTTCCGGTGAGCCGATGGTCGTCATCGCCAAGGACTCCTCGGCGGCTGAGGTGCGCGGCGCTCTTCAGAAGGTGCCCGGCGTCACCGAGGTCGCGAAGCCCCAGGTCAAGGACGGGCTGGCCTATCTCGAGGCGACGCTCGGCGCCGGAGCCGACAGCCCGGCGGCCATGGACGCGGTCACCGCGGCCCGCGAGAGCCTCGGCCGGCTGGACGGGGCGGAGGCGAGGGTGGGCGGCAGCAGCGCCGTCGTGCACGACATGCGCGAGGCGTCCAGCCGCGACCGCGGCCTGATCATCCCGGTGATCCTCGCCGTGGTGTTCTGCATCCTCGCGCTGCTGCTGCGGGCACTCGTAGCCCCGCTGCTGCTGATCGCGAGCGTGGTGCTGTCCTTCTTCACGGCGCTCGGTCTCGCCGCCTTCTTCTTCAACCACGTCTTCGACTTCGCTGGGGCCGATTCCGCCTTCCCGCTCTGGGTGTTCGTCTTCCTGGTCGCCCTGGGCGTCGACTACAACATCTTCCTCGTCACCCGGATCAGGGAGGAGAGCAACCGGTTCGGCACCCGGCAGGGTGCGCTCAAGGGCCTCACCTCGACCGGTGGCGTGATCACCGCGGCCGGTCTGGTGCTGGCCGGGACCTTCGCCGCACTGGCCACGCTGCCGCTGGTCTTCATCGCCGAGCTCGGCTTCACGGTGGCGGTGGGCATCCTGCTCGACACCATGATCGTGCGGTCGGTCCTGGTCACCGCGCTCACCCTCGATGTCGGCCGGTGGATGTGGTGGCCGCACCGGCTCTTCCGGCGCGAGGACTCCCCCGAGGAAATGGCCGGATCGGGAATTTCCGATTCTGTGAATTCGGAGGCGCCGGCTCCTGTTTCCCCGTAGAAAAGCCGGAAAATGTGAATCAGCGCAGCTCGCTGCGCTGATTTATATTTGGACAAATAAATGATCTCTTGTGACGCCGGCCACATTGAAATCTGTCAAGTAGGCCTGTTATTGTCGCCCCTAAGAAAACGGAGAATCTCGACGGGGGCGCAGGATGAGATTCAATCTGTTGGGGCATGTTCATGTAATCACGGATGCGGGGCGGTTGATTCCGCTCAAATCCTCGAAGGCGACCCAGCTCCTGGCGCTCCTGCTGCTCAGACGGCATGAGGTGGTGGGAGCGGGGGTGCTCATCGAGGAACTGTGGGCGGACGATCCGCCGCGCAGCGCCATGACGACACTGCAGACCTACGTCTACCACACCCGCCGGCTGCTGGCGGAGCATCAGGTGACCTATCAGGAGCGGGAGTTGCTCCTGACCCGGCCGCCCGGTTACTTCGCCCTGATCGACGACGACGAGCTCGATGTCACGATCGTCGAGCGGCTGATCCGCACGGGCAGCCGGCTGCTCGAGGAGGACCGGCCCGAGGAGGCACTCGCCTCGCTGAACGCGGGACTCGATCTCTGGCGCGGCCCGGCGCTGTCCACCGTGCCGTGCGGCCGGGTGCTTGAAAGTCATATCGCTCATCTGGAAGAGCTCCGGCTCTTCGGCGTGCAGCTCCGCATCGACGCGAATTGGCGGCTCGGCAGGATAGGGCCGATGATTCCGGAGCTGCGGTCCCTGGTAATTTCCCATCCGTTGAACGAGACCCTGCACGCCAAGCTGATGGGGGCGCTCTATCGGGTGGGCCGGCGGGCGGAGGCGCTGGCGTCGTACCGAAATCTCCGGCAGATTCTGTCCGACGAGCTGGGGGTGGACCCGACGCCTGAAATCCAGCGCATGCATATGGAGATTCTCAACGGTGACCATGTGCTCGCGTAGAAACGTAGAAACCGGCCGGTGAACGTGGTGGAGCCCCTCGCAGACTGCGAGGGGCTCCACCACGTTCACCGGCCGCCGGGCGTCAGTAGTTCCCCAGGCCGCCGCAGACGTTCAGCGCCTGCGCGGTGACCGCGGCCGCCCCGTCCCCGATCAGATAGGCCACCATCTCCGCCACCTCGGACGGCTGCACATAGCGGCCGATCGGCACGCGCGCGGTGATCCGGTCGAAGGCCTCCTCGGTCGACACCTCCCAGATCTCCGAGTAGTGCTCGCGCACGGACGCGGCCATCGGCGTCTCGACGAAGCCGGGGCAGACGGCGTTCACCGTGATGCCGGTCCTGGCCAGTTCGAGGCCGAGCGCCTTGCTGAAACCGACCACGCCGTGCTTCGACGCCGAGTACGGGGCGGCATGCACGACACCCTGCTTCCCGCCCGTCGAGGCGATGTTGATGATGCGGCCGGTTCCCCTCTCGAGCATGCCGCCGGCCTTCAGGACCTGCTTGGTCACCCGGAACACGCTGGTGAGATTGGTGGCGATCACATCGAGCCAGAGCTCGTCGAAGAGCTCGGCCGTGGCGCCGCCGCCGGGCCGGCCCGCGTTGTTCACCAGGACGTCGACCGGACCGTAGCGCTCGACCACCGCCGCCACGAGAGCCTCGATCTCGGCGACCGAGCGGACGTCGCAGGTCCGGCCGTCCGCCTCCACCCCCGCTTCCCGCAGCTCCTTCAGCGTCGTGTGCAGCGCTTCCTCGCCGCGCGCGCAGACGAAGACGCGCAACCCCTCCTTACCGAGCCTTCGGGCGATCTCCAGCCCGATACCGCTGGTTGCGCCCGTCACCAGTGCGACCTTCGAGCCCTGCGTGGCCATGTGCCCTCTCCCTGCTTCGTGGTCCCTCACCTGCCCAGCCTTGGGCGCCCGGCTCGAGCGGCGGTCGAAGGGGAGTGGGGTGCGGCTGGGACGCCGCGCCGGTGGATCCGGCATCGAGGGGCTCCGTATCGGCCTTCGAGCCGCTTTCGAGCCACCGGGCCGACGATGACGACGACCACCGGACGAACTCATCGAAGGAGCTGTTCGGATTGAAGCGCAGAGTCGTCATCACGGGCGTCGGCGTCCGCGCCCCGGGCGGGAACGGCACGCGGCAGTTCTGGGAACTGCTCACCTCGGGGCGGACGGCGACGCGCCGGATCTCGTTCTTCGACCCCTCGCCGTACCGTTCGCAGGTCGCCGCGGAAGCCGATTTCGACCCGGTCGCCGAGGGCTTCGGCCCGCGGGAGCTCGACCGGATGGACCGGGCCTCGCAGTTCGCCGTGGCCTGTGCCCGGGAGGCCGTCGCCGCGAGCGGGCTCGAGTTCAGCGCCCTGGACCCCACCCGGGTCGGGGTCAGCCTCGGCAGCGCGGTGGCCGCCGCGACCAGCCTGGAACGCGAGTATCTGCTGCTGTCGGACTCCGGCCGTGACTGGGAGGTCGACGCCGCCTGGCTGTCCCGGCACATGTTCGACTACCTGGTGCCCAGCGTCATGCCGGCCGAAGTGGCCTGGGCGGTCGGCGCCGAGGGCCCGGTCGCGATGGTCTCCAACGGCTGCACCTCGGGCCTGGACTCCGTGGGCCACGCGGTGCGGCTGATCGAGGAGGGCAGCGCCGACGTGATGCTCGCGGGCGCCGCCGACACCCCGATCACCCCGATCGTCGTCGCCTGCTTCGACGCGATCCGCGCCACGACCTCGCGCAACGACGACCCGGAGCACGCCTCGCGGCCGTTCGACGGCACGCGCGACGGCTTCGTCCTGGCCGAGGGAGCCGCGATGTTCGTCCTGGAGGACTACGACAGCGCACTGGCCCGCGGCGCCCACATCCACGCCGAGATCCCGGGGTACGCGACGCGCTGCAACGCGTACCACATGACGGGGCTGAAGGCCGACGGCCGCGAGATGGCCGAGGCCATCCGGGTCGCCCTCGACGAGTCCCGCACGGACGCCACGGACATCGACTACATCAACGCCCACGGCTCCGGCACCCGGCAGAACGACCGGCACGAGACCGCCGCCTACAAGCGCGCGCTCGGCGATCACGCCCGGCGCACCCCGGTCAGCTCCATCAAGTCGATGGTCGGCCACTCGCTCGGCGCGATCGGCTCGCTGGAGATCGCGGCCAGCGTGCTCGCCCTCGAACACGGCGTGGTGCCACCGACCGCCAACCTCCACACCAGCGACCCCGAGTGCGACCTCGACTACGTCCCGCTCGAGGCGCGGGAGCGGAAACTCGGCACCGTACTCACCGTGGGCAGCGGCTTCGGCGGCTTCCAGAGCGCGATGGTCCTGCGCAGCGCCGAGGCTGCGGGGGCGGTCGCATGAGCATCCACATCACCGGAATCGGCGTCGTCGCACCCAACGGCCTCGGCCTGGAGCCGTACTGGGCGGCCGTACTGGCCGGCCGCATCGGCCTCGGCCCGGTCACCCGCTTCGACGTGCGCCGCTACCCGGCCACGCTCGCCGGCCAGATCGACGACTTCCACGCGCCGGACCACATCCCGGGCCGGCTGCTGCCGCAGACCGACCCCTCCACGCGGCTCGCGCTGACCGCCGCGGCCTGGGCGCTCCAGGACGCGAAGGCCGACCCGGAGTCGCTCACCGACTACGACATGGGCGTCGTAACGGCCAACGCCTGCGGCGGATTCGACTTCACGCACCGGGAGTTTCGCAAGCTGTGGACCGACGGCCCCAAGTCGGTCAGCGTGTACGAGTCCTTCGCATGGTTCTACGCGGTCAACACCGGCCAGATCTCCATCCGGCACGGCATGCGCGGCCCGAGCAGCGCCCTGGTCGCCGAGCAGGCCGGGGGCCTCGACGCCCTCGCCCATGCCCGCCGCACGATCCGCCGCGGCACCCCGCTGGTGGTCTCCGGCGGGGTCGACTCGGCACTCGATCCCTGGGGCTGGGTCTCGCAGCTCGCCGGCGGGCGCGTCAGCACCGCCACCGACCCGGCCCGGGCCTATCTGCCCTTCGACGAGCAGGCGGCCGGTTACGTCCCCGGCGAGGGCGGCGCCCTCCTCGTCCTGGAGGACAGCGCCGCGGCCGAGGCCCGGGGCCGGCACGAGACGTACGGCGAACTCGCGGGCTGCGCCTCGACCTTCGACCCGCCCCCCCGGTCCGGACGGCCCCCGGGCCTGGAGCGCGCGATCCGGCTCGCGCTGACCGACGCCGGGCTCGGCCGCGAGGACGTCGACGTCGTGTTCGCCGACGGCGCGGGCGTACCCGAGCTGGACGCCGCGGAGGCCCGGGCCCTCGGCCAGGTGTTCGGCAGCCACGGCGTGCCCGTCACCGTCCCGAAGACGACGACGGGCCGGCTCTACTCCGGCGGCGGCCCGCTCGACGTGGTCACCGCCCTGATGTCCCTGCGCGAAGGCGTGATCCCGCCGACCGCGGGCGTGCGGTCCGTACCGCAGGAGTACGGCATCGACCTGGTGCTCGGCGCACCGCGCACCGCACCCCTGCGCACCGCCCTGGTCCTGGCCAGGGGCCGCTGGGGCTTCAACTCGGCGGTCGTCCTGCGCCGTCCCGAACCGACCCCGTAACGACCCCTCAGCGACACTGAGAACTGGAGACAGCAATGGCAACCCTGCTGACCATCGACGACCTGCGCCGCATCCTCATCGAATGCGCCGGGGAGAGCGAAGGATCGGGCCTGTCCGGCGACATCCTCGACATCCGCTTCGAGACCATCGGCTACGACTCCCTCGCCCTGATGGAGACCGCGGCGCGACTCGAGAGCCGCTACGACGTGGCCATACCCGACGACATAGCGGCCCGCGTCGACACTCCCCGCGAGCTGCTCGACCTGGTCAACGGCGCGCTGGCCGAGGCAGCATGAGCCGGCCGGGAGAGCACCGGGCGGTCCACACCCTCAGGACCACCGCCCCGGCGCGGCGGCTGTACGAGCTGGTCGCGCGGGCCGAACTCTGGCCGGCCGTCTTCGAACCCGCGGTGCACGTGCGGATTTTGCAGCGCGGCCAGGGCACGGAACGCTTCCAGATCTGGGCGCGCGTGGCCGGCCAGGTGAAGACCTGGACGTCCCGTCGGACGCTGGACCCCGACGCCCTGCGGGTCACGTTCCGGCAGGAGCGCACCCAGCCGCCCATCGCCTCGATGGGCGGGAGCTGGGAGTTCCGGGCCGACGGCGACGGCGACGGCACCGAAATCGTGCTGACCCACGACTTCGCCGCGGTCGACGAAGCCGCCCTGCCGGGACTGCGCGCGGCGCTCGACACGAACAGCGAGAAGGAGCTGGCCGCGCTCGCCGGGCTCGCGGAGCAGCAACACCCGGTCGAGGAGCTCCTGTTCACGTTCGAGGACACGCTCCAGGTGCCGTCCGGGGACGACGCCTACGCCTTCATCGAGCGCAGCGACCTGTGGCCGGACCGGCTGCCGCACGTGGGGAAGGTGACGCTGACCGAGGAGGCGGCGGGCGCCGGTTCCCCCGGCGTGCAGGACATGACCATGCAGACCGTGACTGCCGACGGCAGTACGCACACGACCCGTTCGATCAGGCTCTGTTTCCCCGGCGAGAGCATCGTGTACAAGCAGCTCGTGCCGCCCGCCCTGCTCTCCGGACACAGCGGCGCCTGGCTCTTCGACAACGACGACAACGACGACAACGACGACAACGACGACAACGACGACAAGGACGACAAGGACGACAAGGACGACAAGGACGACAAGGACACGGTCACCGCCCGCCACACCGTGGCGATCGACCCGACCCGGATCGAAGAGGTCCTGGGCGAGGGCAGGACCGTCGCGGACGCCCGCGCCTATCTGCGGGAGGCGCTCGGCGCCAACAGCCGGGCCACGCTCAGCCACGCGGCTGCGGCGGCGGCTGCCGCAAGGCCGACGCCGTGACGGCCGAGGTCCGTGAGGTCGCCGAGGGGGTCTACGCCTACGAGCAGGCCCCCGGCGGCTGGTGTGTCAGCAACGCGGGCATCGTCGTGGGCGGCGACGGCGCCCTCGTCGTCGACACGCTCTCGACGATCCCGAGGGCGCGGCGGCTGGCCGAGACGGTCGACAAGCTCGCCGCGGGCCCGGGCCGCACCGTGGTCAACACCCACTTCCACGGCGACCACGCGTTCGGCAACCAGGTCTTCCCGCCGGGGACGCAGATCATCGCGCACGAGGACATGCGGACCGCCATGGTGACGACGGGCCTGGCCCTCACCGGGCTCTGGCCACGGGTCGACTGGGGCGACATCGAGGTGACGCCGCCGACCGTGACCTTCCGCGACCGCCTCACCGTGTATGTCGGCGAGCGACGGGCCGAACTGATCCGCGTCGGCCCCGCGCACACCGACCACGACGTGGTGGTCTGGCTGCCCGAGGAACGGGTGCTGTTCGCAGGCGACATCGTCATGTCGGGCGTCACCCCGTTCGTGCTCTTCGGTTCGGTGGCCGGCACGCTGGCCGCCCTCGACCGGCTGGCGGAGCTGGCGCCCGAGGCGGTCGTCGGCGGGCACGGCCCGGTGGCGGGACCGGAGGTGCTCGACGCCAACCGGGACTATCTGCGCTGGGTCCAGCGCCTCGCCGCCGAGGCCGCCGACAGCGGGCTGACACCGCTGCAGGCCGCCCGCGAGGCGGACCTCGGCGCCTTCGCCGACCTGCTGGACGCGGAGCGCCTCGTCGCGAACCTGCACCGGGCTCACGAGGAACTGCTGGGCGGACCCGCGCGCGACGCCATGGAGATCTTCGCGGAGCTGGTCGCCTACAACGGTGGGCGGCTGCCCACCTGCCTCGCTTAAGGAGTCAAAGATGGCCGCCGACCAGGGAATGCTCCGGGACGCCATGGCCCGGGTGCCCGCCGGGGTGGCGCTCGTCACCGCCCATGACCGCGGGGGAGTCCCGCACGGCTTCACCGCCAGCTCGTTCGTGTCCGTCTCGATGGAGCCGCCGCTCGCGCTGGTCTGCCTGGCCCGTACGGCCAACTCCTTCCCGGTGTTCGACAGTTGCCGCGAGTTCGCGGTGAGCGTGCTGCGTGACGACCACACCGAGCTGGCGATGCGCTTCGCGCGCAAGTCCGCGGACAAGTTCGCGGGCGGAGAGTTCATCCGCACCGCCCGGGGGGCGACTGTGCTCGACGGGGCGCTCGCGGTCGTCGAGTGCACGGTCCACGAGCGCTACCCCGCGGGCGACCACATCATCCTGCTCGGCGAGGTCCAGTCCGTGCACGTCGAGGAGAAGGGGGCGCCGGCGGTCTACGTGGACCGCAGGTTCGCCGCCCTGTGCTCCGGGACGGGCGCCTGCCTGGCCGCCGCCGAGCGGGGCGCGCATGCGCACGCCGGATGAGGATTGTCGAGGAGGAACCATGTCCGTGACCGACGAGGTGACCGGTGAGGTGACCGGTGGGCACCTGGCCGGACTTGCTCGGATCCGGGCGCAGGCCGAGGCCGGCCCGGGGGAGCAGGCGACCCGGGCGCAGCACGCCAGAGGGAAGCTGACGGCCCGCGAGCGGATCGCGCTGCTGCTGGACCCCGGCTCCTTCCAGGAGGTCGAGCAGCTGCGCCGACACCGGGCGAGCGGCTTCGGTCTCGAGCGCAAGCGGCCGTACACGGACGGTGTGATCACCGGCTGGGGCACGGTCGACGGCCGGACGGTCTTCGTCTACGCGCATGACTTCAGGATCTTCGGCGGCTCGCTAGGTGAGGCGCACGCCGCGAAGATCCACAAGATCATGGACATGGCGCTCTCGGCGGGCGCTCCGCTCGTGAGCGTCAACGACGGGGCGGGGGCACGGATCCAGGAGGGCGTCTCCGCGCTGGCCGGCTACGGCGGGATCTTCCGGCGCAACACCCGTGCCTCGGGGGTGATCCCGCAGATCTCGGTGATGCTCGGCCCGTGCGCGGGCGGCGCGGCGTACTCGCCGGCGCTGACGGACTTCGTGTTCATGGTGCGCGAGACCGCGCAGATGTTCATCACCGGCCCGGACGTGGTCAGCGCCGTCACCGGCGCGCAGCTCACCCAGAACGCGCTGGGCGGCGCCGATGTGCACGCCACGACATCCGGAGTGGCGCACTTCGTGTACGAGGACGAGGAGACCTGTCTGGCGGAAGTGCGCTACCTGCTCTCCCTGCTGCCCTCCAACAACCGGCAGAACCCGCCCGTCCACCCCTGCGACGACCCGGCGGACCGGCTCACCTCCACGCTCTACGACCTGGTGCCGCAGGACGGCAACCAGCCGTACGACATGCACAAGGTGATCGAGGAACTCGTCGACGACGGCGACTGGCTGGAGGTCCACGAGCGCTGGGCCCGGAACATCGTCTGCGGCCTCGCCCGGCTGGGCGGCCGGGTGGTGGGCATCGTCGCCAACCAGCCGCAGACACTGGCCGGGGTACTGGACATCGCGGCCTCGGAGAAGGCCGGTCGCTTCGTGACGATGTGCGACGCCTTCAACATCCCGATCGTGACCCTGCTCGACGTGCCGGGCTTCCTGCCCGGGGTGGACCAGGAGCACGGCGGCATCATCCGCCACGGTGCGAAGCTGCTGTACGCGTACTGCAACGCCACCGTCCCCCGGGTCTCGATCGTCCTGCGCAAGGCCTACGGCGGCGCGTACATCGTGCTGGACTCCCAGTCCATCGGCGCCGATCTGACCTTCGCCTGGCCGGCCAACGAGATCGCGGTGATGGGCGCGGAAGGCGCGGCCAATGTCATCTTCCGGCGCGATATCGCCGCGGCCGACGACCCCGAGGCCAAGCGCGCCGAGATGGTCGAGCAGTACAAGTCCGAACTGATGCACCCGTACTACGCGGCCGAGCGCGGCCTGGTCGACGATGTCATCGACCCGGCGGAAACCCGCGAGACCCTCATCCGCTCGCTCGCGATGCTGCATACGAAGCACGCCGACCTGCCGTCGCGCAAGCACGGCAACCCACCGCAGTGAACGCGCCGCCCGGCACGGAAGCCGCCCAACTCCGCGTCGAGAAGGGCCAAGCGAGCGCCGAGGAGATCGCGGCCCTCACCGCGGTCCTCCTCGCCCGGGCGGCCACCTCGCCGGACACCGCCGCGGAGCACTGCCCCGACAGCACAGCGGGCTGGCGCCGCCTGGAACGCACCCTGGGATTTCGCGCACCGCACAGCTGGCAGGAGTCCGGTTGACGGCGATCCCAGCGCCCCGAGGCGGCCCTAGTACTTGTAGTCGCAGGGCCGGGACGTCGGGGGCTTCGGGGCGCATTCCGCGATCTCGGATTCGGAGACATCGAAGACCTGCTTCTGCTTCTCCGCGATGCCGCGCACGGCGAAGCCCTTGCCGTTGTTCGTGATGTCCTGGGTGTGTGTTCCGTCGGAGTCGACGTAGGTGACCTCGAAGGCCTTCCAGGTGCAGTCCTGCGTGCCGGACGTGACCTGGATCCGCAGTCCTCTGGGTGTGGCGCCGTTGCCGAGGTCGATCGTGCTGTGCTTGAAGTACGGTTCCCCGTAGTGCTCCGCGTCGGCGATGAGCAGCGTGTCGGGGCGTGCGGTGTCGAAGAGCACTCCGGCGTAGTTGTGGATGAGCCCGTCCGGGTGGATGATCACGGTGGTGGCCTTGGCGGGGACACACTCAAGTCCCTTCATCCGCATGCCGTTGATGACGAGGGTGGCTCTCCTGTCGCTGAAAACGTCCACCATCCATGCCTGGGCGTACCCCCGGGTCTCGACTCCCATGCTCTCGTTCCAGACGTCGGTGAAGAAGACGCCTCGTCCGTGGTGGGCAGCCCGGTAGGGGGCAATATCCTTCCGCGGTCCGATGAGCAGCCTTTTCTCCTCGGCGGAGAAAGGCTTGTCGAAGAGCGTCGCCTCGAGGCTGTCCGTGTCCGCCCGGACGCTCGCCGAGAACGCGGGGCCCTGCCGGTCGACCTTGTCCTCGGCGTCGCTCGCGACCTGCGCGTTGTACACCGACAACAGCCACTCGGTGCCCTTCGCCGTCAGGAACAGTACGAGCGAGCTCACGACCACCCAGCACAGCCTGATGAGGATCTTCCGGTTCCGTCTGCGCGGGTCCGCGTCCGCTGCCTCGGGGACGACGCCGGCGATCACATCGTCCATCAGCGGCGAGGTGCCCGAGGACCTGGGCGACGGGGGAGGCGGCGTCTCGCTGTCTGCCATGGCGGTGGCCTCGCTGGCGTAAGTGAGGGGTACAGACGGGAAGTTGATGCTACGTCATGGGGTCCGCCGGCCTCGGCGCCTCTCGGCATGCCTCCGCATACGCCCGGACCAGTGGCCGCCCCCCGTCCTCCTTGCGCCACGCCAGCGCATACCGGCTCGGCGAGAGCCCCCGCACCCGCCGCGTCACCACCCCACCCAGGCTGATCAGCGGGGCGTTGCCCGCCGCGACCAGGCAGACACCGAGACCGGCGACCAGCGCCTCGTACGTCTCCTCCGTGCTGGCGATTTCCGCACCGATGCGCGGCGGACGGCCCCCGCGCTCGTCCAGGGCGAGCCAGTAGTCGCGCAACGGCCCCGCGGTGGCCGGCAGAGCGAGGAACGGCTCGTCGGCGAGGTCCGCGAAGTCGACCTCCGTACGGACCGCCAGCGGGTGGGTGTCGGGAAGGGCGACCAGACGGGGTTCCTCGGCCACCACTGTCCACTCATAGCGCTCTGCGTCGGGCAGCGGCAGCCAGACGAAGGCGACGTCCGCCTCGCCGTCCGCCAGGCCCGCCGTCGGATCCTCCCAGCTCACCTGCCGCAGCCGGATCACCGCCTCGGGGTGGGCCGACGTGAACCGGGAGCGGATCGCGGGCAGCAGCCCGCCGCGCCCCGGGCTGGTGCTCATCCCGACGACCAGCGTGCTGCGCGCCGCCGCCCGGGCGGACTCCACCGCCGCCGATCCTTCCGTCCAGGCGTCCAGCACCTGCCGGGCGTGCGGCAGCAGTGCCGTGCCGGCGCCGGTGAGCGTCACGCCGTGCGGATCGCGGCGGAACAGCTCTACGCCCAACTGCCGTTCCAGCGCGCGTACTTGTTTGCTGAGCGCAGGCTGGGAGACGTACAACCGCTCCGCCGCGCGGGTGAAGTGCAGCTCCTCGGCCACCGTCACGAAGTAGCGCAGGTCCCTCACATGAACATCCATCGTCATAACCATCGGTTATCAGCGTGGGTCTTGGACGCGCAACCGGCCCCGGCGGCAGGCTTGTGCCATGAACAAGGTGTGGATGATCACAGGGGCAAGCAGCGGTTTCGGGCGGGCGATCGCGGAGGCGGCGCTTGCCGAGGGCGACGTGGTGGTCGGCGCGGCACGGCGGCCCGAGGGGCTGGACGACCTCGTGGCCGCGCACCCCGACCAGGTGGAGGCGCTGCGCCTGGACGTCACGGAGACGGGGGCGGCGGAAGCCGCCGTGCGGGACGTCGTCGCGCGGCACGGGCGGATCGACGTCCTGGTCAACAACGCGGGCCGCACCCACGTGGGCGCCTTCGAGGAGACGACCGAGCAGGAGTTGCGCGAGCTGTTCGACCTGCATGTCTTCGGGCCGGCCGCCCTCACCCGTGCCGTCCTGCCGCACATGCGCGAGCGGCGCTCCGGCGCGATCGTGCAGATGAGCAGCATGGGCGGGCAGATGTCCTTCGCGGGCTTCTCGGCGTACAGCGGGACCAAGTTCGCGCTGGAGGGCCTGTCCGAGGGGCTCGCGGACGAGGTCGCCGAGTTCGGCATCAAGGTGCTGATCGTCGAGCCGGGTTCCTTCCGTACGGCGCTGTTCAAGACCGGGCGGGCCGGGGCCAGCCAGGACAGCGGCCTGTACCCCAAGGTGAGCCAGACCCGTGGCTTCGTCTCCGACGGTGACGGCAGCCAGCCCGGCGACCCGGCGAAGGCGGCGGCCCTGGTCCTGGCCGCCCTGGAGGCCGACCGCACCCCGCTGCGTCTACCGCTCGGCGACGACGGCGTCACCGCGGTCCTCGGCCACCTCGACCAGGTCCGCGAGGACATCGCCGCGTGGGAGAAGTCGACCCGGGCGACGAGCTTCGACGACTGACGCCGCCGTGCCCGTCGGGCAGACGCTGGAAGCGCACGCGGAAACCGGGGTCCTCGGTGGCTTCAGTCAGCGAGCTGAGTGAAGGCCTTCCAGGCGGTGGGGCTGATGTGGAGGGTGGGGCCGTCTTGTGGGTTGTTCTTGGAGTCGCGGATGTGGATGGTGTGGGGGGAGAGGGCGACTTCGAGGCAGGCGCCGCCCTCGTCACTGCTGTAGCTCGACTTGAACCACTCAAGTGCGGTGCTCATTTGTCTCCTAGCAGGCGATCAAGCAAACCCTTGGACTCTTGAGGTGTCAGGGCCTGCGACCGCAGCATCGCATACTTGCGCGCCAGGATGGACACCTCATTCGGGTCGGAAACCCACTGGCTGCCGCGTTGGCTCTCGGTGTAGGCCAGGTGCTGGTGGTCGGGTGTCTCCAGCAGGATGAAGGGGCCGGCGAGTCCGGCGTGCGCCGAGGTCTTCATCGGGAGGAACTGCAGGGCCAGGCCTGGTAGTTCGGCGCATTCGCGGAGGTGGCGGAGCTGGTCACGGCGGACCTTCGGGCCTCCGATGCAGAGATGAAGCACCGGCTCCCACACGATGAAGCTCATCGTCGGTGCGCCCTTGCGCTGCAGGATCTCCTGGCGCTGGATGCGCGCCTCCGTCATGACCGTGATCTCGTCCTCGTCGTACGCCGGTACGCGCTCGGACAGGATCGTGCAGGCGTACTCCCGAGTCTGGAGCAGACCGGGCAGGACGACGCACTCGTACCAGGAGATGGCGATGGCCTCACGCTCCTGCGCCATGTACTGCTCCGCGAACAGCGGGAACTGGTCGATCTCCGGCAGGTTCTCGACCCCGGCCGCCAACGTCCCCTTGGTGCCCAGAAGCTGGTCCAAAAGCTCGGCCATGTCCGGCATCAACGTGCGCCTGCCCTGCTCGATCGACGCGATGGTCTCCTCGTCCACCAGGCACTGGGCGGCGAGTTCGCGCTGTGTGAGCCCCGCCGCCTTCCGTGCCGCCTGCACCTGCGCACCCAGCATCCGCATCGACGAGACATTCCTCTTCCGCGGCAGCTTCTTGGAGTTCATGCCTGCCTAACTCCCCACACCCACCCGAACCGACCCGGTGCGGACCCGTACAAATCACGAGTACGGGTTCACGCACTGATCAACCGTAGTCACGCTGCGCGACATTCGTCTCGTGAACGAGGCAAACGAACTCCCCTACCAACGCGACCAGTTCTACGTACGCGACCGCCGATCCATCCCCAGGGCACGACGCTCGGCGAGCTGGGCCCTCACCCACTGGGGCCTCGCCGACTGGGACCGAGCCGACGACGCCCTGCTCTGCGTCAGTGAACTGGCAACCAACGCCCTCCTCCACGGCGTCCCACCCGGCCGCGGCTTCCTCCTTCGCGTTCGCTACGACCGTGACGTCCTCCGCGTCGAAGTGCACGACAGCGGAACCGGCGTACCCCGGATCCCGGATGACCCCGACGAGGGCGGCCGCGGCCTGTTCCTGGTTGCCGCGCTGGCCGACAAGTGGGGCGTGGGGGAGCGGAACCCCGGCAAGGTCGTGTGGGCGGAGTTCGCGGTGTAGGCACCCTTGTGCAATTCCTGTGGAGGCCTCAATCTTTCGGCTGGCGCACAGGCGCGGCCCAGGAGATTGACATGCTCCTGTCGCTCCATCGTTCCATCGCTCCCGTGCACCCCCCACCAGCGCACCACCGATTGAGGAGGACCCCTCAGATGGCAGTGATGCGTAACACCCGGCGAAGACTGACCGTGCTCAGCGCGGCGGCCACCGCGGTACTCGCCGCAGGCCTCGTCTCCGCTCTCCCCGCCGCGGCCGCCCCCGAAGGCCGTATCCAGTACGCGGGCGCGGCCAACGCCGTGGCCGACAGCTACATCGTGACCCTCAAGCCGGGCGCGGCGCGCGCCGGTTCCGCCGAGGGCAAGGCGATAGCCAAGGAGTACGGCGCCACCATCGAGCGCACGTACAAGAAGGCCCTGAACGGCTACGCGATCGAGGCCTCGGCGACCGAGGCGAAGCGACTCGCCGCCGATCCGGCCGTCGCCTCCGTCGTCCAGAACCGCACGTTCAGCATCAACGCGACGCAGGCCAACCCGCCCTCCTGGGGCCTGGACCGCATCGACCAGCGCAACCTCCCGCGCGACAACTCCTACACCTACCCGGACTCGGCCGGGCAGGGCGTGACCGCGTACGTCATCGACACCGGCGTCCGCATCACCCACAGCGACTTCGGCGGCCGTGCCTCCTACGGCTACGACGCCGTCGACAACGACAACACCGCCCAGGACGGCCACGGCCACGGCACGCACGTCGCGGGCACGGTCGCCGGGTCGTCGTACGGCGTCGCCAAGAAGGCGAAGATCGTCGGCGTCCGGGTGCTGAACAACTCCGGCGAGGGCACCACCGCCCAGGTCGTCGCCGGCATCGACTGGGTCGCCCAGAACGCGGTCAAGCCGGCCGTCGCCAACATGTCCCTCGGCGGCGGCGCCGACACCGCCCTCGACACGGCCGTACGCAACGCCATCGCCGCCGGCGTCACCTTCGCCGTCGCCGCCGGCAACGAGTCGACCAACGCCTCCACCAGGTCGCCCGCACGCGTCACCGAGGCCATCACGGTCGGCGCCACGACCAACACGGACGCCAAGGCGAGCTACTCCAACTACGGCACGGTGCTCGACCTGTTCGCGCCGGGCTCGTCCATCACCTCGACCTGGAACACGAGCGACTCGGCGACCAACACCATCTCCGGTACGTCGATGGCGACCCCGCACGTCGCGGGCGCGGCCGCGCTCTACCTCGCCGCCAACCCCTCGGCCACCCCGTCCCAGGTCTCCTCGGCCCTGACGTCCGCCGCCACGACCGGCGTCGTCACCAGCCCCGGCACGGGCTCGCCCAACCGCCTCCTGTACGTCGGCGGCGGCACGACCACCCCGCCCGGCCCGCGCTTCGAGAACACCGGCGACTACACGATCAGCGACAACTCCACGGTCGAGTCCCCGGTGACGGTCTCCGGCGTCTCCGGCAACGCGCCCTCGGCCCTGGCCGTCGAGGTCCACATCGTCCACACCTACATCGGCGACCTCCAGGTCCAGCTGATCGCCCCGGACGGCACGGCGTACACGCTGAAGTCGTACGGCACGGGCGGAAGTTCGGACAACATCGACACCACGTACTCGGTGAATGCCTCCTCCGAGGCCGCCAACGGCACGTGGAAGCTGCGCGTGAGCGACAACGCGAACTACGACACCGGGCGGATCGACGCCTGGGCGCTGCAGTTCTAGCCCAGGATCAGTAGCCCCTCAGTAGCCCCTCAGTAGTCCTCCTCGTCCTCGCGGAACGGCTCCGGGTCCATGACCCAGCCGGCCGCGAGGACGAGCCGCGTGTGGCGGTGCAGGGCCAGGAAGCCGAAGGGGCGGTCGAAGGTGGCCTGAATGCCGGTGGTGACCCAGCGGAGGGCGGGCGGGGCGCCGCCGGCGACGACGGAGAAGGCCGTCACCGCGGCCGCACGGAAGCCCAGATTGCCGAACTTCGCCATTGTGGCCTGCTGGGCCGACCCGATGGCCAGGGGGAAGTCGCTGATGCCGGGGAAATGGCCACGGCCGATGTCCATCGCCGCCGTCAGACCGAAGACCCGGTGCAGCTCCAGCAGATCGTGCTGCGCGCTCATGTCGAACGCCACCGTCTCCACCTCCAGCGTCGGCGGTACCGGACGCGTGCTGCGCTTCTTCACCACCCGCAGTCCCGGTCCCACTTCCCCGTAAGGCAGTTGGGGCCCCGGCAGCACCGGCCACCTGCGCGCCAGGATGTCCACCCCGGCCCCCAGCACCTGCCCGGCCGTCATTCCTTCCTCGCCCAGCAGCAGATGCACGTCGACGGCGTTGTCGCCCAGCACCTTCAGTTCGGTGACGTGCCCTGTCGGCGTGTCCGCGACCCCGACCCGGTCCAGCAGCTCGCTCCGCCGGCGCAACCCGAGCAGCGTCCGGTCGCTCCAGGGCCCGGTCTCCGGCGTCATCGGGCAGTCCCGGAACGGCCGCAGCCACTCCGTCCGCAGCGCCAGCGCACTCGCCAGCACCATCTCGGTGTCCTCGTCCAGCAGGACGGGCATCTCTTCGATCAGCCCACCCGTCCGCTGCGCCGCCCAGGCGTCCAGCGCGGCCTTGTCGGCCCCCGCGTCCCCCGTCAGCACCCCGTGCGCCTCGGAGGGCAGCCCCGCCTCCCACCGCTCCCGCAGTTCCAGCGTCCGCCTGGTCCACAGCCCGAGCGCCGAGTCCAGCCCCCGCATCGCCCCCATCGCGCCCAGCAACTCCCGCGCCGCACCCGTTGCCTCGTCCGCCGGAAGACCCACCGCGTCCGCCAGTTCAGCACGGGCGGTGCCGCCCGCCCCGTCCGCCAGGAAGGCGAGCAACGGCCACACGCCCGCCGCCGAGAAGACCGTGCCGCCCTCGGAACCCCCGGCGGCCTCCGGCCCCTCAGCCGACCCCGCCGCGCCCGTCGCCCCCGCCCACCGCGCCGTCAGCCCGTTGGCTGCCCGGATCGTCGTTTTCGTAACCCCCATTACGTCCCCCCTCGCCCCCCGCTTACCATTCGCCCAGTCGTACGCCAGTTCCCGCCGCTCGGCACCGCCGCCTGAACCAGGAGCACGGTACCCGTGTCCATACCTCCGCCCTCCGGGCCCCAGCAGCCACAGGGGCCCCCGGAGCAGCCCCAAGGGCAGTACGCGCAGGGCCAGTACCCACCGCCGTCGCCGTACCCCTACGGCGCACCCGGCGCCTCGGGACCGTACGCGTACCCGTACCACCCCTACGGCCCCTACGGCCGCCCCACGCCCGTCAACGGCTTCGCCATCGGCGCCCTCGTCCTCGGCATCCTCTGCTTCGTGCCGGCCCTGGGGCTGGTGCTGGGGCTGATCGCGCTGGCGCAGATCAAGAAGAAGGGCGAGCGCGGCAAGGGCATGGCGATCGCCGGATCCGTGCTGTCCTCCGTAGGGCTCGCACTGTGGGCGCTGGCGCTGTCCACGGGCTCCGCCTCCGACTTCTGGGACGGCTTCAGGGACGCCGCGAACGGCCAGGGCACCGCCTACGCGCTCGCCAAGGGCGACTGCTTCGACACGCCCACCGGCAACCTGGAGGGCGACGCCTACGACGTCGACGAGGTGCCCTGCGCCCGCGAGCACGACGGCGAGGTGTTCGCCGTCGTCACGCTCCCGGGCGGCTCCTTCCCGGGCGACGACGAGGTCGAGCGGACCGCGGACGACAAGTGCTACGCGCTCCAGGACGGTTACGCCATGGACCCCTGGGCCGTACCGGACGACGTGGACGTCTACTACCTCGTCCCGTCCCGGCAGAGCTGGCGCCTCGGCGATCGCGAGATCACCTGCCTGTTCGGCAGCACGGCGGACAACGGCACGCTGACCGGCTCGCTGCGCGGCGACTCCACGACCCTCGACGCGGACCAGATCGCGTTCCTTTCCGCGACCAACGCCATTGACACCGCGCTGTACGAGGAGCCCGAGGACTACCCCGAGGACGACCTGGCGGCGAACCGGGCCTGGGCGAAGGACGTCCACGCGGAGCTCGGCGAACAGATCGAGGCATTGCGCGGGCACACCTGGCCGGCCGGTGCGAAGCGGCCGGTCGCCGACCTGATCGAGGAGATGGAGGACGCCCGCAAGGACTGGGCGCGAGCGGCCGCGGCCACCGACGTGGACACGTACTACACGCACTACGACAACGGCTACGAGTACGTCGACGGCCCCACGACCGTCACCGCCCGCAAGGCTCTGGGCCTGGACACCACGGCGCCGACGTACGAGGACGACTCCGAGAGCGCCGACGACAGCGGAAGTGCGGGCGGCATCGAGGTGTGAGCGCGGCTATAGCGGGGAGAAAGTGCCTGCGCAAAGCCCTCCGTAAGCGCAAGTCATCACATCGAGTGATTCTCTGGCCTTTGCTTGCATGAGACAACCCACGGTTGCCACGCTGTTGCTGTCTGTACAACCTGATGGGAGCGGCCAGTGACTTTCGGTGAGCAGCCGGCGTACCTGCGCGTCGCGGGTGATCTCCGCAAGAAGATCGTCAACGGTTCGCTGCCACCGCACACCCGCCTCCCGTCCCAGGCCAGGATCCGCGAGGAGTACGGCGTCTCGGACACCGTCGCGCTGGAGGCACGCAAGGTACTGATGGCCGAGGGGCTGGTCGAGGGCCGCTCCGGCTCCGGGACGTACGTCCGTGAGCGCCCCGTCCCCCGCAGGATCTCCCGCTCCGGCTTCCGCCCGCCGAGCGGTGCCACCCCCTTCCGCCAGGAGCAGTCCGACGGCGAGGCGCGCGGCACCTGGGAGTCCAGCAGCGAGCAGGCCGAGGCGAGCGTCGCCGTCGCCGAGCGGCTCGCCATCCGCCCCGGCGACCGCGTCATGTGCACGAGGTACGTCTTCCGGGACGCCGGCGAGACGATGATGCTCTCCACGTCCTGGGAGCCCCTCGCCGTCACCGGCCGTACGCCCGTGATGCTGCCCGAGGAGGGCCCGCTCGGCGGCATGGGCGTCGTCGAGCGCATGGCGGCCATCGACGTCGTCGTGGACAACGTCACGGAGGAGGTGGGCGCGCGCCCCGGCCTGGCGGAGGAGCTGCTGGCGTTGGGCGGCGTCCCCGGCCATGTGGTCCTGGTCATCCAGCGCACGTACTACGCGTCCGGCCGCCCCGTGGAGACGGCGGACGTGGTGATCCCGGCGGACCGCTACCGGGTCGCCTACCACCTCCCGGTGAAGTAGCGCACTCGATGGTGAAGTAGCGCACACCTTCACGGCAGTTGCCTCCGCCCGAGCTCCAACTCCCGCCTCCCTCATCGCCGTTGGAATCTGGCCGATTTCGCAGGTCGTAACGGGCGTGTTCGATATGCCCGTGACCGGATGCGTCGACGTCTGCGCACGGCGCATTCGATGCCGTGCGCCCCCTGCGACTTGGCTGGTTGCGTACCTCTTTGTGAAAAGCCGTATTCGCTGCGTAAAGGTTAGGCGTAGGCTCGGGCATATGCGGATTGCGGTTTCCTTAGCGGGCGGGGCACGGCACAGGCCGCGAGCCGGGCGGTCGTGGGCGGGAAGGAGCAGTGGGGCGCGATGAACGACAGCACGATCACTCTTCCCTGGCTCGTCGTCCGACAGGACGACAACGGCAATCGCTATCGCGTGGGCCGGTACGCGACACGGGCGGAGGCCCAGAAGATCGCGGACAGCCTCGACAACCGCGGACACAAGCAGCTGTACTGGGTCGAGCGGGTCGCGCAGAACGGGGCCGGGGCCGACAGCTGACGTACCCCTGCTCCCGTAGGCTCCGGCGCATGACGGAACGGATCGTGGTCGGTGCCGCGCTGTTGGAGGGGCGCCGCCTGCTCGCGGCCCGGCGCAGCGCGCCCGAGGAACTGGCCGGGCGCTGGGAGCTGCCCGGCGGGAAGGTCGAACCCGGTGAGGCGCCCGAGGCGGCGCTCGTGCGGGAGCTGCGGGAGGAACTCGGCGTGGACGCCGAGGTGGTCGAGCGCGTGCCGGGGCAGTGGCCCCTGAAGTCGCCGTACGTCCTGCAGGTGTGGGTGGCCTGTCTCCTCCCCGGCAGCGGCGAACCCAAGCCCCTCCAGGATCACGACGAGCTGCGCTGGCTGGCGCCCGGGGAACTCTGGGACGTGGACTGGCTGGAGCCGGACGTGCCGGCGGTCCGGGAGGTGGCAGGCCGGCTGGGGGCGGCGGGTGCCTGAGTCCGGAGACGGGGGGGGCACCTGAGCCCGGAGGCGGGGGCTTGCCCGAGTCGGGATGCGGGGGCTGTCTGAGCCAGGCGGGGGTAGTTGAGTCACCGAATCCCCCGTGCGGTACTGCCTGCCGAATATCGGGTATGTGCCCATTAACCCCATGAAACCGGACGTGGGGGCATCCGCTGGCCCGGGAAGTGATCGGCGTGATCGACTCCGAAGGCGTCTGCGCCGAGTGGACCTTTCCCGCAGAGGCGGGTGCCGTGCGTGCCGCTCGGGCCGCCGTTCGCGGCCGGCTGCGCGACTGGGGCCTGGACAGCCTCGCCGACATCACGGCGCTGCTGGTCAGCGAGCTCGTGACCAACTCCCTGCGGCATGCGACGGGCCCCATCGGCGTACGCCTGGTACGCCCCGCCGATCTCGGCGACGTCCTCCTGGTCGAGGTCTCCGACCCCCTCCCCGACCCGCCCCTCGAACGCGTCGCCGCCCTCGAGGACGAGAGCGGCCGTGGACTCCAACTCGTGGCGCACTCCTCGCGCCGATGGGGAACCAGGCCGGGGCGGAACACGGGCAAGACGGTGTGGTTCGAGCTCGTGGTGCCGCGGTGACCGCCGCTCGCTCTACAACCCGTC
This sequence comes from Streptomyces regalis, assembly GCF_001509475.1. GTDB lineage: Bacteria > Actinomycetota > Actinomycetes > Streptomycetales > Streptomycetaceae > Streptomyces > Streptomyces regalis. The sequence goes on from NZ_LLZG01000288.1 coordinate 40,209, forward strand.
AGTACACGTCCACCGCGGTGTACGCCGGTCCTCGCTCTGTCGATCGAATGGTTCAGGCCAGTGGCAGTTGGCGAGCCCGGTGATTCGACTGCGTGTCCGCTGGTTAGAAGACTGGAAGTGTTTCCGCGGCCGGGACCGAAAACCATCGGGAACGTGCTGTGATCGTGAACACCGTGTTGTGCGGGGCCGTAGTGCTGGATACTGCGGGCAGCCGCTGCCGGTGACCGGTGCCGGACGCGGTGAGCTGGAGGGGACGGTTCGCGTGAGCGAGATACCAGCGAAGGCCACGGAGTCCGAGGACCCGTCGGACGGCGCGAGGGCGAAGGCCACGGGAGAGCGGCTTACGGGAGAGCGGCTTTACGACACCCAGGTCTCCCATGACACACAGGCCTCGGACGAGTTCCGCCCCGGCGACGCCGTCTGGCAGAGCAGTCCGCCCGGCTCGATCTACGACTACATCAAGGTCGCGTCCTTCTCCATCGGCCCCGACGGCCTCGTCGACCAGTGGAGCCTGCGCGCCGAGCAGCTCTTCGGCATCCCCGCCGAGCGTGCCGTCGGCATGGACCCCATAGCGGCGTTCATCGACCCGGACCTGCGCGAGCAGGGCCAGCGCAAGATGGCCGAGATCCTCGACGGGCGGGAGTGGACCGGCGTGGTCCCCTTCCGGGCGCCGGACGGCTCCGACGGAGAGCGCGGCAAGGACGGTCTCGCCGAGGTGTACGTCATGCCGACGCGGACGGAGGACGCCGAGAAGGCCGCCGTGTGCATCGTCGTCGACGTCCGCACCCTCCGCCGCATCGAGACCGACCTGGCCGCCTCGCAGTCGATTTTCGGTCAATCTCCGTTCGGCTTCGTGCTGATCGACCCCGAACTGAAGGTCCGCCGCGTCAATCACCGGTTCGCCTCCCTCTTCGGCGGCACACCGGACGACCACCGCGGTCGCGGCGTCCACGACTATCTGCCCCGCCCCGAGGCCGAACGGGTCGCGGCCACCCTGCGCCGCGTCCTGGAGAGTGGCAACTCCATCACGGACATGCACGTCACGGGCTTTCTGCCCGGCTCCGACGAGCGCCGTCACTGGTCCATCAACCTCTACCGGGTGCACAGCGGCAGCGGCCGCCCCATCGGCATCGCGTGGCTCGGAATCGACATCACCGCCCGTCGCGCCGCCGCCCGGGAGGCCGCCGCCGCCCGGCGCAATCTCGCCCTGCTGAACGAGGCCGGTGCCCGCATCGGCAACTCCCTCGACCTGGAGACCACGGCCCGCGAACTCCTCGACGTCGTCGTCCCCGGCTTCTGCGACCTGGCCACGGTCGACCTCTACCAGGGCCTGCTGGCCGGCGACGAGACGCCGCCCGGCCTCGCCGACGGCAGCGCGGAACTGCGCCGCGTCGCCTTCGCCAGCGCCGTCTCCGACGCGCCCTTCGTCGGCGGCGGTGCCGCCGTCGCGGTCGGCGCCGTGCACCACTACCCCTTCAACTCGCCCTGCGCGGACGCCCTGCGCACCGCCCGGCCGCAGCACGTGCCCGGCGAGGAGGGCGGCCTCGTCCAGTCCACGCTCGCCGTGCCGATGGTCGCCCACGACACGGTCGTGGGACTGGCGCAGTTCGCCCGTACGAAGGGCAGCGAGCCGTTCGGCGACCGGGACCGCGAGCTGGCGGTCGAACTCGCCGCACGTGCCGCGGTCTGCATCGACAACGCCCGCCTGTACCGGCGCGAGCACGAGCGCGCGCTGATACTGCAACGGTCCCTGCTCCCGCCGGGGGACCCGGTCGCGTCCGGCCTGGACATCGCGTGCCGCTATCTGCCGGGCAACTCCTCCTCCGACCGGCCCAGCGAGGTGGGCGGCGACTGGTTCGACGTCATCGAACTCCCCGGCCACCGGACGGCGTTGGTCGTCGGGGACGTCATGGGCCGTGGCCTGCGTGCGGCCGTGGCGATGGGCGAACTCCGTTCGGCCGTACGAACGCTGGCGTTGCTGGACCTCGAACCGGCCGAGGTCCTCTCGGCGTTGGACGAGATCGCGCGCGGCCTGGGCGCGCCCGGGGGCGTCCAGCAGGCCACGCGTGCGGCCCGCCGGCCCCGTGAGGCGGATCTGTCCGAGGTGTACCTGGCGACGTGCGTGTACGCGGTCTACGACTCCGTCACCCGCCGCTGCACCTTCGCCAACGCCGGGCATCTGCCGCCGGTCCTCGTCGAACCCGGTGAGGCGGCGCTGATGCTGGACGTGCCGCCGGGGATGCCGCTGGGCGTGGGGGGAGAGCCGTTCGAGGAGGTGGAGGTCGAGCTGCCGGAGGGTGCGCTGCTGGCGCTCTACACGGATGGACTGGTCGAGTCCCGCGACCACCCGCTGGACGAGGGGCTGCAGGCCTTCGTGGGCGCGCTCACTGATCCCACCCGGCCCTTGGAGGACGTCTGCGACCACGTCCTCAACACCCTCGACAGCCACCACGGCGAGGACGACATCGCGCTGTTGATGGCCCGCGTCCAGGGGCTGCCCGCGGAGTCGGTCGGGGACTGGACGCTGCCGCGCGAGCCGCGCAGTGTGGGGCGGGCCCGGGAGTACGCCCGCGGGCAGCTGCTGTCGTGGGACCTGGAGCCGCTGGTCGACACGACGGAGCTGCTGGTGAGTGAGCTGGTCACCAACGCCCTTCGCTACGGCGAGGGCGAGATCAGACTGAGGCTGCTGCTGGACCGCACGCTGGTGTGCGAGGTCTGGGACTCCGGGCTGGTCCAACCACGCCGGCGGCGTGCCCGTGACACGGACGAGGGGGGCCGGGGGCTGCAACTCGTCGGTCTGCTCAGTGCGGCGTGGGGCTCGCGACGTACGCCGCGTGGGAAGACGGTGTGGTTCGAACTGCCGTTGCCGGACGGGGAGAACGGGCTCACGGATCCGGCGGAGGCGTTGCTGAGCCTGTTCTGAGCGGGCCGGGAGGGTCCTCGCCCCCGCCGCCCCTACCCGTCCCATCCTGAAGGGGCTCCGCCCCTTCGACCCCGCCAGGGGGCTGCCGCCCCCTGGACCCCTGCTTCGGCCCTGAACGGGCCTCGTCCTCAAACGCCGGACGGGCTGAATTATGCGGACCGGCGCTGAGAAGCGAAGGCCCCAGCGGGTGGGTGGGGGTTAGGGATGAGTGGGCTCACGCGCCAGGCCCGCCTCCTCGCCGATCCCGTGTGCGAGGCCCGCCGAAGCTTGCCGGAGCCCCGCCCAGCAGGACGCCGCCGAGGACCGCTCCGGCGAGCCCGCCGGCGTCCTCGCCGGGGCCGTCCATGGGGTGGCCGTGCATGCGTACGTCCTGGTCGGCCAGGTCGCGGGCCTGCTGGGCCAGGGTGTCGGCCGTGAGGAGGTCGGCGAGCTCCCGACGTGGGTCCCGGCCGGACGCCGGGGCCGTGAGCAGGCGCCGGGCCTCCGCCAGGCGGGTGCGGGCCTCGCTGCCCACCGCAGCCCGGTGCGCCGCGATCACGTCGTCCGCATCGGCGACTGCACTGCGCGCGCACACCAGCGCGGCGGCCGGAAGTACGCCGGCCCGCCCCGCGACGACCGGCCCGACGGCCCGCACGATCCGCCGCAGCAGGTCGAGGGGGTCGTACGGCCGGGTGGTCAGCTCTTCTCGTACGGCGGCCAGGACGAAGTCGGCATGGGTGACGCGGGCGCGCAGCTCACCGGGAGGGATGTCTGCGTGCGCGGCTCCGAGCCCTGCCCGGGACTCCCGCGCCCCGGCGATCTCCACCTCCGCGCCCGTCAGCGTGGCCGGAACCATCGCCGCGGCCGTCGCGAGCTCCCCGGCGAGCCGGTCGATGCCGTCGATGAAGACGGCGGCCTGGGCGATGGCGCCCTCGGCGGACCGCAAATGGCCCGCGGCCCGCCCGTTCTCGCCCGAGTCGGCGCTCTGGCGGGCTTGGTTGAGGCGGGTCGTGGCGAACACCAGCCGGTCCTTGGCCTGCTCGACGTGGCCCACGACGGCGGCGACGGCCGAGTGAGCGTACCGCTCAGCGAGGCCGCGGACAGCCGCGTCGGCACCGCCGGTACGCCCGGCCAGCGCCCGGAACCGGGCCTCCGCGACGGCCAACGCCTCGCCCAGCCCTCCGCCCAGGCCCGCCTCCAGCCCGCGCACCTGGTCGAACGCAGCGGCCTGCGCATCCAGCAACCGCCCCGTCTCCTCCGCCCGCCCGACGATCCCCGCCAGCACATGCCGCCGAGCCGCGTCCTCCACCGGAACCCCGCCCTCGTACTGCCACCGCATCCGAAACGCGACCGCCAGCTCGGCCTCGGCGTCCCGCAGAACCCGTACGAAAGGCTCGATGTCCGCCTCCTTGAGCGAGGCGTCAGGGCGGCGGACGCCGGCGACCCCCACCCGGCCCTCGACACACCCGAACTCCTCCCGACTGACCCGCACCCAGTCGTCGGCCTCGACCAGCACGGCCCGCGCCCGCTCATCGAGTTCCCCGCCCGCCGGCTCCGCGACCTGGACCGGCGCCCCACCCGGCGTCGTCCGCCCTCGCACCCGCCGCCTCCGCCGCAGGAACCCGTACCCCGCGAGCACCACCACCGTGACCACGGCCAGCATCGGCATCACCAGATCGGCGGCGGACGTCTCCCCGACCTCCCCCTGAGCCACCGCACCGGCAACGGGCCGCTCCGCACCGCCCGCAACAGGCCCTGCGCCCGCCATCGTCATCCCGGGCAACACCAGCCACGCCACCCCGACCAGCCCACCCACCAGGGCATGCACGACCCGCACCGATATGTGCGAGGCCCCACGCCGCGGCCGGCCCCGGATCAAGGATGACGTCACATTTCGGAGCGTATGGGCAGGAATGTGGCAGCGCGACCGGGGTGGGTCGGCGCCTTTACGGAATCCATTACGGAATCCATGCGCGGCATGGTGCTACGAAGACCGCCTCCTGATCTTCGACCCCAGCCACACCAACGGGTCGTACTTGCGGTCGACGGCCCGTTCCTTCAGAGGGATCAGCGCATTGTCCGTGATCTTGATGCCCTCGGGGCAGACCTCCGTGCAGCACTTGGTGATGTTGCAGTAGCCGAGACCGTGTTCGTCCTGGGCGGTCTTCTTGCGGTCCAAGCCGGTCTCGCTCGCCGCGTCCAGCGGGTGCATGTCCAGCTCCGCGACGCGCATCAGGAAGCGCGGGCCCGCGAACGCCGGTTTGTTCTCCTCGTGGTCGCGGACGACATGGCAGGTGTCCTGGCACAGGAAGCACTCGATGCACTTGCGGAACTCCTGCGAGCGGTCCACGTCCTCCTGCATCATGCGGTACTCACCGGGGGCCAGGCCCTCCGGCGGTACGAAGGACGGGACCTCGCGCGCCTTGGTGTAGTTGAAGCCGACGTCCGTGACCAGGTCCCGTACGACGGGGAAGGCGCGCAGCGGCGTGACGGTGATCGTCTCCTCCCGGGTGAAGACGGACATCCGCGTCATGCACATCAGCCTCGGGCGCCCGTTGATCTCGGCGGAACACGAACCGCACTTGCCCGCCTTGCAGTTCCAGCGGACGGCCAGGTCGGGGGCCTGGGTGGCCTGGAGGCGGTGGATGATGTCCAGGACCACCTCGCCGTCGTTCACCTCGACCTTGAAGTCCTCCAGGCCGCCGCCCTGCACATCGCCCCGCCACACCTTGAAGCGGGCCTCGTAGCTGCTCACTGGTAGAGCTCCTCTTCGGCGAGGTACTTGACCAGCTCCTCCTTGTCGAAGAGAGCGAGCAGGTCGGGGCGGACGGGGTCGGTGGTCTCGCGCAGCAGGGTGATCTGGCCGTGTTCCGGGTCCGTGGCCGCCAGACCGCCCGTCGGGTCGGCGAGCCGGCACAGCAGATTGATGTTGCGCCACTTGCGGTCCATCGTCGGATGGTCCTCGCGGGTGTGGCCGCCCCGCGACTCCGTGCGCTCCAGCGCCGCCCGCGCCACGCACTCGCTGACCAGCAGCATGTTGCGCAGGTCGAGTGCGAGGTGCCAGCCCGGGTTGAACTGGCGGTGGCCTTCGACTCCGGCCCGGCGGGCACGTACGCGCAGATCCGCCAGCTTCTCGAGCGCCTGCTCCATCTCGCCTGCGCGGCGGATGATGCCGACGAGGTCGTTCATGGTCTGCTGGAGTTCCTGGTGGAGGGTGTACGGGTTCTCCGGCGGACGCCCGTCGTCCACACCCCCGGCCGGACCCTCGGCCGAGAAGGGGCGCAGCGCCTCCGCGGCGGCCGTGTCGATCTGCAGGTCGCTGACCTCGGGGCGTTCGAAGGCCCGCGCGGCCGCGTACTCGGCGGCGTGCCAGCCCGCCCGGCGGCCGAAGACCAGGAGGTCGGAGAGCGAGTTGCCGCCCAGCCGGTTCGAGCCGTGCATACCGCCGGCCACCTCACCGGCCGCGTACAGGCCGGGCACCCCGCGCGCGGCCGCCGTGTCCGACTCGACCGCGATGCCGCCCATGACGTAGTGGCAGGTCGGCCCGACCTCCATCGCCTCCGCCGTGATGTCCACGTCCGCCAGCTCCTTGAACTGGTGGTACATGGACGGAAGGCGACGGCGGATGACCTCCGCCGGCATACGGGTGGACACGTCCAGGAAGACCCCGCCGTGCGGGGAGCCCCGCCCCGCCTTCACCTCGGCGTTGATCGCCCGCGCCACCTCGTCACGAGGGAGCAGCTCCGGAGGCCGCCGGTTGTTGTCCGGGTCCTCGTACCAGCGGTCGCCCTCCTCCTCCGACTGGGCGTACTTCTCCTTGAAGACGTCGGGGATGTAGTCGAACATGAACCGCTTGCCCTCGGAGTTGCGCAGCACCCCTCCGTCGCCGCGCACCGACTCCGTGACCAGGATGCCCTTCACCGACGGCGGCCAGACCATGCCCGTCGGATGGAACTGCACGAACTCCATGTTCAGCAGCGGCGCACCGGCCAGCAGCGCCAGCGCGTGGCCGTCGCCCGTGTACTCCCACGAGTTCGACGTCACCTTGAAGGACTTGCCGATGCCGCCCGTCGCGATGACGACCGAGGGGGCCTCCAGCACGAAGAAACGGCCCGTCTCGCGCTCGTACGCGAAGACCCCGGAGACCCGGCTGCCGCCCGCGGCGGAGCCGCTGTCAGACGCAGTGAGGATCCTCGTGACCGTGCACTCCTGGAAGATCTTCAGGCGGGACTCGTAGTCGCCGGTCTCCTTCTTGTCCTGCTGCTGCAGCGAGACGATCTTCTGCTGGAGCGTGCGGATCAGCTCCAGGCCGGTGCGGTCGCCGACGTGTGCGAGGCGCGGGTACTCGTGGCCGCCGAAGTTGCGCTGGGAGATACGGCCGTCCTTCGTACGGTCGAAGAGCGCCCCCCAGGTCTCCAGCTCCCACACCCGCTCCGGCGCCTCCCGCGCGTGCAGCTCGGCCATCCGCCACTGGTTGAGGAACTTGCCGCCGCGCATGGTGTCGCGGAAGTGGACCTGCCAGTTGTCGTGCTCGTTGGCGTTGGCCATGGCCGCCGCGATGCCGCCCTCGGCCATCACCGTGTGCGCCTTGCCGAACAGCGACTTGCAGATCACGGCCGTACGGGCGCCCCGCTCGCGTGCCTCGATCGCCGCACGCAGGCCCGCGCCCCCGGCGCCGACCACGACGACGTCCCACTCCTGCCGTTCGACCACGGACATCTGTTCAGTCCCCACTCACGATTAGAAGAAGCGCGGATCGTCGAAGACCCCGGACGAGATGAGATAGACGTAGAAGTCGGCGAGCGCCACGCTCACCAGCGATGCCCAGGCGAGCAGCATGTGGCGGGCGTTCAGCTTCCCGATCCACTGCCACATCCGGTAGCGCACCGGGTGTTTGGAGAAGTGCTTGAGCTTGCCGCCGACGATGTGCCGGCAGGAGTGACAGGAGAGGGTGTACGCCCAGATCAGCACGATGTTGACGACGAAGACGAGGGTGCCCAGGCCCATGTGGCCCCACTCGTAGTTCTCGTCGCGGAAGGCGAGCACCGTGTCGTACGTCAGGATCCCGGCGACCGGGATCGCGGCGTAGAAGAAGTACCGGTGGATGTTCTGCAGGATCAGCGGGAAGCGGGTCTCACCGCTGTACTTCTTGTGCGGCTCCGCCACCGCGCAGGCCGGGGGCGACATCCAGAAGCCGCGGTAGTAGGCCTTGCGGTAGTAGTAGCAGGTCAGGCGGAAGCCGAGCGGGAAGATCAGGATGATGATCGCGGGGGAGATGCCCCACCAGCTCCCGAACAGGTCCCAGTTCGGCCCGGCGCGCATGGGCTCGCAGTTCTCCGCCAGACAGGGCGAGTAGAACGGGGAGACGTACGGCGCCGCGTAGTAGTCCGCGTTGGCGAAGGCCCGCCAGGTCGAGTACACGATGAACGCCAGCAGACCGGCCGCGGTGGCGGCCGGGGCCAGCCACCAGCGGTCGGTCCGCAGGTGCGGGGCGGTGATCGCGGCGCGCGTACCGGTTCGTACGCCGCCGCTGTTCAGATGAGGTTCCGTACCAGTGGCCAATGCATGACTCCGGTCGGGTGTGGGTTCTCAGGGGATCTCAGGGGGCGTGGCGGTCCCGGGCGCCGAGACCTTCGTCATCCGTGTCGATCCACAGAGAGTCGTCGTACGGCGTGTCGGGGATGGTGACGAGCTCGGGTTTGCGTTGCGTGGTCGGGCTCGCGGCCGACTCCCGCAGCAGCGCGACGCTCTCGCGCAGATGGTTGGCGTCGGTGCGGACGCGGCGCATCTCCAGCCCGGCGGTGCCGAGCTGCTTCTCCAGGCGGCCCACGGACCGCGACAGGTCGTCGAGGCAACGCTGGACAGCTGTCAGGTCGTCTTGCACGGACATGACGTGACCTCACTTCCGTGGGCCCTTCGGCCCTGGGTGGCAACGTTCATGCGCCTGCGAGTGTTGCGCGTCACACCTGTCGCTGTGAAGGGATGTGCAGCGATTGGCGGATTGCATGCCTCCGACGCGCGCCTGCATGCGCTCTGTGTACGCCGGGGGAGCTGAAGGAGTGCGCGGGCGCGTTGCTCCACCCGCGTGGGAGTGCGTTGCTCCACACGGGTGGCCTTGCGCGCCCTCGCCGCCGTGTCGTCTCCGCCTGGCGAACCCTTTCCCCTTCAGTGGGGGGCCGTAGATCTGATCAACTCCAAAATACCGCCAAATGTGATCAGAACGCACTTATTGTCACCGGCGGGAGCTGCTCCCCGGAGGTACCAGAGATGTCCTACGACGTCGGACCCAGGCCTGGTCGCAGCGCGGTCATGCGCTCGGTCGCCTTCCTCGCAGCGGGCGTGCTCGCGGTGCCCGCTCTCGCCGGTTGCAGCGACCCGGACCCCGCCGGAAAGCCGCTGGCCGGGCAGGACATCGAGCCGGCCGCCCGGACCCTGATCGCCGACGGCGGCACACTGCGGTGGGCCGTGGACGCCGTACCGGAGACGCTGAACACCTTCCAGTCGGACGCCGACGCGACCACGACCCGGATCGCGCAGGCCACCCTGCCCTCGATGTTCCGGCTCGACGAGAGCGGGCGGCCGGAGCGCAACCCGGACTACCTGGAGTCCGCCAAGATCGTCGAGACGGAGCCCAAGCAGGTCGTCCTGTACAAGCTCAACCAGCAGGCCGTCTGGAGCGACGGCCGAGAGATCGGCGCCGCCGACTTCGCAGCCCAGTGGCGGGCCCTGTCCGGCAAGGACAGTGCCTACTGGACCGCCCGCAACGCCGGCTACGACCGCATCGAGAAGATCGAGCGCGGCGACAACGACCTGGAGGTGCGGGTCACCTTCGAGCGGCCGTACGCGGACTGGCGGTCGCTGTTCTCGCCGCTGTACCCGAAGGAGGTCATGGGCACGCCGGACTCCTTCAACGACGGGGCGCGGCGCAAGCTCAAGGTCAGCGCCGGGCCGTTCGCCGTGAAGAAGATCGACCGGGCGGGCGACGAGGTCCGGCTCACCCGCAATCCCCGCTGGTGGGGGCAGCCGGCCAAGCTGACCGAGATCGTGCTGCGGGCCGTGCCGCGCGACGAGCGGGCCGCCGAGCTGGCGGCCGGACGGCTCGACCTCGCCGAGATCGACCCCTCCGCTGCCCGGCGCATCGCGCTCGCCTCGCCTCCCCGGGGTGCGACCGCCCGTGCCACCGGTACGGCGCTGATGGGCCCGGAGCGGGGCCGGACGACCACCAAGGAGCCCCGGCAGCAGGTGGCGTTCCGGGGCTTCGAGGTACGGAAGTCCCTGGAACCGGCGTACACCCAACTCGCCCTCAACGGTGCCGACGGTCCCCTCGCCGACGAGCGGGTGCGGCGGGCCGTGGCACGCGCGCTCGACCGCAGGGAGCTGGCGAAGCTGGTCCTCGCCCCGCTCGGCCTGCCGACCGAGCCGGTCGGCAGCCATCTCGCGCTGTCCGGCCAGGCCGCGTACGCCGACAACAGCGGCGCGATCGGCGACCAGGACACGAAGGAGGCACAGGCGCTGCTGGCGGACGCGGGGTGGGTGCAGGGCGGGCCGATCAAGGAGCAGAAGGAGAAGAAGGGGGAGAAGGCGGCCGGGGCGGAGGGGGAGAAGGCCGGGAAGGGCGAGAACGGCGAGAAGACCGAGAAGGCCGGCAAGACCGAGAAGGCCGGCAAGAGCGAGAAGAGCGAGAAGAGCGAGAAGGACGAGAAGGGCGAGAAGGCCGACAAGAAGTCGGAGTCCTCGTCGGAGTCGAACTCGGAAGGCGGGGACGACGGGACGTACATCGTCGGGGAGGACAACAAGGCGGACGGCGGCGAGGGCCGCGACGGGGAGCACCTCGCCCAGGACGGCAAGCAGTACGGCAACAAGCAGGTGCAACAGGGCGGGGCGCCCGGCGCGTACGCTCCGCAGGGCACCGCCGCTCCCGCGGGTGTGGCAGCGCGGCCGCTGGCGAAGGACGGCAAGCCGCTGACGCTGCGTTTCGTGGTGCCGTCGGGGGAGGGCTCTCAGACGCTGCGCACGGTGGCGGACCGGATCGGCCTCATGCTGGAACGGGTCGGTATCCGGACCGAGATCACCAAGGTCGCGGACGAGAGCTACTTCAAGGACCACATCGCGTCCGGCCAGTACGACCTCGCCCTGTACTCGTGGCCCGCCTCCGCCTACCCCGCCACCGACGCCCGGCCCATCTACGCCAAGCCGGTCCCGGCCGCCGACGGTTCCCTGAACGTCGAGCAGAACTACACGCGGGTCGGCACCGACCAGGTCGACCAGCTCTTCGACCAGGCGATCGCCACGCTCGACGAGTCCGAGTCGCGCTCCCTGATCCGCAAGGCCGACTCCCGCATCTGGGCCGCGGCCGGCTCGATCCCGCTGTACCAGCGCCCCCAGCTGACAGCGGCGAAGAAGAACGTCGCCAACGCGGGCGCCTTCGGCTTCCGGACACCGGTGTACGAGGACATGGGCTTCCTGAAGAAGGGCGCGAAGCCGTCACCGAGCGCGTCGTCGGGCGGCTGAGATCGCCGTACCTCAGAGGTCGCTCAAAGCCCTTGCCGCCCCCGCCCGGCGCCCGCACCATGAGTCCAACAGTGATCATGGTGCGGGCGCCGACCACGTCCGCCCAACGGGGGAGAGGTACCGATCATGCGAGGTACGGCACGACGGACCTGGACGGCGGGACTGGCCACGGTGGCGCTGGCGGCGGGGCTCACGGCCTGCACCGGCGACGCGAAGGACGAGTCCGAGAGCAGCGGCAAGAGCGACAAGGCCGTGGTGAAGGCGTGCGCCGACGGCACGTTCACGTGGAGCGGCGTCCGGAGGACGGACCGGCTGACCGGGGTCTCCGAGGCCCAGCGAGTCGGGGACGACGGCACGATGAACGTGAAGCTGGAGCGGGTGTACACCCCGAAGCCGGCCGTACGGGCCGAGGGGCCGGCCGTGTCGCCGGCGGAGGTCCTCTTCTCCCTGGGCAAGAGGATCGGCGAAATCGACTCCGACGCCCGCACTCTGGCGGAGGTGAGCGGCGAGACCTATGCCTTCACCGATGTGCACCTCGCGGCGCCGGAGCTGGACAGCGGCCTGTCCAAGGTCACCGGCCCGGGAGAACTCGTGGAGTACGCCGGGGTGCGGGAATGGGAAGGTGACTTCCGCTACACCTGCTCCGGCGGAGAGACCACCACCGGCCACGCGAGGAACCGGACCGTAGACATCGGTGGAGCCCTCTCCTGCCAGGAGTCCGTCGACGGTGACGGCCTCGCCCTCCAGGCCGCCCTCCGCTCCTGTGCGGAAGGCTCCCCGGCCATCGGGAAAGCCTGATCCCATCCGCCCGGCGAGCCCCCGCCACCGCGGCCCCGTACCATGGGGTGAGGCCGTGGCGTGTCAAGCCCGGCAGGGCCCGCGTCACACAGACGTACGCGCAGGCCATCCTCACACTCCGGGAGAACGCCGCACTATGGCCACGCGCCACGACATCCGCAACGTCGCTATCGTCGCCCACGTCGACCACGGCAAGACGACCCTTGTCGACGCCATGCTGAAGCAGGCCGGTGCCTTCGCGGCGCACGCCGCCGAGTCGCTCGACGACCGCATGATGGACTCGAATGACCTGGAGCGTGAGAAGGGCATCACGATCCTGGCCAAGAACACGGCCGTGAAGTACCACCCCAAGGATGGCGGCGACGTCATCACCATCAACATCATCGACACCCCGGGCCACGCCGACTTCGGTGGCGAGGTCGAGCGCGGTCTGTCGATGGTGGACGCGGTGGTCCTGCTGGTGGACGCCTCCGAGGGCCCGCTGCCGCAGACCCGCTTCGTGCTGCGCAAGGCGCTGCAGGCCCGCCTGCCCGTCATCCTGTGCATCAACAAGACGGACCGCCCCGACTCCCGCATCGACGAGGTCGTGAACGAGGCCTACGACCTCTTCCTCGACCTCGACGCCGACGAGGACCAGATCGAGTTCCCGATCGTCTACGCGTGTGCGCGTGACGGTGTGGCCTCGCTGACCAAGCCCGAGGACGGCACGGTCCCGCAGGACAGCGACAGCCTGGAGCCGTTCTTCTCCACGATCCTGTCGCACGTCCCGGCTCCGGAATACGACGAGGCGGCCCCGCTCCAGGCGCACGTCACCAACCTGGACGCGGACAACTTCCTCGGCCGTATCGCGCTGCTGCGCGTCGAGCAGGGCGAGCTGCGCAAGGGCCAGACCGTCACGTGGATCAAGCGTGACGGCACGATGTCCAACGTGCGCATCACCGAGCTGCTGATGACCGAGGCGCTCACCCGCAAGCCCGCCGAGGTGGCCGGCCCGGGTGACATCTGTGCCGTCGCCGGTATCTCGGACATCATGATCGGCGAGACCCTCGCCGACCCCGAGAACCCGATCCCGTTGCCGCTGATCACGGTCGACGAGCCGGCGATCTCCATGACCATCGGTACGAACACCTCGCCGCTGGTCGGCCGTGGCGGTACCGGCAAGGGCGCCGACAACAAGGCCGCGGTCAAGGACCGCAAGGTGACTGCCCGTCAGGTCAAGGACCGCCTCGACCGCGAGCTGATCGGTAACGTCTCCCTGCGCGTGCTGGACACCGAGCGTCCGGACGCCTGGGAGGTCCAGGGCCGCGGTGAGCTCGCGCTCGCCATCCTGGTCGAGCAGATGCGCCGTGAGGGCTTCGAGCTGACCATCGGCAAGCCGCAGGTCGTCACCAAGCTCGTCGACGGCAAGGTGTACGAGCCGGTCGAGCGCATGACGATCGACGTGCCCGAGGAGCACATGGGCGCGGTCACGCAGCTCATGGGCGTCCGCAAGGGCCGGATGGACAACATGTCCAACCACGGCTCGGGCTGGGTCCGCATGGAGTTCGTGGTGCCCTCCCGCGGTCTCATCGGCTTCCGGACCGAGTTCCTGACGCAGACGCGCGGTACAGGCATCGGCCACTCCATCCACGAGGGTCACGAGCCCTGGTTCGGCGCCCTGCAGACCCGTAACAACGGCTCGCTGGTCGCCGACCGCGCCGGTGCCGTCACCGCGTTCGCGATGACGAACCTCCAGGAGCGCGGCGTGCTGTTCACCGACCCGGGCACCGAGGTGTACGAGGGCATGATCGTCGGCGAGAACTCGCGCTCCGACGACATGGACGTCAACATCACCAAGGAGAAGAAGCTCACGAACATGCGGTCGTCCTCGGCCGACTCGTTCGAGGCGATCGTCCCGCCGCGCAAGCTCTCCCTGGAGCAGTCCCTGGAGTTCTGCCGCGACGACGAGTGCGTCGAGGTCACCCCGGAGGCGGTCCGTATCCGCAAGGTGAACCTGGACGCCCGCGAGCGCGCCCGCGCCGCGAGCCGCGCCAAGCACGGCTGATCATCGGGTAGTTGAGCCCGGGTTCCCCGACATGGGGGAACCCGGGCTTTTTCGCGCTTTGACGACCCTCAGCTGTGACTCAATCGAAATTGAAAAGACGGTAGTCGGTGGTTGGCTCATGGCAGATAGTTAGCGGCAAGCTCGGGCCAGACGTCTGTACACCCACACCTGTGAAACGGACGAACTGTGACAAGTCCTATCGACGTTGAGGGCGGAGGGACCCCGGTCGTCGCGGACGGCGAACCACAGCCACCAGCGAAGACCGAGGCGGAGCAGTTAGTCGGCCGGTCACCCGGCCAACTGATGTGGATACGCTTCAAACGCGACCGCACCGGCGTGATCTCGGCCTATGTGGTCGCCTTCTTCTTCCTGGTCGGGCTGTTGGCCCCGGTGATCGCCAACCTGTACGGCAAGAACCCTTACACGGTGTACGCCGACGAGCGCCCCGAACTCTTCGACAGCGCGGGCGTACCGGTCCAGCCCAACGGCGGCATCAGCGGGGAGTTCTGGTTCGGCCTCGAACCCGGCAACGGCTACGACGTCTTCACCAAGCTCCTCTACGGCATCCGGACCTCGCTGATGATCTCCGTCGCGGTCACGCTCGCGACCGTGCTCACCGGCATCCTCCTCGGCGTCACGGCCGGCTATCTCGGCGGCAGGGCGGACTACTGGATCAGCCGGGTCATCGACTTCCTCCTCGCCTTCCCGGCACAGCTGTTCTTCATCGCCAGCATGCCGGTGGTCGTCTCGCTCTTCGTCAGCCCGCGCGACGAGACCCCGGTCTACGTCCGGGTCGTCGCCCTCATCCTCGTGCAGTGGTTCCTGGGCTGGATGAGCCTCGGGCGGATCCTCAGAGGCACCACACTCGCCCTGCGGGAACGGGAGTTCATCGACGCGGCCAAGGTCAGCGGGGCCCCGCCGGGGCGGATCATCCGCAAGGAGATCCTGCCCAACGTGGTCACGCCGATCCTCGTGCAGGGCACCTACATGCTCCCCAACTTCGTGACCGCCGAGGCCGGTCTGTCCTTCCTCGGCGTGGGCATCGTCGAACCGACGCCGGACTGGGGGCAGATGTTCGCCAAGGCGTCCACCGAGCTCGTGATGCAGAACGACATCACCTACATGTTCTTCCCCGGCATCTCGATGATCGTCTTCATCGTGGCGTTCAACCTGCTCGGGGACTCGGTCAGGGACGCCTTCGACCCCAAGACGGCACGCTGACCTCAAGTTCTCGGTTCCTTCGCACTGGTGACAACAGATGGGTGGAAACCAAGTGATGGGTAGGAGCGGACGCCACACACGCGCCGTGATCTCGGTGCTCGCGGCCGGGGTACTCGTGCTGACCGGTTGCAGCTCCGGCGGCAGCAAGAGCGGCGGCAACGACAAGGAGCAGCAGGAGAACGCCGAACGGCAGAAGGCGTTGATCAAGTTCGGTGACGCCGCGGCCTCCAAGGGGCCCGCCGCCGAGGTCCCGGGTGCCAAGCCCGGCGGCACCATCTCGGTGCCCGCCCGCGACAGTTACGCCCACCTCGACCCGGCCCAGATCTATGTGTTCAACGAGATGGGCGTCGCCCTGCTGCTGCACCGAGGGTTAACCGGCTACAAGGCGACCAGCAACGACGGCAAGGAGCATGAGGTCGTCGGCGACCTCGCCACCGACTCCGGCACCACCACGGACGGCGGCAGGACCTGGAAGTACACCCTCAAGGACGGCATCAAGTTCCAGGACGGCTCCGCGATCACCTCCGCGGACATCCGGCACTCCGTCGAGCGGCTCTTCGCCCCCTTCATCAACCAGGGCCCGCCGTATCTCCAGCAGTGGCTGGCCGACACCCCGGGCTCCGACTACCGCAAGCTGCTGCCGGACGGCCCGTTCAAGGGCAAGCACCTGCCCGACAGCGTCCTGGAGACACCGGACGCGAAAACCGTCGTCTTCAAGTTCAAGAAGCCACACCCCGACCTGCCGTACGCGCTGGCCATGACGGGCTACGCGGTTGTCTCCCAGAAGGGCGACACCAAGGAGAAGTACGACAAGGCCCCGGTGGTGTCCGGGCCGTACAAGATCGAGTCCTTCAGGTCCGGCAAGTCGATGGTGCTGGTGAAGAACACCAACTGGGACCCGGCGACCGACCCGATCCGCCACCAGTACGTCGACAGGTTCACCATCACCTTCAACCAGCAGTACGAGGACTCCACCAAGGCCCTCGTCGCCGACAGCGGAACCGACCGGACCGCCGTCAGCTGGCAGAACTCCGTCGACGCGGGCAACCTGTCGAAGGTCCTGGGCGACCCGAAGATGAAGCCCCGCACGGTCATCGGCTACCAGCCGTTCGTCGGCCAGATCAACATCAACCTCAGCCACAAGCCGATGCAGGACAAGAAGGTCCGCGAGGCCATCGCCTACGCCCTGCCGGTCTCGCCGTTCGTGCGGGCCTACGGCGGCAGCGCCGCGATGGAGGTCGCGGGCGGCATCATCAGCCCGACCGTCAGCGGCTACGACCCCTCCTTCGACCCCTGGGGCAAGAAGAAGAACCCCGCGGGTGACCCGGCCAAGGCCAAGAAGCTCCTCGAGGAGGCCGGCAAGGTCGGCACGAAGCTGACCTTCGGCTACGTGAACTCGCAGGAGGGCCAGGCGTACTCCACCGCCATGGCGGCCGGCCTGGAGAAGGCCGGCTTCGACGTCCAGCGCCAGGAGATCCCGGCCGAGACGTACTTCGACCAGGTCAGCAAGCTCAACAACAACTACGACATCTTCCACACCTCGTGGGCCGCCGACTGGCCGTCCGCCTCGACCGTGATCCCGCCGCTGTACGACGGCCGGGTGATCGCCGAGGGTGCGCAGAACTACTCGCAGGTCGACGACCCCAGGATCAACAGCGAGATCGACCGCATCAGCCGGATCGCCGACCCGGCCAAGGCCGCGGCCGAGTGGCAGAAGCTCGCCGAGTACATCGTGAAGGACGTCGTCAACATCGTCCCGACCGCCTACTACAAGCAGGTCCAGATCGCCGGCTCCAAGGTCGGCGGCGTCGTCTACGACGATGTCATCGGCGGCGTCGACCCGCGCCGCCTGTACGTCAAGTAACCCCGCCCGCCCGCACGGCATCCGGCCCGCCCGGCGACGGGCGCGCCGGATGCCCCTCGGCCCGCTGAGAGCTGCCTCTGCCATGCTGCGCTTCCTGCTCCGCCGGTCCCTCGGCGCCGTCGTCATCCTCTTCCTGCTGAGCATCGTCGCGTTCCTGCTGTTCTTCGGGATGCCGCGCGACCCGGCCCTCCTGATGTGCGGCAAGACATGCACCCCGGCCAACCTCGAGAACCTGCACCATGTGCTGGGCCTCGACAAGCCGATCCCCGAGCAGTACTGGATCTTCCTGACCAACCTCGTCATGGGCAGCGACGACTTCGCCCAAGGTCCTTGCCCGGCCCCCTGCTTCGGCTACTCGTACCACTCCAACGAGCAGGTCTGGGGCACCCTGATGGACCGCCTGCCCGCCACCGTCTCGCTCACCCTCGGCGGGGCCGTCTTCTTCCTGGTCATCGGCCTGGGCACCGGACTGATCGCCGCCTGGAAGCGCGGCACGATCGTCGACAAGACCTTCACGGCCGGCGCCATGGTGATCAGCTCGATGCAGATCTACTTCCTCGGCCCGCTGGCCCTCGCGATCCTCGTCTACCAGACCCACGTCTTCGACAAGCCCGCCTACAACGAGTTCACCGAGAATCCCGGCGCCTGGTTCTCGGGGCTGATCATCCCGTGGGTGGTGCTCTCCACGATCTTCGCCTCGCAGTACACCCGTATGGCGCGCTCGTCGATGATCGAGCAACTCCAGGAGGAACACGTCCGCACCGCCCGCGCCAAGGGCATGTCCCGGCGGTACGTCTTCCTCCGCTACGCCTGGCGCGGCTCGCTGATCCCCATCGTCACCATTTTCGGCATCGACCTCGGATCACTGCTCGGCGGTGCCATCATCACGGAGTACACGTTCGGACTTCCGGGGCTCGGGCGGCTGGCGGTGGAGTCGGTGTTCTTCAGCGATCTGCCGCTGCTGCTGGGCGTGATGCTGTTCTCCGCCACCATGATCCTGCTCTGCAACATCGTCGTCGACGCCGCGTACGCCTTCATCGACCCGCGCGTGCGGCTGGCGTAGAAGGAGCACTGACGTGACCACTGTGACCCAGGAAGCCGGCGCCTCCGTCCCGGCCGACGCGGACGCGTTCCTCTCGGTGCGTGACCTGCACGTCAGCTTCAGGACCGAGGACGGTGTCGTACGGGCCGTCGACGGACTCTCCTTCGACCTGGAGCGGGGCAGGACGCTCGGCATCGTCGGCGAGTCGGGCTCAGGGAAGTCCGTCACCAACCTCACCATTCTCGGGCTGCACAACCCCATGTTCACGACAGTGGAGGGTGAAATCCTCCTGGAGGGCCAGGAGCTGACCACCGCCCGCGAGTCCGAGCTGGAGAAGCTGCGCGGCAACAAGGTCGCCATGATCTTCCAGGATCCGCTCACCGCGCTGTCGCCGTACTACACGGTGGGCCGGCAGATCGCCGAGCCGTATATGAAGCACATGCGGGCCTCGAAGAAGGCCGCCTGGGAGCGGGCGGTGGAGATGCTGGGGAAGGTCGGCATCCCCAACCCGCGGCAGCGGGCGAAGGACTACCCCCACCAGTTCTCCGGCGGTATGCGCCAGCGCGCGATGATCGCGATGGCCCTGGTCTGCGACCCCGACCTGCTGATCGCCGACGAGCCGACCACCGCGCTCGACGTCACCGTCCAGGCCCAGATCCTGGACCTGCTGAAGGACCTGCAGCAGGAGTTCGGCTCGGCGATCATCTTCATCACGCACGACCTCGGGGTCATCGCCGACATGGCCGACGACATCATGGTGATGTACGCGGGCAGCGCGGTGGAGCGGGGTACGGTGCACGAGGTGCTGCGGGCGCCGCAACACCCGTACACCTGGGGCCTGTTGAACTCGATGCCCCGCCTGGACTCGGACCCGAACGCCCCGCTGGCCCCCATCCCGGGCGCCCCGCCGTCGCTGCTCCACCCGCCCTCCGGCTGCCGCTTCCATCCCCGCTGCACCTTCCAGGACCGCGTCGGCGGCACCCGCTGTGTCACCGAGGTCCCGTTGCTCGGCCCGGACCGCTCCTCGGCCTGCCACCTCACGGCGGACCAGAAGCGGACCATCTTCACCGAAGAGATCAAGCCCCGACTGCGCTGACGCCACCCGCTCAGCCCCGTCCGAGGAGGACTACCGCTATGACAGAGGACCTCGTCCTCCCCGCTCCCCGCGAAGCCGCCACCGACGTCACCGACGCCCCCGGCGAACCGCTGCTGGTGGTGGAGAAGCTCGTCAAGCACTTCCCCGTCAAGGGCGGCTTCCCGATCCGGCGGACCGTCGGCCAGGTGCAGGCGGTGGACGGCATCGACCTGACCGTGCACGTCGGCGAGAGCTTCGGCCTGGTGGGGGAGTCGGGCTGCGGCAAGTCGACGACCGGACGGCTGATCACCAAGCTCCTGGAGCCGACGGGCGGCAGCATCTCCTACCGGGGCAAGGACATCACCCACGCCACGCGCAGGCAGCTGACGCCGATCCGCTCCGAGATCCAGATGATCTTCCAGGACCCGTACTCCTCGCTGAACCCGCGGCAGACGGTCGGCAAGATCGTCTCGGGTCCGATGGAGATCAACGGGATCGAGCCGGAGGGCGGAAGGGAGAAGCGGGTCAGAGAGCTGCTGGAGATCGTCGGCCTCAACCCGGAGCACTACAACCGCTTCCCGCACGAGTTCTCCGGCGGCCAGCGGCAACGTATCGGCGTGGCACGGGCGTTGGCGCTGGAACCGAAGCTGATCGTGGCGGACGAGCCGGTCTCGGCCCTCGACGTCTCGATCCAGGCGCAGGTCGTGAACCTGCTCCAGAAGGTCCAGCAGGAGCTGGGCATCGCCTTCCTCTTCATCGCCCACGACCTGGCGGTGGTCCGCCACTTCTCGCAGCGCGTGGCGGTGATGTACCTCGGCAAGGTGATCGAGGTCGGCGACCGCGACTCGATCTACACCCGCCCCCGGCACCCCTACACCCACGCCCTGCTGTCCGCCGTGCCCGAGGTGAAGGTGGGCGGCGAAGACGGCGAGGACGGCGAGGAGGTGCCCCAGCGGGAGCGGATCCGCCTCGCCGGTGACGTGCCGTCGCCCATCTCCCCGCCCTCCGGCTGCCGCTTCCGCACCCGCTGCTGGAAGGCCCAGGACAAGTGCGCGACCGAGGAGCCGCCACTGATCCAGATCTCCGGCAACCATGCGGGCCACTTGACGGCCTGCCACTTCCCGGAGGAGCCGACGATCGAGGCACGGGACGAGGACATCGTGCTGGATCCGGCGCTGGCGGCGCTGGAGATGGACGCGGAGAGCTAGGTAGGGCCGGTCTGACAATTCCCGCCTGCCCCGCGGCGTCTGGCACGCACTCCCCCAGAGGGGGGGACCCCCAGCCGCGTTGCCGAACCTCGCGCGGGGGGACCCCCATGACGCCTCGGGGCCCGCCCTCCGGGCGGACGACGGGAATTGTCAGACAGGCCCTAGGCGGCCCGGGCGGCCACGGTGATGATCTCGGGGCTGGTGGGCGTGAGGGGTTCCCGGCCCCAGTCGCCGTACCGCTCGACGACGGTGAAGCCGGCCTCGTGGAGGAAGGCGTCCAGGGCGTCGGGGGCGAGGAAGCGCAGGGTGGTGCGGCTGACGACGGGGGCCTGCCAGTCGTCGCAGTCGAAGGTCTCGGCGAAGGTCACTCTGTCCCCGACGACGGGCCCCTCGACCTCGTGCCACACCCGCACGACACGCCCGTCGTCGTCCGTGGCCTCCCGTACCCGATCCGGCGTCCACACCTCCCAGGCCCGCGCCCCCGGGTTCCGCGTCTCGAACACGAACCGTCCGCCGACGCGCAGCGCGTCGCACACCGCCCGCAATGCCGCGCGCAACTCCTCGTCGCGCACGAGCACCTGAAACGCGTGCCCGGTCATCACGGCCAGGTCGAACCGCCCGCCCCAGCCCCGGGTGAGCAGATCCCCGAGCACCCACTCGACGCCGGTACCGCGCTGCCGTGCCTGGACGAGCATGGCGGCGGCCGGGTCGAGCCCCACGAGCCGCCCGCGGTGGCCGTCCGCACGGGCCTGCCGCAGCAACCGCCCCGTACCGCAACCGACATCGAGCACCGACTCGGCGGACATCACGAGCCCGAGGTAGAAGTCGTCACCCGGCCCCCACGGGTTGAGGGTGTCGTACAACGCGGCGAGCGAGAGATCCGCGAACGACCGATCGACCATTCGGTGCAGTGTGCCACAACTGCCCACCGCCAACTGCCATTTCACGCCCCTCAGCGCACGACCCGCCCCCGCAGCACCATGCGCCGCGGATGCCGCAGCACCCCCGGCTCCCGTCGCGGATCGGCGTCATACACGGTGACGTCGGCGAGCCCGCCCTCGACCAGCCCCGGCAGCCCCAGGAAGTCCCGCGCCGCCCAGCTCGCCGCTCCCACCGCGACATCGGCGGGCAGCCCGGCGGCGATGAGGTGCTCGACCTCGGTGGCGACGTTGCCGAAGGGCGCGGAGTCGGTGCCGGCGAGGACGGTGACGCCGGCGTCGTGGGCCTCGCGGACCCGGCGGATCATGATGCGGTGGCCTTCGTGCCAGAGGTGGCCGCGGGGGTTGTCCTTGATGCGGGGTGCGCTGCGGGCGAAGGCGGTGAGGGTGGGGACGTAGACGGTCCCGTGGCCGGCCATCAGCTCGACGCACTCCTCCGGCATCCCCATCCCGTGCTCGATCGAGTCGATGCCCGCCCGCGCGGCGTTGAGCACACCCTGCGCCGACTGACAGTGCGCGGCGACCCGCCCTCCGGCCGCGTGCACCGCGTCGGTCACGGCGCGCAGGAGGTCGTACGGCACCGGGTCGGCCTCGAAGTCCCAGTCGCCCATGAGCTTGCACCAGCCGTCGTGGGCCTTGGCCTCCGCGACGGCGGCGGCCACGAGGTCATCGGTGACGGTGTGGAAGTCGGCACTCCGGGACAGGCCCGCCCACGCCAGCCAGCGCCCCGCCGTGACCATGCGCGGCGCGTCCGGGGCCTCGCGCAGCCCGTCCGGGATCTCCCCCAGCAGCCCGGGGAACCGCAACGCCGTCGTCCCGGCATCCCGGTGCTCGGCGATCTGCTCGGCGAACGCGCCGGGGTCGAAGACGGGCTCCTCCCCGGACGGGGACCCGGGATGCGTGTGCACGTCGACCAGTCCCGGAAGCAGGTAGCCACCGTCGGCCACCGTCTCCGCCTCGACCGACGGGCGGTCGAAGGTGATGCGGTCGCCGAGGATCCAGAGGTCGCGGGGCGTGTCGTGGGGGAGGACGGTGCCGCGCAGGTGGAGGGCCATCTCGTCAACCTAGTCGCTGAGCAGGGGAAGCGGTCCGGGTTCACGAAAGGGCGTGTGGGTACATCCGTATTCCTGCTGATGCCCGCGACCGGCTGGCCGAGACAGCTGCTGGTGAGGGTCTGTCGCTGCGTGCTTACCTCGTTCGACTCGCCGATTCACTGCTCACACCCGCGGAGCGGGCCCAGCGTGCCGAGCAGGCCCGCGCTGTGCTGCGGGAATGGAACGGTTACGACCCCAGCGAGGAAGAGCAGGCTGAGCTGGATGCCGAGCTCGACCGGAGGCTGGCAGAGGCGGCTGCCCAGTAACCGGACTCCCTGCACGTGATCCTTGACGACACGGCCATGGTCGCCGCCGGAACAGGCAACTTCGGGAAAGGGCCCGCGCCGGTGAGGCGCGGGCCCTCCTGAAGCGGTGTGTCAGATCGCCGGCTCGGGGTCCTTGGAGAGGCGCGCCGCGGGGACCGCCTCCGCCGTCTCCGGGTAGTGGCAGGCCGTCAGATGCCCGGGCTTGTTGCCCTCGACCTGGACCAGCGGCGGGGCCTCGGTCGCGCACTTCTCCGTCGCCTTCCAGCAGCGGGTGCGGAAGCGGCAGCCGGAGGGCGGGTTGATGGGCGAGGGGACGTCGCCCTGGAGGCGGATGCGGTCGCGGGCGGGCGTCTCGTCCACGGTGGCCTCGGGCACGGCGGACAGCAGCGCCCGGGTGTAGGGGTGGCGCGGGTTGCCGTACAGGTCGTCGCGGTCGGCGATCTCGACGATCTTGCCGAGGTACATGACCGCGACGCGCTGCGAGAAGTGCCGGACCACCGCCAGGTCGTGGGCGATGAAGACGAAGGCGATGCCCAGCTCCTGCTGGACCTTCTGCAGCAGGTTCACGACCTGCGCCTGGATGGAGACGTCGAGGGCCGAGACGGGCTCGTCCGCCACGATCAGCTTCGGTTCCAGGGCCAGGGCCCGGGCGACGCCGATGCGCTGGCGCTGGCCGCCGGAGAACTCGTGCGGGAAGCGGTTGTAGTGCTCCGGGTTGAGGCCGACGATCTCCAGCAGCTCACGGACGCGCTTCTCGCGGCCGCCGGCCGGGTTGACGTTGTTGATCTCCATCGGACCCGAGACGATCTTGCCGACCGTCTGGCGCGGGTTCAGCGAGGCGTACGGGTCCTGGAAGATCATCTGGATCTCGGAGCGGATCGGCGCCAGCTGCTTGCGGTTGGCGTGGGTGATGTCCTTGCCCTGGTACGAGACCTTGCCGGCGGTGGGCTCCAGCAGGCGGGTGATCAGGCGCCCGGTCGTCGACTTGCCGCATCCCGACTCGCCGACCAGGCCGAGGCTCTCGCCCTCGCCGACCTGGAAGTCGAGGCCGTCGACGGCCTGGACGTGGCCGACGGTGCGGCGGATCGGGAAGCCGCCCTTGATCGGGAAGTGTTTGGTCAGCCCGGAGACGTCCAGGAGGGGAGTGGTGCTGCTCATGGTGGTGAAATCCCGTCTCTTGTACGTCAGTTGGCGGCGCTGCCGGCCAGGTCGGAGAAGTACTCGCCGCGCTGTTCGGCGGTGAGGTGGCAGGCGGAGCCGCGTCCGTCGACGAGCTCCAGCAGCGGACGCTCCGACGAGCAGAGCCCTCCGTCGACCTTCTCGGCGAAGGTGCACCGCGGGTGGAATCGGCAGCCCGACGGCGGGTTCAGCAGCGACGGCGGCGAGCCCGGGATCGGGTTGAGCGGCACGTCGACCGGGTGGTCCAGGCTCGGCATGGAGCTGAGCAGGCCCCAGGTGTAGGGGTGCTGCGGGTCGCGCAGCACCTCCTTCTTCGTGCCGCGCTCCACGCACCGGCCGCCGTACATCACCAGCACCTCGTCCGCGATGTCGGCGATGACACCGAGGTCGTGCGTGATGAAGATGATCGCCGTGCCGAACTCCTTCTGGAGGTCCTTCAGGAGGTCCATGATCTGGGCCTGGACGGTCACGTCGAGGGCCGTGGTCGGCTCGTCGGCGATCAGCAGCTCCGGGTCGCACACCAGCGCCATGGCGATCATCGCGCGCTGGCGCATACCGCCGGAGAACTGGTGCGGGTAGTCGTCCACCCGGACTTCCGGCTGCGGGATCCCGACCCGCCGCAGCATCTCGATCGCCCGGTCCCGGGCCGCCTTCTTGGAGCAGCCCGTGTGCTTGCGGTACGTCTCACCGATCTGCTTGCCGATGGTGTGGTACGGCGACAGCGAGGTCAGCGCGTCCTGGAAGATCATCGACATCTTGTTGCCGCGGAGCTTCTCCAGCTTCCGCTCCGAGGCGCCGTTCAGCTCTTCGCCGTCCAGGGTGATCGAGCCCTCGACCTTGGTGCTGTCCGGGTTGTGCAGGCCCAGGATGGTCAGGTTGGTGACCGACTTGCCGGACCCGGACTCGCCCACGATGCCCAGCGTCCTGCCGCGAACGAGGTCGAAGGACAGACCGTCGACGGCCTTGACGGTGCCGTCCTCGGTCGAGAAGTGCACCTTCAAGTCCTTGATGGAGAGGAAGGGCTGCTGATCGGTGCTCGTCACGGGGACGCTCCAGTGAGGGGTGATGCGGGGTAGCTGGTGGGGGCGGGGGTCAGGCGAGCCTGATGCGTGGGTCGATCAGGGCGTAGCAGGCGTCGACGAGGATGTTGCAGATCACCACGAAGGACGCTGTGATCACCATGACGCCGAGCAGCATGGGCAGGTCGTTGTTGCCCGCGGACTTGACGGCGAGCAGCCCGATGCCCTGGATGCTGAAGGTCTTCTCGGTGATCATGCCGCCGCCGAGCAGGACGCCCATGTCGATGCCGAAGATGGTGACGATCGGGCCCATCGCGCCACGCCAGGCGAACCGGAAGAACACGTTCTGCCGGGACAGGCCCTTGGCCCGGGCCGTGCGGACGTAGTCCTCGTTGAGCTGCTCGACCATCTGGGAGCGCGTCATACGGGTGTAGTTCGCGGTGAAGATCAGCGCCAGGATCAGCCAGGGCAGCAACAGTCCACTGAACCACTGAGCCGGGTTGTCGGTGAAGGGCGTGTACCCGGGCTGGTCCAGGATCTGCCACTGGTACACCAAGACGTACAGGGCCAGCGTGCCCACGAAGTAGATCTGCATGGACGAGGCGATCAGTGAGGCGCTGCTGGCGAGCTTGTCGGTGGCCTTGCCCTGCTTCAGGGCGGCCACCATGCCGGTGCCGATGCCGAAGATCAGGAACACCACGGACGAGCCGAGGAACAGGGAGAACGTCGTCGGGAACCGGTCCAGGATGGTGCCGAGGACGGGCTCACGGTTGACGAACGAGTAGCCCAGGCAGGGGGCGTCGCAGTTGCCGAAGCCCGGGTAGTCCCGGCCGAGGAAGATGCCCGTCAGCCAGTTCCAGAGCTGGGTCGGCATCGGATCCGCGATCCCCATGTTGTGGCGGATCAGCTCCAGCGTCTCCGGCGTACAGACCTTGCCGCAGGCGATTCGGGCCGGGTCGCGCGGCACCGCGTAGAAGAGCATGAATGTGACCGCGCTGATGATGAACAGCGTGACCACGGCGCCGAGGAACCGGCGGACGAGGAAGCGAAGCATGGGGAGTGGCTTTCCTGGGAGGGCCGTCGTGCGGAGAGGCCGGACCGGGGTTTCCGGGGGCCACGGTGGACGAGCCGAGGGTGGGGCGGCCGAAGCCGCCCCACCTCTCAGGTGTGGATCAGGACTTGACGTACAGCTTGTAGAGCATGCAACCGTCGAAGTTCGGGTCCATCTTCACATTGCCGAGCTTGGAGCCGTGCATGTAGATGCGGCGCATGTACACGTCGGGAATGAACGCGCCGGTCTCGGTGACCTGCTTGTCCAGGGCGGCCCACATCTTGTTGGCCTTGTCCTGGTCGGCCTCGGCGGTCGCGGCCTTGATGGCGGCGTCGACGGCCGGGTCCTTGAGGTGCGAGTAGTTTGAGCCCTGCTCGACGACCTGGGTGCTCTCGAACAGCGGCTGGAACACCGAGTAACCGGTCGGCCAGTCGGCGGACCAGCCACCCCAGTACACGTCGAAGCCGTTGTCGAGCTTGCCGATCTGGTCGTACCAGGTGGTGGAGTCGATGGCCTTGGTGACGACCTCGAAACCGGCTGCCTTCAGCGCGTTCTCGATGACGACCTTGATCTTCGTCTGCTGCGGGTCCTGCTGGTAGGCGTAGACGACCTTGTAACCAGACTTGCCGGCCTTCTTCAGGACCTCCTTGGCAGCCTTCGGGTCGCCCGCCGGGTTCTTCAGCTTGCCCCAGACGTCCTGCGACTCGTAGCCGGCCACGAGCGGGCTCATGATGCCGGTCGCGTAGTCACCGCGGACCTCGCCGCCCAGCAACTGACGGATGCCGGCGGTCGGCCAGGCCTTGATGAGGGCCTCGCGGACGGCCTTGTCCTCGACCCGGGTGGTGTTGATCCAGTAGCAGCTGACGCCGCTGCCCAGCTCCTCGAAGATCCGGTCCTTGGCCTCGGCGCGAGCCTTCTGCAGACGCTCCTGCGGGATGGTGCGCCAGCTGACGGCGTACTGGTCCTTGCCGGCGTCGGCCAGCAGACGGTCGATGGCCGTCAGCTGCTCGATGCCGAACGCGAAGTCGAACTGGTCCGGGTAGGCGTTGCGGATCGGGTCGGTGGCCGGGTCCCAGTTCTCGTTGCGGACCAGGACCATCGACTTGTCGGTGGTGTGCGACTTGATCTTGTAAGGACCGTTGGAGACAGGCTTCTTGTCGTAGTCCTGCTTCGCGTCCTTCTTCACCGGGGTCGGCGCGTAGGAGTGCATCGCGAGGACGTAGTTGAAGTCGGGACGGGCCTCGGAGAGGTGGAAGGTGATGGTCTTCCCGCTCACCTCGATCGACTTCAGGTGCTTGCCCTTGTACGGGCCCGAGTACGACTTGCGGTACTCCGAGGTGCCGGACAGCCAGATCTGGGCGTAGCTGGCGCCCTCGGTGATGAAGTCGGAGTAGGCGCGCTCGAAGCCGTGGCGGACGTCGTCGACGGTGACGTCGGAGCCGTCCTCCCACTTGACGCCGTCCTTCAGGGTGAAGGACCACTTCTTGCCGCCGTCCTCCATGGTGCCCGTGTCGGTGGCGAGGTCGCCGACCAGGGTCATGGAGCCGTCGTCGGCGATCTTGTAGCCGGTCAGGGTGCGGGAGAGGACGACCGCGGCCAGCGAGTTCCAGGCGTAGTAGATGCGCTGCGGGTCGAGGTGCGAGAAGTCGTCGTCGTTCAGCAGGTAGACGGTGCCGCCCTTCTTCGCCCCGGAGACCTCGGGGGCCGGGCCCTTGGAGTCCTCGGCGGTACCGATCTTGATCTCGGTCGCGTTGGCCTTGGCTGCGTCCTGCTTGCCGCCACCGGTGTTGTTGGTGGTGTCGCCGCTGCTGCACGCGGTCAGCACGGAGCCCGACGCCGCTGCAACGCCCGTGGCTATCAGGAAGTTTCTACGCGAGAAGGACATCGCATCCTGCCTTCGAAATGAGAGTGATGAGAGAGATCCGGCACCCCGGCGTCTTTGCCGTGGTCCTGAAAAGAGCCGGAATCAGCGCTTGGTCTTCGGGTCGAGTGCATCGCGCACCGAGTCGCCGAGGAGGTTGAACGCCAGGACGAAGATCACCATGGACACCCCAGGGAAGAGCAGGAAGGTGATGTCGTCCTGGTAGATCTGGGCGGCGCGTCCGATCATGACGCCCCAGTCCGGAGTGGATTCGTCGAGGCCGACGCCGAGGAAGGCCAGACCGGCCTCCGTGGTGACCATCATCGGGAGATTGAGGGTTGCCTGGATCAGGATCGGAGTCCAGAGATTGGGCAGCAGCTCCTTGAAGATGATGCGTGCCGGAGACGCGCCCGTGACCTTGGCGGCCTCGACGAACTCCCGCTCGCGCAGGGCCAGTACCTGGCCGCGCAGCAGTCGGGCGATGGAGGCCCAGCCGAAGATGGTGAGCAGGCCAATGAGGCAGGCGACGGTCAGCCAGACCGGCGTGTTCTCGTCGGGTGCGACGAACAGGGCGATGACCACGGGGGTGAAGGCCACGAAGAACAGCTGGGACGGGAAGGCCAGCAGGATGTCGATGACCCGGCCGATGAACCAGTCCGTCTTGCCGCCGACATAGCCCGCGGTGACACCGATCACGACACCGATGATCACGACGAGGACCGTGATGGCCGTGGCGATCAGCAGCGAGTTGCGGATGCCGTACAGCAGGAACGTGAAGACGTCCCGACCCAGTCCCGGTTCGACGCCGAACCAGAACTCGCTGTCGATACCGCCGTTCGGCTTCACCGGGAAGCCGTTGTCGCCCAGCAGCCCAGGCGTCGAGAAGCCGTACGTCGTGTACGGATCCTTCCCGTACAGCTTGGCTATCAGCGGGGCGCACAGCGCGACCACGAAGAAGAAGATCACGATGCAGGCCGCGATGACGCCCGTGCGGTCCCGTTTGAAGCGTCGCCAAGCCAGCTGTCCCGGTGACTTGCTCTCGTTGGCCGAGGGGGCGGGAGAAGTGATCGACTTCTCGGCGCTCTCTTCGGTCACCTCAAGCGGGGCAGCCGCTGATGGAGTTGGGGGGGTCATGGTGCTCCTGGCCCAAGGGAGGGTCTGATGACTCCGCAGGGCACGCTCCCCTACGGGCTACGCCGGACTTTTTCAACGCAATTCATTCAAGGTCAATAAATTCTCGGGCGGCTTGGTTGTCTCTTTACGTTTTTTACGCTGCCTTTACCATTCCGTAGCTACGCGGGTAGCGCAACGTAATCGAGTCGTGCCTTGACTCGGACCAACTGGACTAATCGGGCAATGAGTTCGTTATGCGGACGGTCCAGTGCCGAAATGCGTACATCGAGGGGTCGTAATCCAACGGTTCTGCATCGGAACGTGAAGATCCATTGCGCGGTGCACGGAAGATCCACCGGGTCGGGGAGGAGAAGTCCGTTTCGTCGCCCGCGGGGGGTGCGTGCATCCGGATGGTGTGTTGCTCCATTGGCCGGATCCGGTGTGCGATATGTGCCTTTTGACTCGATATTGGCCCGTAATGGATCAATGGCCAGAGGAGGCACCCCATGCGTGGAGCCACGAACGCCGGATGGGCCGCGTGCGCGGTGGCGGTCGCGCTCGCGGCGACGGCCTGCGGAGGCGGAAGTGACAGCGGTGGTGACGGCCGCGCGGTGCTCAGCTCCTCGTGGACCGATCCGCAGAACCCGCTGGAGCCGGCCAACACCAACGAGGTGCAGGGCGGCAAGGTGCTCTCCATGATCTTCCGCGGGCTCAAGCAGTACGACCCGAAGACCGGCGAGGCCGAGGACATGGTCGCCGAGCGGATCGAGACCACCGACTCGCAGAACTACTCCGTCACGATCAAGGACGGCTGGACCTTCAGCAACGGCGAGAAGGTCACCGCCAAGTCCTTCGTGGACGCCTGGAACTACGGGGCGAGCCTGAAGAACAACCAGAAGAACGCCTACTTCTTCAGCTACATCGAGGGCTACGACAAGGTCCACCCGGCCCAGGGCGCGCAGAGCGCCGAGACGATGTCCGGGCTGAAGGTCACCGGCGAGCGGACCTTCACGGTCAGGCTCAGCCAGAAGTTCTCGAGCTTCCCCGACACCCTCGGCTACAACGCCTTCGTCCCGCTGCCCCGGGCGTTCTACGACGACCACGACGGCTGGCTGGCCAAGCCGGTCGGCAACGGCCCGTATGCCGTGGAGTCGTACACCAAGGGCTCTCAGATGCGCCTGACGAAGTGGGACGCCTACCCGGGCGAGGACGCGGCGCAGAACGCCGGTGTCACCCTCAAGGTCTACACGGACAACAACACGGCCTACACCGACCTGATGGCCGGCAACCTCGACCTCGTCGACGACGTACCGGCCCAGCAGCTGAAGAACGTCGCGAACGACCTCGGCGACCGCTACCTCAACACCCCCGCCGGCATCATCCAGACGCTCGCCTTCCCCTTCTACGACAGGAACTGGAACAAGGCCGGCTCGGTCAAGGTCCGCAAAGGGCTGTCCCGGGCGATCAACCGCGAGCAGATCACCGACACGATCTTCCAGAAGACCCGCACCCCCGCCACCGACTGGACCTCGCCCGTCCTCGGGGCGGAAGGCGGCTACAAGGAGGGGCTGTGCGGCGAGTGGTGCGAGTACGACGCCGACGCGGCCAAGAAGCTGATCGAGGAGGGCGGCGGGCTGCCCGGCGGCCAGGTGAAGATCACGTACAACGCGGACACCGGCTCCCACAAGCTGTGGGTGGACGCCGTCTGCAACTCCATCAACAACGCCCTGGACAACGACCGGGCCTGCGTCGGCAACCCGATCGGCACCTTCGCCGACTTCCGGAGCAAGAGCACGACCCAGAAGCTCTCCGGCCCCTTCCGGGCGGGCTGGCAGATGGACTACCCCCTCACCCAGAACTTCCTCCAGCCGCTCTACTACACCAACGCCTCCTCCAACGACGGCAAGTGGTCCAACAAGGAGTTCGACAGGCTCGTCGACGAGGCGAACGCCGAGACCGACCCCGCCACGGCCGTGGAGATGTTCCAGAAGGCCGAGGCGGTCGTCCGGGACAACATGGCGGCCATCCCGCTCTGGTACCAGAACGGCAGCGCCGGCTGGTCCGAGCGGCTGTCGAACGTGGCCCTCAACCCGTTCAGCGTCCCCGTCTACGACCAGATCAAGGTCGGCTGAGCCCGTCATGGGGCGGTACGTCGTCCGGCGTCTGGTGCAGATGGTCCCGGTGTTCATCGGGTCGACCCTGCTGATCTTCCTCATGGTGAACGTGATGGGCGACCCCATCGCGGGCCTGTGCGGCGACCGGCAGTGCGACGCGGCGACGGCGGCTCAGCTGAAGAAGGAGTTCGGCCTCGACCAGCCCGTGTGGCAGCAGTACCTGACCTACATGGGGAACGTCTTCACCGGAGACTTCGGTACGGCGTTCAACGGCCAGGAAGTCACCGAGCTGATGTCGACGGCCTTCCCGGTCACCATCCGGCTCACCGTCGTGGCGATCTGCTTCGAGGTCCTCATCGGGATCACGCTGGGCGTGGTCACCGGCCTGCGCCGCGGCCGCCCCATCGACACCGGGGTCCTCCTCCTCACCCTCGTCGTCATTTCCGTCCCCACCTTCGTCACGGGCCTGCTGCTCCAGCTGCTGCTCGGCGTGGAACGGAACTGGATCCGCCCCTCCGTCTCCCCGGAAGCCCCCTTCGGCGAGCTGATCGTCCCCGGGCTCGTCCTCGCCTCGGTCTCCCTGGCTTACGTCACCCGCCTGACCCGTACGTCCATCGCGGAGAACCGGCGCTCCGACTACGTCCGTACGGCCATCGCCAAGGGCCTGCCGAGGCACCGAGTCGTCACCCGGCACCTGCTCCGCAACTCCCTCATCCCCGTCGTCACCTTCATCGGAGCCGACATCGGGTTCCTCATGGGCGGCGCGATCGTCACCGAGCGGATCTTCAACATCCACGGCGTCGGCTACCAGCTCTACCAGGGCATCCTGCGCCAGAACACCCAGACGGTCGTCGGCTTCGTGACGGTCCTCGTCCTCGTCTTCCTCCTCTGCAACCTGGTCGTCGACCTCCTGTACGCCGTACTCGACCCGAGGATCCGCTATGCCTGACCAGCCGTTCCAGTTCGAGGGCGCGATCGCCGGCAGCGCAACGGGCGGCGCGACAGGCCTGACGGCGAGCGGGGCCGAGCCGTCGGGCAGACCCCCGGGTGGCCCTGAGGGCAAGGGCCCCGACGGACTGGGACCGGACCTGTCGCCCGCCTCCACCGGACGGGCCCGCAGCCTGTGGTCCGACGCCTGGAGCGATCTGCGCCGCAACCCCGTCTTCATCGTCTCGGCCCTGATCATCCTCTTCCTGCTCTTCATCTCCCTCTGGCCCTCGGCCATCGCCCCCGGCAGCCCCCTCAAGTGCGACCTCGCCAAGGCCCAGCAGGGTTCCGCACCCGGCCATCCCTTCGGCTACGACGGCCAGGGCTGCGACGTCTACACGCGCACGGTCCACGGCGCCCGTACGTCCGTCACGGTCGGCGTCTGCGCCACGCTCGGGGTCGCGATCCTCGGCTCGGTACTGGGCGCGCTCGCCGGGTTCTTCGGCGGCCTGGGGGACTCGGTCCTCTCCCGCGTCACCGACGTCTTCTTCGCCATCCCGGTCATCCTCGGCGGCCTGGTCCTGCTGTCGGTGGTGACCAGCAACTCCGTCTGGCCGGTCATCGGCTTCATTGTGCTGCTCGGCTGGCCGCAGCTCTCCCGCATCGCCCGCGGCGCGGTCATCACCGCCAAACAGAACGACTACGTGCAGGCCGCCCGCGCCCTGGGCGCCTCCAACTCCCGCCTTCTGCTGCGCCACATCGCGCCCAACGCCATCGCCCCGGTGATCGTGGTCGCCACCATCGCACTCGGCACGTACATCGCTCTGGAGGCCACCCTGTCCTACCTCGGCGTAGGCCTGAAACCCCCGAGCGTCTCCTGGGGCATCGACATCTCCGCGGCCTCCCCCTACATCCGCAACGCCCCCCACGCCCTCCTGTGGCCCTCCGGCGCCCTGGCCGTCACGGTCCTGGCCTTCATCATGCTGGGCGACGCGGTGCGCGACGCCCTGGATCCGAAGCTGAGGTGAGGGCGTGGTGGCGATGGCACGGGGCGAGTGGGGGCGCCGGTCTTGTCACGCCTTCCGGCGCGCCGCCGGTCGCGGTCCTGGACCTGGCCCTGTTCCTCAGCATGCTCGGCGACGCGGCGGGCGATGCCCGGGATCCGAGGCCGAGGTGAGGGAGCGGTGGGTTGCTGGTCGGGGACGTGGTTGGGGGGCGAGGACGGCTTGTCGTGTGCCCCGCGCCCTCCGACGCCCTGGCGCGTGCCGGCCTTCGTGCTCGACGGCGGGACCGGTCTTTGGCGTTGCCGACGGTGTGGTGGCGCTGGTGCGGGGCGGGGCGGGGT
>NZ_LLZG01000289.1 GCF_001509475.1 Streptomyces regalis
GGGGCGCGCCTGGGCGTGGGCGGCGAGCCCGGCGCCGGGGCCTAGGCGGCCCGGGAGGAGGTGCCCGCTCCCCGGCACCCGCTTGGGGGCGAGGAGGGCGTCGGGGCCGGGATGACGGCCAAGTTCCGGGCCGCCCGGGTGCTCCGGGCCGGGGAGGGGGGCTCGGGGGAGCACCGCGGCCAGGCCCGCCGTGACGTCGGCGTCCTCCGCCTCCCCCAGTTCCACCAGCGCGTCCTAGACCGCCGGGCTCGCCCCCCGCTCGCCCCCACCCGACGACCCGGGCTTCAGCCGGAGGCCCTCGGCCTCCGTGGGCAGC
>NZ_LLZG01000290.1 GCF_001509475.1 Streptomyces regalis
GTTCACGCCCGACCAGCCGGTAACCCCGGAGCTGCAGCGGCAAAAGGCCGACGTGCAGTGGCTCAACTGCACCGGCTCGGACCTGGGCGGGAAGGCCGTGTCCCCCGCGCCCCCCTTCGGCCGGGTCGCCACCCCCCCGCCCCCCCCCCCCCCCCCCCCCGCAACCACCCCCCCCCCCCCCCCGCCGCACCCCCCGCAGCAAAACCACGGCAACCCCCGCCACACCCGCCACCCGTGCCACACGCGTGCGCTCCGTACGACCGGCGCGACCCCAAACCCTCCTGAACGCCCCCATGGAGGGCAGCCTGCCACTG
>NZ_LLZG01000291.1 GCF_001509475.1 Streptomyces regalis
CGCAGGAGGTGCGCGGCGTCTGCGACCGGTGCGGCAGCCCGTGCAGCCCGGAGACCGCCGCCGACCATCGCACCTGCCCACTCCGCCTCGACCCCACCCTCGACGCCCCGACGGAGGCCACACGATGATCTGCGCGCGCTGCGACAAGGCGATCCGCCCCGGGGAGAAGTACGACACCACCGTGGTGCACGGCAACTCGGTCGGCCAGCCCACCGTGATCCGGCACCGCGACTGCCCCAGTCGGCGGAGACGCGCCCGCCGCTGACCTGACCCCGGCGGGACGCCGACCCGGCCGGGGTCAGCCGCCGACCAGC
>NZ_LLZG01000292.1 GCF_001509475.1 Streptomyces regalis
CTGCGCCGAGGATCTCGCCCGCCCAGGTGAACTGGTCCCGGACCGAGGGGCTATCAAGCAGGGCGTCAGAAGGGGACAACTCCATGCCTTTACTCCAGTTGTTAGGCCCCGCGCCTGAGTTGAGGGTAGACCAGATCGCCCGCCTCCGCTGGGCCGCTATGCCCCGGCGCCCGGCAGGCGGCCGGGCGCCGGGGCTGCCTATCGCCCTCGCGGCTGCTGCTTGCCAGCCTGGATCTCCCGGGTGGGTGCGGTGTTGAGCATGACGTTGACGCTGAGGGCGTCGGCTTCCTAGTCGATGGCGGCGGCCGCGGTG
>NZ_LLZG01000293.1 GCF_001509475.1 Streptomyces regalis
CGGCCTTCTCCAGGAACACCGTGGGATCGCCGAACGCGGGGGCCGCCTCACGGGAGGCCGCCTCGATGCCCTCCCGCAGCTGGGCGGGCTCCTCGACGCGGCGCAGGCCGCGCCCTCCGCCGCCGGCGACCGCCTTGTCGAAGACGGGGAAGCCGACGTCCTAGGCGCCGCGGACGAGCTCGTCGCCATCACTGGCCGGCTCCGAGGAACCCAGCACCGGCAGGCCGGCCGCCCGTGCGGCGGCCTCCGCGGCCGCCTTGGTCCAGGTCAGCCCCAGTCTCTGCGCGCCCGGACCGGCCAACGTGATGCC
>NZ_LLZG01000294.1 GCF_001509475.1 Streptomyces regalis
CGCGGAGGGCGGCGGCCATGGCCTGCACCTGGTCGAAGGCGACCTGCTTCAGCGGCAGCTTGCCCTCGGCGCGGATCGCCGCGACCTCGGCCTTCACGGCCTTGGTGTCCCAGCGGTCCGCGTCGACGACGACCAACTCGGGCCCGTCGTCGAGGACCAGCTTGTGCGCGGCGGTCCCGAAGTCGAACGCGGCCTTGTACGGCTGCTGGTTGTCGAGGTGCCAGCGGAACGTGGCCGGGCTTTTGGTCGCGAGGCGGCGCACGCCGGTCGAGGAGAGGCTGCCGCCGGGCACCGGGTCGGCGTGGTAG
>NZ_LLZG01000295.1 GCF_001509475.1 Streptomyces regalis
CCCCGATGACGGCGGCGACCACGACGGCGACTGCCCACCGCAAGGGCAGGGAGGTCACGAACGACAGGAACACCAGGCTGAGGCATCCACTCCGCACTGTCGAGCGTGGCAACAGGCGGTCGTGGCGGGTCGGCGGGGTGGACGCGAAGGCCCGAGGCGGCGGTGGCTCGGCACGGTCCATCCACGCCGGCCGGTGCGGCGCCGAGGCGCCGGGGTCAACTCTGCGCGGCGGCTGGGGAGTACGGGCGGCAGGGCTCCGGCGTGCCTTGGGCCGTGGGGCGGGAGCCGCCGGGCCCGCTCATCGAGC
>NZ_LLZG01000296.1 GCF_001509475.1 Streptomyces regalis
AAGGAGCTGCGCGAGCTGGGCGCGATCCTGCATACCGGCGACCTGGAGGACGCAGAGTCGGTGCGAGCGGGGTTGAAGGGCGCGTACGGAGTGGTCAGAATGCAAACGCCGAAGACCACTACGGGCTCCTTCGCCTCAGGCATGGCTGTGCCTGAAGTTGGTGTCGTCACGAATAGGTCGAACCGGCGGGCGAGGTGAACACCGAGAGCCGACGCACCGACAGCCGCACCCCTTGGCCGAAGTAGCGCTCCAGGAAGAGCCCCAGGCCGAAACTAAGGCCGCGAGGCCCTACGGCCTCCTCCCGGC
>NZ_LLZG01000297.1 GCF_001509475.1 Streptomyces regalis
GTCCTGGGTGAGAAGCGGACGAGCCTGATCCTGCGCAAGGTGTGGTATGGCTCCTGCCCGCCTCGTGAAATTCCACGTAGCCTGGGGTGTCCTTCTTCCCCTCTGGCGAGCCCCCTGCCGGGTACGACGCCGAATTCACATGCTGTCACCGACCGCCGGAGAGCAGTCGAAGGTCAGACATGGATCAGACGGAACGAATGTTCGCGGCCTGCGGGCCCGTTTCTCGCGTGCGGCCGGGTTAATGTGCTGGCCACGACGGTAATTCCTGAGTATAGAAAAGTAAACTAACCTGGGGTGAGGATTC
>NZ_LLZG01000298.1 GCF_001509475.1 Streptomyces regalis
TCCTCGACGGCCTCCCACCCCGCCAGGCCGCCCAGGCCGTCGACCGGCTGATCGCCAACTACCGCGGGGCAACCCCCACCCACACCCCGATCCTCCGCGCCCCCGCCGACGTGGCCGCCTACGCCGCCTACCGCATGCCCGCCACCTTCGAGGCGGTCCACGCGGCGCTGGAGGCATTCGCCGCGGCCGTACCGGAATGGCCCCCCCCCAGCCACACCGACGTCGGCGGCGGAACCGGCGCAGCTACCTGGGCCGTCACCGCAACCTGGCCCGGCGAGCGCAGCGTCCCCGTGCTGGACTGGGC
>NZ_LLZG01000299.1 GCF_001509475.1 Streptomyces regalis
GCCCCGAGCCACGACGAAACCGCAGGCGCTACGCAAACCCCCACCCCACCCGCACAGGCCGCCCCAGGCCATCAGCTCCCACCCCCACTCACCCGCGCAGGCATCCCGCCCAACTGCCGGAGGCGCCCGGCCCAACCGCCGGACGCATCCCGCTCAACTGCCGGGGGCACCCCCGCTCAACCGTCGAAGGCGCCCGGCCCGACCGCCGGGGGCACTCCCGCCCGACCGTCAACCGCCGGAGGCACCCCGCCCGACCGTCGAAGGCCCGCGCGTCCCATGCGAATGGCGCCCCCGCGTGCCCTCGCGAACCCTTGACAGTGCCTCTGTGCGCGTCAAATCTGGGCGCAGAGCCGCTCGCCCAGGGAGGCGATGATGCCTGCAGCGCGGGAATCCCTGCTGGACGCCGCTTACACGGCGCTGGCGCGCCGGCCGTGGTCTGCCGTGCGGATGGTGGACGTGGCGGCGGCGGCCGGAGTGTCCCGGCAGACGCTGTACAACGAGTTCGGGAGCAAGGAAGGGCTGGCCCGCGCGCTCGTGAGGAGAGAGGCCGACGGATACCTCGCCGGCATCGACCGCGCGCTTGCCACGCACAGCGACGCCCGCGAGCGCCTCACCGCCACCGCGGAGTGGACCGCCGCACTGGCCCGCGACAACGCCCTCGTCCGCGCCATGCTCACCGGCTGCTGGAGCGAGCGGCTGCCCTCGCCGACGCTGTCCGCCGTGCCGTCCTCCTCGGCCGTACCGGCCCAGCGACGGGCCGACGGCCCACTCCCGTCACCCGGCGACTTCGTGGCCATCGTCCGCGACCGCGCCGTGGCGGTCCTCACCGGGCCCGGCATCAACAAGTCCGACACCCCCGACCTCACCCGCTCCTGCGAACTCGTCGTCAGGCTGGCCCTGTCCTGCGTCGCCGCCCCACCCGGCGAGGGCGGAGTCTCCGACCTCGTACGCAGTGCTCTGTACCGGCAGTTGACGAGCTGATCCGAGCGCCAGGGCCTGTCCGGCGGATCATGCCGGCGTCGCGGTGCCTGGCACGCGCTCCCCCAGCGGGGGGACCCCCATCGCGTCGCCCGCCGCGGTAGCGGCTGATCCCGCCGCGGTAGCGGCTGATCGACACGGCTCCTCCGCCTTGCAGCTGCACGCACCAGGCACCGCTCGGCTCGGCCGGTTCTGCACTGTTTCTTGCAGCCGGCCTGATCCGCCGGACAGGCCCTAGTGCGCCGACCCCGACAACTGCAATCCGATGATCCCCACGATCACCAGGCTGATCGACACGATCTTCAACGTCGACACGATGTCCCCGAGGAAGATCATCCCGTAGATCGCCGTACCCGCCGCCCCGATCCCCGTCCACACCGCATACGCCGGACCCACATCCAGCTTCTTCAGCGACAGCGTCAGCAGCCCGAAACTGCCGAGGGCGAAGATGCAGAAGGCGACGGTCGGCCAGAGCCGGGTGAAGCCGTGCGACAGCTTCAGGCAGACGGCGAAGCCGGTTTCGAGCAGCCCCGCCACGATGACCAGCAGCCACGCCATGTGCTGTCCTCCCGTATGCCCACGTTCTGTGACCGCTTCGTCAGGTTCAACAGGCTTCATCAGGCTTTGGTCAGGCTTGGATCCAGCTCGGTGCGATTATGCCCTTACCAGCCCTACAGAAAGACAAACAACGCGGAGGTCAGCCGCCTTCCTCGGCGGCGTTCCTCAGTCGCCTTCCGTGCGTTCCCGCGTCGCCAGCAGCCGCCGCAGCGAGTACAGCCGCGCCTGATCGGCGTGACCCTCCGCCACCCAGTCGTCCAGCGCGCAGTCCGGTTCGTCATGACTGCACGCACGCGGGCAGCCTTCGGTTCCCGATTCCAGGTCGGGGAACGCATGGATCACCCGCGACGGATCGACATGCGCCAGACCGAACGAGCGGACCCCGGGGGTGTCGATCACCCAGCCGCCGACCTCCGTCAGCGGCAGCGCCAGTGCCGACGTCGTCGTGTGCCGCCCCCGACCCGTCACCGCGTTCACATGACCGGTCGAACGCCGCTGTTCCTCCGACACCAGCGCGTTCACCAGCGTCGTCTTGCCCACACCCGAGTGACCGACGAACGCCGTGACCCTGCCGTCCAGTTGCTCGCGCACCCGGTCCGCCGCGCCGCCGTTCTCCAGCTCCTCACGGCTGGTGACGACATACGGGATGTCCAAGGCGCCGTAGAGCTCCAGGAGTTTGTCCGGCGGTGCCAGGTCCGACTTCGTCATCACCAGCAGCGGCTCCAGACCCCCGTCGAACGCCGCCACCAGACAGCGGTCGATCAGCCGGGGGCGTGGCTCGGGGTCGGCGAGGGCGGTGACGATGGCGAGTTGGTCGGCGTTCGCCACCACGACGCGCTCGAACGGATCGTCGTCGTCGGCGGTGCGGCGCAACACCGACGTCCGCTCCTCGATCCGTACGATCCGCGCCAGTGTGTCCTTCTTGCCGGACATGTCGCCGACCAGCGCCACCCGGTCCCCGACCACCGCGGCCTTGCGGCCGAGTTCGCGGGCCTTCATCGCCATCACGACCCGGTCCCCGACGAGGCAGGTCAGACGCCCGCGGTCGACGGTGAGGATCATGCCCTCGGCGGCGTCCTCGTGCTTGGGCCGGATGTTCGTCCGGGGTCGGGTGTTGCGACGTCCGGGGCGGCTGCGGATGTCGTCCTCGTCGGTGTGCTTGCCGTAGCGGCGCATGGCAGTGAGTCCCTACGCCCCGAGCATCCCGGTCCACAGCTCGGGAAAGTCCGGCAGGGTCTTCGCCGTCGTCGCCACGTTCTCGATCCGTACGCCCTCGACCGCGAGGCCGATGATCGCGCCGGCCGTCGCCATGCGGTGGTCGTCGTAGGTGTGGAAGACCCCGCCGTGCAGCCGACGCGGGCGGATGTGCAGGCCGTCGGCGGTCTCGGTGACGTCACCGCCGAGTTCGTTGATCTCCTTGGTCAGCGCGGCCAGGCGGTCCGTCTCGTGCAGCCGCAGGTGTGCGACGCCACGGAGCGTGGACGGGGAGTCCGCGAGGGCGGCGACCGCCGCGATGCCCGGGGTCAGTTCGCCGACCTCGCTCAGGTCCACGTCGATGCCGTGGATCGCACCTGAACCCGTGAACACGAGCCCGTACTCGGTGAGTTCGCAGGAACCGCCCATCTCGGTGAAGATCTCGCGCAGCCGGTCACCGGGCTGGGTGGTACGGGCCGGCCAGTCCGGGATGAGCACCTTGCCGCCGGTCACCAGCGCCGCGGCCAGGAACGGCTGGGCGTTGGACAGGTCCGGCTCGATGGTGAGATCGCGGCCGAGCAGGGCGCCCGGCGTGACCCGCCAGACGTTCGGCTCGCCGCCCGACTCCGGGGTGTCCACCTGGGCGCCGACCGCGCGCAGCATGTCGACGGTCATGCGGATGTGCGGCATCGAGGGGAGCGTGGAGCCGATGTGGCGGACCTCGACGCCCTGGTTGAAGCGCGGGCCGGAGAGCAGCAGCGCCGACACGAACTGGGACGACGACGAGGCGTCGATCTCCACCGGGCCGCCGTCGAGGGCACCTCCGCCGTGCACCGTCAGCGGCAGCGCGCCCCGGCCGTCGTCGTCGATGCGGGCGCCGAGGGCGCGCAGGGCGTCGATCACGCCGTGCAGGGGACGCTCGTACGACCTCGGGTCGCCGTCGAAGCGGATGGGGCCGTCGGCCAGCGCGGCGACCGGCGGCAGGAAGCGCATCACCGTGCCGGCGTTGCCGACGTCGACCGTGGCCGGGCCCCGCAGGCCCGCCGGGAGCACGCGCCACGCCTCGCCGGTGCCCTCGGGGCCCACGCCCTCCTCGATGCCGACGCCCATCGCCCGCAGGGCGCCGGCCATCAGCAGGGTGTCGCGGGAGCGGAGGGGGCGGCGCAGCCAGCCCGGTTCTGAGGCGAGGGCTGCCAGGACGAGGGCGCGGTTGGTGACCGACTTGGACCCGGGCACGTGGATCGTCGCGTCGACGGCTCCGCTTGCGTGCGGGGCGGGCCAGAGGGCGGATTGTGCGGCGGGGTTTTGGGCCATGGGTTCACTTTATAAGGAGGGGGTTGTGCAGGCCGTTCTTCGGGTGCGGCGCCGTGGGGGCTGGTCGCTCCCCCACTCTCGGCTTCGCTCGAGCGGGGGACCCCCATCGCGGCGGAGCCGCATATCGATACAGCCCCGTGCCCCTGAAGGTTGGCTGTCACACCGCCAGCAGCCAGCGGCCCCCGCCTATCAGCGAACACAGCGACACCGCGTGGAACAGGAACAGCCACAGGCCCGCCGGCACGTGCGTGAGCCTCGAAAGCTGATCCGCGTCTGAGTCTCCCGCCCCGCCCCTCGCCCTCTTCGCCTGCAGCTCGAACGCCGGTCGTACCCCGCCCACCAGCAGGAACCACACCACCGCATACGCGAACGCCGCCTGCACCTGTGGCCCGGTCAGCCAGCTCACCAGGACGAACGTGCCGCCCGTCACGAACACCGTCAGCGCGCCGTACGCGTTGCGGATCATCACCAGCATCGCCACCAGCAGGGCCGTCGCCAGCCACAGCAGCAGGGTGATGCGGCCGGAGGCGAGCAGGGCGGCGCCGCCCAGGCCCAGCAGTGGGGGAGCCGTGTAGCCGGCGGCCGCGGTGAGGATCATGCCGAGGCCGTGCGGCTTGCCGCGGCTGACGGTGAGGCCGCTGGTGTCGGAGTGCAGGCGTATGCCGGTCAGGGTCCGGCCGGTCAGCAGCGCCACCAGGCCGTGGCCGCCCTCGTGGGCGATGGTGATGGCGTTGCGCGAGACGCGCCACAGGACGTGCGGGACGACCACGGCGAGCGCGGCGACGAGAGCGGCGATCACCACCCACACGTCGGGGTCGGGCTGAGTACCGGAGACCTCGTCCCAGAGGGAGGCGAGCGAGGCGGATGCGGTGCTGTCCATGTAAGGCGATGGCTCCCTGTGGTCGGATGGAATCTGGCAGTGTGGCACGTATGTGCGGACGGTATGCATCGAGTCGTGGGCCCGAGGATCTCGCAGGAATCTTTGAGATCGAGAAGTGGGAGCCCGAGGAGACCCTGGAGCCGGATTACAACGTGGCGCCGACGAAAGAGGTCCACGTCGTCCTCGAC
This sequence comes from Streptomyces regalis, assembly GCF_001509475.1. Taxonomy (GTDB): domain Bacteria; phylum Actinomycetota; class Actinomycetes; order Streptomycetales; family Streptomycetaceae; genus Streptomyces; species Streptomyces regalis. The sequence continues at coordinate 5,113 of NZ_LLZG01000299.1, forward strand.
CGTCCCGTGAAAGACGCCGACGCTGCATCCACTAGTTCCTCCGTCAGGGGTCGCCCGGTTCGGCAGCTGCGAAAGCTGAAGTGGGGGCTGGTGCCCAGTTGGTCCAAGACCCCCGAGAGCGCCTTCAAAATGATCAACGCGCGCGCGGAGACGGTGCACGAGAAGCCGTCGTTCCGGCGGGCCTTCACCTCCCGGCGCTGCATCATCCCCGCCGACGGCTACTACGAGTGGGTCACCGGCGCGCAGGAGCGGGACCTGGAGGTCGAGGGGAAGCGGAAGCGGCCGCGCAAGCAGCCGTACTTCGTGCTGCCCGCCGACGGGTCGGTGTTCGCGATGGCGGGGCTGTACGAGTTCTGGCGGGACCGGACGCTGCCCGACGAGCATCCCCAGGCCTGGTGGGTGACCTGCTCCGTCATCACGACGGAGGCGGAGACGACCCCGCTGGCGGTGGCGCCGCCGGAGGGCCCGAACGCGCTGGCCGACATCCACCCCCGGATGCCGCTGATGCTGACACCGGAGCGGTGGGACGCCTGGCTCGACCCCTCCCGTACCGACCCCGAGGAGCTGCGGACGCTGCTCGCCCCGCCGCCCGCCGGACTGATGCGCGCCTACCCCGTCTCCACGCTGGTCAGCAACGTCCGCAACAACGGCCCGGAGCTGCTGAAGGAGCTGGACGGCCCCGAAGAGGGCACACTCTTCTGACGTGACGACCGAGTCTGACGTGACGACCGAGATCATTGGTACGGACGCGGGGGACGCCCGCATCACCTGGCACCCGGCGAAGAAGGCGCGGCTGGTCCTGGCCGTGAGCCATGGCGCCGGAGGCGGCATCGAGGCGCGGGACCTGAGGGCGCTCGCCCAGGTCCTGCCGGCCCACGGGGTGACCGTCGCCCTCGTGGAGCAGCCCTGGAGGGTGGCCGGCAAGAAGGTGGCGCCCGCCCCGAAGACCCTCGACGTCGGCTGGCGCGGCATCTGGCCCGCGCTCGCCGAGCCCGGGTCGCCCGTGGTCTCCGGCGGGCGCAGTGCCGGGGCGCGCGTGGCCTGCCGTACCGCCACGGAGCTGGGTGCGCGGGCCGTACTCGCGCTGAGCTTTCCGCTGCACCCGCCGGGCAAGCCCGAGAGGTCCCGTGCCGACGAGTTGCTCGGGGCCGGGGTGCCCACCCTCGTCGTCCAGGGCGGCAACGATCCGTTCGGGAAGCCGGAGGAGTTCCCGGACGGCGACTTCGAGCTGGTCGAGGTGGAGTACGGCGATCACGGGTTCGCCGTACCCAAACGGGCGCCCCTCGATCAGGACGAGGCCGTGGCGATCATCACGGACGCGGTGGTGAAGTGGGTCGGATCACTCGGGTAAAGGTTCGGGAATGTCGGCGGCCCGGCCTCTGTTGTGGCGGACAGCGGTGCTGAACGGGCAGCGCAGACGTCGTAGGAGAGGAAGTCCGCCGCATGGGTTCGACCTTCTGCCCGAGCCGTGGCAGCCGTGCTGACCTGGACTGGACAGTGCTGCACGCGGCCAGGACCGCTCCTATTCGAGCGGCGGCAGGTACGCCAGGTCGTCTATCCTCCGATTCAGGCGGGACCGGATTCGGTCCTGCCCGGAATCTTGAGGAGGTGGGTCCGGTTCCCGGTACCGACGCAGGGACCGACAACGGCCAGGCGGAGCAGCCCGAGGGCCTGGGCACGAGTGCGGACATGTCCGCGGAGACGACCGCCGAGCGCAGCGCGCGCTTCGAGCGGGACGCGCTCGAATTCCTCGACCAGATGTACTCGGCCGCCCTGCGCATGACGCGCAACCCGGCCGACGCCGAGGACCTGGTGCAGGAGACGTACGCCAAGGCGTACGCGTCCTTCCACCAGTTCCGCGAGGGCACCAACCTGAAGGCGTGGCTGTACCGGATCCTCACCAACACCTTCATCAACTCCTACCGCAAGAAGCAGCGTGAGCCGCAGCGTTCGGCGGCGGAGGAGATCGAGGACTGGCAGCTCGCCCGCGCCGAGTCGCACATGTCGACGGGTCTGCGCTCCGCGGAGTCGCAGGCGCTCGACCACCTGCCCGACTCGGACGTGAAGGAAGCGCTCCAGGCGATCCCTGAGGAATTCCGCATCGCCGTGTACCTCGCCGACGTCGAGGGCTTTGCGTACAAGGAGATCGCGGACATCATGGGGACACCCATCGGTACGGTGATGTCCCGGCTGCACCGGGGCCGCCGTCAACTGCGCGGCATGCTCGAGGACTACGCCCGTGAGCGCGGGCTGGTCCCGGCCGGCGCCGGAGAGTCGAACGACGTGAAAGGTTCGGGCTCATGAGCTGCGGAGAGCCGCACGAGACGGACTGCAGTGAGGTACTCGATCATCTCTATGAGTTTCTCGACAGTGAGATGCCGGACGTCGATCGCGACAAGTTCAAGCAGCATTTCACGGAGTGCTCGCCGTGCCTGGAGAAGTACGGCCTGGAAGAGGCCGTGAAGAAGCTGGTCAAGCGCTGCTGCGGGCATGACGACGTGCCGACCGACCTGCGCGCCAAGGTCCTGGGACGGCTCGACCTGATCCGCTCCGGACAGGCGGTGCCCGACCACGACGTGACCGCGACGCCGCAGGAGTCCTGAACTCCCTGTCCCAGGAACGGGCTGTCGTCACTCGAACGTGCTAATCGGCGCGTGACAAGCCCGCAGCCGCCCCTCTCACCGACCTAGGCTCTCCCGTTGAGCTGAGCAGGTCACGGTGGAGAGGGGCGTCGAAGATGGAGGCGCTACCGGCACGGGCGCGTGTGTATGTCGCCTGTGTGGCGCTGTGCGCCCTCGCCTGCCTCCTGCCGTTGCTCGCGCCCCACACGCCCTGGTGGGCGGTCCTCATGCTCGCCGCGCTGTATGCCTCCGGCGAGCAGATCACCGCCCGATGGCGGTTCGCTGGCACCTTCTATCCCGTGCTGCTCGCCGGGGCCTTTCTGCTGCCGCCGTCCGCCGCCGCGCTGGTCGCGGTGCCGGGTGCCCTGCTGTCGCCGGCCGGGCAGCGGCCGCTGTGGACACGTCGGATCTGGCGGGCCGCCCAGCTCGCCGTGGCCGTCTGGGCGGCGGCCCGGGTGCACCGGTCACTGGACGGGCGGGATGCCGTGGCGGCGGGCGAATTCCCGTGTGCGCTGCTGTCGGCCGGGGGTGCGGTACTGACGCTCTGCCTGGTCCTGACCGCGCTGGACGGCGGGATTCTCACCGTTGCCGAGCGCGTGCCGGCGCGGCGTGCTTGGCGTGGACTGTTCCTGCGGTCGCTCGCGCCCCTGTCCGTACACGGTCTGGCCGGGCTGATGATGGCCGTGCTGTGGCGCAGTCCGTACGGCTCCGTCGCGGCGCTGCTCGTGCTGCTGCCGATGTGTGTGTCGTGGTGGGTGTTCGCCCAGTACCACCGGGAACGCGCGGCTCATCAGTCGACCATTCGGGCGCTGGTCCAGGCCGTCGACATCAAGGACGGCTACACCCGCGGCCACAGCGAGCGGGTCGGGCAGGCCTCGATGATGATCGCGCATGAGCTGGGCCTGGCCGACGAGCGCGTCGAGGTGCTGCGGTTCGCCGGGATCCTGCACGACGTGGGCAAGCTCGGCGTGCCCACGCGGCTGCTGCGGAAGAACGGGCCGCTCACGCCCGAGGAGCGTCGGGTGATCGAGCTGCACCCCGAGTACGGGCACGAGATGGTCCGGGGGATCTCCTTCCTCGGCGAGGCCCGGGCCGCCGTACTGCATCACCATGAGCGGCTGGACGGGAGCGGGTACCCCTACGGGCTGAGGGGAAGCCAGATCCCGGAGTCGGCGCGGGTGGTGGCGGTCGCCGACGCGTTCGACGCGATGACGTCGACCCGGTCGTATTCGAGGGCCCGGCCCGTGTCCGTCGCCCTGCGGGAGCTGGAGAAGTGCGCGGGCTCGCAGTTCGACCCCCTGATGGTCACGGCCCTCGCCCGAGCCGTGGACCAGTACGGATGGCATCCCGCCGTGACCGCCGACGAGGTGTGTACGCCCCCTGCGCGCCCGCCGGTCGCGCGTGTTCCGGGAGCGCACCGATGAGCGCCCCCTGTACCCCCTGTACCGCCGGAAAGCCGCCCTTCCTCCTCACCCTCGTCCACACCTCCGCGGCTCTCCTCGCCGCAGGCTCCCTCCTCGGCACCCTCTGGCACGGGCTCGACGAACGCGGCATCGCCCTCGCCTTCGGCGTCCTCGTCACCGTCGGCGAGCTCACCCGGTGGACCGGAGCGGAGGGCAGGGAGGCCGCCCCGCTCGGCGCCGCCGCGGCGCTGTCGTACGCCCTGCTGGGGGAGGACGGCGGGCACCCCACCCACCACGGGGGCCTGCAGGTCGGCGCCGTCGTCCTCGCCGCCTCGCTGCTCGGCAGCGTGCCGCACCTCGCGCGCGGGCGCCCCGTGCTCGACCACCTCGCCCGGCGCGTGCTCACCGCCGGCTTCGCCGCCGTCTGCTTCCAACCCCTGTACAACCAGGGCACGTTCCAAGGCTGGGGCCCGGGATACGCCCTGCTCCTGCTCGCGATCCTCTCCCTCACCGCCCTGTGCGACGCCCTGCTCGCCGCCGCGCTGGCCCACTCCCGCACCCGGTGGCCGTTCGGGCCGTTGCTGCGGGACGAGCTGCGGGCGACGCTCGGGATCGGGTCGGCCGTCTGCGCGACGGGCGCGGTGATGGCGCTCGCGGTCGCCGTGGTCGGGCTGTGGGCGCTGCCCGTCTTCTCACTCCCCCTCCTGCTCACCCAGATGTCCCTGCGCCGCTACGCCGCCGTGCGCACCACCTACCGGCAGACCATCGCCTCCCTCGCCCGGGCCACCGAGATCGCCGGGTACACGCCGGCCGGACACGCCCGGCGGGTGGCGGCGCTCAGCCGGGAGGTCGGGCGGGACCTGGGCCTGAGCGAGGCGGAGCTCACCGTGCTGGAGTACGCGGCGCTCATGCATGACATCGGGCAGCTGAGCCTGGTCGACCCGGTGCCGGCCGGGGCCACCGCCGGGCTGCCCGTCGAGGAACAGCGGCGGATCGCGCTGCTCGGCGGGGCCGTCGTACGGCAGACCGGGGTGCCTGCGCAGGTCGCGACGGTCGTGGAGCGGCTCGCCGATCCCTGCCCGGAGCAGCCGGTCGCCGCGCGGATCGTGCGAGCCGTGAACGCCTACGAGGAGAAGGCGCGGGACGCCGGGCCCGGCGGGCCCCTGAAGGCGCTGGAAGAGCTGCGGCTGGGCACTGCCGGGGACTACGCCCCGGAGGTGGTGGATTCGCTCGCACGGGTGCTGTCCAGAGACTGTCTGACATGGCCTGTGGCGGGGTAACCCATGGGTAATGAGCGCCCTTCCAGCCGTACGTGGTTGGATGCGAATGAGAGGGTGTCCGGGGGCGAGCACTAGCCAGCCCACTCCACGGAACTGGCAGGCGGGAATCGTGAGGATCTTCGGCAAGGGACGGCACCGGCCCTCCGCCTCCTGGCGGCAGGCCACCGACCGTGCGTTCACGTTGATCGGCGACGGTCGGTACGAGGACGCGGGCGCGTTGCTGACGCGGGCCGCCGATCTGGAGCCCTGGCTTTCGGAGTCCTGGTTCAACCTCGCCCTGCTGCACAAGTTCCGGCACGACTGGGAGCAGGCCCGGGCGGCCGGGCTGCGTGCCGTGGCGCTGCTCGACCGGGAGACCGGGGCGCCCGACTGGTGGAACGTCGGCATCGCGGCGACCGCCCTGCAGGACTGGCCGCTGGCCCGGCGGGCCTGGCAGGCGTATGGGCTGCGGGTGCCCGGCGGCGCGACCGAGTCCGGTGAGCCGGTCGGCATGGACCTGGGCAGCGCGGCGGTACGGCTGTCCCCCGAGGGGGAGGCCGAGGTCGTGTGGGGGCGGCGGCTCGACCCCGCCCGCATCGAAGTGCTGTCGATCCCGCTGCCGTCCTCCGGGCGCCGCTGGGGCGAGGTCGTGCTGCACGACGGGGTGCCGCACGGCGAGCGGACCACCTCCGCCGGGCACGCCTACCCCGTCTTCGACGAGATCGAGCTGTGGGCGCCGTCGCCGGTGCCCACCTGGGTGGTCCTCCTGGAGGCCGCCACCGAGGCCGACCGGGACGCGCTGGAGCAGCTCGCGGCCGATGCCGGGTTCGCCGCGGAGGACTGGTCGTCGTCGGTGCGGCTGCTGTGCCGGATGTGCTCCGAGTCGCGGATGCCGTCCGACGAGGGCGACGGGGAGCACCTGGACCCGCACGACCACAGTGAGCCGGGTCACCCCGGGCCGCTGGGGCACCGCACCGACGGGCAGCTGTGGGTGCCGGAGCGGGAGTGCGGCGTGGCCGCCCCGGCCTCTTTGGTGCGGGGTTTGCTGGACGGGTGGGTTGCTGACAGTCCGGATTCGCGGGATTGGCGGGATCTCGAAGAGGTCTGTTAGGACCATTGCCGACTGCAGGTTCGTCGCGGCTGGTCGCGCAGTTCCCCGCGCCCCTTCAGGGGCGCGTTCCCCGTACCCTGTATCAGCACCACACCCCCTGTTTTTCTGAGGAAGGCATACGTCGGTCATGGCCCAGCAGGACACCGAGCAGCAGCACGTGGGCGTGCTCCCCGTGGACGACGAGGGGTTCGTCGTCGACACCGAGGACACGGAGGAGCGCGAGAACGCCTGGCGTGAGCGTGGCACCTCGCGGCCCATCACGGTCGTCGGGAACCCGGTGCTGCACAAGGAGTGCAAGGACGTCACCGAGTTCGGCGCGGAGCTGGACCAGCTGGTGGCGGACATGTTCGCCTCGCAGCGCACCGCCGAGGGCGTGGGCCTGGCCGCCAACCAGATCGGCGTCGACCTGAAGGTCTTCGTCTACGACTGCATGGACGACCAGGGCAGGCAGCACGTCGGCGTGGTCTGCAACCCCAAGCTCGTCGAGCTGCCCGCCGACAAGCGCCGCCTGGACGACAGCAACGAGGGCTGCCTGTCCGTGCCGACGGCGTACGCGCCGCTGGCCCGCCCCGACTACGCCGAGGTGACCGGGCAGGACGAGAAGGGCAACCCGATCAAGGTGCGCGGCACCGGGTACTTCGCTCGGTGTTTGCAGCACGAGACCGACCACCTGTACGGCTACCTCTACATCGACCGTCTCTCCAAGCGGGAGCGCAAGGACGCGCTCCGGCAGATGGCCGAGAACGAGCCCCGTTACCCCGTCGTCGCGAACGGCTGAGGCCAGCTCAACAGCCCCACAAGTCCCCTCCGTACGGCGCCTGTTCAGGATCCCCTTCCCGACCAGGCGCCGTTCGCATGTCCGTCGCACGTTCGATCCCATACGCGCAGGTTGTGATCCGGAATCGGTCACATAGGGGGAGATTCTCGGCACCGAGGGGTAGTGAATGAAGCAAATCCGTTCCCAGATCGGTCAGTTGTGGTGCTGAATGGAAGTGCGGGGATATGCGACGGCGCACGCCCGGCACGGCGGGAGGGGCGTGTACAACTGGCGGCTGAGAGGGGTTTGTTCGTGCATGCTTTCTCGCGCAGCACCACATCGACACCGACGGCGGTCCCGGTACCACCAGCGCTCTCTCTCCCGGTGATCGAAGCAGCGTTTCCCAGGCAACTCCATCCGTATTGGCCCCAACTTCAGGAGAAGACCCGCACCTGGCTGCTGGAAAGGCGGCTGATGCCGGCCGACAAGGTCGAAGAATATGCCGACGGCCTTTGCTACACCGACCTCATGGCGGGGTACTACATCGGCGCCTCCGACGAGGTGCTCCAGGCGATTGCGGACTACAGCGCATGGTTCTTCGTCTGGGACGACCGGCACGACCGTGACATCGTCCACCACCGTCCGGCCGCCTGGCGTCGGCTGAGGTTCCGCCTGCACGCGGCGCTCGATTCACCCCAGGACCATCTGCACCACGAGGACCCGCTGGTCGCGGGGTTCGCGGACAGCATGGTGCGGCTGTACTCGTTTCTGCCCCGCACCTGGAACACCCGGTTCGCCCGTCACTTCCACGCGGTGATCGAGGCATACGACCAGGAATTCCGCAATCGCACCGAGGGGTATGTCCCCACGGTCGAGGATTACCTCGAACTGCGTCGGCTCACCTTCGCGCACTGGATCTGGACCGACCTTCTCGAGCTGAGCGCCGGGCTGGAACTGCCGGACCATGTACGAAAACACCCGGCATATCGGCGGGCGGCATTATTGAGCCAGGAATTCGCCGCCTGGTACAACGACCTCTGCTCATTCCCCAAGGAAATCGCGGGCGACGAGGTCCACAATCTCGGAATCAGTCTCATCACGCACAAGGGGCTGACTCTGGAAGAGACGGTGGCGGAAGTGAGGCGGCGCGTCGAGGGCTGCATATCCGATTTCCGCGTGGCCGAGCGGGACGCCCTCGAATTCGCCGACTCACTGGCCGACGGCACGGTGTGGGGGAAAGAACTCAGCGCCGCCGTGCGCGCCTGCGTCCGCAATATGCGCAACTGGTACAGCTCGGTCTACTGGTTCCACCACGAGTCCGGCCGGTACCGGGTCGACAGCTGGGACGACCGGTCCACGCCCCCGTACGTCAACAACGAAGCGGCAGGTGAGAAATGACCGTCGAGTCCGTCCGCCCCGAAGCCCAGCCCCCTGTGGCTCCGGAGCTGCGTGAGCCGCCCCTCGCGGGCGGCGGAGTTCCGCTTCTCGGCCACGGCTGGAAGATGGTCCGTGATCCGCTGGCCTTCATGGCCACGCTCCGGGAGCACGGCGACGTCGTACGGATCAAGCTCGGCCCGAAGACGGTGTACGCCGTCACCGCGCCGGACCTCACCGGGGCGCTGGCGCTGAGCACCGACTTCGAGATCGCCGGGCCGCTGTGGGAGTCCCTGGAAGGCCTGCTCGGCAAGGAGGGCGTGGCCACGGCGAACGGCCCCCGGCACCGGCGTCAGCGGCGCACCATCCAGCCCGCCTTCCGGCTCGACGCGATCCCCGGGTACGGGCCGATCATGGAGGAGGAGGCACACGCGCTGACCGAGCGCTGGAAGCCCGGCGAGACCATCGACTGCACCTCCGAGTCGTTCCGGATCGCCGTGCGCATCGCCGCCCGCTGTCTGCTGCGCGGCGCGTACATGGACGTGCGGGCCGAGCGGCTGTGTGCCGCGCTCGACACCCTCTTCCGCGGTATGTACCGGCGGATGGTGATCCCGCTCGGGCCGCTTTACAACCTGCCGCTCCCGGCCAACCGCACATTCAACCGCGCCCTGGCCGATTTCCATCTCCTGGTCGACGAGATCGTCGCCGAACGCCGGGCATCTGGTCAAAAGCCGGACGATTTGCTGACGGCATTGCTCGACGCGAAGGACGAGAATGGCGATCCCATCGGGGAACAGGAGATCCACGATCAGGTCGTCGCGATACTCACCGCGGGCGCCGAAACCGTGGCCTCCACGATCATGTGGCTGCTCCATGTGCTCTCGGAACATCCGGAACACGCCGACAAGGTGTGTGCAGAGGTCGAATCCGTCACCGGTGGCCGGCCCGTGGCATTCGAGGACGTCCGCAGGCTCGGGCACACCGGCAATGTCGTCGTGGAGGCGATGCGTTTGCGACCCGCCATCTGGATTCTGACGCGACGGGCGGTGGCCGATACGTCACTGGGTGGCTATCGCATTCCGGCCGGGGCCGACATCGTCTACAGTCCCTACGCCATCCAGCGCGACCCGAAGTCGTACGCGCACCACCTGGAGTTCGACCCCGACCGCTGGCTTCCGGAACGCGTCAAGGACGTACCGAAATACGCCATGAGCCCGTTCGGCGTCGGCAACCGCAAGTGCCCGAGCGACCACTTCTCCATGGCGATGCTGACGCTGCTCACGGCGGCGCTGTCCACCGCGTACCGCTTCGAGCAGGTGTCCGGTTCGAGTGATGCGACGCGGGTGGGTATCACGCTCCACCCGCATGAACTGCTGCTGAGGCCGGTGCCGAGGGACTGACACCAGCCGGGGGACTGACCCCCGAAGGGGGCGGCTCAGGCTGCGCGTGGCCCCTGGAACGTCCGTCGGTAGGCGTTCGGGGTCGTCCCCAGCGCCCGTACGAACTGATGGCGCAGTGCGGCCGCCGTGCCGAACCCGGTCCGGCCGGCGATCGTGTCCACCGTCTCGTCCGTCGCCTCCAGCAACTCCTGTGCCAGCAGCACCCGTTGGCGCAGGATCCAGCGGTAGGGGGTCGTGCCGGTCTCTTGCTGGAAGCGGCGGGCGAAGGCGCGCGGGGACATGTGCGCGCGCTCGGCGAGCTGCTCGACGGTGACGTCCTCGGCGAGGTGGCGCTCCATCCACGCCAGCACCTCGCCGACGGTGTCGCACTGCGCGCGGGGCAGCGGGCGCTCGATGTACTGGGCCTGCCCGCCGTCCCGGTGCGGCGGTACGACCGTGCGCCGGGCGATCCTGTTGGCGACCTCGGGGCCCTGCTCCTTGCGCACGATGTGGAGGCAGGCGTCGATGCCGGCCGCGGTGCCGGCGGAGGTGAGGACCGGGTCGGCGTCGACGTGCAGCACGTCCGGCTCGACGACCGCCCGCGGAAAGCGCCGGGCGAGTGTCTCGGCGTGCCGCCAGTGGGCGGCACAGCGCCGCCCGTCGGGCAGCCCGGCCGCGCCCAGCACGAAGACACCGGAGCAGACGCTGAGTACCCGGGCACCTCGGTCGACGGCCCGCCGCAAGGCGTCGAGCAGTTCGGGCGGATAGGCACGGGTGACGCTCGTGCCCGAGGCCGGCACGGCGATCAGGTCGGCCGGACCGGGAGGCCCTCGTCGCTCCGGTCTAGGCCGAACACCTCGCAGACGACCCCGAGTTCGAGTGGTGTCATGACTGCGGAACAGACAGAAGGACTGATCTCGATGCTCACCGTTCTCGGCATGTTCGTCCTCCTCGTCCTCCCGTCGGTGATCGGGATCGTGCGCGACCGGCGTATCGACCGTCAGATCAGGGAGGCGCAGGAACACCGGGCCCATCAGCAGCGCTTCGCGCGGGCGGCGTAACCTCTCTGCACCAACAGGGGAGGATCATGAGACATCCGGGCTCACGCGGGTGAGCCCCTTCAACAGCAGCAACGGCTACGGGTTCGGCGACTGGATCTCCGACCGCATCGCGGAGTTCAAGATGAAGCGCGCCTCGAAGCTGACGACGGACGCGACCCCCGAGCCGGTCGCCAAGGGTGCGACGCTCACCATGAGCGGCAAGCTGTCCCGGGCGAACTGGGAGACCTGAGGTACCAAGGGTTCACGGGGCAGGAGGTCAAGCTCCAGTTCCGGCCGGCCGGCGCGAACACCCACTACAGCACCGTCAAGACCGTGAAGGCGGGCGACGCCGGGAAGCTCAGCACCAAGGTGACCGTCACCTCGGCGGGCAGCTGGCGCTGGTGGTTCCCCGGCACGACGACGACCGCGCGGGTCGTGTCGGCCGGGGATGCCGTCACCCTGAAGTAAGGCGGAGAGGTACGGCTCAGAAGTCCTCGTCCAGGTCGACGGTGCCCTCCACCGCCACCTGGTAAGCCGACGGACGCCGCTCGAAGAAGTTGGTGAGCTCCTGAACGCCCTGCAGCTCCATGAAGGAGAAGGGGTTCTCGGAGCCGTACACCGGAGCGAAGCCGAGGCGCGTCAGGCGCTGGTCGGCGACACACTCCAGGTACTGCCGCATCGAGTCGGTGTTCATGCCCGGGAGGCCGTCACCGCACAGGTCGCGCGCGAACTGCAGCTCGGCCTCGACGGCCTCCCTCAGCATGTCGGTGACCTGCTGCTCAAGCTGGTCGTCGAAGAGGTCCGGCTCCTCCTTGCGGACGGTGTCGACGACGTCGAAGGCGAAGCTCATGTGCATCGTCTCGTCGCGGAACACCCAGTTTGTGCCGGTGGCGAGGCCGTGCAGCAGGCCGCGGCTGCGGAACCAGTAGACGTACGCGAAGGCACCGTAGAAGAACAGGCCCTCGATGCATGCGGCGAAGCAGATGAGGTTGAGCAGGAAGCGGCGGCGGTCGGACTTGGACTCCAGGCGGTCCAGCTTCTCGACCTCGTTGATCCACTTGAAGCAGAACTCGGCCTTCTCGCGGATGGAGGGGATGTTCTCGACGGCCGCGAAGGCCGCCGCGCGGTCCTCCGGGTCGGGGAGATAGGTGTCGAGCAGCGTCAAGTAGAACTGGACGTGGACGGCCTCCTCGAAGAGCTGACGGCTCAAGTACAGCCGCGCCTCGGGGGAGTTGATGTGCTTGTACAGCGTCAGCACGAGGTTGTTGGCGACGATCGAGTCGCCCGTCGCGAAGAAGGCCACCAGGCGGCCGATGAGGTGCTGCTCGGAAGGTGACAGTTTCGCGAGATCTGTCACGTCCGAGTGGAGGTCCACCTCCTCCACGGTCCACGTGTTCTTGATGGCGTCCCGGTAGCGCTCGTAGAAGTCCGGGTAGCGCATGGGGCGCAGGGTCAGCTCGAAGCCCGGGTCGAGAAGGTTCTTTTCGGTGGAGCTCATTACTGGCAGGCCTCGCAGGACTCGGGGTTCTCAAGGGAGCAGGCGACGGCGTCGGGTTCGGCGACCTGCTGGACAGGGATGGTCTTCTCAGGCTGTGCCTGGGCCTGGGCGGCGCGGGCGATGCGGGTCGCCGGGCGTGAGCGCAGGTAGTACGTCGTCTTCAGGCCCGACTTCCAGGCGTACGCGTACATCGAGGAGAGCTTGCCGATGGTCGGCGTCTCCAGGAAGAGGTTCAGGGACTGGGCCTGGTCCAGGAACGGGGTCCGCGCGGCGGCCATGTCGATGAGGCCGCGCTGCGGGATCTCCCAGGCCGTGCGGTACAGGGCCCGTACGTCCGCCGGGATCCAGGCGAAGTCCTGCACCGAGCCGTTGGAATCGCGCAGCGCCTCGCGGGTGCGGGCGTCCCAGACGCCGAGTTCCTTGAGTTCGTTGACCAGGTAGGAGTTGACCTGGAGGAATTCGCCGGAGAGCGTCTCGCGCTTGAACAGGTTGGAGACCTGCGGCTCGATGCACTCGTAGACGCCGGCGATGGACGCGATGGTGGCGGTGGGCGCGATGGCGAGGAGGAGGGAGTTGCGCAGGCCGGTGGTGGCCATACGGTCCCGCAGCGCGGCCCAGCGCTCCGGCCAGGTCAGCTCGACGCCGTAGTGGTCGGGGTGCAGGACGCCCTTGGCCGTACGGGTCTTCTCCCAGGCCGGCAGCGGGCCGTTGCGCTCGGCCAGGTCGGTGGAGGCCTCGTACGCGGCGAGCATGATGCGCTCGGCGATCCGGGTGGAGAGGGCTCGGGCTTCCGGCGAGTCGAAGGGCAGCCGCAGCTTGAAGAAGACGTCCTGCAGGCCCATCGCGCCGAGGCCGACCGGGCGCCACTTGGCGTTGGACCGCCCGGCCTGCTCGGTCGGGTAGAAGTTGATGTCGACGACACGGTCGAGGAAGGTGACGGCGGTACGGACGGTGGCGTCCAGCCGCTCCCAGTCGATGTCGCCGGTCGTCGTGTCGACGAAGGCGCCGAGGTTGACCGATCCCAGGTTGCAGACCGCCGTCTCCCCGTCGTCCGTGACCTCCAGGATCTCCGTGCAGAGGTTGGAGGAGTGGACGACATGGCCCGGGAGCGCCGTCTGGTTGGCGGTGCGGTTGGCGGCGTCCTTGAACGTCATCCAGCCGTTGCCGGTCTGCGCGAGGGTGCGCATCATGCGGCCGTACAGGTCACGGGCCGGGATGGTCTTCTTGGCCAGCCCCGCCGCCTCCGCCTTCCGGTATGCCGCGTCGAACTCCTCGCCCCACAGGTCGACCAGCTCGGGCACGTCGGCGGGGGAGAACAGGGACCACAGGCCGTCGGCGTTCACGCGGCGCATGAACTCGTCCGGGACCCAGTGCGCGAGGTTCAGGTTGTGCGTACGGCGGGCGTCCTCGCCGGTGTTGTCGCGCAGCTCCAGGAACTCCTCGATGTCGGAGTGCCAGGTCTCCAGGTAGACCGCGGCCGCGCCCTTGCGCCGGCCGCCCTGGTTCACGGCGGCGACGGAGGCGTCGAGCGTCTTCAGGAACGGGACGATGCCGTTGGAGTGGCCGTTGGTGCCGCGGATCAGCGAACCCCGGGAGCGGATACGGGAGTACGACAGCCCGATGCCGCCGGCGTGCTTGGAGAGGCGGGCGACCTGGTGGTAGCGGTCGTAGATGGAGTCCAGCTCGTCCTTGGGGGAGTCGAGGAGGTAGCAGGACGACATCTGGGGGTGCCGGGTGCCGGAGTTGAAGAGCGTGGGGGAGGAGGGGAGGTAGTCGAGGCGGCTCATGAGCCCGTAGAGCGCGGAGACTTCGTCCACCGACCTGGCGGTGTCGTCCTCGGCGAGACCGGCGGCGACGCGGAGCATGAAGTGCTGCGGCGTCTCGATCACGCGACGGGTGATCGGGTGCCGGAGCAGGTACCGGCTGTGCAGGGTGCGCAGGCCGAAGTAGCCGAAGCGGTCGTCGGCGCCCGTGTCGATCAGGGCGTCGAGGCGGGCCGCGTGGAGACGCGCGAACTCGGCGGTCCGGTCCGCGATGAGCCCCTCCCGATGCCCGACGGCGACCGACTCGGTGAAGGACGTGACGCCCTGCGAGGCGGCCTCGGCGGCGATGGAGATGGTCAGCAACCGGGCGGCCAGCCTGCTGTAGGCGGGGTCCTCGGAGATCAGACCGGCCGCCGCCTCGGTCGCCAGCGCGCGCAGCTCCGCCTCGTCGGCCCGGGCGGACCGGCCGCGCAGCGCGGCGGCGGCGACCCGGCCGGGGTCGGCGTCGGGGAGGTCGGCGGTCAGCTCGGTCAGGGTCCGCAGCAGCGCGGTTCCCGGGCCGTCCTCGGCTGTCGGGGCAACTGAAACCGGGTCTGCTGGCGCGATGGTCACGTGGGGGCTCTCCCTCGCTCGGCACGGGGGCCTTGCGGAGGGCAGGGGGCAGCACACGAGCGCACGCGGCGTCGCGTCCACCGGCCCATTCCACGAGGCCCGGACGTCGGGCGCACCGGCCGGGTTGGCCGGGCGCGCTGTCGGCAGGTCCTCGGACTGACTCTCGTACGACGGTATGCGGGCATACGTGTACGAGTACACCGTTGCGGGACAGTTCCGGATTCGCACCGGATTCCCCTGCGGCGACAGCGAGCATGAGCATACATGTTGTGTCGGGTTCCGTTGACACCACCAGATGTTGTGTCGCGGTGGTGTCAGAGTGTCAACTCATAGGTGAGCAGAGTGATGTCGGCGAGGGCCGGGATCGGATTCCAGTCCCGCTCGGGGGTGCGGACGAAGCCCAGGCGTTCGTAGATGCGGTGGGCGCTGTGCATCGTGCGCTGGCTCGACAGGACGATCCGTACGCAGCCCTCCGTGGCCCGTGCGCGGTCGACGCAGGCGCGTACGAGGGCTTCTCCGGCGCCCCGGCCCCGGGCGTCCTGCGCGACCGCCAGCATGCGGATCTCGGCCTCGCCGGGCCCGGCTATGTCGGCCATCGGCCCGCCGCTCGGTACGAAGGTCACGCCGCCCAGCAGCCGTCCCTTCTCGACAGCCACCAGCACCTCGGCGGCGGCCGCCCGCTTGGCCACGTCCTTCAGCTCGCCGAGGTACTCGTCGCTCTCCCCGAAGTCGAGCAGACCGTCCTGGAGGTAGGCCTGCGCGGTGATCTCACCGAGGGCCTCGTACTCGCCGGGTTCCACCTGCCGGATCACGATGTCCATGCAGGTGAGTGTGGAGGACGGGTACGACAACGGGCCGCCGGATTTCTCCGGCGGCCCGTCGATGTCAGGTACTCAGTGGGACGCGCCCGCAGTCGCCGGCGGCAGTTCCACCTGGACGCCGGCGTCGCCCGAGTCCGCCGTGTAGTCCTCCGGCTTGGTCTCGTCGATGCCCTCGGGAGCCTTCGCCGCCTTCAGGATGAAGGTGAGGACGACCGTCACGACCACGTTCAGTACGAACGCCGTCAGGCCGATGTAGCCGATCTCCCCGATGCCCGGGATCTCCTTCGCCGGGCCGCCGAAGTGCTTCTGCGTCGGGGAGGCGACGCCGTACGCGGCGATCGTGCCGTAGACCATGCCGACCGCCCAGCCGGCCAGCAGGGCCCAGCGGTGGAACCAGCGGGTGAACAGGCCGCCGACCAGGGCCGGGAAGGTCTGCAGGATCCAGATGCCGCCCAGGAGCTGGAAGTTGATCGCGACCGTCTTGTCCATGGTGAGGACGAAGATCAGCGCGCCCACCTTCACCAGCAGCGAGACCAGCTTGGAGATCTTGGTCTCCTGCGCAGGCGTCGCGTCTGGCTTGATGAAGTCCTTGTAGATGTTGCGGGTGAAGAGGTTCGCGGCCGCGATGGACATGATGGCCGCGGGGACGAGGGCGCCGATGCCGATCGCCGCGAAGGCGACGCCCGCGAACCAGGACGGGAACATGTCCTCGAAGAGCTGCGGGATCGCCAACTGGGGGTTGGTGACCGAGACTCCGGCCGCGATCGCCATGAAGCCCAGCAGGGCGAGCAGGCCCAGCATCAGCGAGTACAGCGGCAGGATCGTGGTGTTGCGGCGGATCACCTCACGGCTGCGGGACGACAGCGTCGCCGTGATCGAGTGCGGGTACATGAACAGCGCGAGCGCGGAGCCCAGCGCCAGCGTGGCGTACGTCCACTGGCCCGCCTCGGGCGGGACCAGGCCGCCGGCCTTGGCCGCCGTGTACTTCTCGTTCGCCGCGGTGAAGATCTCGTCGAACCCGCCCAGCTTGATCGGGATGTAGATGATCGCCACCGCGATGACGACGTAGATCAGCGTGTCCTTGACGAACGCGATCAGCGCGGGGGCACGCAGACCCGACGAGTAGGTGTACGCCGCCAGCACACCGAAGGCGATGAGGAGGGGGAGGTCCTTCACGAACCAGTTGGTGTTCTCGCCGCCGCCCACGCCCATCACGTCCAGCACCGCCTGGATGCCGACCAGCTGGAGCGCGATGTACGGCATGGTCGCCAGGAGGCCGGTGACGGCCACGGCCAGCGACAGGCCCTTGGAGCCGAAGCGGCCGCGCACGAAGTCCGAGGTCGTCACATAGCCGTGCTTGTGGGAGACCGACCACAGGCGGGGCAGGAAGGTGAAGATCAGCGGGTAGATGAGGATCGTGTAGGGCACCGCGAAGAAGCCGGCCGCGCCGGCCGCGTAGATCGCCGCCGGGACCGCCACGAAGGTGTACGCGGTGTACAGGTCGCCGCCGAGCAGGAACCAGGTGATCCAGGTGCCGAACGAGCGGCCGCCCAGACCCCATTCGTCGAGGCTGTGCTCGTCCTCGGCCTTGCGCCAGCGCGCGGCCAGGAAGCCCATGACCGTCACGGCCAGGAAGAAGATGATGAAGACGGCGAGTGCCACGCCGTTCACGCCGTCCTTCATTCCGACGCACCGCCCTTCTCGGAAGCACGGGCGCGCTGGTCACGCTGCCACAGCTGGTACGCGACCATCGTCAGCAGCGTGGAGATCAGGACCCACAGCATCTGGTACCAGTAGAAGAACGGGATGCCGGCGAACTCCGGGTCGGTCTTGGCGTACGAACCCACCCACAACATCGCCACGAAGGGCGCGACGAGGCAGAGCGCGATGACGACCCGGACGGGTGTCACCACCGCTCTGTTCACCTCTGGGGCATCTGACATCTGACGGCTCCGTCCCCTCACTGATCACCTGTGAAACGCGCAGGCAATGTAGGTGACGATGCAACGACAGCGGAAGACCCCGTCCGCATATCGGATGTGGAGGGTTGGTGCGTACGACGGCGGGGCGCTCAGCAACAGCGGAAGCCCTGGCGCGGATCCTGCTCCTGGCGGTCGGTCCGCATCCGCTCGAAGTCGCGCCGGGAGGGCACCCGCGCGTCCGGGTGCTCGCGTCGTACGTGCGCGACATATCGGTCGTACGCCGACTCGTCGGTCAGCTCACGCACATACCGGCGCACGCCGCTAAGCACCCGTCGAAGCGACCGCACGGCGCTCCTCCTCCTTCTCCTCCTTCGTCGGGATCAGCCCGGCCGGAGCGGTGATCTTCGATTCGACATACGGCGCCTCGCTGAGCGTGGACAGCGCCGGGCGTCGGACGTGCCGGACGCAGACGCGGGTCGCGTCGACGATGACGACGACGATCAGCAGGGCGAGGACCGCCGAGAGGACGCCGTCCACCGTGGAGTTGGTGACCACGGTGTGCATGTCGTCCATACTCTTGGCGGGCGGCAGGACCTCGCCGCGGTCGATGGCGTCCTGGAAGACCTGACGCTGCTTGAAGAAGCCGACCTTCGGGTCGCTGGAGAAGACCTTCTGCCAGCTGGCGGTGAGCGTCACCGTGGCGTCCCAGGCGAGCGGGATCCCGGTGATCCAGGCCCACTTGAGGCGCCCGGACTTCACCAGCAGGGTCGTGCAGACGGCGAGGGCAACCGCGGCCAGCAGCTGGTTCGAGATGCCGAAGATCGGGAACAGCTGGTTGATGCCGCCGAGGGGCTCGTGGACGCCGACCCACAGGAAGTACCCCCACAGGCCGCACACCACCGCGCTGGTGATGACCAGGCCGGGCTTCCAACTGACGTTCTTGAACGGCCGGTAGACGTTGCCCAGCGTGTCCTGGAGCATGAACCGGCCCACGCGGGTGCCGGCGTCCAGGGCGGTCAGGATGAACAGCGCCTCGAACATGATCGCGAAGTGGTACCAGAAGGCGCGCAGGCCGCCGCCGGTGACCTGGGAGAAGATCTCCGAGACGCCGATGGCGAGGGTGGGCGCGCCGCCGGTGCGGGAGAGCAGGGACGCTTCCTCGACGTTCTCCGCCGCCCGGGCGAGCGCCTCGGGGGAGATCTGGTAGCCCCAACTGCCCACGACCTGCGAGGCGTTCTGCACCGTGTCCCCGATGACCCCGGCGGGCGCGTTCATCGCGAAGTACAGGCCCGGGTCGATGATGCTCGCCGCGACCAGCGCCATCACCGCGACCGACGACTCCATCAGCATGGAGCCGTAGCCGATCATCCGGACCTGTGTCTCCTTCTGGATCATCTTCGGCGTCGTACCGGACGAGATGAGCGAGTGGAAGCCGGACAGGGCGCCGCAGGCGATGGTGATGAACACGAAGGGGAACAGGGAGCCCGCGAAGACCGGGCCGTCGCCGCGTGAGGCGAAGTCCGTCACCGCGTCCATCTTCAGCGTCGGCAGCGCGATGACGACACCGAGGGCGAGCAGGCCGATCGTGCCGATCTTCATGAAGGTGGACAGGTAGTCGCGCGGCGCCAGCAGCATCCACACCGGCAGGATCGAGGCGATGAAGCCGTACGCCACCAGCCAGACGACCAGCGTGGAAGGCGCGAGGGTGAAGGTGTCGGCCCACGAGGACTCGGCGACCCAGCGGCCCGCGATGAGGGCGAACAGCAGCAGGGCGACGCCGATGACGGAGACCTCGGTGACCCGGCCGGGGCGGAGCACGCGCAGGTAGAAGCCCATCAGCAGGGCGATCGGGATCGTCATCGCGATGGAGAAGGTGCCCCAGGGCGACTGCGCGAGGGCGTTGACGATCACCAGGGCCAGCACGCCGAGCAGGATGATCATGATGGCGAAGGCGGCGAGCAGCGCGGCCGCCCCGCCGAACGGGCCGATCTCCTCGCGCGCCATCTGGCCGAGTGACCGTCCGTCCCGGCGGGTGGAGAAGAACAGCACCACCATGTCCTGGACCGCGCCCGCGAAGATGACGCCGGCGATGATCCAGACCGTGCCGGGGAGATAGCCCATCTGCGCGGCCAGGACCGGGCCGACGAGGGGGCCGGCGCCCGCGATGGCCGCGAAGTGGTGGCCGAGCAGGACGCGGCGGTCGGTGGGGTGGAAGTCGATGCCGTTGTTGAGGCGTTCGGCGGGGGTGGCCCTGGTCCTGTCGACCTTCAGGACCTTGTACGCGATGAACTTCGCGTAGAAGCGGTAGGCGATGGCGTACGAGCCGAGGGCGGCCGCGACCATCCAGGCGGCGGAGACCTCCTCGCCCCGGGAGAGCGCGAGCACGGACCAGCCCGCCGCACCGACGAGCGCGACAAGGGTCCAGATGACGATGGATCGGACGTTCGCGGTACGCACCGGGGAGTCCTCCCGTCCATGCGGCGACGGGAGGAACGTAGAGCAGGATGCGCAGTTGCGCTACACCGCGTGCAGTACCGCGAAGGGCCTTAATCCTGGGGCCGCTTGAGCCGGGCCACGAACTTGTAGCGATCCCCCCGGTACACCGACCGCACCCACTCCACCGGCTGCCCCTCCCGGTCCAGCGAGTGCCGGGACAGCATCAGCATCGGCAGGCCCACGTCGGTGCCGAGCAGGCCGGCCTCGCGCGGGGTCGCCAAGGAGGTCTCGATGGTCTCCTCGGCCTCGGCGAGATGGACGTCGTAGACCTCGGCGAGCGCGGTGTAGAGCGACGTGTACTTGGCCAGCGACCGGCGCAGGGCGGGGAAGCGCTTGGCCGACAGGTGCGTGGTCTCGATGGCCATCGGCTCGCCGTTCGCCATGCGCAGTCGCTCGATGCGCAGCACGCGCCCGCCGGCCGTGATGTCGAGCAGCTCGGCGAGGCGGTCGTCGGCGGTGATGTAGCCGATGTCCAGCAGCTGTGAGGTCGGCTCCAGGCCCTGGGCGCGCATGTCCTCGGTGTACGAGGTGAGTTGCAGCGCCTGCGAGACCTTCGGCTTGGCGACGAAGGTGCCCTTGCCCTGGATGCGCTCCAGGCGGCCCTCGACGACGAGCTCCTGCAGGGCCTGGCGCACGGTCGTGCGGGAGGTGTCGAACTCGGCGGCCAGGGTGCGCTCGGGCGGGACCGGGGTGCCGGGTGCCTGGGTCTCCGTCATGTCGAGGAGGTGCTTCTTCAGGCGGTAGTACTTGGGCACGCGGGCGGTACGGACCGTGGCGCCGTTCTCGTTCTCCGCACTGCTGACGTCGGTGCTCATGGTCTGCCTTCCCGGCTCCGGATGCGGGGTCACATCGTGATCCCTTCTGTATACCGTCGCCGCCTCTTTTGGTCTAGTCCACAGTGTGTCAAGTGGTCTAGCGGACGAGAGTACTCCGGCGCCGCTGTTTTCGCTGGCTTCTTACTTAAAGGTTCCTTCATATGTAGGTCGCATAACGGCTGGTCAGAGGCTATTCGGCACCCTTGACACGCTTCATGGTCTGGTCCAAGCTCCCCCTACTGGTCTACACCATTGGTCCAGGTCCCGGCCCATGGGCGGGAGGTGTGGGCATCCCTGAGGAGGGTGGCGTGAAGCGCAAGCTGATATCCGCGATCGGTGTCGCGGGCATGATGATCTCGCTGGCGGCGTGCGGGGGCGACAACGGCGACGGCGGGGACAAGGCCGGGGCGGACGGCTACGCGGGCCAGACGCTCACGGTGTGGGTGATGGACGGATCCTCGCCGGACCAGTGGCAGAAGGACGTCGCCGCGGCCTTCGAGAAGCAGACCAAGGCCAAGGTCAAGTTCGAGATCCAGCAGTGGAACGGCATCCAGCAGAAGCTGACCACCGCCCTGTCGGAGGAGAACCCGCCGGACGTCTTCGAGATCGGCAACACCCAGACCCCGGCCTACGCCAAGACCGGCGGCCTCGCCGACCTCGCCGACCTGAAGACCTCCATCGGCGCCGACTGGACCGAGTCCCTCAACGAGTCCTCCCTCTACGACGGCAAGCAGTACGCCGCCCCGTGGTACTTCGCCAACCGCGTCGTCCTCTACAACAAGAAGATCTGGGCCGAGGCCGGCCTCAAGGACACCCCCAAGACCCGCGATGAGCTCTACGCCGACCTCAAGCAGATCGGCGAGAAGACCGACGCCGAGCCGATCTACCTGCCCGGCCAGAACTGGTACCACTTCGTCGGCCTGACCATCGGTGAGGGCGCCGAGCTGGTGAAGAAGGACGGCGACAGTTACGTCTCCAACCTCGCCGACCCGAAGGTCGCCGCCGCCATGGAGACGTACAAGAAGTTCCAGGCGCTGTCCAAGGCGCCCAAGGACAAGGACGAGGCCACCCCGCAGCAGGGCGAGGTCTTCGGCAAGGGCAACGTCGGCGCCTTCATCGGCATGGGCTGGGAAGCCGGCATCGCGATCAAGGCCAACCCGAAGATCGAGAAGGAGATCGGCTACTTCACCATCCCGGGTGCCACGGCCGACAAGCCCGAGGGCGTCTTCCTCGGCGGCTCCAACCTCGCGGTCGCCGCGGGCAGCGAGAAGCAGGAGCTCGCCAAGGAGTTCCTGAAGATCGCCCTGTCCGACAAGTACGAGGGCGAGCTGGCCAAGCTCAACGGCGTCATCCCGAACAAGGAGTCGCTGCAGACCAACCTCAAGGGCAACGTCGTCGCCGAGGCCGCCGCGCCGGCCGCCGCGGGCGGTGGCACCACGCCGCTGATCCCGGAGTGGGCCGCCGTGGAGAACGCGCCCAACCCGATCAAGACGTACATGACCGCCGTGCTGAACGGTAAGTCCCCGGCGGAGGCCGCGGCGCAGGTCGAGGACGAGTTCAACAAGCGGCTGTCGCAGCAGCAGTAGTAGGAGCAGCGGCAGTAACGGCGCCGGTGTGCGCGCCGGGGCGGGGGATGCGCGTGACGCCCCCGCCCCGGCGACCGCACGCGGGTCTACGTACGTCGAGAAGAGAGATCGCGAGCATGACCGTGCAGACCGAACGGCCGCCCTCCGGCCCGGTGGACGTGGCCAAAAGGGCTGAGAGCGGGCCCGCCGGACCGGGACGCCGAGCCGCGTCGCGCCTCGGCCCGCTCACCCCGTACCTTCTGCTGCTGCCGGCCTGCGCGGCCACCGTGCTGCTGCTCGGCTGGCCGCTGCTGAAGGACGTCCTGCTGTCGTTCCAGAACCTCAACATGGCGCAGCTGATCCAGCACGTCACCGAGTGGAACGGCATCGACAACTACAAGGAGGTCCTCACCGGCGAGGACTTCTGGCGCGTCACCCTGCGCTCGATCCTGTTCACGGCGGTCAACGTTGTCCTGATCATGATCCTCGGCGCCCTGGTCGGCCTGCTGCTCGCCCGCCTCGGCCGGCGGATGCGGGTCACGCTGATGATCGGGCTCGTGCTGGCCTGGGCGATGCCCGTGGTCGCCGCGACCACCGTCTACCAGTGGCTGTTCGCGCAGCGCTTCGGCGTCGTCAACTGGGTCCTGGACAAGCTGGGTTGGCACTCCATGGCCGACTACAGCTGGACCAGCAGCCAGATGTCGACCTTCTTCGTGGTCACGGTGCTGATCGTCTGGCAGTCGATCCCGTTCGTCGCGATCAACCTGTACGCGGCCACGACCACCATCCCGAGCGAGCTCTACGAGGCCGCGTCGCTGGACGGGGCGGGCGGGTGGCAGAGCTTCACCACCGTGACGCTCCCGTTCCTGCGCCCGTTCCTCTACGCCACGACGTTCCTGGAGGTCATCTGGGTCTTCAAGGCGTTCGTGCAGGTCTTCACCATCAACGGCGGCGGCCCCGACCGGCTCACCGAGATCCTGCCCGTCTACGCCTACATCGAGGGCGTCGGCAACCAGCACTACGGCATGGGCGCGGCGATCGCCGTCCTGACCATCCTGATCCTGCTCGGCCTGACGGCCTACTACCTCAGGATCGTGCTCAAGCAAGAGGAAGAGGAGGTCTGATCGGTGAAGCGCTCACTCTTCGGCCGCCTGTGGCCCAACGTCACGGCCGTCGTCCTGTTCATCGGCTTCGTCTTCCCCGTGTACTGGATGTTCGCCACGGCCTTCAAACCGACCGGCGACATCATCTCCGAGGACCCGGTCTGGTTCCCGACCGACATCACCTTCGAGCACTTCAAGCGGGCGACCGGCGTCGACCACTTCTGGACGTACGTCACCAACTCGCTGATCGTCACGCTGTGCGCGGTCGTCCTGGCCCTGGTCATCGCGCTCGCGGGCTCCTTCGCCCTGGCCCGGATGCGGTTCAAGGGACGGCGCGGCTTCGTCATCGGCTTCATGCTGGCCCAGATGGCACCCTGGGAGGTGATGATCATCGCGATGTACATGATCGTGCGGGACGCGTCGATGCTGAACAGCCTCGTGCCGCTGACGGTCTTCTACATGATGATGATCCTGCCCTTCACCATCCTGACCCTGCGCGGCTTCGTCGCCGCCGTGCCCCGGGAGCTGGAGGAGGCCGCGATGGTCGACGGCTGCACCCGCGCCCAGGCCTTCCGCAAGGTCATCCTGCCGCTGCTGGCCCCGGGCCTGATGTCCACGTCCCTGTTCGGCTTCATCACCGCATGGAATGAATTCCCCCTGGTCCTGGTGCTGAACAAGGAGACGGAGGCGCAGACCCTGCCACTGTGGCTGTCCAGCTTCCAGACCGCCTTCGGCAACGACTGGGGCGCGACGATGGCGGCGTCCTCCCTCTTCGCCATCCCGATCCTGATCCTCTTCGTCTTCCTGCAGCGCAGGGCAGTCAGCGGCCTGACGGCCGGCGCCGTGAAGGGATAACGCCACCCGATGACGACATTCGCCAGCGGCACCGACACTCTGACGCGCGATGCCCTGACCGTCCTGCAGCCCGGCTTCACCGGCACCACCGCCCCCGACTGGCTGCTGCGCCGCCTCGGTGAGGGCCTTGCCTCGGTCGGCCTGTTCGGCCGCAACATTGCTACACCGGAACAACTTGCTGCCCTTACCGCCCAGTTGCGCGCCGAGCGGGACGACGTTCTGGTCGCGATCGACGAGGAGGGGGGTGATGTGACGAGGCTGGAGGTGAGGACCGGCTCCAGCTTCCCCGGCAACCACGCCCTGGGCGCGGTGGACGACGTCGAGCTGACGAGGCAGGTGGCGTCCGAACTGGGCCGCCGCCTGGCCGCTTGCGGAGTGAACCTCAACTGGGCCCCGTCGGCGGACGTGAACTCCAACCCCTCCAACCCGGTCATCGGCGTACGCTCCTTCGGCGCCGACACCGCCCTGGTCGCCCGCCACACCGCGGCCTATGTCGCCGGCCTGCAGTCGGCGGGCGTGGCGGCCTGCACCAAACACTTCCCGGGCCACGGCGACACGGCCGTCGACTCCCACCACGCGCTCCCCCGCATCGACGCGGCCCTGGACGTGCTGTCGGACCGCGAACTCTCCCCGTTCCGCGCCGCGATCGCCGCCGGCACGAGGGCGATGATGAGCGCGCACATCCTCATCCCCGCCCTGGACCCCGACCACCCGGCGACCCTCTCCCGCCCGGTCCTGACGGACCTCCTCCGCGGCGACCTCGGCTACACCGGCCTCATCGTCACCGACGGCATGGAAATGCAGGCCATCGCCGCCACCTACGGCATCGAACGCGGCAGCGTCCTCGCCATCGCGGCCGGCGCGGACGCGATCTGCGTCGGCGGCGGCCTGGCGGACGACGAGACGGTACGCCGCCTGCGGGACGCTCTGGTCACGGCGGTCCGCTCGGGCGAGTTGCCCGAGGAACGCCTGGCGGAGGCAGCGGAACGCGTCCGCGAACTGGCCCGCTGGACGGCGACCGCGGCAGCGGCCCCGGCGGCCGGGGGCGGGGTGCGCACGGACGTGGGCCTGACTGCCGCCCGCCGCGCCCTGAAGCTGACCGCCGCCGCGGACTTCACCCCCCTCGCTGAGGCGCCCTACGTCGTCGCCTTCACCCCGGTCGCGAACATCGCCGTCGGCGACGAGACGCCCTGGGGCGTGGCGGCGGAACTGGCCCGCCTGCTCCCGGGCACGGAGACGGGCAGCTTCGCCGGGAAGGACGCGGGGCGCGAAGCACTGGGCGCGGCGGGGGACCGCCGGATCGTGGCGGTGGTCCGCGACGAACACCGGCATCCCTGGATGCAGACGGCCCTGGACGTCCTGCTGACGGCTCGCCCAGACACGATCGTCGTCGAGATGGGCGTCCCCCAGGCGGCTCCCCGCGGCACCCTCCACATCGCAACCCACGGCGCGGCGCGTGTGTGTGGGCGCGCGGCGGCGGAGGTCATCGCGGGGAAGTAGCCGTTACGACGAGCAAGGCGCCGGTCCCCCTTTCAGCGGACCGGCGCCTTCAACGTCCCTAGGGGCGCGGGGCTGTATCGATATGCGGCTCCGCCGCGTGGGCGCGACCAGCCACCTACGGCCCGCAGCCCGCAGAAAACCGAACCCGGCAGACGAAACCGCTTCTCAAATCCCCTGCCAATCAGGCTTGTTGGCAAACGTGTGCCGGAAGTAGTCGGCAAGCTTCAACTTGGACGCAGCCCCCTCATCCACAACAACCGTCGCATGCGGATGCAACTGCAACGCCGAGGCCGGACACACCGCAGCCACCGGCCCCTCCACAGTCGCCGCAACCGCATCCGCCTTGCCCTCCCCGGTGGCCAGCAACACCAGATGCCGAGCCTCCAGAATCGTGCCGATCCCCTGCGTGATCACGTGATGCGGCACCTGCTCGATATCCCCGTCGAAGAACCGCGCATTGTCGACCCGCGTCTGCTCCGTCAGCGTCTTGATCCGCGTCCGCGAGGCCAGCGACGAGCACGGCTCGTTGAACCCGATGTGCCCGTCCGTCCCGATCCCGAGCAACTGCAGATCGACGCCCCCGGCATCCGCCAGCGCCGCGTCATACGCCTCGCACGCCCCCTGCACGTCCTCGGCCGTACCGTCGGGCCCCATGAACGCGTCCATCCCGATGCCGAGCGGCTCCAGCACCTCGCGCCGCAGCACCGACCGATACGACTCCGGATGCTCGGCGGGCAGCCCCACATACTCGTCCAGCTGCGCGATCCGCGCGTGGGAGACGTCCACGGCACCGGAGCGCACCTTGGCCGCGAGCGCCGCGTAGATGGGCAGCGGCGTCGACCCGGTGGCCACGCCGAGCACGGCGTCCGGCTTGCGCCGAAGCAGCTGTGCCATGGCCTCGGCAATCAGCTCGCCACCCGCCTTGGCGTCCGGAACGATGACAACTTCCACGCTGGGCCTGCCGATCTGAAGAGGGACTCGAAGGGCACCCTGAAGGGGCATGTGGTTTAGACCAATCTAACAGAGCGGGGCTCCGAGGCCCAGGTGAACGCAAGCCCCGTGGGCAGTTCGGGAGCCCGTCGGGCAGGCGTCATTCCCCGTCGGGGAGTGGAATGGAGACTGTCCGTCCGAAGCGACAGGCGCCGTGCGCCGCATGACGAGCGCGAGAGCAGAAGACGCGCGACACGAGAGCAGGAAGCGCGCGACACGAGAGCAAGAAGGGCCCCGCATGACCGCCACGACCCCGTACCCGCCCGACCCCCACGCCCCGCACATCGACCTCCCCGGCCAGATCATGGCCCGTGAGATGGCCGAACAGCCCGCCGTGCTGCGCCGGATCCTGTCCCAGGGTGCCCCCGCCGTCCGCAAGGTCGCCCAGGAGATCGCCGCCCGTGCGCCCCGCTTCGTCCTGCTCACCGCCCGCGGCACCTCCGACAACGCCGCGCTCTACGCCAAGTACCTCCTGGAGATCCGCCTCGGCCTGCCCTGCGGCCTGACCTCGATGTCGACCACCACGGCCTACGGAGCCCGCCCCGACCTCACCGACGTCCTCGTCGTCACCGTCAGCCAGTCCGGCGGCTCCCCGGACCTCGTCGCCTCGACCCGGGCCGCCCGCGAGGCCGGTGCGATCACCCTCGCGGTGACCAACAATCCCGACTCACCGCTGGCCGACGTCTCCGAGTACCACCTCGACATCATGGCCGGACCGGAGAGGGCCCTGCCCGCCACCAAGACCTATACGGCCTCCCTTCTCACCCTGTACCTCTTCGTCGAAGGCCTGCGCGGCGGCGACGGCACCCCCGCCAAGGTGCTCCGGGACCTTGCCGGGCAACTGCTCGCCCGGCAGAACGAGGTCCGCACCCTCGCCGCCCGCTACCGCTTCGCCGAACGCATGGTGATCACCTCCCGCGGCTACGGCTACCCCACGGCCAAGGAGGCCGCCCTCAAGCTGATGGAAACCAGCTACATCCCGGCCCTCGCCTACTCCGGCGCCGACCTCCTGCACGGCCCGCTCGCCATGGTCGACAACGTCTCCCCGGTCATCGCGGTCGTCACCGACGGCAAGGGCGGCGATGCCCTCCAGCCCGTCCTCGACCGCCTCCGCGGCCGCGGCGCCGACCTGGTCGTCATCGGCCCCCGCCACCAGGTCGAACACGCCTCGGCCGGCTTCGTCCTGCCCACCGAGGACGTGGCCGAGGAGGTCCAGCCGATCCTGGAGATCCTCCCCCTCCAGCTCCTGGCCTACGAGGTGACCATCGCCCGAGGGCAGGACCCGGACGCGCCGCGCGCGCTGGCCAAGGTGACGGAGACACGCTGAGCCTGGGCTGCCCAAGAGGCTGAACCCGGACCGCTCCCGGAGGGGTTGCTAGGTCAGCGAGCCCCCCGTCGCGTCCACCCAGCTCCCCGTCACCCACCTCCCCGCGTCCGACGCCAGAAAGGCCACCACGTCCGCCACATCGGCCGGCGCCCCCACCCGGCCCAGCGCCGATATCGCCTCGGCCTGGGCCCACCCGTCCTCGGTGCCGTGCAGGAACTCGGCGGTGTTGTCCGTGTCGATGATCCCCGGCGCCACCGAGTTCACGGTGATTCCGCGAGGGCCCAGCACCTTGGACAGGTCCCGGGTGAAGACGTCGAGCGCCCCCTTGGTCATGGCGTACGCCATCTTGTCCGGCATCACCGCGGTGCGTGCCAGTCCCGAGGAGATGTTGATGACCCGGCCGCCGTCCCGCAGTCGGCCGAGGCCGTGCTTGACGATGAAGTGGGGCGCCTTCACGTTCACCGCGAAGACCCTGTCGTACTCCTCCTCGTCGATCTGCCCGAGCGCCGACGACGTGCCGATCCCCGCGTTGTTGACGAGGATGTCCAGCCCGTCCGCATGCCGGTCGAACTCCTCCCACAGGGCCTCGGCGTCTCCCGGCGCTCCCAGCTCGACGCCGATCGTGAACGCCGAGCCGCCCGCCGCCTCGATCGCGGCGACCGTCTCCTTCGCCGCCGCCTCGTTCCGGCCGTAGTGCACGCCCACTCGGGCCCCGTCGTGCCCCAGCCGCTCGGCGATTCCTCGCCCGATCCCCCTGCTCGCCCCCGTGACCAGAGCCGTCCTGCCCGCAAGCGCACCCATGCCGGCGCCCCCTTCACATTTCTCTAGCGGTCGCTACAAAAATGACCGTAGACCACCCCGCCGACATTTGTCTAGCGTCCGCTATAAAATGCACCCCATGGTGAGCAACAAGGTGAGCAGCAAGGAGAGCGAGGAGACCGGGGCGAAGGCCCGCCCGGCGGCCAAACCCCGCGGCCGCCCACGCTCCTTCGACCGCGAGACGGCGCTGGAGAAGGCGATCCTCGCGTTCTGGGAGCACGGCTACGAGGCGACCTCCGTCTCCGATCTCACGCGCGTCATGGACATCGGCGCCCCCAGCCTGTACTCCGCCTTCGGTGACAAGCAGTCGCTCTTCGAAGAGGTCGTCCGCGAGTACGGCGTGCGCTACGGCTCCTTCGCCGATCGAGCCCTCGCCGAGGAGTCCACAGCCTGCGCCGCCGTGGCGCGGATGCTGCGCGAGGCCGCCGCGGAGTACACCGATCCGGCCCACCCGTACGGCTGTCTCGTCGTGCATGCGGCGACCAACTGCTCGACGCCCGAGGTGGAGCAGTCGCTGCGGGGCCGGCGCAACGCCAGCATCGCCGCCATCCGGAGCCGTATAGAAGCGGACATCGCCACAGGCGCACTCCCGCCCGACATCGACGCCGCCGCGCTCGCCCGGCACGCCGGCGCGATGATCCAGGGCATGTCACAACAGGCGCGCGACGGGGCGAGCCGGGAGGAACTGGAGGCGCTCGCGGAAATTGCCATGGCCAACTGGCCCCGCACATGAACCCACACGGGTTAGGCTGCGTGGTGGATACCAGGGCGTCCTAGTGGTTCTCCAACTGGTCCGGCGCCCGCAAGGAAAGCGCCAACAATAAACAGCCTCCAACGCATGGACACACCGGAGTGGTCTAGTCCACAATGCGAAGGAGTGCGTAGGAGAAGAACGCACCGACTTCCGTCTTCCCCGCACAGGAAGACGGACCGAGGAACCGGAGCTCTCTGCCCTGACTGCCCCGGCTCCTCATCCTTCGGCCGACTGGGACCGCACACCCCACGGCCGATGTTGCTCCGGGCTGCGGTGCCGGGAGGGTTGAGGGTCCCTCCCAGGCGCCGCGGCCCGCGGGTGTTTCCGGCCCCCGCAGCCCGTTGAAGTGGCTGATTTCGAGTCATGTCCGTACCGCCAGGTACGCTCGGCCACGTGCCCTCCATGAACGAACTCGTACGCCAGCACACAGCCCTCGACGACTCCGACCTCGAGTGGCTCCACCTGCTGGTCTCGGAGTGGCAGCTGCTCTCCGACCTCTCCTTCGCCGACCTCGTCCTGTGGGTCCCCACCAGCGACGGCACCCGCTATGTCTCCGTCGCGCAGATGCGGCCCAACACCGGCCCGACCTCGTACCAGGACGACATGGTCGGCCACCTCGTCCCGCGCGGCCGCCGCCCGATGCTGGACGCCGCGCTCGACGAGGGCCGGATCGTGCGGGAGGGCGACCCCGAGTGGCGCGAGGAGGTGCCGGTCCGCGTCGAGTCCATTCCCGTACGACGCGAAGGGCGCGTCCTGGGTGTCATCGCGCGCAACACCAACCTGCTGACCGTGCGCACCCCGAGCCGCCTGGAGCTGACCTACCTCCAGAGCGCCTCCGACCTCGCGCAGATGATCGCGGCCGGCGCGTTCCCGTTCGCCAACCAGCAGGTCGACATGGACGCCTCGCCGCGCGTCGGCGACGGCCTGATCCGCGTCGACGCCGACGGCATCGTCCAGTACGCCTCTCCGAACGCGCTCTCCGCCTACCACCGTCTCGGCCTCGCCGCCGACCTCGTCGGCCACCACCTGGGCAAGACCACCGCCGAACTCGCCCCGACCCACGGCCCGGTGGACGAGGCGCTGGCCAAGGTCGCCAGCGGCTGGGCGCCCCGCGAGTTCGAGATCGAGTCGGGCGACGGTGTCATCCAGTTCCGGGCGATCCCCCTCAAACCCAAGGGCACCCGCATCGGTTCGCTGGTCCTGCTCCGGGACGTCACCGAACTGCGCCGCCGCGAGCGCGAGTTGATCACCAAGGACGCCACCATCCGGGAGATCCACCACCGCGTCAAGAACAACCTCCAGACGGTGGCCGCCCTGCTCCGCCTCCAGGCCCGGCGCATCGAGTCCGACCGCGGCCGCGAAGCTCTCGAAGAGGCGGTACGCCGGGTCGGGTCGATCGCGATCGTGCACGAGACGCTCTCCCAGAACCTGGACGAGCGCGTGGAGTTCGACGAGATCGCCGACCGGGTGCTGGCGATGGTCGCCGAGATCTCGCCCGGCAAGGTCGCCGGCCGGCGCACCGGCCGCTTCGGCATCCTGGACGCCGAGGTCGCCACCCCGCTGTCGATGGTCCTGACCGAGATCCTCCAGAACGCCCTGGAGCACGGCTTCCGCGAGGGCGACACCGGCACGGTCGAGGTCTCGGCGGTCCGCGGCGGCACGACGAAGCAGGCCCGCCTCCTGGTCACCGTCCAGGACGACGGCGCGGGTCTGCCCGAGGGCTTCGACCCGCACACCGCGGGCAACCTCGGCCTGCAGATCGTACGGACGCTGGTGGAGGGCGAGTTGGGCGGCACGTTCGACATGGTTCCGGCGCCGGAGCGGGGGACTCGGGTGATCCTCGACATTCCGGTGCGGGCACACAAGTAGGGCCGGCCGACGGGCTGTTCGGGGACAGCTCCCCGAACAGCGGGGAGCCCCGGAACAGCGAACAGCTGGGAGTCCCGGAACAGCAAAGAGCCCCGGACCCGTAGGTCCAGGGCTAGTCGCTCGTTGCTGCTCTATTGCTAGGCGCACCGGGGGATACTGCGCGCTGCGGCTCGGGGGCGGGAGATGCGTACTCGCTGTACGCGCCGCCAAGCTCAGGCTGTTTGCGGGGCGGGTGTTGTCAGGCGGATGCCTGACGGGCCCGGTTGCGGGCGGCACGGCGCTTCATGGCGCGACGCTCGTCCTCGCTGAGACCACCCCAGACGCCGGAGTCCTGGCCGGACTCGAGCGCCCACTGCAGACACTGATCCATAACGGGGCAGCGACGGCAGACGGCCTTGGCTTCCTCGATCTGCAGCAGCGCAGGACCGGTGTTGCCGATGGGGAAGAAGAGCTCGGGGTCTTCCTCGCGGCAAACGGCGTTGTGACGCCAGTCCATGGCTGCTACCTCTCCTTGTGTATTACGTGCAAGTTGCTTGTGAATGTGAACGCTTTCACGAATCCCTCAACAAGTGAAGGGCCGACCGTCAGGTTCCCTGACGAGGTCCTGTGATGTGAAGAGGGGTTCCGGTGATCTGTGGAGCCGGTGTTGCGGGCTGTCCCGATCGCCACGTAGAGACTCGCAAACCTCAGCGACGGATACAACCCCTTCCGGAAAGTTTTTTTTGATTCCTCGGTGTCGACTAGGTCACAGCCGTACTTCCATGGGGTGGATCCTGGCCTAAACGTTCGAGTGAAAGGACTTTAGCCCGTTCCGCTCACACAATCACACGCAGTGCACGGCGTACGCCTGTGAACGTCACGCTCGTACGCAGCCCGAGGTGGTCGCCGTCCATCTGGAGGGGGAGCGGGGCCTTCGAATGCAAGGTGAACTGGTCCAGGTCGTGGAGCGTGACGGCATGCCTGCCATGGGGTCCGCGCCCGGGGGACGAAGTGAGCAACTGCGTCGCATACCGGGCAACCGCGACCGTGGACATGCGGCTGAGACCGAGTACGTCGAGCCCCGTATCGAACGAGGCCTTAGGCGCCGCGTACACCGGACGATTGCCTAGATACGTCCACGGAGCGGTGTTGCAGATTATGGACAGCACCAAATCGGTCACCGGGTCCTCGCCCGGGCGCTCCAGGGTGATCGCGCCGTGTCGGCGGTGGGGTTCGCCGAGGAATTGGCGCATGGCCTGGCGGAGGTAGAGAGCGTGTGTGGATTTCCTGCCCCGTTCGCGCTGCTGCTCCACGCGGCCCACCACGCCGGCGTCGAAGCCGAGTCCCGCGTTGAAGAGGAACCAGCGGGACGGGACCCCTTCGTCCTCCGTGCCCGGGGTGCCGGAGGTCAGGCCGAGCCCGACCGTGCGTTCGCTGCCGTCGCGCAGGGCGTCCAGGAGGGCGCCGGTCGCTTCCACGGGGTCGTTCGGCAGGCCCAGTGCGCGGGCGAAGACATTGGTGGAGCCGCCGGGGACCACGGCCACGCCGGGGAGATGCTCCGGGTTCGGGCCGGCGTGCAGGAGGCCGTTGACGACCTCGTTCACGGTGCCGTCGCCGCCGAGGGCCACGACCAGGTCGACGTCGTCGCTCTCCGCCGCCTGCCGGCCCAGGTCGCGCGCGTGGCCGCGGTACTCGGTGGTGACCGCCTCGAGCTTCATCTCGCTGGCGAGCGCATGGATCAGGACATCGCGCGTACGTGCGCTTGTGGTGGTTGCTGCCGGATTGACCACGAGAAGTGCACGCATGAGTTGCAGCGTACCTACTGGGGGGTACCGGGCACAGGGCGAGGTAGGGATCAAGTAAGACATCGGGCGTGAGTCTCGACACGGGGGACTCCGTCGGTCGGGCCGCGTGTATTGATGCCGTCCGCTGTGAAGGTGACCGGCGTCAGCGCCGGCCCCTGCTGGGGGCTGCCGCCCCCAGACCCCCGCTTCGGCCCTGAACGGGCCTCGTCCTCAAACTCCCCTAGAGGGGGGCACCCCCGGACGGGCTGGAATGCGCGGGTCGGCGTGGAGGGGTGCGGGGCCCCCGTGGCTGCCGAGGGGGATATTGCGGAGGGCTACCCTTCAGGGGTGACCAAGGAGCAGACCCCCACCACCCCGGAAACCGCCGGTCCGCGCCCGCGGCGGCTGACGTATGCGGCGGCTCTCACCGCGCTGGAAGGGCTGGGGCTCGCCGTCGGGGGCGGCTGGGTGATGGTGCTGGGGCTTGCCGGGGATCCGGACGACCGGCAGCAGGCTGTCACTCTCGGCGTGACGCTGATCGTTCTCGCTCTGCTGCCGTTGCTCGCCGCGCGGGGTCTGTTCGCGCAGCGCAGCTGGAGTCGAGGGCCGTCCGTCATCACGCAGATCCTGGCGCTGCCGGTGGCCTACAGCCTGCTGCAGGCCGACAGCATCGCCATCCCGGCGGGGATCGCGATCGCCGTGGTCGCGATCGCCACGCTCGTGCTCCTGGTCAATCCGGCGACCACCGAGGCCCTCGGGATCCGGGGACCCGGCAGCGCACCGGATCAGAAGTAGCCGACGGCTCTCAGCCGACCGTCACTCCTCCACCAGCAACTTCTCCCGCAGCTGAGCCAGTGTGCGCGCCAGCAGTCGGGACACGTGCATCTGGGAGATCCCGACCTCCTGCGCGATCTGCGACTGGGTCATGTTGCCGAAGAACCGCAGCAGCAGGATCCGCTTCTCGCGCGGCGGGAGGTCTTCCAGTAGCGGCTTCAGCGACTCCCGGTACTCGACGCCCTCCAGCGCCTCGTCCTCCGCGCCCAGCGTGTCCGCGACCGCAGGGGACTCGTCGTCCGTGTCGGGGACGTCCAGGGAGAGCGTGGAGTACGCGTTGGCGGACTCCAGGCCCTCCAGGACCTCCTCCTCCGAGATCGCCAGCTTCTCGGCGAGTTCGTGGACGGTGGGGGAGCGGCCGTGCTGCTGGGACAGCTCGGCCGTGGCCGTCGTCAGGGCGAGGCGCAGCTCCTGGAGGCGCCGCGGCACCCGCACCGCCCAGCCCTTGTCGCGGAAGTGCCGCTTGATCTCGCCGACGACCGTCGGGGTCGCGTAGGTCGAGAACTCGACGCCGCGGTCCGGGTCGAAGCGGTCGA
The DNA here is from genome assembly GCF_001509475.1 of Streptomyces regalis. Classification (GTDB taxonomy): domain Bacteria; phylum Actinomycetota; class Actinomycetes; order Streptomycetales; family Streptomycetaceae; genus Streptomyces; species Streptomyces regalis. Next base: position 39,899 of record NZ_LLZG01000299.1, read on the forward strand.
CCGACTTGATCAGGCCGATGGTGGCGACCTGGGTGAGGTCGTCCAGCGGCTCGCCGCGGTTGCGGAAGCGGCGCGCGAGGTGCTCGACGAGCGGCAGATGCATACGGACCAGCTTGTTGCGCAGCTCCGCGTACTCGGGGCTGCCGTCCTGCAGCTTGCGCAGCTCGACGAACATGGCGCGCGCCCCGCTGCGGTCCTGAGGGTCGTGCTGGGTGGCCTGCACACTGTGCGCGCCCATCGCCTCGTCCTCGGCGTTTCGCTCGTGCTCGCTCATCGTCCCGCCCGTTGCCCTCTCCCGAGCCCTCGCCTCCACGCGGACGGGGGGAATCCCGGTCCCTCCGCCCGGAGGCGCGCTCTGCACGGCGCCTTCGTCATCCCGTCCGTCGGCCAGGAAGCCGGCCTCCACGGAGTCGTCCTCCGGGTGCGGCCGGGCCTGCTCGGGGATGCCGTCGATGCCGTCCGCCATGCGTCGGGAACCGCTCGGACCGCTCGGGCCCACCCCCAGGCTCTCGGCTCCGTCCGAGCAGGGGGCAGCGCCGTCCGGCAGCTCTCGTGTGCCGCGCTCTTCGTCCCGCACCGGCCCGTCCCCGTTCCTCACGCCGGCCCGGGTCCCGCGCCGCGCTGTTTGTAGAGGCTGATCGAAACGGTTTTGTCCTCGTCCACGGCGGAGGAGACCTTGCCCGCGAGGGCGGACAGCACGGTCCAGGCGAAGGTGTCCCTGGAGGGAGCGTGGCCGTCCGTGGTCGGGGCCGAGACGGTGACCTCGAGCGAGTCGTCCACGAGCCGGAACACACAGCTGAGTACCGAGCCGGGCACGGCCTGCTGGAGCAGGATCGCGCATGCCTCGTCCACCGCGATGCGCAGGTCCTCGATCTCGTCGAGGGTGAAGTCCAAACGGGCCGCGAGGCCGGCAGTGGCCGTACGCAGCACCGACAGGTAGGCACCCGCGGCCGGCAGCCGGACTTCCACGAAGTCCTGGGTCGCGGGCTCGCCTGCGATCTGGGACACCCTCACCTCCAAGGTGGTACAAGCTTCTCGGGGCCGAGGGTCGCCCCCCGGGGTAACGCGATGTGTGGTTCAGCGGTGACGCTATCGCGCTCTGAACTTTCCTGTCCCCAGGACCCAACCCCTTGCCGTCACTCACAGTAAACCTGTGGATACGCTCCGTGTCTAGGGGTCTGCGGCTCCAATTGGGAAGAGCGCGCGCCGGGTTGACGTACCCAGACGTCAGACGGTCGAACCGTCCGGATCCAGGGTCACACGAGTACGTGGTCGACGAAGCACCAACGCCATTCCTCGCCCGGCTCGAACGTCCGCATCACCGGGTGACCGGACTCCTTGTGGTGTTCTGTCGCATGTCTCCCCGGCGAGGAGTCGCAGCAGCCGACATGCCCGCAGCTGAGACAGAGCCGCAGTTGTACGGGGTGCATGCCGTCCGCCAGGCACTCCGGGCACGTCTCGTTCAGCGGCACGGGTTCCGGGTGCGGCAGCGCGTCGGCGTGCGTGCACTGTTTCATGATTGCCAGGTTACGACGGCCGCGAGGATGGCCGCGCGGAAAAACGAGGGCGGGCGTACGGCGATGATCAAGTGCGGTCCACGGCGGATGATCGGGGGCGGGCGCAGACCATGAGCGAGCGCATCCGGAAGACGGCGGCACACGCGCGCGTGGCCGGCAGGACGGGCGAGGGCGGGCGAGAAGCATGGACGTGATGCCGCTGCTGTTGCTGGTGGCGGGCAGTGCCGCGGTGGCCGCGGGCGCCCGCTGGTCCCCGGTGCCGGCGCCGCTGCTGCTCGTCGCCGCCGGGCTTACGGTGTCATACGTGCCGGGCGTCCCCGAGTACACCCTCGACCCGCACATCGTCCTGCCGCTGGTGCTGCCCCCGCTGCTGCACAGCGCGGCGACGGACAGTTCGTATCTCGATCTGCGGGCCCAGATGCGGCCCGTGATGCTGCTGTCGGTGGGGTACGTGCTCTTCGCGACCTTCACCGTCGGCTGGGCCGCGTATCTCCTCGTGCCGGATCTGCCGCTGACGGCGGCGCTCGTGCTGGGCGCGGTGGTGGCGCCGCCGGACGCGGTCGCGGCGACCGCGGTCGCGCGCCGGGTGGGGCTGCCGTCCCGGATCACCACGATCCTGCAGGGCGAGTCCCTGGTGAACGACGCCACCGCGATCACCGCCTACCGCGTGGCGCTCGCGGCCGCCGTAGGAGAGGGCGCCACCTGGGCCGGCGGCATCGGCGAGTTCCTGCTCGCGGCGCTCGGCGGCATCGGCATAGGGCTTGTGCTGATGGTGCCGATCCACTGGCTGCGCACGCATGTGAAGGAGGCGCTGCTGCAGAACACGCTCTCGCTGCTCATCCCGTTCGTCGCGTACGCGGCCGCCGAGCAGGTGCACGCCTCCGGGGTGCTGGCGGTCGTGGTCGTCGCGCTGTACCTGGGGCACCGCGCGTGGGAGGTCGACTTCGCCACCCGGCTCCAGGAGGAGGCGGTGTGGAAGATGGTCGCGTTCGTGCTGGAGTCGGCGGTGTTCGCGCTCATCGGACTGCAGCTGCCGGTGGTCCTCAGGGGTCTCGGGGAGTACGAGGGCGGACGCGCGGCCTGGTACGCGGTCGCCGTCTTCGTCGTGGTCGTCGTCTCGCGGTTCGTGTGGGTGTATCCGGCGACCTTCCTGCCTCGCATGATGTCGGCGCGGATCCGGGGGCGTGAGGACAACCCGACCTGGAAGGGGCCGTTCATCGTCGCGTGGGCCGGGATGCGGGGCGTGGTCTCGCTGGCCATCGCCTTCTCGATCCCGCTCACGGTGCACGGGGGCGAGGCCTTCCCCGAGCGCAACCTCATCCTCTTCCTGACCTTCACGACGGTCATCGGCACGCTGGTCGTCCAGGGCGTGACGCTGCCGCCCCTGATCCGGCTCCTGAAACTTCCCGGCCGGGACGCACAGGCCGAGACCCTCGCCGAGGCGAACGCCCAGGCGCAGGCCTCCCGTGCCGCCGAGCTACGCCTGGAGGAACTCCTCGCCGACGAACGCAACGCGCTCCCGGCCCCACTGGCCGACCGCCTGCGAGCCGTCCTGGAAAGGCGCCGCAACTCCGTCTGGGAACGGCTGGGCCAGGCCAATCCGGTCACCGGAGAGTCCGTCGACGACACCTACCGGCGCCTGTCCCGGGAGGTGATCGGCACCGAGCGCACGGTGTTCGTGAAGCTGCGGGACGGTCGCCATATCGACGACGAGATGCTGCGGACGCTGCTGCGCAGACTCGATCTGGAGGAGGCGGCGGCCTATCGGGAGGCGGGGTGAGCGGCCGGGCGGCGGGGTGCGCATTTCCCTACCCGCGTGCGCTTCTGACGGTGGATCATAGGAGGGACACGATCGGCACTGGGTGACTCGGGGGGCTCGATGGCCGGCACCTCACAGCGGTTCTTCATCAGTTACGCGGGGGCGGACCGGCTGTGGGCCGAGTGGGTGGGGTGGCACCTCGAGCGGGATGGTCACCTTGTCGAGCTCGACATATGGGACTGGCGGACCGGGGACGACTTCGTCAAGCGGATGGACGAGGGGCTGGAGAAGGCCGACGCCGTCGTGGCTCTGCTCTCCAAGTCGTACTTCGAGGACGGGCGTTGGACCGAGGAGGAGCGGTCCGCGGTCGTCGCCCGTCGGGACCGGGTCCTTCCGCTCGCGGTGGAACCGCTGACCAACAACGACGTCGATCCCATGTTCGCCGCGAAGGTACGCACGAACCTGCACGGCCTGGACGAGGCCGCGGCCATCGAGGCATTGCGGGCCGCGGTGAGCGGGGAGGGGCGGCCGACCGAGCGTCCGGCGTTTCCGGGGAGCTGTCCCGAGGCGCCGGACGGATCTGCCGGGCCCGCGGCGCCCTCGGTGCCCGAGGGGCCCAGGCCGGCGCTGCCCGGCGGCACCGATGAGCCCGAGGTGTGGAACGTACGCCGCCGCAACCACGACTTCTCCGGGCGCGAGGCCCAGATGGTCGAGCTCAGGGACGGTCTGCTCAGCGGGCGGCAGTCCGTCGTGTACGCGCTGCACGGGATGGGCGGGATCGGTAAGACGCAGATCGCCCTGGAGTACGCCCACCGGTTCGCCAGCCAGTACGACCTGGTGTGGTGGATCGACGCGGAGCAGAGCGACCAGATCCCGATCCACTACACGGAGCTGGCCGACCGGGTCGGCGTCGCTCTCGCCGAAGCCGGTGCCGAACACAATGCCCGGATGCTGCTGCAGCACCTGCGCACCCGGCCCCGGTGGCTGATCATCCTCGACAACGCGGAGGACCCGGACCAGATCGAGCCGTGGCTGCCCGAGGGCCCCGGACACGTCCTAATCACCTCACGCAACCCCAACTGGCGCCGCCTGGCCCGCCCGACGGCCCTCGACGTGTTCTCGCGGGCCGACTCGCTCGCGTACCTCCGGAGCCGGGTCTCGGGCATCTCCGACGAACAGGCGGACACTCTGGCCAGGGAGGTCGGTGATCTGCCGCTGGCTCTCGCGCAGGCCGCGGGCGTGATCGAGAACGGCACGACCGTCGACCTCTATCGGCGGCTCCTGAACGACAGCACGAGCCGGATCCTGCGCGAAGGCGGGGTCCCGGACTATCCGGTGCCCCTGGCCGCCGCGGTCGGCATCGCCGTCGAAGGCCTCGACGACAAGCACCCCGACGCCGCGGCCCTGCTCCGGCTCGCCGCGTTCCTCGGCCCGGAGCCGATCCCCACCGAGTGGCTGGTGACCGCGCGCCCCGGCTGTCCACGATCCCTGGCGATCCCGACGACCTGTTGTGGACGCGGGCCGCCCTCGAACCACTGCGCCGCTACGGCCTCGCCCGCATCGACGGCGAGACCCTCCAGATCCATCGCCTGACCCAGGCCGTGCTCCGCGATCAGGCCGATCCGGCGCAGGCCGAGGCGATACACGACGACGCGGCGGCCGTCCTCGCAGCCGTCGAGCCAGGAGATCCCGAACCGCCGGCCAACTGGCCCACCTGGGCGAGCCTGACTTCGCACCTCTGGTCGCAGCACATCGACATCACTCACCGGCCCGAGCTGCGTCCGGTGCTCCGCAATGCCGTGCATTTCCTGATCCGCAGTGCCCAACCGCGGACCGCCGTAGAACTTGCCACGACCCTGCGAGGGGCGTGGACCGCGCAATCGGGTCCTGACCACCCCGATGTTCTGACCTGTACTCAGTATCTCGGCCACGCGACATCGGACCTGGGCGACATCCGGGGGGCCCGACCGATCATCGAGGACGCGTTCGCACGTCGGCGTCGAACGCTGGGGGACGACCACCCCGACACACTGCAGTCCGCCAACGACTTCGCCGCGATTCTCTCCTCGCTGGGTGAGTATCGGGAGTCACGGCGCGTCCACGAGGAGACTCTGGCCCGTCGGCGCCGTGTTCTCGGTGACGAGTCTCCCAAGACCCTTGAGTCCGCCGGCAATCTGGCCGCGGCCCTGGCTGCACTGGATGAGTTCGTCGCATCGCGCGACATGAGCGAGGACACCCTGGCACGCCTCCGACGGGTTCTCGGCGATGGCCACCCCGACACGCTCCGGACTGCCCTGAATCTTGCCGAATCCCTTCGCGCACTCGGCGACGTGACCGGGGCCCGCCGCCTGCACGAGGAGACCCGGGCCCGATGCCGGAGCACGCTCGGCGATGACCACCCTCTGACTCTCGATGCTGTTCAGCGCCTTGCTGCCACCCTGAACAAGCTGGGTAAACGCCGCGAGGCTCGCAGCATGCTCGAGGACGTCCTCTCCCGGCGTCGCCGGGCCTCCGGCGGCGATCATCCAGAAACCTTCGAGGCCGCGTATACCCTCGCCACCGCCCTGAACGCGGTGCATGAATACGAAGCAGCCCATCGCGTGCTCGTCGACGTTGTCGACCAGCAGCGTCGTGTCCTGGGTCCGGATCACCCTGATACGTTGCATTCCGCCGGCGTTCTCAGCGCCGCCTTGCACGGGTTGCGTGACTACGAAGAAGCCCGTCGCCTGCTCGAGGATGTTGTCGCCCGGCGTCGCCGCATCCTCGGTGAGGACCACCACGAGACCCTCATGTCGGCTCACAACCTCGGCGTCACCCTGTGCAAGCTGCGTTCCTTCGAGGCGGGCACGAAGTTGCTGGAAGACGTGCGTGCCCGTCAGCGCCGCGTCCTCGGTGACGACCACGAAGACACCCAGGCCACTACCCAATCCCTCGCCGCGATCTACAGGGACATGGGGCTCCATCGCAAAGCGCAGAAACTGACGGCGATGAAAACGACAAAGCGCCGCTTCACCAGAAAGTCCCGCTAGTCACCCGCCGAACGGCGCTCCGGTCACCACGGCAACCACCACGCCCCCCGCCTCGAACACCCCTTCCTCCACCAACACCACGAGCCCATACAGCAATTTGGCGACATAGAGACGCTCCACCGGTACCCCATGCCGTTCCTCGAAGTCCTCCGCGAAGGCGTCGAGCTCGGGCGTGCTACGGGCGTACCCCCCGAAATGGAACCGCTCGTCCAGCCACCAGTCGCCGCGCGGCCCGCCGAACGCCTCGGCCTGCAGGCCCCGTACGTCGTCGCCGAGGAAGCCGCCCTTGAGGACGGGGATGCCGAGGGCCCGCTGACCGGGGCCCAGTCCGGCCGCCAGCCCCGCCAGCGTCCCGCCCGTACCGCACGCGATCGCGACCACGTCGGCCTGCCCCCGCAGCTCCTCGCCGAGGGCCCGGCACCCCCGTACGGCAAGGGCGTTGCTGCCGCCTTCCGGGACGACGTACGCCCCCTGCGCACCCGCCGCGCGCAGGATGGCCACACGCGTTTCGGGGTCGGTCTTGCGGCGGTACGTCGACCTGTCGACGAAATGCAGCCGCATACCGTCGGCCACGCACCGCGCGAGGGACGGATTCAGTGGCCGTTCGGCCAGTTCCTGACCGCGCACCACGCCGACCGTGGGCAGGCCGAGGAGCCGGCCCGCGGCGGCGGTGGCGCGCAGGTGGTTGGAGTAGGCGCCGCCGAAGGTGACGATCGGGCGACCGGCCGCGGCCGTCAGGTTCGGCGCGAGCTTGCGCCATTTGTTGCCGATCAGCTCAGGGTGGATCAGGTCGTCGCGCTTGAGGAGCAGACGGACACCGCGACGCGTGAACCGCTCGTCGGCCGCCTCCTGCAGGGGGGAGGGGAGCCGGGGACGGAGGGCGCTGAGGTCGGGGACGTCGGGGCTGGTCACCTGGCCATTGTCGCCCGGGCCCATGGCTACGGCTGCTCTACTTCAGCCGCTCCCGGATCCGCTCCCGCATCCAGGCCATCGTGAACCCCCGCGGATCCACCTTCCCGGGCTGCCACTCCGATCACCGACCGCTCCGTCCACCCGTGATGGCGGCAGACGGCCGCCGAGACCCGTTCGATCGCTTCCAGCTGGGGCTGCGGCCACGGATCCTGTCCGTCACCCAGGTTCTCGCACTCGAAGCCGTAGAAGTGGCGGTTGCCGTCGGTGTTGGCCTCGTTGTCGGGAGGCAGGGCCTTTTCCGCGATGACCGCGCGCAGTACGTCGTCGTCGCCGAGGCCGGCGTGGTTGGCGCGGCCGTAGCCGACGAGGTGGACCGTGCCGTCCTTGGTGATGACGCCGTGGCACAGCGGGCCCGGCAGCCCTTCGTAGCCGTTGCGGCAGAGTTCCACCGTGTGTGCGCTGCCCTTGGTCACGGTGTGGTGGATCATCACGCCGTGGACGGGGCCCCAAGGGCCTACGTGGTTGCGGTTGTGATGCTCCCAGTCGCCGACCTCGACGACCGTCGCGCCCTCCGCCCTGAGTCTCTCCAGGAATCTGCTCGCGGACATGGGTGTGGCCATGACCGCCTCCTTCGTGCCGTGCGTCGGCCGCCGTGCGCGGCCGCCTCGTATCGGTGACTTACCGAAAACGGGCAGACGGGACTCCTTGAATCGCACGGTGTGCGAGCCGTTTCGGACAAACGCCGTGGCGTGCGCGGGACGGCAGCCGTGCTGTCGCGAGTGGACAAGAGCCCTCTATTTGCCCAGTCGACCGTGATCCATTCCCGCTCTTTCGTGTAATAGCACCAGCACACTCAGTGGTGGAAGGCTCGGTCGTGCAGATCGCGATGCGTGGCGCCAGATCGGCGCCGGAGCATGACCGGGAGGGCAGTTCCTTATGTCGGTAGGCGAAGAGGTCCGCACGGAGCAGGACAAGCCGCAGCAGAGTCTCGGCACGGCGGCCGCGCGGAACCTGGCCACCACGACCAAGTCCGCACCCCAGATGCAGGAGATCAGCTCTCGCTGGCTGCTGCGCATGCTGCCATGGGTGAATGTGCAGGGCGGCACGTACCGGGTGAACCGGCGTCTGACCTACGCCGTGGGGGACGGCCGTATCACGTTCGTGAAGACCGGCGACCGGGTCGAGGTGATCCCCGCCGAGCTGACCGAACTGCCCGCGCTGCGGTCGTACGAGGACGAAGAGGTGCTCTCCGAGCTCGCCCAGCGCTGCCAGCAGCGGGAGTTCGCGGCGGGGAACGTGATCGCTTCGTTCGGCAGCCAGACCGACGAGGTGTACCTGCTGGCGCACGGCAGGGTGGAGAAGATCGGCACGGGTCCGTACGGGGAGGACGAGTCCCTGGGTGTCCTCGCCGACGGGGCCTACCTCGGCGAGCAGGCGCTGCTCGACGCGGACGCGATCTGGGAGTACACGGCCCGCGCGGTCACCGCGTGCACGGTGCTCGTCCTGTCCCGCCAGGATGCCGAGCTGGTCGCCGAGCGCGCCGACTCCCTGCGCGAGCACCTCGAACAGCTGCGGGCGATCCCCGGTCAGCGCACCAACAAGTACGGCGAGAAGGAGATCGACCTCGCCGCCGGCCACAGCGGCGAGCCCGACATCCCGCACACCTTCGTCGACTACGAGGCCAGGCCCCGTGAGTACGAACTGAGCGTCGCCCAGACCGTGCTGCGCATCCACACGCGCGTGGCCGACCTCTACAACCAGCCGATGAACCAGACCGAGCAGCAGCTCCGGCTGACCGTCGAGGCCCTGAAGGAGCGCCAGGAGCACGAACTCATCAACAACCGCGAGTTCGGGCTGCTCAACAACTGCGAGTACGACCAGCGGCTCCAGCCGCACGACGGCGTGCCCAGCCCCGACGACATGGACGAGCTGCTGTGCCGGCGGCGCGGCACCAAGCTGTTCCTCGCCCACCCGCGCGCCATCTCCGCGTTCGGGCGTGAGCTGAACAAGCGCGGGCTGGTCCCCGAGACCATCGAGATGGCCGGCAACCGCATCCCCACCTGGCGCGGGGTACCGATCTTCCCCTGCAACAAGATCCCGGTCACCGAGGCCCGGACGACCTCGATCATCGCCATGCGTACCGGCGAGGCGGACCAGGGCGTCATCGGGCTGCAGCAGGCAGGCATCCCGGACGAGATCGAGCCGAGCCTGTCCTGCCGCTTCATGGGCATCAACGAACAGGCCATCATCAAGTACCTGGTGACGGCCTACTACTCGGCCGCGGTTCTGGTGCCGGACGCCCTCGGCGTGCTGGAGAACGTCGAGATCGGGCGCTGGCGGTGACCTTCCCCGCCCGGGCCCGTCCCGACCGGACTCCGGCCGCCCGTACGCCGTGTCCCGCGCACCCGGCGTGGGTACATCCTCGGGGTAGGCGCCCAGCCGTAGCGGAAGGGCCACCGTCCGCCGACTCTCCGAGGCGATGCCATGGGTGAGTTCATGACGGAGACGCAGCAGCGCCCTGCCGGGGCGCTGCCGTCCACCGAGACGCTCGAAAGGCACAGGCCGATCGCGACCGACATCGACGGCGGGCCGGGTCCGCTCGAAGGGCCCGAGGCGGTGGTGATCCTGGAGCGCGTCCGGGCGTCGGTCGACCCCGAACTGCGGGCCGCTCTCGAGTCGTTGCCGCCTTCCATGCGCCGGGTCGCGCTCTACCACTTCGGCTGGGAGCACCCGGACGGCACCCCGGCGGCGGGCAACGCGGGCAAGGCGATCCGTCCCGCCCTCGTCCTCACCGCGGCCGCAGCCTTCGGCGGACCGGCGGCGCGGGCGGCGGCCGTACGGGCCGCGGTGGCGGTGGAACTGGTGCACAACTTCACGCTGTTGCACGACGACGTGATGGACCGGGACACCCTGCGCCGGCACCGGCCCACCGCATGGACGGTGTTCGGCGACGCCGACGCGATCCTCGCCGGGGACGCCCTCCAGGCGCTGGCCCTGCGGCTGCTCGCCGAGGACCCGCACCCGGCGTCCACGGCCGCCGCCGCTCGCCTCGCGGCCTGTGTCATCGAGCTGTGCACCGGCCAGCACGCGGACACGGCGATGGAGAAGCGCGGCCCCGGCGACATCGGGCTCGACGAGGTGCTCGGCATGGCCGAGGCCAAGACCGGCGCCCTGCTGGGGTGCGCCTGTGCCATCGGTGCGCTGTACGCGGGTGCGCCGGAGGAGGACGTGACGGCGCTGGACGCGTTCGGCCGTGAGGCGGGGCTCGCCTTCCAGCTCATCGACGACGTGATCGGCATATGGGGCGACCCCGGCCACACCGGGAAACCGGCCGGCGCGGACCTCGCCGCCCGCAAGAAGTCCCTGCCGGTCGTCGCCGCGCTGACCTCCGGCGGCCCGGCGGCGGCGGAACTGGCCGCGCTGTACGAAATGCCGTACGACAAGGAGGACTTGCAGGCGACCGCCCTTGCCGTCGAACGAGCGGGTGGCCGTGACTGGGCGCAGGCTCAGGCCGCCGACCGGATGGCCCGCGCCATGCAGGAACTGGCCCGCGCGGTCCCCGAACCGGAGCAGGCGGGCGGACTGCTGGCTCTGGCGGAGTACGTGACGCGGCGCAGCAACTGAGGGCCCCGGCAGCCGAAGGCCGCATCGCTCGGCCGCGGCAGCCGGCGGTCGTCGAGACCCCGGAGCCCTCGGGGCCGTACGGTTCCTGACCCCGTACGGCCGCCGGGCGGCTCCGGACCGGCGGGTCCCGCACATCCCCACGGTGTGCGGGGCCCGTCCCCGTGCGCTGGCCCTGCGCACAGGCCTGCCTACCGGCCCTCGTACCGGACAGATCTCGACAAAGTCGTTCCGCGGGCGGCACGCCCGCTCCGATCGTCCTACGATCAAGGCCGGTTGACGTGAAGGGGCGGGTACACATGGGCGTGCGGATCCGGACGGCGGGCGCGGGGGACCGTGAGCTGGTGGTGCGGCTGCTGGACGCGGCCTTCCAGGACGATCCGGTCAGCGGCTGGGTGTTCCCGGGCGAGGGGCACCGCCGTGTCGCGCACCCCAGGCTCATGGCCGCGTTCGCCGACATCGTGTTCAGCGTCGGCCGTATCGACGTCACCGAGGACGGCGCGGCGTGCGCGTTGTGGATGTCGCTGCCGGCCGACGAGCAGGATCATGACGACGAAGGGCCCGCGCGGCTGCGTGAGGCCGTCGACCCGGAGAACGAGCGCGTCGAGCTGATCGGCCGTCTGACAGCCGGTATCCATCCTTCCGGCCGTGCGCACGAATACCTGTGGATGATCGCCGCGGCACCCGAGCGCCAGGGCGAGGGCCTCGGCACCGCGCTCCTGAACTCGGTCCTCGAGCGCTGCGACCGCGACGGCCTGCCCGCCTACCTGGAGGCGAGCAACGACCGCAGCCGGAAGTTGTACGAGCGCCTCGGCTTCGAACTCCAGGGCCGTCCCCTCGACCTCCCGGACGGCCCCCGGATGTGGCCGATGTGGCGCGAGCCGCGCGCCTGAGCCGCCCCCGGCAGCCCTGACCTGCCCCTGACCTACCCCTCCGGTACGACCGTCTCCACGATCCGCTCGACCAGCCCGTCCGGCACGCCGACCCCGGGCAGGACGCCGTCCAGTACGTCCGGCAGTGTCAGGTGCTCCAGGAGCAGCCCGAGCATCGCGAGATAGAGCACGGTGACGACCTCGTCGCCGCCGGGCAGCCCGGCGCTCCGGTGGAACTCCATGCCCTCCTCCAGGTCACCGCGCACCGACTTGGTGAAGGAGGAGCGCAGTTCGGGGCGCCGACTGGCCTCCAGGCGCATCTCCAGCAGGGCCAGATAGCCCGTGCGGTCGCGGGTCGCGCGGGCCATCAGGTCGTGCATGAAGGCGGTGACCAAAGAGCGGTCCTTCGGCCGGGTCAGCAGCCCGGCGATCACTTCCGGGTCGGGCGCCAGCCGGACGTGCAGCCGGGCGTCGATCTGCCGGAGCAGGTCATCGCGCCCGGTGAAGTAGTTGGAGGCGGTGCCGACCGGCACCCCCGCCTCGGCGTCCACCGCGCGGAACGTCAGCCCGCGCGCACCCTCGCGCGCGAGCACCTCGACACCCGCGTCGACGAGCGCGGCCCGGCGCTCCGGATTGCCCGCCATTCGGAATCCCCTCTCTCACTTCCATCCGGCCCCCAAAATACCCTTGCAACCACTACAGGCGAAGTACTACAACTGAAGCACTGCAACCGGAGTGGTTGACCAGCCTACGAAAAGAGACCGGCTTGCGAAAGCTCACCTACTTCATCGCCTGCTCGCTCGACGGCTTCATCGGAGACCCGAGCGGGGACGCGACAGCGATGCTCCGCTTCGTCGACGAGGAGTACCTCGCCTTCCTCAGGAGCGAATACCCGGAGACCCTGCCGACCCACGGCCGTCGGGCGCTCGGCCTCGGCGACCTCGAGAACAAGAGGTTCGACACGATCATCCAGGGCCGGGGCAGCTACGACCTGGCGCTGAAGGAGGGCGTCACCAGCCCGTACGCCCATCTGCGCGAGTACGTCGCCTCACGCACCCTGACCGAGTCGCCCGATGCGAACGTCGAGATCATCGGCGACGACCTGGTCGCGAAGGTGCGCGAACTCAAGGCGGAGGACGGCCAGTTCGGCATCTACCTGTGCGGGGGTTCGCAGATCGCGGGTGAACTGCTCGACGAGATCGACGAGCTCGTCATCAAGACCTACCCCATCGTGTACGGCACGGGCATGCCGATGTTCGGCTCGGATTCCGCCGTCACGGAGTTCACCCTCGACGCGGTGCGGACGTTCGGCAACGGCGCCGTGGTCCGTACGTACAGCAGGAAGCGCTGAGCGGTCTCCCGCCCTACTCTGGGGACATGGGCAGCGAAGAGCACGTCTGTCCCGAATGCGGACAGCCCGTCGATACGGTCGTCCGGCGCCACAAGACGCTGGGCGCCTGGGTCCCCACATGGGTGCCCGGCCCGTGCCGGAACCCCGAGTGCCCTGCGTACACCGAGGGCGACGCCGAGCACGAAGAGAAGCACGAGCGGAAACACGAGCAGAAGAACACGCAGAAGCACGAGCAGCCGGAGAAACCCACCGCGAAAAATTCCTGAACCTCGTGTCGAGAATCCCGGCCCGGCTCCGACGTCCCCTGTGAGAGCCGCCCGCCAAGGGCGGCCCGAGCCGACGGAAACCGAAGGAGCGTACCGATGAAGTACCTGGTCATGGTGCAGGGCACACAGGCGGACTACGAGGCGATGCAGGGCAAGGCGTCCGAGCACTCCGTTGCCTGGAGCCAGGAGGAGGTCCAGGCGATGTACGCCTACATGCAGGCCCTCAACGACGACCTCGCCGAGACCGGCGAGATGATCGACGGACAGGGACTGGCCGAGCCCGCGAAGGTCCGGCACGTCACCCTGGGGGACGACGGCAAGGCAGTGATCACCGACGGGCCGTACAGCGAGACCAAGGAGCTGCTGGCCGGTTACTGGGTGCTGGACTGCGCGAGCCTGGAGCGGGTCACGGAGATCGCCGAGCGCGTCACCCGCTGCCCCCAGCCCGCCGGGGCCCCCGTGTACCCGGTGGTGATCCGGCCCATCCTGGACGGCGCCGGAGACTGCTGAGCCGCCGATGGCCGGCCCGACCGAGACCGAGGACCTGCTGCGCCGCCATGCGCCGCAGGTCCTCGGCGCGCTGGTGCGGCGGTACGGCCACTTCGACACCGCCGAGGAGGCCGTACAGGAGGCCCTGCTCGCGGCGGCCGAGCAGTGGCCGCGGGCCGGCGTCCCCGACAATCCGCGCGGCTGGCTGATCAAGGTCGCCGCACGCCGGCTGACCGACGCCCTGCGTGCCGAGGAGGCGCGCCGGGCCCGGGAGGAAAAGGTCGCGGCGCTGACGCCACGGGACGCGTTCACGGCACCGGCGCCGGGGGCGGACCGCGCTCCCCGCGAGGACGACACCCTCACCCTGCTCTTCCTGTGCTGCCACCCGGACCTGACCCCGCCCGCCCAGATCGCCCTCACCCTGCGTGCCGTCGGCGGTCTGACCACGGCGGAGATCGCCCGCGCGTATCTGGTCCCCGAGGCGACCATGGCCCAGCGGATCAGCCGGGCCAAGCAGAAGGTCCGCGGGGTGCGCTTCGGGCGCCCCGACCACTGGCAGGACCGCCTGCCCGCCGTCCTGCAGACCCTGTATCTGATCTTCAACGAGGGCTATACGGCGACCTCGGGCACGAGCCTGACGCGGCGGGAACTCGCCGGCGAGGCGATCCGGCTGACCCGCGAGGTCCACCGGCTCCTCCCCGACCACGGCGAGGTGGCCGGCCTGCTGGCCCTGATGCTGCTCACCGACGCCCGCCGCGACGCGCGCACCGGCCCGCACGGCGAGCTCGTCCCCCTCGACGAACAGGACCGCGACCGCTGGGACAAGGCCGCGATCGAGGAGGGCGTCGCCCTGGTCACCCGTGCCCTCTCCCGGGGTCGCGCCGGCCCGTACCAGCTGCGCGCGGCCATCGCTGCCGTACACGACGAGGCGCCCTCTGCCGAGGAGACCGACTGGAAGGAGATCCTCGGCCTCTACGACGTCCTCGTACGCCTCGTCCCCGGACCCGTCGAGCGGCTCAACCGGGCGGTGGCCGTCGCGATGGTCCAGGGACCGCGTGCGGGGCTGGCCGAACTGATCGCGCTGGAGGGCGAGTTGGGTGCCGGGCACCGCCTGGACGCGGTCCGCGGGCACCTCCTGGAGCGGGCGGGCGCCCACGACGAGGCCCGCGCCGCCTACGAGGCCGCGGCCGCCAAGACCCTGAGCCTGCCGGAGCAGCGCTATTTGCACGCGCGGGCGGCCCGACTCAGGCCGTAGCGTGGGCCCATGTCCGAACGCACGTACATCCTCCACATCACCGAGCGCTCTCTGTGGGACGCGGCACGCGAGCACGGCACGTACGAGATCTCGACCCGCGGTCGCACGCTCCGGGACGAGGGCTTCATCCACTGCTCGACCCGTGCCCAACTCCCGGCCGTGGCGGCCTTCCTGTACGGCTCCTACGACGGCCCCGACGAGCTCGTGGTGCTGGTCGTGGACCCCGCGCGGCTCGATGTGCCGCTGAAGTACGAGGCGCCGGAGCCCGGGAGCGAGGAGTTCCCGCACGTGTACGGGCCCATCCCGGTGGACGCGGTGGTGGACGTGGAGCCGTGGGGGTGACGGGTCGCCGCAGGTTATGGCGGTGGATCGGGGCGGTGTGGGTGATCGTCGTGGCCGGCGCGGGCGGGGCGACGGTGTGGTTGCGGGATTCGGCGGAGCCGCCGGGGCCGTACCGCTAGGAGGAGGCCAGTCCTGCGCCGTCGCTTCCGGAAGTGTGGCCGTCGGCGTGCCCGAGCCCCACGCGCGACGAGAACGGCGCGGCACAACTCCTCTGCTTCGTCAGGACGCGCTAGAAGCGGCCAGTCCGCCCGTCTCCGGGTCGCGAGCCGTCAGGCAGTACACGCCGCCCGCCGGATCGCGCATCACCGTCCAGTGGGCGCCCTGGGCGACGAACGTCGCGCCCAGTTCCTGGTGCCGGGCGCGGGTCGCCGCGATGTCCGCGCAGGCGAGGTCCAGGTGGGCGGAGGCGGAGCGCTTCTCTCCGGGCCCCTCCTCTCCGGGCCGCTCCTCGCCGAGCCGCTGGAGCAGGATGCGGACGGGCAGCCCGGCCGGAGGCCTGAGCACATGGAACTCGGGGCGGGAGCCGGGCGCCGACGCCCAGCCCGCCAACAGGCCGCTCCAGAAGGCGACTTCGGCGTCGTACAGCGACGGTGGTACGTCCACGCAGACCTGGTCCAGCCGACTGCCGCGCACCACGGGCGGCCGCACCGACTCCCCGTGCCAGGGCACGGCACAGAACAACTGCCCGGCGGGTGAGCGCAGTACGGCCCACCCCTCGTGCTCGGCGGCGATGCCCGCACCCTGCTCAAGCGCCGACTTCACGAATTCCGGTACGTCGTCCACGGCGAAGTCGAGATGTGCGCCACCGGCGCCCGAGTCGATCCCCTGGGCCCTCACGCAGGCGTCGGCCCCGCCGCCCGGCAGCAGGGTCACGAACTCGCCCTGCTCGCCGCGGAATTCGGACAGCCGCGTGTCCGTCACCGCGGTCCAGAAGACTTGGGCCAGGGCGAAGGACGCGGCGGGGCGGTCGACGAAGGCGTAGGTCCAGCGGATGCTCATGGGGCGATCGTAGGTCTGCCGACGCGGTCGTGGGTCTGTCGGCAGCCGTAGGGACGAGCAGGACCTCCTCGACGCCCTCAAGGTTCACCACGGCAAGGTTCACCACGGCGGCTTTGCAGGACCCTTACCAACCTCGCGCCGGCTCCTGGGACACGCTTTGCCGTCGGTTCTCCGCGAATTGGCCCGCGCTTGTTTGCATTGGGGAATGGACCACATCACGTTCCTGGTGGCGGTCGTCATTGTGACGGCCCTCGCCTTCGACTTCACCAACGGATTCCACGACACGGCGAACGCGATGGCCACCTCCATCGCCACGGGGGCGCTCAGACCGAAGACGGCGGTACTCATCAGCGGCGTCCTGAACGTCGTCGGTGCCTTCCTGTCCACCGAGGTCGCCAAGACGATCTCCGGCGGCATCGTGGACGACGCACTCGTCACCCCGGGCATGATCTTCGCGGGCCTGGTGGGGGCGATCCTGTGGAATCTGCTCACCTGGCTGGTCGGGCTGCCGTCCAGTTCGTCGCACGCGCTGTTCGGCGGGCTGATCGGGGCCGTCTGGGTGGGTGCGGGGTCGCATGGCGTGCACTTTGACAAGGTTGTCGAGAAGGTGCTGATCCCGGCGGTGGCCTCGCCGCTGGTGGCGGGGGTCGCGGCACTGCTGGCCACGTACCTGGCGTACAAGCTCACCTCTCGCGCCCGCAAGCAGACGGTCACCAAGGGCTTCCGCGTCGGCCAGATCGCCTCGGCTTCGCTGGTCTCCCTCGCCCACGGCACGAACGACGCGCAGAAGACGATGGGCGTCATCACCCTGACCCTGATCTCGGCGGGCGCGCTCGGCCACGACGCAGGTCCGCCCCTGTGGGTGATCGCCTCGGCGGGCCTGGCCATCGGTCTCGGCACCTACCTGGGCGGCTGGCGGATCATCCGCACGATGGGCAAGGGCCTGACGGAGATTCAGTCCCCGCAGGGCTTCGCCGCCGAGACTGCGTCCACGACGGTGATCCTCACCTCGGCCCACCTGGGCTTCGCGCTGTCCACCACACAGGTCGCCTCCGGCAGCATCCTCGGCGCCGGGCTGGGCCGCCGCCTGGCGGAGGTCCGTTGGGGGGTGGCCGGGCGGATGGTCGTGGCCTGGCTCGTCACCCTGCCCGCCGCCGCGCTGGTCGGCGGTGTCTCGGCGAGCGTGGTCAAGCACGGCGGCAACCTCGGTACGGCCGTGGTCGCCCTGGTCGGCGCGGCCGTGGCCGCCGGCATCGTCGTCGTCTCCCGCCGCAACCCGGTGTCCGCGCACAACGTCAACGACGCCCACGAGGTCACGGTCCGCAGCACGGAGCCGACGAAGGTCGGCACGGCCGCCTGAGACGCGGCCGCCTGAGACGCGGCCGCCTGAGACGCGGCCGCCCAAGACAAGAGTGAGACAAGGGGAGTTCCGATCATGAACCTCGACTGGACCGCACTCGGCCAGGTCGCCGCGGTGAGCCTCGCGGTCACGGTGGCCGTGGTCACCGTCTTCGCCTTCGGCGTGCTGGGCCTGGCCCGCCACGAGGGGACCCGCGAGGAGGTCGGCGGCACGTCCACCCTCGGCGTCGCCCAGGCCGGGCTGTGCTTCGTCGCCTGCGCGGCGGTGGTGGCGTACGGGATCTATCTGATCGTGCCGCAGTTCCACTGACGTTCGTCGAAGGGGCTCGGCCGCAGGACCTGCCGGGCCCTATTCGTCGGCGTTCGCTGTTCCCCGTCGTTCGTACGCCGTCACACGCCGCCCGCGGACCTGTATGTCCGCCACCACCTTGAAGTGCTCCTTCAGCACGGCGGTCTTCATCCTGTCCCGCTCCGCCGACACCGGCCGTGCCACCGAGGGCACGTCAGTGACCAGCAGTATTCGCCGCTGAGCCAGCATCGCGCCACGTATCCGGGCCGGACCGGCCTCCTTGCCCTTCAACGTCCCCGACGCCACAGGGCTTTCCGCCAGCGCGACGTCCCGCAGTCCGGCGAAATCGTCGGGGCAGACCAGGGCGGTGTCGCGCCGGGCCGCCGGTATGAAGACCACCGCGTCCCCGGACTGTTTCAGGCGCCGCACGTCCGCCGCCACCGCCATCACGTCGTCCACCCGGCTGGCCGGGGACCGCTTGGCCGTCGACTGCGGTAACAGCGCCACGACCGCCACGGCGACCGTCACGGGGACGAGCCACGCCGAGGCTCTCGGGAACCGCGGCCCGGCCGCCCGCACGGCTGTGCCCAGCGCTGTGCCGATCAGCAGGGCCAGACCGAGCATGCTGAACAGGACGTAGCGGTCCAGGAACAGCGGCTGGACCAGGGAGAGGCCGAGGAGGCCGAGCTGCGGCACCGCCAGCAGCGGCAGCCCGACGGCGGCCACGGACAGCCGGCCCGCTCGTGGCCGGTCCAGCAGGGCGCCGAGGCCGCCGATCGCCAGCAGGATCGCCGGGCCGATCATCATGTGCCAGGTCAGCGGCGGGATCCAGGAGACCTGGGCGGACTGGCGCCGGCTGAACAGGATCAACGGCAGCACAGCCACCAGGGCGACCGTCGCGGCCACCGCCCACCGCATCCATGTCCGCCGCGGGGCCCGTGTCCACAGCAGGGTCGCCAGATGTGCGGGCAGGATCAGCAGCGACAGCCAGTTCAGCAGCCCGCACACCGCCACCGTGCCGCCGTAGGCAGCCCAGTGCACCGCTCGGCCACGTCCCTGGAGGACGGTCACCAGCAACAGGGTGGATATTCCGGCCCCGGCCGCGATCAGCGCGTAGGGGCGCCCCTCCTGGAGATAGGACTGCACGGCCGGAAGCAGCCCGAACGCCAGGCCGCCCGCCAAGCCCGCCCAGGTCCCGGCCAGCCGCCGGCCGATGACCGCCACACAGGCCGCCGCCACCGCCATGGCCAGCACGGAGGGCAGCCGCAGGGTCGTGGTGCTGGGCCCGAACCACTCGAAGAGCGCGTGCATCAGCAGGTAGTAGAGCCCGTGTACGGCGTCGACCTGCCCCAGCATGTGCCAGATGTCCCCGACGGACCGCCGGGCCACCTGCCAGGTCGCGGCCTCGTCCCGCCACACGCTGTGCTGCCGGGACAGCCCCCACAGACCGAGGGCGAGGGTCCACAGCAGGGGGATCGGCCACAGGGGCAGGCGGCGGCGCAGGGGTTTCTCCAGGGAGATCGACATTCCGTACGGCGGGGACAGACCGCCGGGTGATGTGGTCCCCACTCGCCCGCTTGTCGCCGAGCACGCCGAGCACGCCGAACACCGCCTCGGCCGCGCGGGCCGAGACGGGATCAGAGTTGAGCGTTGCTCTCTTCCCCCGTGAACTCAGCAAAAGCTACGGGACGGTATGGATCTGCGGCCACCGCTCGGCGCGTGAACACAATCACCGCGAATTCAGGGAACCTTGAGCCTGCCGAGCTGTGGATTTACGCCGGTTCGCGATTGACCGGGCGGTTCGATGCAGGTTGCTTGCGCGGTCATCCTGCCGAACGCAGGTCCTGCCGACTGCGGCGCCGTATGTGCAGGTGGCCGTCACGGGGACAGAGGGGCGGTGCCGCGGGCAAGGTCCCGGACAGTGCGTACCGGCACTTCTGCGCAACGCGGCATGGACGTTCTTGAGGACTGCGTTGCCCACCAACCGCCCGTCCGTTCCTGGACCGTGACGTTCCACGACGGCGAATGCGAAACGGTCTCCCGCCTCCCATCCTCGCCGCTGATCCTCGATCCACCATGCCGCGCTCGCCTCGTCGACCACGGCCGAACTCGCCCAACGCCGCAAGGCGTCGTCTCTGGACAACCGAGCGTATGCAGCCGCGCCCGTTTCCGGGTCCGCATCTGTGTGGCCTGCGGGGCCGGGGTGGCTGTTGCTCCGTCATGCCGAGCGGGTGCGCAGTGCCGCGACGGCCCAGGCGATCGCGGGTGCCAGAGGTTCCGGGGCGGGCCAGCCGTTGATCAGTGCGAGCAGGTGGAGGTACCGGTCCCGGCGTGGATCGGTCGCCGCGTCCAGGCGCTCCAGCAGCCAGTGCTGCAGTTCGGCGGAGTCCGGGTGAGGGTGGACGGCCGCACATCGTGCGATGAGGGCCGCGACGATCGGGTCCGCCTGCGGTGCATCAGGGCTGATGTCGGATGCGACGGCGGGTCGTACGACGTCGCGGGTGATCGCGGCGACGTCCGGGCGCGGTGGCATGGTGCCGCCGCCGGGCAGGTTGTCCAAGCTGATCCGGGCCATGCGCCGCACACTGGCGCGGAAGTCGACGTCGAAGGAGAGCTCAGCCAGCTCCACCCATGCTGCGACCTGTTCCTCTGTGGGGCTCTCAGGGAGCTCGGGAGTCATGGAACGCTGGGCTGCGGCATGGGCGGCGCCGGCATGAGGGCCATCGAAGACGGCACCGAGGAAGTCGTCGATCAACCGCTGCTTCTCGGTCCGGGACAGCGTGGCCAGCTGGTGCATGAGTTCCATCTCCTCAAAGGTGGGCTCGCGTCGGGCGGCAGCCGCCAGCACCGCCCGTCGAAGACGCAGGATGCCGATCTGCACGTCCAGTGCGGCAGCGTGTTCCGCGGCGACCTGACTGAGCGTGAGTTCCTGGTCCACGACACGCCGGATCACGTCGAGGCCGAGCCCCAGTTCGCGCAGTGTCCGTACGAGGGCCAGACGCGTCACGGCATCAGGGCCGTAGCGGCGGTAGCCGGCGGCGGTGCGGTCGGCCGGCGCGACGATGCCGCGATCCGAGTAGAAGCGGATCGTCTTCACCGTCAGCCCGGTACGGCGGGCCAGCTCACCGATCGAATACAGGGTGCCGTCGCGCATGACCCCCACCTTTGCGTCTCCCCCAACTGGAGACTCAAGTCTGCGTCTTGGCGTCGCCGAGAGCGCAGATCCACCGCAGATCCACCTCGTCCTGTGGGCGGGCAGAAAAGACCGCACCCGATCCGTCATGGACGCCATGCTCGGCGGCCTGCGGACCGGGTGCGGACTGGTGGACCAGGTGATCGAGGATCAGGCCTTCTTGGTCTCCCAGAAGATCTTGTCGATCTGGGCGATGTAGTCCAGCGCCTTCTGGCCGGTCGCCGGGTCGGTGGAGGCCTTGGCGGCCGAGAGGGCCTTCAGGGCGTCGTTGACCAGCTGGTGCAGCTCCGGGTACTTCTCGAAGTGCGGGGGCTTGAAGTAGTCGCTCCAGAGCACCGAGACGTGGTGCTTCGCGAGCTCGGCGCGCTGCTCCTTGATGACGGTGGCACGCGCCTGGAAGTGCGGGTCGTCGTTGGCGGCCATCTTTTCCTGGACGGCCTTCACCGACTCCGCCTCGATGCGGGCCTGGGCCGGGTCGTACACACCGCAGGGCAGGTCGCAGTGTGCGCTGACCTTGACCTTGGGGGCAAACAGGCGGGAAAGCATGGAGCGTTCCTTCCTCGTGATCGTCTTCTCAGGTGGGACATTACTCCCTGCAAGACGGGTTTTCGCGAGTGCCCCCATGGGCTTAGGACAAAAGTCCAGGGTCAGACTGAGACTGGTGGAGGACAGTACCGGGGAGGTGCCGGGGATGCCGGAGTTGTCGCAGGACGCCGAGCGCGGGCGGGCCGCTCAGCCCTTCGGGTGGGCCGAAGTGACGGGGCCGTCGATGGTGCCCACGCTGTATCACGGCGACCTGCTCGTGGTGTGGCACCGGGGCCGGATCAGGCCCGGGGACGTGGTGGTGCTGCGGCATCCGTTCCAGCAGGACCTGCTCGTCGTCAAGCGTGCCGCGGAGCGCCGTGAGGGCGGCTGGTGGGTGCTCGGGGACAACGCGTACGCCGGTGGGGACAGCACCGACTACGGGGTGGTGCCGGACGAGCTGATTCTGGGCAAGGTCCGCTTCCGGTACCGGCCGCGCAAGCCGGATCAGCGCTCGCCGTTCGCGCTGGCACGCTGGGCGGTGTCGGCCGTACGGCCCGTCTTCGCCGACCGGTCGGCCTCCAAGCGCTTGCGGGCGCGGTAGGCGGCCACATTGGCGCGGGTCGCGCAGCGGTCCGAGCAGTAGCGCCGGGAGCGGTTCGTGGACGTGTCCAGGTAGGCGTTGCGGCACGGGGTCGCCTCGCACAGGCCCAGGCGGTCCACGCCGTACTCCGTCAGGTGGAAGGCCAGGCCCATCGCCGCGATCGCCGCATAGCCGGCGGTGGCGTTCGACGGGTGGTCCGCCAGGTGCATGTGCCACAGGGGGCGGCCGTCGTCGTCCCGGAAGTCGTGGCCGGAGATCTGCGGGCTCACCGGGAACTCCAGCAGCAGGGAGTTCAGCAGGTTCACCGCCAGCGCCTCGTCGCCCTTGTCCGCCGCCTCGAAGACCGCCCTCAGCCGTGCACGGACCGAGCGGAAGCGGGTGACGTCGGCGTCGGTGGCGCGCCGGCCCGCCTCCTGGCTGACGCCGAACAGGTCGCGGACGGCCTCGACCGAGGTCAGCGAGTCCTTGCCCCGGGCCGGGTCCTCGCTGTTGACGAGTCGTACGGCGTAATCGGAGTAATAGGCCAGTTCCACTTGTAGTCCTTACGGAGGCGTTCTATCGTCGTGGTGCGGTCGGGGTAACAGCTGATCGTGCTTCCAGGGTATTACGTGACGTGCGCGATGGAGGGGCTCGATGACGGACACGGACATCACCACCACGACCGGAGCCGACTGGGCGGCCTGGCAGCAGAGCTGGGACCGGCAGCAGGAGTGGTACATGCCCGACCGCGAGGAACGGTTCCGGATCATGCTCGACATGGTTGAGGCCCTCGTCGGTCCCGCTCCGCGCGTGCTCGATCTCGCGTGCGGCACGGGAAGTATCACGGCCCGGCTGCTCGCGCGGTTCCCGGACGCCGTCAGCACCGGCGTCGACCTCGACCCCGCCCTCCTCGCCATCGCCGAGGGCACCTTCGCGGACGATGAGCGGGTCTCCTTCGTGACGGCCGACCTCAAGACGCCCGACTGGCCGGCGCAGCTGCCGTACGACTCGTACGACGCCGTCCTGACCGCCACGGCCCTGCACTGGCTGCACAGCGAACCTCTCGCCGCCCTCTACGGTCAGGTCGCGGGCCTCGTCCGCGACGGAGGTGTCTTCATGAACGCGGACCACATGATCGACGACTCGACGCCCCGGATCAACGCGGCGGAGCGCGCCCTGCGCCACGCCCGCATGGATCAGGCCAAGGCGCGCGGCGTCCTCGACTGGGCCGAGTGGTGGCAGCTGGCCGCCAAGGACCCGGTGCTGGCCGGGCCCACCGCCCGCCGCTTCGAGATCTACGGCGAGCATGCCGACGGCGACATGCCCTCCGCCGCCTGGCACGCGCGCGTGCTGCGCGAGAAGGGGTTCGGGGAGGCGCGGGCGGTGTGGTGCTCGCCGTCGGACACGCTGTTGCTCGCGCTGAAGTAACCGGGGGCCTGAACGAGGCCGTACGACGGGGCAGAGGCAGTACGAGAAAATTTGGTGCGTGACGTCGTGATGGCGCCCGAGCTGTTGCCGTAGGGCGGGCGGCGGTACATGTGAAGGGGCGGTACGAGGGATCTCGTACCGCCCCTTCACCGTCGTACCGTCAGAGCACCTTCGACAGGAACGCCTGCGTCCGCTCGTGCTGCGGGTTCGTCAGGACCTCGCGCGGGTCGCCGGACTCGACGACCACGCCGCCGTCCATGAAGACCAGGCTGTCGCCGACCTCACGGGCGAAGCCCATCTCGTGGGTGACGACGACCATCGTCATGCCGGACTCGGCGAGGTCGCGCATGACGTCGAGGACGTCGCCGACCAACTCCGGGTCGAGTGCCGAGGTCGGCTCGTCGAAGAGCATCAGCTTCGGGTCCATCGCCAGCGCCCGGGCGATGGCCACGCGCTGCTGCTGGCCGCCGGAGAGCTGGGAGGGGTAGTTCCCGGCCTTGTCGGCGAGGCCGACACGGTCGAGGAGCTCCCTCGCCCGTTCCTTGGCCTGGGCCTTGTTCGTGCCCTTGACCTGGACCGGCGCCTCCATGACGTTCTCCAGCGCCGTCATGTGCGGGAACAGGTTGAACCGCTGGAACACCATGCCGATGTCCCGCCGCTGCAACGCGACCTCGCTGTCCTTGAGCTCGTACAGCTTGTCGCCCTTCTGGCGGTAGCCGACCAGCTCACCGTCGACGTACAGCCGGCCGGCGTTGATCTTCTCCAGGTGGTTGATGCACCGCAGGAACGTCGACTTGCCGGAGCCGGAGGGGCCGATGAGGCAGAACACCTCGCCGGTCTGCACCTCAAGGTCGATGCCCTTGAGGACCTGGACGGCGCCGAAGGACTTGTGGACGCCCTCGGCCTTCACCATGGCGGTCATGCCCCAGCACCCCTTTCGCGACCCATTCCGAGCATGTTCGCCTTGACCTTCTGCCACGGCGTCGGCGGCAGCTGACGCAGCGAGCCACGGGCGTAACGGCGCTCCAGGTAGTACTGGAAGACGCTGAACACGCTGGTCATGACCAGGTACCAGATGCACGCCACGAAGAGCATCTCCATCACGGCGTACGACGTGGAGCCGATCGTCGAGGTGGCCCGCAGCAGTTCGTTGTACGTCACGACGTAGACCAGCGACGAGGTCTTGAGCATGTTGATGAACTCGTTGCCGGTCGGCGGCACGATCACCCGCATCGCCTGCGGGATCACGATGCGGCGCAGCGTCTTGCCGTGGCTCATGCCGAGCGCGTGCGCGGCCTCGGTCTGGCCCTCGTCGACGGCCATCAGACCGGCACGGCAGATCTCGGCCATGTACGCCGCCTCGTTCAGGCCCAGACCCAGCAGGGCCGCCATGAACGGGGTCATGACCTGCACCATCTCGTCCTTGTAGATCGGACCGAGATTCAGGGTCTCGAAGACCAGCGCCAGGTTGAACCAGATGAGCAGCTGGACGTAGACCGGGGTGCCGCGGAAGATCCAGATGTAGAACCAGGCGACCGAGCTGGTCACCGGGTTCTTGGACATCCGCATCACGGCCAGGATGACGCCCAGGACCACGCCCATGATCATCGCGAGGACGCTGATCAGCAGGGTGCGGCCGGCGCCCGCCAGGACCGTGGAGTCGAAGACATACTCGCCGACGGCGTTCCACTGGATCTTCTTGGCGGTGGCGAACGCGTTGATCAGCAGGGCCAGCAGGGCCAGCACCACGACGGCGCTGATCCAGCGGCCGTAGTGCCGTACCGGAATGGCCTTCATCGCCTCGGGCGGGATGTCCCCGCCCGTCTTGGAGACGGCGTCGGCCGACGGATCCGGGTCGGCCGGCACCTTGTCGAACTTGTCAGTCACAGTGACTGCCCTTCAGTCTTGCTCGGGTCGGTCACTTGCCGCCGTTGATCGCGGCCTTGTCGATGGCTCCGGTCTCGGCGCCCCACTTCTCGAGGATCTTCTTGTACGTGCCGTCCTCGATGATGGCGTTGACGGCCGCTTCGAGGGCCGCGGTGAGTTCCTTGTTGTCCTTGCTCACCGCGATGCCGAACGGACCGGCGTCGACCTGCTCACCCACGACCTCGAAGGCGTTGCCGCCGTCGGCCTTGCGGGCCAGGTCGACGGCGACCGGGTAGTCGTTGACGCCGGCGACCGCGCCGCCCGACTTCACTCGGGTCTGGGCCTCGGTGTCGTTCTCGAACGACTCGATCGTGATCTTCTTCTTGCCGTCGTCCGTGCAGGCCTTGGACTGGGTCTGGAGCGCCTTCTCGTACGTCGTGCCGCGCTGCACCGCGGCCGTCTGGCCGCACAGGTCCTCGATCGAGTTGACCTTCTTCGGGTTGCCCTTCTGGACGTACACGGCGGTGCCGGCGACGAAGTAGTCGACGAAGTCGACACCCGGACCGAGCTTCTTGCCCTTGTCGTCCAGGCCCTCCTGGCGCTGCTTGTTGTCCGTGATGGAGGACATGGCCACGTCGTAGCGGCCGGAGTTCAGCGCGGTGATCAGACCGTCGAAGTTGCCGGAGGTGAACTGGAACTCCACGCCCAACTTCTTGCCCAGCGCCTCGGCGATGTCGGGGTCGACACCGACGATCTTGCCGCCCTCCTGGAACTCCATCGGGGCGTACTCGGCGTTGGTGCCGGCCTTGATGACACCCGCGTCCTGGATCTTCTTGGGCAGCTTGTCGAACAGCGGGGCGGAGTTGGTCTGCGCGCTGCCGTTGTCCTTGTCCGTCTGGTCACCGCAGCCGGTGAGAATCAGTGCGCCTGCGACCGCGAGCGAGCCGACCGCTGCCAGCCGGGAGCGTGCGGCGGTCGTACGACGGGTGGAGCGTGCGGTCATGGTGGGTTCCTCCGGCGGATGGGTGGAGTTGCCGATGGGGCGGGCACCTGCCGATCGGGTCGGCAGGAGCCTTGCTTTCGTAGGTCGACGGGAGCACACGCCTTCGAGTGTCGCGACCTCGTGTGATTACGGCATCTTGCCATTCGGACTGAGCCATTCAGGGCGCCCGCCATGTCAAAATCGGATAACGGGTTACCCCCGAAACCGTCTCAGGCCGGTACATCACGACCGGACCTTCTACGGGAATCCTCGCTTCCGGCCGAAGGATCTTCGGTGTCGCTCGGGGTGCGGGTCGGTCGCATGTCGGGTTTGTGGTTGTTGGTTATTTTTCGCGGCGTGTGGCGTTGATTATCCGTTTTTCGGCCGTGAATCACAGCGGTTTCGCAGTCGCGTCGTGTCCGATTCGTGTTGTTGGGGTCGGGCGTTTCCCTTGCCGTCGTGTGATCTTGCACGTATTGGACTCGTCGTCGGTACCGTCCGTCCGGTAAGAAGGTTCTTTACACCCCTCATCCGGGGCTCAGGGCGCGTGTGCGGCGCGCCCATCGCGTATGACCCGTACGCATCAATAGATCGGGGCATGCGCGGTCCCGCCCACCCCTCACCAGGAGTGGCCACCCTCAACCAATGAAGATTTAAGGGGTAAAACAAAGTGGCAGCGGAGATCGTCAATCCTCGCAGCGACAGCAATACGGATCAGGATGGCGGCGGCGAGCCCCTCGATTCCTTTGATCCGGCGTTCGCGCTGCACCGCGGCGGCAAGATGGCTGTGCAGGCCACCGTGCCGGTCCGTGACAAGGACGACCTGTCCCTCGCATACACACCCGGCGTTGCGCGCGTGTGCACCGCGATCGCCGAGCAGCCGGAGCTCGTCCACGACTACACGTGGAAGTCGTCCGTCGTGGCCGTGGTCACCGACGGCACGGCGGTGCTCGGGCTCGGGGACATCGGCCCGGAGGCCTCCCTTCCGGTGATGGAAGGCAAGGCGATTCTGTTCAAGCAGTTCGGCGGCGTGGACGCGGTCCCGATCGCGCTCGACTGCACGGACGTCGACGAGATCGTCGAGACGGTGGTGCGCCTCGCCCCGTCCTTCGGTGGCGTCAATCTGGAGGACATCTCGGCACCGCGGTGCTTCGAGATCGAGCGCAAGCTCCAGGAGCGGGTCGACATCCCGGTCTTCCACGACGACCAGCACGGCACGGCGGTCGTGACGCTGGCGGCCCTGCGGAACGCTGCGCGGCTGAGCGGGCGGTCCATCGGGGATCTGCGGGCCGTCATCTCGGGCGCGGGTGCGGCCGGGATCGCCATCGCGAAGATGCTGGTCGGGGCCGGTATCGGTGACGTGGCCGTCGCGGACCGCAAGGGCGTCGTCTCGGCCGACCGGGACGACCTGACGCCGGTCAAGCGCGAGCTCGCCGGGTTCACCAACAAGGCCGGCATCACCGGGTCGCTGGAGGCGGCCCTGGAGGGTGCGGACGTCTTCATCGGCGTTTCCGGCGGTACGGTCGCGGAGGCGGCGGTGGCTTCGATGGCGGAGGGCGCCTTCGTCTTCGCCATGGCCAACCCGAACCCCGAGGTGCACCCCGACGTCGCGCGCAAGTACGCGGCGGTCGTGGCGACCGGGCGGTCCGACTTCCCGAACCAGATCAACAACGTGCTGGCGTTCCCGGGCATCTTCGCGGGCGCGCTGCAGGTGCGGGCCTCTCGGATCACCGAAGGGATGAAGATCGCGGCGGCGGAGGCGCTGGCCGCGGTGGTGGGGGACGACCTCGCCGCGGACTACGTCATCCCGTCACCCTTCGACGAGCGGGTCGCTCCGGCGGTTACGGCGGCGGTTGCCGCTGCGGCGCGGGCGGAGGGTGTCGCCCGGCGCTGACGTGAGTGTCGGCTGATCGGCCCCGTCCGGCTCGGACGGGGCCGATTTTTTGCCTGCGGGTGGGCCGTTCGGGTGGTTCAGGGCGGTTTCGGTGGGGTGTGCCGGGTGGTGCGGGCCGTGGAGTGCGTGCCGTGTGGTGCGGCGGCGGAATGTCCGGCTGGACGGGGGCGTGCGACGCCGGGCCGTCCAGTCCTCAGGGCAGGGCGCCTTGGCAAGAGGGCGTGTCTCACAGGGCGCTGTGGTTCCGTCGGTCGCCGTGGGCACCTATCGTCAAGGTCATGTTCGCTGTCTATGCCGCCCGAATCGACCGCGACCAGCCGCTTTCCGGACTGGAGTTGGGGGAGCGGCCGGCCCCCGAGGCCCGTCCCGGCTGGAGCACCGTCAACGTCAAGGCCGCCTCCCTCAACCATCACGACCTCTGGTCACTGCGGGGCGTCGGCCTCCCGGAGGACCGGTTGCCGATGATCCTCGGCTGTGACGCCGCCGGCGTCGACGAGGACGGCAACGAAGTCGTCCTGCATTCCGTGATCGGACAGAGTGGGCACGGAGTGGGGCCCAAGGAGCCTCGTTCCATTCTCACCGAGCGGTATCAGGGCACGTTCGCGGAGCAGGTCGCCGTGCCGACCTGGAACGTCCTGCCCAAGCCCAAGGAGCTCTCCTTCGAGGAGGCTGCCTGTCTGCCGACCGCCTGGCTGACGGCCTATCGGATGCTGTTCACCAATGCGGGGGTGCGGCCCGGCGACTCCGTGCTGGTGCAGGGCGCCGGGGGTGGCGTCGCCACCGCTGCCATCGTGCTCGGGAAGGCCGCCGGGCTGCGTGTCTTCGCCACCAGCCGGGACGAGGCCAAGCGCAAGCGGGCCGTGGAGCTGGGGGCCGTGGAGGCCGTGGAGTCGGGGGCTCGGCTGCCGCAGCGGGTGGACGCCGTGATCGAGACGGTCGGTGCCGCCACCTGGTCGCACTCCGTGAAGTCGCTGAAGCCGGGCGGCACGCTGGTCATTTCCGGTGCCACCAGTGGTGACCGGCCCTCGCATGCCGAGCTCACCCGGATCTTCTTCCTGGAGCTGAAGATCGTCGGGTCCACCATGGGGACCAAGGACGAGCTGGAGGATCTGCTCTCCTTCTGTGCCGCCACGGGTGTGCGGCCGGTCATCGACGAGGTGCTTCCCATGGACCGGGCCCGGGAGGGGTTCGAGCGCATGGAGTCGGGGGAGCAGTTCGGGAAGATCGTGCTCACCAACTGACGGTCTCTCTGCCGGTATGTGCGGCGGGTTCGGGGCTCTGCCTCGGGCCCGCCTTTTCGTTTGTCAATGAAGGTTGACGCCCCTTGTCGTGTCAACGTAGATTGACAACATGACCGAAGCAACAGATCTTGCCGAGCGGGCGGGTGATCGCGATCCCCGCGTCGGGCTGCGGGCCGTTGCTGCCCTGCGCAGGCTGCTGGAGCAGTTGGAGGCGGTTCAGGTGCGCAGTGCGCGCAATCAGGGGTGGTCGTGGCAGGAGATCGCCGCGGAACTCGGGGTCAGCAGGCAGGCCGTGCACAAGAAGTACGGGAGGCGTTGATGTTCGAGCGGTTCACGAAGGACGCCCGCGCCGTGGTGACGGGTGCGGTCGAGCAAGCCGAGCGGGGCGGGGTGCAGACCGTCGATGCCGGGCACGTCCTGCTCGCCCTGCTCGACCGGGAGGGGAGTCGGGCCTCGTTCGCGCTCGCCGCGCTCGGGGGCGGGCAGTGGCTGGAGTCCGTGCGGCAGGCGCTGGGGGAGGCCCGGCGGCGGGGCGGGCTGTCGCAGGCCGAGGCCGATGCGCTGGCCGGGTTGGGGATCGATGTGGGGGAGATCGTCGCCCGGGTCGAGGAAGTGCACGGTGTCGGGGCGATGTCCGGGGACCGGAAGGACAAGGGGTGGTGGTCGGGGCGCCGTTCGTTCAGCCGGGAGGCCAAGGACGTGCTGGAGCGGTCGCTGCGTATCGCCGTCGCCCGTCGGGACCGGCACATCGGTGACGAGCACATCCTGCTTGCGCTGACCAGCTGCCCGGGCGTGCCCGCCGAGGTTCTCGCCGATCACGGAGTGACCTACGAGTCCGTGAACCGGGTGCTGTACGGCGAGGGAGAGGCCAAGGCCGGTTGAGGAGGAGGGGCGGGGTGAGTGCGCCGCCGCGGGTCGCGGGTCGTGTCGCGGGCTGGGGCGCGGTGGGTGTGAGTGTGCCGCCGTGGTGCCGGTCGGCCCCTGGGCAGGGACCGGCTGAAGCGAAGGTCGTGCCGGTCCCTTGCTGCGTCGCGGATGTCGTCGCGGAAGCGGTCGAGCAGGCGGTGCAGGTCGCGGGCCGGGTCGCCGGTGGGGTTGGGTACGCCGCCGTGGTGCGGGTCGGCCCCTGGGCGGGGCGGCTGAAGTGGTGGTCGTGCCGCCCAGGGGCGTGGCGTCAGGGCTTCGGTGTGCGTAGTAGTGCTGCGATGTGTGCTGCGGTTGTCGACAAGTGGTGGCGGGTGTCGCGGAGTTGGTCCGGTGTTACGCCGTGGTCCCTTGCTGCGTCGCGGATGTCGTCGCGGAAGCGGTCGAGCAGGCGGTCGAGGTCGCGGGCCGGGTCGCCGGTGGGGGGCTCGTGGGCCCAGGTGGGTTCGTAGTCGGCGGGGAAGTCCTCGGGCGTCTCGGAGTAATCGGGGTGCTGCCGTGCCGACTTGGGGGTCCCGGCGTCCTGGCGGCCGAAGCCGAAGTCCCGGCCGAACTCCTTCCCGAAGTCCTTGCCGAAGTCGCCGAACTCCTTGGCCAGTTCCGTCAGGCCCTCGCGTACGCCCGTCGGCCAGTCGCCGCGTGCGAAGTGGTCCTGTACGTGTTCCTGGACTCGGCGGGCGATGCGCTGGACCTCCTCCTGGGCCTGGGCCCGGGCGCGGTCCTGTGCCTCCTTGGCCTGGCGCCGGGCGCGCTGCGCCTCGTCGCGGGCACGGCGGCTTTCGTCCTTGGCCCGTCGGGCCTGTTCCTTCCACTCCTGCTTGGCGCGGCGCATCTCCTCCTTGGCGGCGCGCCACGCCTCCTTGTCGGTGTAGTCCGTGAAGTCGCCGAAGGGTGCTTCCGTCCTGGCGCCGCTGCCCTGGCGGGCCTCGGACGCGGCCGCCCGCATCTCGCGCCGCAGGTCGCCCGCCGCGCCGCGCACATCGGCCTGGATCTCGGCGGCGAGTTCGGCGACCGACTCCCTGATCTCCAGCTCCAGGTCGGCCAACTCGCCGCTGCGGCCGGCCAGTTCGGCGCGGCCGGCGTCCGTGATGGCGTACACCTTGCGGCCGCCCTCGGTGGTGTGGGTGACCAGGCCCTCGGCCTCCAGCTTGGCCAGGCGGGGGTAGACGGTGCCGGCCGACGGTGCGTACAGCCCCTGGAAGCGCTCCTCGAGGAGGCGGATCACCTCGTAGCCGTGGCGCGGGGCCTCGTCCAGCAGCTTCAGCAGGTAGAGGCGGAGGCGTCCGTGGGCGAAGACGGGAGGCATGTCAGAGCACCTTCTTGTCGGTCGTGCCGTCGGCCGGGGCGGCGGTGGGGCCATCGCCCTGGCCGGAGACGGAATTGTCCCCCGAGTCGTCCTGTGCGCTGCCCACCGGGTCGGTCGTCGCGTCCGTGGGTGAGGTGTTCGTGGCCGGCTCGGGCTCCTCCCATGCCTCCGCCTCCCACGGCTCGTCCTCCTTGGGCGGGCGGCGCAGCAGGGCGATCGAGCCGGAGACCGTCGTCGCCCGGAGCTTGCCGGTGCCGGCGCCGAGACGGCCGGTGATCTTGTGGGCGCCCCACTGGCCGTGGACCCTCAGGCCCTCGAAGGAGTTGGAGATCGTGCCGCTCGCGGTGTTGGCCTCGACGTCGGCGTCCGCCGGGGCCGGCAGGCGGATGGCGATCTCGCCGGAGACGCTGGTCAGCCGGACGTCGGTCGGGCCGTCCGGGTCGAGGTCGACGATCATGGAGCCGCTGACCGAGTCGGCCTTAACCGAGGAGCCGGAGCCCTCGACGACCGTGAGGTCACCCGAGACGGAGTTGAAGCGGAGGTCGCCGGTGACGGCCTGGGCCTCCAGGTTCCCGGAGACCGTGTCGGCGCGGACCGGGCCGGACAGGGCGACGAGCGTGGTGTCGCCGGTGACGCCCTTGACGACCGACGGGCCGTGGATCCCGGAGACCACCGCCCCGGCGCCGACCACGCCCACCTCGACGCGCGTGTCGCCCGGCACCGCCAGGGAGACCACCGCGCTGCGGCGCCAGCCCTTGCGGTCGAGCCACTTGAGGAAGCCCTTCCAGGGCAGGTCCTCGTAAGCCACCGTCAGCGTGCCGCCCTGCTGGGACACGATCAGGGGTGGGCCCTCGATCTCGGAGACCTCCAGGCGGGCGGAACCTTCGTCCGTGCCCACCACGTTCACCGTCCCGTTGACGATGCGCACATGGAGCTCGCTCACCGGCTCGTCGAAGGTGAGCTTCCTGGGCTCTGCAACGGACCACTCGGACATGCTGCGGACCTCCTGGGCGACCGGACGCGGCCGCACGGGCCGGACCTGAACACGACACGCCATATCGCGTCTTCCGTAAAACACGATATATCGCGGACGTCGAAAGTCAAGGCACTCGTTCGCGTGATCACAAATCACGCGAGATGGACAAACTGTCCTAGCGTGTTGTCATGCCGACGGAAGAGTCCAGCGCCGCTCGCCAGGTCCGTCCCGCCCCGGGAGCCCTGCTGCTCTGCCACGCGGAGGCCGAGTCCGTCGCCCTTGCCGCGCAGCTGCTGCGCGAGCACATGCTGCTCGCGTCGGCCGGCGAGGAGTGGAGCGTGCTCGTCCCCGAGGGCACGCCCTGGCTGCAGGGCGCCGAGCCGGTCGACCGTGTCCTCACCGGCTGGGCCACCGCCCTCGCCGTCGGCGCCCCCTGGCCCGTCCTCGCCCTCTGGTGGGACGCCGACCGCGCCGGATACACCCTCGCCTCCGGCTTCCGCCGCCCCGTCGGCTACGTCTGGCTCGCCAACGGCACCCCGGCCGGCGAGGACGAGGCCATGCACACCTTCGCCGGCCGGCTCGGCCTCGATCCGGTGCTGGACGTGCAGTCCCTCGACGAACTGACGGAACCCGACCCCGCGGCCGACGCACGGGCACGCATGCGTGGCCTGCTCGCCGTCCTCACGCGCGCGGGCGTGTCCCTGCCCGACGGCCTCGCCCCCGGCGAGAGCGCCGACCGCCTCCACGAGGCCGTCCGCCGCCACCCGCACGTCCGCATCGAGCGGGCGGGGGGCTGGCGCAACGCCTTGCGCGCGGAACTCGACGCCGTCGAAGGCAGCCGCCTCGGCCACTGGCTGCCCTGGGGCGGCGGCCCGCAGTCCCACCGGCTCGCCCTGGCCCAGGTCGCGGCCGGTCTGCCCGTCACGGTCTGGGGCCTGCGGCGCCGCAGCACCGGCTGGATCGCCGCGGGCGTGGTGCTGCTGGCGCAGGGCGCGCTGGGGTTGGCGTACGCCCTCGCGCACCCGCGCGACTGAGGCCGGCCGACGCAGGGGCGGCTTGGTGCGGCATCCGTTACCAAGAGCCTCAGTGGCTCTCAGCAATCCTGGCGTTTCCGCCCGGAAGGTCCGTACCGCCCAGCTCGGCGGCTTACGGTCCGCGCTTCAGCGACCACCGC
>NZ_LLZG01000300.1 GCF_001509475.1 Streptomyces regalis
CGGATGGCTTGGCTTTCGCCACCCGGCCAACACTCAACCTACCAACGCCCACTGACAGCCGCTGACGAATACCGAAACTCCCGGCAGCAGCTTTCAACCACCCGAGTGCAGCCGGCCGCCGCTGGAGCAGGTCCCAAGGCCCTCCCATGGCCCATCCCAAGGGCCCGTACGGAACAGCTGCCAAGACGGCGAATACTCCTGCAACCAACCTGGGTATGAGCCTCGTCGCAGTTCAAGTGGGCGCTGCCCACGTTCGGTTGACCTGACGGCACAAGCTCTGCGGGGGGAGCGGAATGAGTCACATCCAGGACATCGAACTGCCGGACGGCACGGTGATCACCGCCAGGATCGGCGCGGCCGACGCCTACGACGACCAGGAGGACGTAGGTTTCACCGAGGCCGCGGCGGCGAAGGTCGAACAGCTCCAGGAGCTGATCAAGGGCGTCGGCGGCACCGTTCTGCAGGCCGCCCGAGAGGCCAAGCCGCACGAGGCCGCCATCACCTTCGGCGTGGAGCTGACCGCCAAGGAGGGCGTGGCGGTCGCCGTGCTCGCCCGTGGCGAGGTCAAGGCGTCTGTGCAGGTCACCCTCACCTGGCAGTTCGACGGCAAGGCCGCGGGGGAGGACGACGAGAGCGCGGCCGCGCATGAGTGAGCGCAACGACCGCCTCTTCGAGCTCGTCCGGGCCGCCACCGTCCATCTGCTCCCCGCCGAAGGAAAGGACAGCCCCCTGTGGGGCAGCGGCTTCTTCGTCGCGCCCGGCTGGGTACTGACCGCCGCCCACGTCCTGCGTCCCCACCTCCTGACGGACCGCCAGGCCGCGTTCCGGGTGCGCGGCGAGGGCGTCGACGCCGAGGCGCGTCTGGTGAGCTGGCTGATCACCGACCCCCGCTGCCCCAAGGTCCCGCTGGCCGAGGACCTGGCCCTGGTGCGGCTGACCGGCGACCCCGACGAGCACTCCCACGAATGCGTGTGGCTCACCGACCGCGCCGCCCGCCACTCCGGCGCCCTCAAGGCCTGCGGCTACTACCCCGAACCGCGTGAGGCCCGCTTCCGCATCGCGGACGCCGAGATCAACGGCCACGAGGACACGTACGGGCTGATCATCAAGCCCGACATCGACTTCCCGAGCGGTATGTCGGGCGGTCCGCTGCTCGACCCCGAGACGGGAGCGGTCGTTGGGCTGATCAAGTCGCGGCGCAAGGAGAAGGACGGCGGCAAGGCGGTGGCGATCGCCGCGCTGCGCCGCTTCGGGGAGACGTACCGCACGGTCATGGCGGCCCACGACCGCTGGCACGGCGAGGAGCCGATGTCCCAGAGCGGGGACAACTGGATCGACCTCCAGCACGGGCCGTCGACCGACCAGAGCCCGGCATGGACGCCCCGCGACCGCCGCAAGGCGCTGGCCCTGCTGGCCGCGCTGCCGCCCCCGCCGGACGAGCCCACCGTCCGTCTCATCGCCAAGGAGGCCCGCAGCGGCACCCAGTGGGCCGGCGCCACGCCCGAGCTGCGGACCTGGCGCGACGGCCACGGCCTGCTCTACGAAGGCACCACCCCCCTCGACCCGCTCACCTTCCTGCGCTACATGAGGCTCGTCGGCGCCCACGCCCGCGCGCGCGACGCCGGCAGCCCCGCCCTCACCGGCTGGATCGACAAACGGCTGCGCGGCGACACCCGCCGGTACCTGCACGCCCTGGTCCGCGACGTCCACCTCCCCGAGGGGCTCGAGCCGCTCCCCGAGGACGACGGCCCGGAGCGCATCGTGATCCCCTACCCCGGCCCCGGCGAGGGCCCCGTGGTGGCCCTGCTGCTCGACCCGGTGATCGGCTCGCAGCCCGTCCGGTTCTTCTGGCAGGTCTGGTACGACGACGGCGACGGCCTGCCCGAGGTGCACGAGACGGACGGCTCGGTGCACGGATGCCGGCCCGACGAGCTCGTCCAGGCACTGCGCGTCCCGCTGGGCGGACTGCTGGCGTCCAAGGACCGTCAGGGCCACCCCGTGCCGCTCGAAGTCGCCCTGCCCGCCGAGCACTTCGACACCGCCGTGCACCGCTGGCGGTTCGAGGACATCGCCGCGCTGAACGACCCGGGCCACCTGGGCGCACGCCGCCGCCTGGTGCTGCGCGCCCTCGAGCGCCGGGGAGATCCGGACAATCTCTGGGTCGACCGCTGGCAGCGCATGACGGCCGGGGGGCGTTTCCAGGGCTGGCGCATGCCTCCGCCCGGCGTCGTGGACACCGTCGGCTACCGCAACTCCGAGTGGGACCGCATCCCCGTCATGTGCCGGCCGGCCGGACAGGGCACCGGGCGGGTCGCCATGAAGCACGCCCTCGACAGCGGCCACGGCGTGGCTCTGTGGCCCATCGGCTCCCATCCCGAACGGGCCTGCCTGCCGGAGTGCGAGACCCTCCACGCGCGGATCGAGAAGTTCCTCGGGGCGGTCGGCTCGCTGTCCGAACTCCCCGACCGGCTGCGGCACGTGCGGCAGGACATCAGCGAACAGCGGGCCGACAGCGCCTGGGCCGAACCCCTCGCGCTGCTCTACGACGACCCGCGCCGTCCCCTGCCGGACGAGGAGACCGATCCGGTGGACGCGCCGTGAACACGGGGCCGTACCAGCCCGACAGCTGGCCGAAATCACCCGTGTACCAGGCCTGTTCTGGGTACATTTCCAGGGGCCCGTTGCGGGCGCACGATGCCCCCGTCGGCCAGGCCGTGGACTACCACCGACCGTCGACGAGGAGCGCACCGTGAGCGAGTGGTTCATCTACCAGGGGATCGGACGTCCGGATCCGGCCAGGGTCGAGGAGTTGCCCGACCCGCCCCCCTGGCGGGCGTTCGACGCGCCACCCGTCGACTATGAAGTCCCGGAGCTCGACTCCTCCACCCACCGCAGGCTCGGCGCGCGCACCGTCCCGCTGCCCGTCCAGGACCCGGACGCCCTGGAACTCGTCAACGCCGCCCTGTACTTGAGGCGCCCGCTGCTCGTCACCGGCGAACCCGGCGTCGGCAAGTCGACGCTGGCCCACTCCGTCGCCTACGAGCTCGACCTCGGCCGCGTCCTGGAGTGGCCGGTCGTCAGCCGCAGCGAACTGCGCGACGGCCTCTACACCTACGACGCCATCGGCCGCCTCCAGGACGCCCAGCTGCCCGGCGAGCCCGCCTCCCAGGACATCGGCCGGTACATCAAACTCGGCCCGCTCGGCACCGCGCTGCTCGCCGCCGACCGGCCGCGGGTGCTGCTCATCGACGAGCTGGACAAGAGCGACATCGACCTGCCGAACGACCTGCTGAACGTCCTGGAGGAGGGCCGGTTCGCCATTCCGGAACTGGAGCGGATCGCCGACCGCATCCCCGACGTCGACGTCCTCACCGACGACGGACGCCGGGTGACGGTGACGGGCGGTCAGGTCCGCTGCCGGGCGTTCCCGTTCGTCGTCATGACCAGCAACCGCGAACGCGAGTTCCCCGCCGCGCTGCTGCGCCGCTGCATCCCCCTCGATCTCAAGGCCCCACGCGACGAACGCCTCGCCGCCCTCGTCCAGGCCCACTTCGGGCAGGGCTCCTACGACGACAACCGCGACCTCGTCGACCAGTTCACCCAGGCCGAGGCGGACGGCTCGCTGCGTCCCACCGACCAACTCCTCAACGCCATCTTCCTCGCCCAGCACGCCGCCCGGGACGCGACCCAGCGGCGCGAGGAGATCTCGGAGCTGCTGATGCAGCCCCTCGACCGAGGGCCCCGGTAGCCGATGACCCCCCGCGTTCCCGGCATCCCGGCAGGCGACGTGAGCCCCGTGCTCACGGCGCTGGTCGCGCGTATGCGGGACGCGGGCATCGCGCCCGGAGTCGAGGAGCTCGCGGACGCGCTGTGGCTCGCCCGCTGGCTGCCACGTTCCGCGCCCCAGCCCGACCTGCCCGGGACCGCCCCGGTCGACGCGGCCACCGACCCGCTCGCCGACCCCGGCGCGCTCCCGCCGGGGGCCACGCACAGGCCCCGCCTGCCCGCCCAGGACAGCGAGCCGCAACAGCCGGAGAGAGCAGGACTGTTCGCGCCCGGCCCCGGAGGCGACGTCGCCGACTCCCGGATGACCCGGGTCCGCGTCCCCGCCGCGCCCGCCCTGCCCGAACCGCTCGCCCTGCAACGGGGTTTACGGCCCCTGCAGCGCTACCGGGCGCCCGTACGGCCCGTGCCGCGCACCCTCGACGAATGCGCCACCGCTGAGCGCGCCGCGGAGTCCGGGCTGGTCCTGCCCGTCCTGCGCACGGACCGCCGCCGCGAGGCACGCCTGCTGCTCCTGATGGACATCTCCACCTCGACGGTCGTATGGCAGCAGGCCCTGGACGAACTGCGCCAGGTCTGTGCCCGCGCCGGCGCCTTCTGCGAGGTGCAGGTGCGCTACCTGCACGAAACGCCCGGCGGCCGGCCCGGCTGCGCCGCAACCCCGCAGCCCACCGCCGCGCTCTACGCACCGGAGCAGCTCAGCGACCCGACCGGGCGGCGCGTCACCCTGGTCCTCAGCGACTGCGCCGGGCCGATGTGGCGCAGCGGCCGGGTGCAGCGGCTGCTGTACCGCTGGGCCGCGACGGCGCCCGTGGCCGTCGTACAGCCGCTGCCGCAGCGGATGTGGCTGCGCACCCATCTGCCCGCCCGGCGCGGGTTGTTGCACCGGCGTGAAGGGCCCGCCGGGTCGCTGCTGTTCCGGCCCGACAAGGGGCCGGTGGAAGCCGGCGCGCTGCCCGTTCCGGTGCTCGCGCTGCGCCGGGAGTCGGTGGAGGGCTGGGCGCGGCTGGTGTCCGGCGCCACGGGACAGTCGCTGTCCGCCGCGGCCGGCTGGGTGCGGGCCGACCATCCCGGGTCCGCGGCGCCGGTGCGGGCCACGCAGGAACGCAGCGGTGCGGATCGCGTCCGCGCGTTCTGGCGTCCGGCGTCGTCCGAGGCGCGTCGACTGGCGGTGTATCTGTCCGCGGTGCCGCTGTACCTGCCGGTGATGCAGCTCGTCCAGCACGCCATGCTGGCCGGGAGCGGGCCGGACGTGTTGTCCGAGGTGTTGCTGAGCGGTCTGCTGCGGCGGCGGGAGGACGCGGACGATCCGCGGGCCGTCCGCTACGACTTCCTGCCGGGGGTGGCCACCGAGCTGCGGTCCCGTCTGTCGGTCGACGAGGTGGAGCTGCTGTTCAAGCACTGCTCCGAGTACGTGGAACGGAAGTTCGGGCGCAGTGCGCGCAACTTCCCCGCACTGGCGGGGGCGTTCCTGCGGGGCGCGGTGCCGCCCGACGGGGAAGCGCCCGCTGCTTCGGGGGAGCGGGAGCCGGCCGGGCTGCGGGCGTTCGCCGAGGTGTCCGCGGAGGTGCTGCGGGACCTGGGGGCGCGGCTGCCGGCGGTGCCGGTGGGGCCGGGGCAGAGCGCGTCCGAGCTGCTCCGTCTGGGACGTCAGGCGCTCGCGCGGTTCAACGGCGAGGGGCTCACCCGGGAACTCGATGCCGCGGTGGGGTGCCTGCGGCAGTCGGTCGTGGTCGCCCGGTCCGACAGTGAACGGGCCCTGGCGGGCGAGGAGTTGGCCGCCGCGCTGCTGTCCCGCTGGCGCGTGCGGCGCGTGGGGGAGGACCTGCGGGAGGCGTGGGAGGCGATCGACGGGCAGGCCGTCACTGCGCGCGGGCAGCTCGTGCGGGGGTTGGTGTGCTGGGCGCAGGCGCAGGAGGTGCGGGTCGGCGGGGTCGACTTCGACGGGATTGCGGAGAGCCTGCGGGAGTGGGCTCGGGCGAAGCCGGAGCGGGTCGCGGGGCGTGCGCTGCGGGTGTTGCTGTATCTGGCCGACGAGAGCCTCTCCGCCGTCCTGGCCGACGAGGCCACGCAGGCCGAGGAACCGGAGCGGCGCAGGGCCGCCGCGGAGGCGCTGGCGGGTGTGCGGCGGGCTGTGGGGGAGCTGGGGCCGCGGAAGAGGGACAAGGTCGAGAACTGGTACGTCCGTCACCTGGAGCGGGCCGTCGACGCGGCGGACGTCTGGCTCGACCTGGTCCGGTCCGAGCAGGGCCTGGTCGTGCGGGGGCGGTTGTGGCTCGATCTTGCACGGCAGTACGCCGGG
This sequence comes from Streptomyces regalis, assembly GCF_001509475.1. GTDB lineage: Bacteria > Actinomycetota > Actinomycetes > Streptomycetales > Streptomycetaceae > Streptomyces > Streptomyces regalis. The sequence continues at coordinate 6,086 of NZ_LLZG01000300.1, forward strand.
CACAGCCCGGACGGGCAAGCCGCTTCGCAGGCGGCCGGCTGGGCGTTGCGCGCCGCCGAGGACCTCAAGGCCGCAGTCGGCGCATACGTCCTGCCGGACGATGAGCGCTGCCGGATCTGGCTGGACGTGGCGGACGCTGTCGAGATCGAGCAGTTCCTACGCCGCGGCGACCGGACGAGCGAGGCGCTGTTGGACGCGATGGAGCAGGCCCTCCAGGCCGCGGGTGACGACCAGGAGCTCACCTTCGAGTGTCTGGCGCGGGCCGGGAAGATCCATCGCGACCGCCACGACCAGTCCGGGGACCTGACCCAGCTGAACCGCGCCGTCGACGCCTGGGCGCAGGCCGTACAGCTGCTCGATGAGGACGACCCCCGGCGGCCGGTTGTGCTGACCGACCTCGGCCTGGCCCTTTACGTCCGGTTCGGTCTGAGGGCAGAGGCCGACGACATCGCCAGGAGCGTCGATCATCTGCGCCAAGCGGTCGACGAGTCCCTGCCGGACGATCCCGGGCTACCGGGGCGGCGTCGCAAGCTGGGCCGTGCCTACTACCGGCGCTACCTCCTGACCAGTGTGCTGACCGACCTGTACGAGGCCGACTGGCTGTTCGCGGAGGCCGTTCGCGGTTCCGAGAACCCGGTGCTTCTCGCGCACAGCCTGATCAGCCGCGCAGCCGTGGCCCGGCTCCTGCACGAGCGCACGGAAGCGATCACGCATCTGCACAAGGTGATCGATCTCTGCAGCCAGGCCGTCGAGTTCGCCGAGGAGGCGGGTGAGAGTGAGCTGGTCGCCGCGGCGCTCACAGGGCGGGGCCGGGCGCGAGAGCAGATGGGCAGAGGCTACGAAGCCCTCACCGACTACCGGCATGCCCTCCGCCTGACGGAGGACCGCGACCGCGTCCGCCTCCTTGGCTCGCACATCGCCCGCCTGTCCCCCGAAACGGCCGACGAGTGACCCTCCCCACCGACGACACCCACATACGCCTCCCGGAGATCACCCCACCCGACCACACCGACCACCCGGTATTGGCCGCGATCCTCGCCGAACTCCGCACCCGTGAGGGGGAGAGCATCGTCGTCGCCCACTACGAAGACGCGCCATGACCAGGCACTCTCACTTCCACGCCCACCCTCACCCGCCCTGGCCGTACGCCCTCCTCGACACCACGGCCCACCGGCCCGTCCCCTTCCGGCAGTTCGTGCTGAAGGTGCACGGCCGGTGCAACCTCGACTGCACCTACTGCTACCTCTACCAGGGCCCCGACCACGGCTGGCGCGACCGCCCGGCCCGCACCTCCGAGCGCACGATGCGTCATGCGGCGGACCGCATCGCCGAGCACGTGCGCACCCACGGCCTCGACGCCATCCGCATCGAACTCCACGGCGGCGAACCCCTCCTCACCGGCCCCGGCCCCGTCCTCGCCTACGCCCGAGCCGTACGGGAGGCCGCCCCCGCCGGCTGCCGGGTCACCGCCACCGTCCAGACCAACGGCACCCGCCTGACGGCCAAGGCCCTCGACCGGCTCGCCGACGCCGGCATCCGGGTCGGCCTCAGTCTCGACGGCGGTCGGGCCGCGCACAACGCCCGTCGGGTCGACCGTGCCGGACGCCCCGCCTGGCCCGCCGCCCGCGCGGCGGCACAGCGGCTCGCCGCGCGGCCGCAGACGTACGCCGGAATCCTCTGCACGATCGACCTGGCCGTCGATCCGCTGGACGTCTACCGCTCGCTCCTCGAACTGAGCCCGCCCGGAGTGGACTTCCTGCTCCCGCACGCCAACTGGGACCGGCCGCCCCCGGGCACGGCCCGCCGGACCCCGGGGCGGCACCGCCCGCATCCCACCCCCTACGGCGACTGGCTCGCCGCCGTCTTCGACGCCTGGTGGGACGAGGGGCGGCTCAGCACCCGCGTACGGCTGTTCCAGGAGATCGCGGGGCTGCTGCTCGGCGCGCCCAGCAGGGCCGAGGCCGTGGGGCTGTCACCGGTGGCCGCCGTCGTGGTCGAGACGGACGGCGGCATCGAGCAGGTCGACTCGCTCAGATCGGCGTACGAGGGCGCCTCGGAGACCGGCCTCGATGTCTTCCGGCACTCCTTCGACCACGCCCTGCGCCATCCCGGCGTCGCCGCACGGCAGCTGGGGGAGCGGGCGCTGGCCGACGAGTGTCTGGGCTGTCCCGTGGGGAAGGTCTGCGGGGGCGGGAACTACGTGCACCGGTACGCTCCCGGGACGGGGTTTTTGCACCCCAGCGTCTACTGCGCCGATCTGGAGCGACTCGTCCGGCACATCGCGCACCGGCTGCAGCGGACGTCCCGGAGAAACCGGTGACCCGAACCATGCTCAACTTGGCACCTCTGGAACCGATTTGACGCACAATTGAATAACCTGTGCGCAGTCGTGACCAGGTTCAGTCGAGCCAGGTCCAGGCGAGCCAAGTCCAGTCGAGGGAGAACGGCGAGATGGCGGCGGAACTCGGACATGTCACGGTGGTCTTCGCCGGGCAGAGCGAGTCCTGGGCCAAGTGGATCGACCACCAGATCCGGGGCGCGGGACGAGGCACCACGCTGATCAGGTGGAACCCGCTGCGCCGCCCGCCGACCGCCGAGGCGTTCACCGACCTGCTGAGCGCGCCGGGCCGCGTCCTGCTTGTGATCGACGACTGGCACGAACGCCTGGGCAACGAGCGGTTCGAGGCCTGGGCCCAGGCCCTGCGGCAGGTGATGCCGGCGTACGAGGACCGGATCGCCGCCGTGAGCATCACCGCCCGGCCCATGCCCGAGGCCGTCATCACCCTGGCCCCCGTCGAACTACGCGGCCTGCGGCCCGAGGTGGCGCGCAGCCGGGTCCTGGAATGCGCGGGCATACCCGCTCCGGGCACGCTGATCGACCTCAGCCGCGGCCCCCGGTTCCCCGACGACCCGCCGGACGTCTGGCAGGTCCCGCGCCGCAACCGCCGCTTCATCGGCCGCACCGAACTGCTGGAGAAGGTCTACGGCGCCTTCTCCGCCGCCGGAGACGACGGCGCCGCCGTGGCGCTGCTCGGCCCCGGCGGCTTCGGCAAGACCCAGCTCGCCCTGGAATACGTCCACCGGTTCGCAGGCGAGTACGACATCGTCTGGTGGGTCAACGCCGCCCAGCGCGTCACCGCCCGCCAGCAGTTCGCCGACCTCGCGCCCGCCCTGGACCTGCGTGACTCCGGCGACCTCGGGTCCACCATCACGGCCGTACGCCGTGAACTCGACCGCACCGCGCGGCCCTGGCTGCTCGTCCTGGACGGCGCCGGCGACCCGGAGCGGCTGGACGGCCTCGTGCCCGAAGGACGCGGCCATGTCCTCGTCACCACCCACCGCAGCGAGTGGGGCGCCCACGCCGAGACCATCGCCGTACCGGCCTTCGAACGCCGCGAGAGCGTCGCCTTCGTCGAGCGCCGCACGGCACGCCTCAGCGACACCCAGGCCGCGCGCCTCGCCGAGGCCGTGGAGGACATGCCCCTGCTGCTCGACCAGACGGCCGCCTGGCTGGACATCAACCCGACCGTGCCGGTCGACGACTACATCCGGGACATCCGCGACGGCCGCCCGGACCGCTTCGGTGTCATGGCCTCCGGCCAGTACCCGCAGAGCTTCGAGGTCGCCTGGGCGAAGCTCGTCAACACCCTGCGCGAAGGCTCGGAGAACGCCTGGCAGCTGCTCAATCTGCTCGTCTGCTTCTCGCACGACGTGGTGCCGGTACGGCTGCTGCAGACCGCCCGGCACGGCGACCTGCCCGCCGAACTGGTCGAGCTGATCGCCGAGCCCAGCACCTGGAACACCGCCCTGCGCCGGCTGTCCGAGATCACCTCCATGCGGATCGAGTACGAACCCGGGCCGCGGATGGACTCCCAGACCGTCGGCACGCTGCGCATGCACCGCCTCTTCCACCGCTTCGTACGGTCCATCCAGTCGCCCGCCGACGCCGAGCGCTACTCGGCCGCCGCCCGCAAGGTCCTCGTCTCCGCCGACCCGCGCGACTCCTCCTCGGCCGGCAACTGGGCCCGGTACGCCGCCCTCATCCCGCACCTGGAACCCTCCGGTGCCCTGGAGTCGGCCGACGACGACGCGCGCGAGCTCGTCCTCAACTGCATCGAGTACCTGCGGATGCGGGGCGAGTACCACGACGGCTGGTGGCTCAGCCGCACAGCGGTGCAGCACTGGCGGGCCACCTCCGGCGACACCGACCGCTCGGTGCTCGTCGCCGTCCACCAGCTCGCCAACATGCTGCGCCGGCTGGGGAAGTACCCGGAGGCGGAGAGCGTCGGCCGCGAGATCCTCGGGCGCCTCGAACGCGCCGACGACGTACGGCCCATCGAGGTGATCCGAGCCAGGGACGGTCTCGGCGGCACCCTCATGGCGCTCGGCCGCTACCCGGAGGCCCGCGCCCTGTTCGAGGAGGCCGCGGCGAGCGCCGCCGCGGAGCTCGGCGGCGAGCAGGTGCCACGCACCCTCGCCATCCGCAGCAACCTCGCCGTCGCCCTCGGCCTCCAGGGTCACTACACCGAGTCGCTCGCCCTGCACCGCAAGGTCTTCGAGGCCCGCGTGGAAGTACTCGGCGGACGCGACGCCCTCACCCTCAACTCCGCGCTGCGCGCCGCCTGGATGCTGCGCCTGCTCGGCAGCTACCGGGAGGCGCTGGCCATCCAGGGCCACAACTCCCGCGTCCACAGCCAGGTCCTGGACCGCACCCACAGCCAGACCCTGCTCGCCGAGCACAACCTCGCCCTGTGCGCCCGCCGGGTCGGGGACCTGCAGTTCGCGCACGCCATGCTGCGCGGGGTCCGCGAGAAGCTGATCCGCCGCCGCGGCCCGCTGCACCCCGAGACACTGATGGTGTCCTGCGACTACGCGATGCTGCTGCGCGACCTGGAGCGCACCGAGGAGGCCAGGGACCTGGCCGAGGCCACCGCCACCCACTACGCCGCCCAGCTGGGCGAGCGCCACCCGTACGCGATCGGAGCGCGGGACAACGTCGCCACCGTCATGCGCGACATGGGCGAGAAGCGGGCCGCGCTGGAGCTGTCCCGGCAGACCGCGCGGCAGATGCGGCGAGCGGTCGGCCGGGACCACCCCTGGGCCATCGGCTGCGCCAAGAACGAGGTCGCCGCACTCGCATCCGTGGGCGACGCCGACGCCGCGGCCGCCCTGGGCCGGGAGAGCGCCGACCGCTCCGCCCGCGTCCTCGGCGACGCGCACATCCTCACCATCAGCCTGCGCGCCGGGCTGGCGCTGGACCTGGCCGAGCTGGGAGAACACGCGGAGGCCGAGAGCCTGCACCAGGACGCGGTCGCCCGGCTCACCTCACTCCTCGGCGCCGACCACCCGCACACCCGCAACATCCTCGAACGGCACCGCCCCTACTGGGACTTCGAGCCCCAGCCCATCTGAGCGGCGCCCGGCGGGACGGCTCCGCGGCTCCTAGACGTCGTCGTCCTCGTCGTCCAGCCGGGCCAGCCACGTCGCCAGCCGCTCCACCGGCACCTCGAAGTCCGGGTTCAGATCGACGAAGGTGCGCAGCTGCTCGGCCAGCCACTCGAAGGTGATCTCCTCCTCGCCGCGCCGCTTCTCCAGTTCTTCGATGCCTCGGTCGGTGAAGTACATGACCTGAGGATATGTCCTGCTCGGCGCGGACACCCCCGTGGGTCACAACCGGCCGGCCGTGAATGCCACAAGGCCCGGGTCCCCGTCACACGGACGGGAACCCGGGCCTTGTCGGTCAGACCCGTGCCGAGGCTCAGGCCTCGAACACCTCACGGACCAGCTGCTCCTGCTCGGCCTGGTGCCGCTTGGCGGAACCGACAGCCGGGGACGAGCCGTGCGGACGCGAGATGCGGCGCAGGCGCTCGCCGTGCGGGATGTCGGCGCCGACCGCCAGGTCGAGGTGGTCGATCAGGTTGAGCGCGATGAACGGCCACGCACCCTGGTTCGCCGGCTCCTCCTGGGCCCACAGGTACTTCTCGGCGTTCGCGTACTTGGCGATCTCGGCCTGGATCTCGGCACCCGGCAGCGGGTACAGGCGCTCGATGCGGATGATCGCCGTGTCCGTGACGCCGCGCTTCTGACGCTCGGCCTCAAGGTCGTAGTACAGCTTGCCGGCCACGAACACCACCTTGCGGACCGCGGCCGGGTCGACCGTGGCGTCGCCGATGACGGGGCGGAACTGACCCGACGTGAACTCCTCCGTCTTCGACGCGGCGGCCTTGAGGCGCAGCATCGACTTCGGGGTGAAGACCACCAGCGGCTTGTGGTGCGGGTTGTGCACCTGCCACCGCAGGAGGTGGAAGTAGTTCGACGGGAGGGTCGGCATGGCGACCGTCATGTTGTTCTGCGCGCACAGCTGCAGGAACCGCTCGACACGGGCCGAGGAGTGGTCCGGGCCCTGGCCCTCGTAGCCGTGCGGGAGGAGCAGCGTGACGCCGGACAGCTGGCCCCACTTCTGCTCCGCCGCCGAGATGTACTCGTCGACCACCGTCTGCGCGCCGTTGACGAAGTCGCCGAACTGCGCCTCCCACATCACGAGCGCGTCGGGGCGGGCCAGCGAGTAGCCGTACTCGAAGCCCATGACCGCGTACTCGGACAGGAGGGAGTTGTAGACGTTGTAGCGCGCCTGGTCCTCGGCGAGGTACTGGAGCGGGGTGTACTCCTCGCCCGTCTCGCGGTTGATGAGGACCGCGTGACGCTGGCCGAAGGTGCCGCGCTGGGAGTCCTGGCCGGACAGGCGGACCGGGGTGCCCTCCAGGAGGAGGGAGCCGACCGCGAGCGTCTCGCCCATGCCCCAGTCGATCGTGCCGTCCTCGACCATCGTCGCCCGGCGCTGCAGCTGCGGCAGCAGACGCGGGTGGACGTGGAAGGTGTCGGGGATGTTGACCTGGGACTCGGCGATCCGCTTCACGACCTCCGAGGAGATCGCGGTGTGCACGGCGACCGGGAACTCCGCCTGCGGGTCCGACACCGGTCCCGCAGCCGGCTGGGCCGAGACGGCCTCGCGGACCTCCGTGAAGACCTTCTCCAGCTGGCCCTGGTAGTCCTGCAGCGCCTGCTCGGCCTCTTCCAGGGTGATGTCGCCGCGACCGATCAGGGACTCGGTGTAGAGCTTGCGCACCGAGCGCTTCTTGTCGATCAGGTCGTACATCAGCGGCTGGGTGAAGGCCGGGTTGTCCGACTCGTTGTGACCACGGCGGCGGTAGCAGATGAGGTCGATCACCACGTCCTTGTTGAACGCCTGGCGGAACTCGAAGGCCAGACGGGCCACGCGGACCACGGCCTCCGGGTCGTCGCCGTTCACGTGGAAGATCGGGGCCTCGATCATCCTCGCCACGTCCGTCGCGTACATCGACGAGCGGGAGGACTCCGGGGCGGCCGTGAAGCCGACCTGGTTGTTGATGACGATGTGGACCGTGCCGCCCGTGCGGTAACCGCGCAGCTGCGACATGTTCAGGGTCTCGGCCACCACGCCCTGGCCCGCGAAGGCCGCGTCACCGTGCAGGGCGACCGGCAGGACCGTGAAGTCCGTGCCGCCCTTGTTGATGATGTCCTGCTTGGCGCGTGCGATGCCCTCGATGACCGGGTCGACCGTCTCCAGGTGGGACGGGTTGGCGGCCAGCGAGACCGTGATCTGCTCGCCGTCCAGGCCCGTGAAGATGCCCTGGGCGCCCAGGTGGTACTTCACGTCGCCGGAGCCGTGCATCGACTTCGGGTCGAGGTTGCCCTCGAACTCGCGGAAGATCTGGGCGTACGACTTGCCGACGATGTTGGCGAGCACGTTCAGGCGGCCGCGGTGGGCCATGCCGATGACGACCTCGTCCAGGCGGGACTCGGCGGCCGAGTCCAGCACCGCGTCGAGCAGCGGGATGACGGACTCGCCGCCCTCCAGGGAGAAGCGCTTCTGGCCGACGTACTTCGTCTGCAGGAAGGTCTCGAAGGCCTCCGCCGCGTTCAGCCGGCGCAGGATGCGCAGCTGCTCCTCGCGCTCCGGCTTGGTGTGCGGGCGCTCGATGCGGTCCTGGATCCACTTGCGCTGCTTGGGGTCCTGGATGTGCATGAACTCGATGCCGGTGGTGCGGCAGTACGAGTCGCGCAGCACGCCGAGGATGTCGCGCAGCTTCATCAGGGACTTGCCGGAGAAGCCGCCGACGGCGAACTCGCGCTCCAGGTCCCACAGGGTGAGGCCGTGCTCGGTGATGTCCAGGTCGGGGTGCTTGCGCTGGCGGTACTCCAGCGGGTCGGTGTCGGCCATGACGTGGCCGCGGACCCGGTAGGAGTGGATCAGCTCGAAGACGCGCGCGGCCTTGGTGACGTCGTCGTCGTGCGAGGCGTCGATGTCCTTGAGCCAGCGGACCGGCTCGTAGGGGATGCGCAGGGCCTCGAAGATCTCGTCGTAGAAGTTGCTCTCGCCGAGGAGGAGGTTCGCGACGATCCGCAGGAACTCGCCGGAGGCGGCGCCCTGGATGACCCGGTGGTCGTAGGTCGACGTGAGCGTCATGACCTTCGAGATGCCGAGCTTGTTCAGGGTGTCCTGGGAGGTGCCCTGGAACTCCGCCGGGTAGTCCATGGAGCCGACGCCCATGATCACCGACTGGCCGGGCATCAGGCGCGGCACCGAGTGGACGGTGCCGAGGCCGCCGGGGTTGGTCAGGGAGACCGTCACGCCGGTGAAGTCGTCCATGCCCAGCTTGCCGTCGCGGGCGCGGCGGACGATGTCCTCGTAGGCCTGCCAGAACTCGAAGAAGTTGAGGGTCTCGGCCTTCTTGATGCCCGCGACGACCAGCTGGCGGTCGCCGTTGGGCTTGACCAGGTCGATGGCGAGGCCGAAGTTGATGTGCTCCGGCTTGACCAGGGTCGGCTTGCCGTCCTTCTCCGCGAAGGAGTAGTTCATCGACGGCATGGCCTTGATGGCCTGCACCATCGCGTAGCCGATGAGGTGGGTGAAGGAGATCTTCCCGCCCCGGGCGCGCTTCAGGTGGTTGTTGATGACGATGCGGTTGTCGAAGAGCAGCTTCACCGGGACCGCGCGCACGGACGTGGCCGTGGGCACCTCCAGGGAGGCGTTCATGTTCTTCGCGACCGCAGCGGACGGGCCGCGCAGCGTCACGAACTCGGGACCCTCGGCGGCGGCAGCAGCGGGCTCGGCCTTCTTCGGCTGAGCGGGCTTCGCGGCCGGCGCGGGCGCGGCGGGCTTCGCCGCAGCCGGGGCCGGAGCCGGGGCGGCAGGCGCGGCAGCCGCGGGCTTCGGGGCCGCGGGAGCCGGCGCGGGGGCCGGCGGAGCTGCAGGCGCGGCCGGAGCAGCCGGGGCAGCGGCGGGAGCCGCTGGAGCCGTGGTGGTCCCTGCGGCCCCCGCGGCCGCAGTACCCGCCGGAGCCGAGGCGGCGGGCGCTCCCGGCTTGTAGTCGGCGAAGAAGTCCCACCAGGCTCGGTCCACCGAATTGGGGTCCTGGAGGTACTGCTGATAGATCTCGTCGACGAGCCACTCGTTCGGACCGAACGCGGCCGCGGGGTTCTTCCCCGCTTGGTCGGTGTCGGTCGAGATGCTCGAGTTACTGGGGGACTGTGGCGACACGGCGGCAACCGCCCTCTTCCGCTTCACAAGGTGATGGACAGCGGGAATAAAGGCTACGCCCCTATGGCCGGGAAGGTCAGGCTGAGCAAGGTCATCGTCGCGTAAGTCACATCGGAAAGCGTGTTTCGTGCCTGGAAATGGCGGGAAACAAGCGAGGTTCCGCTTCATCCGGGAAGGCGCGACCGCGGCCCGGCACGCCCATGGCGCGGGGCTCTACCTGATCACACGTGTCCGTCAGCCAGGACAGACGTCGATCTTGGTGCTCCGCTTCGAACTTTACGTCAACTTGGTACAGATGGCTGCCCCGGCAGCGTGACAAGAATCCGGCAACCCCGCTCGGATTCGGCCACCCCGATCCGGCCGCCGTGCAGATCGACGGCCCAGCGTGCGATCGCCAGCCCCAGCCCCGTACCGCCGTCACTGCCCGGCCCGTGCGGCCGGATCACGGCGCCCCGGTTGAACCGCTCGAAGACCCGGTGCCAGTCCGACCTCGGAATGCCCGGACCCTCGTCCAGGACCTCCAGCTCCAGCGACTCCGGGAACGCCCCGCGCCGCGCCTTGACCGTCACGCGGCCGTGCGGCGGGCTGTGCTTGATCGCGTTGTCGATGAGGTTGGCGACGACCTGGTGGATGCGCTCGGGGTCGGCGTGCGCGGTCAGCTCCGGCGGGGAGACGTCGAGGTGCAGATGGACGTCGGTGCGGGTGTGGCTGCCGGAGCCCGACGCCATGCCCCCGCGCGCGGAGGCGACCATGTTGGCCTCCTTGAGCACGCCGGACAGGTACGGCCAGACCTCGAAGCGCCGCAGGCGCAGCGGTACGACGCCGTTGTCCAGGCGGGACAGGTCCAGCAGCGTCTCCACGAGCCGGCCCAGCCGCTCGGTCTGCTTCAGCGCCGTGCGCATCGTCTCGGGGTCGGCCTCGGCGATGCCGTCGACCACGTTCTCCAGGACGGCCCGCAGGCCCGCGATCGGGGTGCGCAGCTCGTGCGAGACGTTCGCCACCAGCTCCTTGCGCTGCTGGTCCTGGGCCTCCAGCTCGTCGGCCATGAGGTTGATCGTCCCGGCCAGGTCGCCCAGCTCGTCCCGGCGGTTCTCCCGCACCCGGCGCGTGTAGTCGCCGTGCGAGATGGACCGGGCCACCGCGTTCATCTCGTCCAGCGGCGCGGTGAGCGAATGGGCCACGAACTGCGTAATGAGCAGGGTGGCGATCATCGAGAAGACCGTGATGAAGCGCAGCTCCGTCTGGGTGCGTACGGCGATCATCGACAGTCCTGTGGTGATCAGCACCGCGATGATGACCAGCGCGCCCAGCTTGGTCTTGATCGAGAACGGACGTACGCCGCCCCAGGGTTCCCCGGGGCCTCTCCGCGCGGCCGGCCCGTCGCTCATGGCGTCGGGGTCTCCAGGGCGTAGCCCACGCCGTGCACCGTACGGATCCGCTCGGCGCCGATCTTCCGGCGCAGCGCCTTGATGTGGCTGTCGACCGTGCGGGTGCCGGAGGCGTCGGCCCAGTCCCACACCTCGGCGAGCAGCTGCTCACGCGAGAGCACCGCGCGCGGGGTGTTCGCCAGGCACACCAGGAGGTCGAACTCGGTCGGCGTGAGGTGAACATCCTCACTGCGCACCCGAACCCGCCGCTGCGCGTGGTCGATCTCCAGCTCGCCGAGGCGCAGGATGCCGGACCGCGGGGTCGTGGCGGCCAGGGCGGCCCGCTCGACGCGGCGCAGCAGCACGTGCACGCGTGCCGCCAGCTCCCGCATCGAGAACGGCTTGGTCATGTAGTCGTCGGCGCCGACACCGAGCCCGACCAGCATGTCGGTCTCGTCGTCGCGCGCGGTCAGCATCAGTACCGGCACCGGCCGCTGGGCCTGCACCCGGCGGCATACCTCCAGGCCGTCGAAGCCCGGCAGCATGATGTCGAGGATCAGCAGGTCGGGCTGCCACGCCTCGGCCGTGTCGACGGCCGCCGGACCGTCGCCCGCGGTCTGCACGAGGAATCCCTCGGCACGCAGGCGGGCCGCGATGGCGTCCACGATGGTCGGATCGTCCTCGACCACGAGGACCCGGCGCTGTGCGCCCGGGGTCGCCGTCGTGCCGTTGTGGGAGGTGTGTGTCTGCTCCATCGCCCGCCCCAAAGTTGCTTTCCGGAATCCGTGGGGTGATCCCGCTATCTGGCTATGCCTGCGCATGCTTGCGATTGACGCTTGAATGATCCGCGTCAGAGAAGCAGAGTACGGGGAGTCACCGTGCCACGGCTATCCAGGTCGGACGGCAAGGTGCACGACGTCCGGAACGCCCCGGGCAACGGGGATCTCTTCGGTACGCACCTGTTGGAATCCGGCATTACACAAGGTTTCTTCGAATTCCGGAGAGGGCTGGGCGGACCATACGGCCAGCACCCCGCCCGGCCTCAACGCCCTTGCGCAGGCCGCCAGTCCGGCCGGTGAGTACAGGCTGTCGTTGCCGTCGGTGACGGTCCAGCCGGGTCCGTTGTCGATGTCGAGACACAGTGCGTCATACGTGTCGTAAGTCTCATGTACGTGCGCGACGAGATCCGTTTGCAGAATCTCGGTGCGTGGGTCGGCGAGGGCACAGGCGGAGAAGTCGGACAACGGCCCGTCGAGATGCCAGCCGATAATCGCGGGCTCGCGCTCGACCACGGTGATCCGTTTCGGGCGCGGATCGGCGGCGGCGTGTGCGAGCGAGAACCCCACGCCGAGCCCGCCGATCAGCACCTCCGGGTCCGGCCGCCCGGCCAGCGCACCGAGCGCCGTGTCGACGAGCAGCCGCTCCGAGCGCCCGTCGGAGGTGTCCATCAGGAAGCAGCCGTTCGCGATGATCTGGAGCAGTTCGCCGTGCCGCCGCAGCACGATCTCGCCGTACGGGCCCTCGCGACGGTCCAGGACTTCGGGGATGTCGTACGAAGTGGGCATCCGGTCATCCTGGCAGGTGAGACCGGGACGGCCGAGGGGTTGAAAGCTGCTACCGGGAGTTTCGGTATTCGTCAGCGGCTGTCAGTGGGCGTTGGTAGGTTGAGTGTTGGCCGGGTGGCGAAAGCCAAGCCATCCGGCCGCAGTGCGGCGG